>SEGS01000029.1 GCA_004210915.1 Variovorax sp. | reverse complement strand
ATTCGAAACGGACCCATTGTTGTTGCATCTGTCTTGCCTCAGTCGAAGGGGAGGTAGTCCGGCATGACCAGGGCGGCCAGGCGCTTGCCGATCTCGGCGGGGTTGCGCGTCACGTGGATCCCGCACGCCTGCATCACCGAGAGCGTGCTGTCGGCCGCACCCTCGTCACCCGCGGCGACCGCGCCGGCGATGAAGCCGACGACCGGCTTGTTCATGTGGGCCTGGACCCAGCGGGCGCATTCCATCTCGGCTGCACCGCCAGTTTGGTCACCGACTTGGCCACCGGTCTCGCCGACCATGATCACGGCGTCCGTCAGGGGGTCGTCGTTGAACATCTTCAGGACGTCGATGTACTCCAGGCCGCCGACCGCATCGCCACCGATGCCGACCACCGTCGATTGACCCAAGCCGAACGGTCGCAGCTGGCTCGCGGCCTCGAAGGCCAGCGCGCCCGAACGCGACACCACGCCGATCCGGCCGCGCTGGTGAGCCTCGGCGGAAAGGATGCCGATCCTGATCTCTCCCGGCGTGAGCAGCCCGGGGCAATTGGGGCCGAGCAGCAGCGTGCGCCGGCCCTCCATGCGGCGGCGCGTGCGGATCATGTCGCGCACCGGGATGCCGCGCGTGATGCAGATGACCAGGTCGAGGTCGGCATCGACCGCCTCGTCGATCGCGGCGGCAGCGAACGGCGGCGGCACGTAGATCACCGACACGTTGGCCCCGGTTTCGGCCCGGGCCTCCTTGACCGTGGCGAACACCGGGATGCCATCGACCGACTGGCCCGGCTTGTGGGGGTTCACGCCCGCCACGAAGCACTGGCGGCCTTGGCCGTAGTTGCGGCAGGCCGCCGTGTGGAACTGGCCCGCCCGCCCGGTGATGCCCTGGGTCATGACCCGGGTGTGCTTGTTGACCAGGATGGACATCAGGCACTCCGGCGCGCTGCGGCGACGGCCAGTTCGACCGCATGCGCCATGTCGTTCGCGTGCGAGGCCCGCAGGCCGGATTGCGCGAAGAGCTTGCGGCCCGCGCTGTCGTGCGTGCCTTGCAGGCGGACGATCAGCGGCACGGCAAGGCCGGCCTCCCGCGCGGCGGCGATCACGCCGTGCGCGACGGCATCGCACCGCAGGACGCCGCCGAACACATGGACCAGGACCGCCTTCAAGTCGGGGTGACGCATCATCGGCAGCACCGCCTCTGCCACGCTGGCCGCCGTGACGTCATGGCGCACATCGACGCACCGGGCCGACTGGCCGCCGTGCAGCCGGATCAGGTCCATGGTGGTCAAGGCCAGGCTCTCGCCGTTGACCACGCAGCCGATATGGCCCTCGGGCGAGGGCGCGATGCCGGCAATAGCCGGCAGGCCGGCGCCCGAGAGGTCTTCCTCGTGCGGATCGCGCATCGCCTCGATCCCGGGCTGACGAAACAACGCGTTCGCATCGAAGTTGAAGCGGGCGTCGAGCGCGATGAAGCGGCCGTCGCGCGTCAGCACCAGCGGATTGATTTCCGCGACGGAGGCATCGCTCGCATCGAATGCGCGGTACAGGTTCTGCATCAGCGTGCACATGGGCGCAACCGCTTTGCCGGACAGGCCGATGCCGCGTGCCAACGCCTCCGCCTCGCCGCCTTTCAGGCCGGTCTCGGGGTCGATCAGCACCTTGCGCACCTTGTCGGGGGTGGCTGCAGTCAGGGCATCGATATCCACGCCGCCTTCGCTCGAAGCCACGAGGACGACGCGCCGCGACGCGGGATCGACCGACAGGCCGAGATAGAAGGTTTTCGCGGCGTCTATGCCCTCTTCCACCAGGAGCCGTGTGACCGTGCGCCCAACGCCGGCGCTGCCGGGTGCCGGCAGCGGCGTGCCAAGCAGGGCATCGGCATGCCGCCGCACCTCGGCCACCGACCATGCCCGCCGGGGACCATGGCCCGCCGCGCGCGCGGGTGCGTGGGTTTGCGCCTTGACCGTCCAGGCGCGGCCACCGAGCCGCGTGGCGGCCTCAGCGGCCTCATCCGCCGAATTGCAGGGAAAGCCGCGCGGCGTGGCCACGCCGTATTGGCGCAGCATGTCCTTTCCCTGGAATTCGTGGATATTCATGGCATTTCCCGAACATGAATTGAAATATCAATTGACTGAAAAAATGCCGGGTATTTATCTGAATCCGGCGCCTGAATAAATGTAGAGCGCCGGATGAATAAATGATAATTAAACTAATTTGCCTTGATCATTCGCTATGCGTTATGCATCGGCTGCGGCGCCATTCAGCGCGCGGCCGGCTGCCTCCATCGCCTTCTGCAGCGCCTGGCCGCCGCCGTAGCTGCCCTGCACCGGCGCGTCACCGCCGAGCGTGAGCTGGATCGCGCAATACTTGAACTCGGGAATTTTTGCGAAGGGGTCGAGCGCCGCATTCGTCAGGCGATTGATCGCGGCCTCGTAATAGCAAAACGGCACGAACACGGCACCGCGCGGAGAGCTTTCGTCGGCACGCGCATACAGCACGACCTGGCCCCGGCGCGAGGCGAGCGTCACCACGTCGCCGGGCTTGCCGCCGAGCGCGGCCAGATCCAGCGGGTGCACCAGCGCCACCGGATCGGGCTCGATCGCATCGAGCGCCGTGGCGCGCCGCGTCATGCTGCCGGTGTGCCAGTGTTCGAGCTGCCGCCCGGTGATCAGCACCATCGGGTACTGGGCATCGGGGCGTTCAGCCGCCGGAATGATGTCGGCCGGCACAAAGCGCGCCCGACCGCCTTCGCGCGGGAAGACGTCGGTGAACACGACCGCGTCGCCCGGGTCGCCCTCGTTGAGGCACGGATAGGTGACGGCGTGCTCGCGCTCCAGCCGCTCCCAGGTGATTCCGCCGATGCTGGGCATGGTGTGGCGCATTTCGTCGAACACCTGCGAAACGTGGGTGTACGGCCAGTCCAGCCCGAGCTGCTGCGCGAGCTGCTGGATGATCCACAGGTCCTGCTTGGCGTCGCCGGGCGGGTCGATCGCCTTGCGGCCCATCTGCACCAGGCGGTCGGTGTTGGTGAAGGAGCCGTTCTTCTCGGGGAATGCGCTGGCCGGCAGGATCACGTCGGCAAGGTAGGCGGTCTCGGTCAGGAAGATGTCCTGAACAACCAGGTGCTCGAGCGCAGCCAGCGCCTCGCGTGCATGGTTGGCATCGGGGTCGGACATGGCGGGGTTTTCGCCCATCACGTACATGCCGCGAACGCCGCCGGCCTTGATGGCGTGCATGACTTCGACCACGGTGAGGCCGGGCTGCGCATCCAGGGTGCCGGCAGGCAGCTGCCACGCGCTCTCGAAGCGGGCGCGCACGGCGTCGTTGGACACGTGCTGGTAGTCGGGCAACATCATCGGGATCAGGCCCGCGTCGGACGCGCCCTGCACGTTGTTCTGCCCGCGCAATGGATGCAGCCCGGTTCCCGGCCGGCCGATCTGGCCCGTCATGAGCGACAGCGCGATCAGGCAGCGCGCGTTGTCGGTGCCGTGCACATGCTGTGACACGCCCATGCCCCACAGGATCATGGATGCCCTGGACGTGGCGAACATCCGCGCCACCTCGCGCAACGTCTCGGCATCGATGCCGCAGATCGGCGCCATCGCCTCGGGGCTGTAGCCCTCGACGTTGCGCCGCAGCTCGTCGTAGCCGATCGTGCGACTGGCGATGAAGGCCTCGTCGACCAGCCCCTCGGTCACGATGACATGCATCATCGCGTTCAGCATGGCCACGTCGGTGTCCGGCTTGAACTGCAGGAAACGGTGTGCGGTGCGTGCCAGCTCGGAGCGGCGCGGATCGCACACGATGAGACGGGTGCCGTTCTTCATCGCGTTCTTGATCCAGGTCGCCGCCACCGGATGGTTCACCGTGGGGTTAGCGCCGATGAGCATGACCACGTCGGCCCGCGTCACGTCCATCACCGGATTCGACACCGCGCCAGAGCCGATGCCCTCGAGCAGCGCCACCACCGACGACGCATGACACAGCCGGGTGCAATGGTCGACGTTGTTGCTGCCGAAACCGGTGCGCACCAGCTTCTGGAACAGGTACGCCTCTTCATTGCTGCCTTTGGCCGAGCCGAAACCGGCCAGCGCCTTGCCGCCGTGCTGGTCGCGAATTTCGCGGAGCCCGCCGCCAGCACGCGCCAGCGCCTCTTCCCAGGTGGCTTCCCGGAACACGTCGAGCACGCGGTCGGGGTCCATCGTGAAGTCACCCTGCTTCGGGGCATCGTCGCGCCGGATCAGCGGTTGGGTCAGCCGGTGCGGATGGTGGGCGTAGTCGAAACCGTAGCGGCCCTTGACGCACAGGCGCTCGTGGTTGGACGGACCGTCGCGGCCGTTCACGAACAGGATTTTGTCGTCCTTGACGTTGTAGGTGAGCTGGCAGCCGACGCCGCAGTACGGGCACACCGAATCGACCTGCCGGTCGGGCACCGCCAGTGCCGCATCGCGCGCCGGCATCAGCGCGCCGGTCGGGCAGGCCTGCACGCACTCGCCACAGGCCACGCAGGTCGAAGCGCCCATCGCGTCGTCCATGTCGAACACGATCTTCGCGTGGTCGCCGCGGAAGGCCAGGCCGATCACGTCGTTCACCTGCTCATCGCGGCAGGCGCGCAGGCACCGGGTGCACTGGATGCAGGCGTCCAGGTTCACGGCGATGGCCGGATGCGACACGTCGGCCGGTACCGGCGCGCGGGGTGCGAAGCGCGGCTTGCCGACCTCCAGCTTCGCGGCCCATTCGTCGACTTCGTTGTGCCGCGTGTAACTCTTCTCGGGCATGTCGGACAGCAGCAGTTCGAGCACCAGCCGTTGCGACCGGCGCGCGCGTTCGCTGTCGGTCGTGACCTTCATTCCTGCGGTCGGCGCCCGGCAGCACGAGGGCGCGAGCACGCGCTCGCCGGCGATCTCGACCATGCAGGCGCGGCAGTTGCCCGCCGTGGCCAGGCCGTCCTTGTAGCAAAGACGCGGGATCTCGATGCCTTCCCGGTCGGCGACCTCGATCAGTGTTTCTCCGGCTCGCGCGTCCACGGTACGTCCGTCGAGTTCGAAGCGGACGGTCGGGGTTTCGAACAGTGCCATTTCCCTGCGGGTGATTGCGTTCATGGGGGCCTTCAGGAGAGCTCGTGCGGGAAGTACTTGACGACGCAGTCGATCGGGTTTGGCGCCGCCTGGCCCAAGCCACAGATCGATGCGTCGCGCATGACGGCGGACAGATCGGCCAGCAGGTCCAGGTCCCAGGTCGGCTGCTCGATCAGCGCCGATGCCTTGGCCGTGCCGTTGCGGCAAGGCGTGCATTGCCCGCAGGATTCGTGCGCGAAGAAACGCATGGTGTTGCGCGCCGCGCCGATGGCCGTGTCGTGGTCTGACAGCACCACCACGGCGGCCGACCCGATGAAGCAGCCGTACGGTTGCAGCGTGTCGAAATCGAGCGGGATCTCGTTCAAGTGCGCGGGCAGGATGCCGCCCGAGGCACCACCGGGCAGGTAGCCGTAGAAGTTGTGCCCCGGCAGCATGCCGGCGCAGTATTCGTCGATGAGCGCCTGGATGGTGATGCCGGCCGGCGCCAGCTTGACACCCGGGTTGCGCACGCGTCCTGACACCGAGAACGAACGCAGGCCCTTGCGGCCGTTGGCGCCGAACGATGCGAACCAGGCGCCGCCCTTCTCCAGCAGCTCGCGCACCCAGTACAAGGTCTCGAAGTTGTGCTCGAGCGTCGGCCGCCCGAACAGGCCGACCTGCGCCACGTAGGGCGGCCGCAGGCGCGGCATGCCGCGTTTGCCTTCGATCGATTCGATCATCGCGGACTCCTCGCCGCAGATGTAGGCGCCGGCGCCCCGCCGGAGAATGATCTCGGGCATTTGCGCCATGGCCGGGTCGGCGCGCAGCCGGGCCAGTTCGACTTCGAGCATTGCGCGGCACCCGTGGTATTCGTCGCGCAGGTACACGTAGATCTGCGCGATGCCCACCGCCCATGCGGCGATCAGCATGCCCTCCAGAAAACGGTGCGGGTCGCGCTCCAGCAGCACGCGGTCCTTGAAGGTGCCCGGCTCGCCTTCGTCGATGTTCACGGCCATCAGGCGCGGCCCCTCTTCGGCGCGGACGATGCGCCACTTGCGCCCGGCCGGGAAGCCGGCGCCGCCCAGCCCGCGCAGGCCCGAGTCTTCCAGCGTGGCGATGACCGACTCCACATCGCGTTCACCCCGCAGGCAGGCATCGAGCATCGCGTAGCCACCGCCCGCGCGATACGCGTCCAAATCGATGTAGCCGGCCGGCCGGTGCACCACGGCGTTGGCCTTCACCTTCGCCGTCACGGCGTCGCAACTCGCGTGGGGAACCGGGTTTTGCCCGACCACCGCCACGGGCGCCTGCTCGCAACGGCCGACGCACGGCGCCGCCATCACGCGCACGTCGCGGCCCAGCAGGGCCGGCAGCCGGGCCAGCAGGTCGCGTGCCCCCGCCATCTCGCACGACAGGCCGTCGCAAACGCGCACGGTGAGCACCGCCGGCGCCTCTTCGCCCTCGCGCACGACGTCGAAGTGGTGATAGAAGGTCGCGACTTCGAACACCTCGGTCTGCGCCAGCCGCATCTCCTGCGCGAGCGCGGCCAGATGGGCGGTCGACAGGTGGCCGAAGTGGTCCTGGATCTTGTGCAGGTGCTCGATCAACAGGTCGGGTTGGCGGGACTCGGCGCCCAGCAGCAGCTGCACCTCGGCCAGCGCAGCCAGGTTGACGCGCCGGCCCTTGGGCGCCTCGCGCTTGCGCTGCTTGGGCATGTCGAGCACCGCAATCGGTATCACGGGATGGTTCATCGCGGTTCCTGCTTTTGTTCTGCGGGGAAGACTGACGCTCAGATCACGCGCTCGTCGCGCAGCGCGTCGATCTGCGCCTGGCTGTAGCCGAGTTGGCCCAGCACTTCGACCGTGTGCTCGCCCAGGAGCGGCGAACGCGTCACATGGGTCGGGCTGTCCGACATCTTGATGGGGTTGCCCACGGTCAGGTATTTGCCGCGCGTGGGATGGTCGACCTCGACGATGGTGCCGCTCTCGCGCAGCGACGCGTCTTCAGCGATTTCCTTCATCGACAGGATCGGGCCGCACGGGATGTCGTAGCCATTGAGGATGTCCATGGCTTCGAACTTGTCCTTGGTCATGGTCCAGCGCTCGATGCGCGCGAAGATCGGCTTGAGGTGCAGCAGCCGCGCGGCCGGCGTGGCGTACGCGGCATCGGTGATCCAGCCCTCTTCGCCGATGACCTTGCACACAGCGGGCCACACGGCTCCCTGCGTGATGAAGTAGATGTAGGCGTTGGGATCGGTTTCCCAGCCTTTGCAACGGAGGATCGAACCCGGCTGGCCACCGCCCGATGCGTTGCCGGCGCGCGGCACCGCCTCGCCGAATTCGCCGTCGGGGTACTGCGGGTACTCGTGCATGGTGCCGGTGCGCTCCAGACGCTGCTGGTCGCGCAGCTTGACGCGGCACAGGTTCAGCACGGCATCCTGCATCGGCGCGAGCACCTTCTGGCCGCGGCCGGTGTTGTGACGTTGAAGCAGCGCCGCGAGGATGCCCAGCGCGAGGTGCAGGCCGGTGCCGCTGTCGCCGATCTGCGCGCCGGTGACCATCGGCGGGCCGTCGTCGAAACCCGAGGTGGACGCCGAGCCGCCGGCGCACTGCGCCACGTTTTCGTAGACCTTGCAATCCTGGTACTTGCCGGGGCCGAAGCCCTTGACCGAAGCCACCACCATCCGCGGATTCAGTTCGTTGATGCGCTCCCAGGAAAAGCCCATCCGATCGAGCGCACCGGGCGCGAAGTTCTCGACCAGCACGTCGCACTGTTTGATCAGGGTCTCGAGCACTTCGCGGCCCTTGGGCTTCTTGGTGTCGACGGTGATCGAGCGCTTGTTGTGGTTGAGCATCGTGAAATACAGGCTGTCGACATCCGGGATGTCGCGCAGCTGCCCGCGGGTGGCGTCGCCCTCGCCCGCGCGCTCGACCTTGATCACGTCGGCGCCGAACCAGGCCAGCAACTGGGTGCAGGTCGGCCCCGACTGGACGTGGGTGAAGTCGAGAATTCGATAGCCTTCAAGGGCTTTGCTCATGCTGGTCTCCGATGCGTTGGCATCACGGGTGGCGTGTCATCGACCCGTGGCCGATGCTGCTTCGAGCTCGGCCACTTGCTTGCGCAGCGCGCGTTCTTCGTTGAAGCGCGCGGTCTCGTCACGAATCACGGCCACGACCGCGCTCACCTTTTGATCGGGGGTGAACAACATGGCCACCGTGAAGGCGATGGACATGGCGCGGCCGTCCTTGTGGATGGCCGGAACGCGCAGAAGATCGTTGCCGTACTTCGTGGTGCCAGTATCCATCGACTTGTGATAGCCGTCCCAGTGCCGCTGGCGCAAACGCTCCGGGGTGATCAGGTCGAGCGAGCGACCCAGCGCCTCCGCTTCGGTGTAGCCGAACATGCGTTCGGCGCCAGGGTTCCAGAGGGTGATCGCACCGCCGGCGTCCGCGGCAATGATCGCGTCGCCCACCGCCGCGACGACGGCCTGACAGTCGATGTTCGTGTTCATGGGGTCCTGCCCTTCTTCCTTGAATCTCTGCGCCGCGACCCGAAAAGGGGAACGGCCTCCGCAAGCCCCGTCGATCCGGGCACCGGGGCCGTTGCGGCCCCGGTGATCAGACTCACACCGCGTTGGCCGAATGCAGCTCCTTGATCTGCGCCGCGGTGTAGCCCAGTTCGGCCAGCACTTCGTCGGTGTGCTCTCCCAGCAGCGGAGAAGCCGTGACCTCTGGCTTCAGGTCCGAGAACTTGATCGGGCTGCCCACCGTGAAGTAGCTGCCGCGCTCCTTGTGCGGCACTTCGACGATCGAGCCGCTGGCGCGCAGCGACGGATCGTGCAGCAGCTCCTTCATCGTCAGCACCGGCGCGCACGGAATGTCGAACTTGCGCAGGATATCGACCGCCTCGAACTTGGTCTTGTTGGCCAGCCAGGCTTCGATGGTCGCGAAGATGTCGGTGATGTGCGGCTGGCGCGCCTTGGCCGTGGTGTAGTCGGGGTCGGTCTTCCATTCCGGCTTGCCGATGGCATCGCAGATCGGCTCCCAGGCGTGGCCCTGCACAGTGAAGTAGATGTACGCGTTGGGGTCGGTTTCCCAGCCCTTGCACTTCAGGATCCAGCCCGGCTGGCCGCCGCCGCCGGCATTGCCGCCGCGCGGCACCACGCCGTCCTTGAAGGCGTCCATTTCGTGCGGGTACTGCGGGTACTCCTCCAGATAGCCCACGCTGTCCAGCCGCAGCTGGTCACGCATCTTCACGCGGCAGAGGTTGAGCACGGCGTCCTGCATGGAGCAGGCCACCTTCTGACCCTTGCCCGTCTTCTCCCGGCCGATGATGGCCGTGAGGATGCCGATGGCCAGGTGCATGCCGGTGTTCGAGTCGCCCAAAGCGGCGGACGAGATGGTCGGCGCCGAGTTCTCGCCCTTCCACCAGCCTGTGGTCGACGCAGCGCCGCCAGCGCATTGCGCCACGTTCTCGTATACCTTCAGGTCCTCGTAGTGGTGGCCTTCCGAGAAGCCCTTGACCGAGGCGTGGACCATCTTCGGGTTGAGCTCCTGGATGCGTTCCCAGGTGAAGCCCATGCGGTCCAGCGCGCCGGGGCCGAAGTTTTCCACCAGCACATCGGACTCGCGGATCAGCTGCTCGAGCACCGCCTTGCCTTCAGGCTTCTTGGTGTCGAGCGTGATCGAGCGCTTGTTGCTGTTGAGCATGGTGAAGTACAGCGCGTCAACATTCGGAATGTCGCGCAGCTGACCACGCGTGACATCGCCTGCCCCCGGGCGTTCGACCTTGATGACGTCGGCACCGAACCACGCCAGCATCTGTGTGCAGGCCGGTCCGGCCTGGACGTGGGTGAAGTCGATGATCTTGATGCCGCTGAGTGGTTTGTCGCTCATGTGAGTCTCCTGGTTGAACTGAATTACTTCTTCTTCGCCGTGCTGGGATTGAGGCTGGTGATGCGCCCGCTCTCCGTGCCGGCGGTTTCGTCGATGACCGCATTGATGAGGGTGGGCCGCCCCGAAGCCACGGCCTCGGTCAGTGCCTTGGCCAGTTCGTCCGCGGTGGTGGCGTTGACGCCGACACCCCCGAAGGCCTCGATCAGCCGGTCGTAGCGCGCGTTCTTGACGAACACGGTCGGCGCGACGTCCGGGGTGCCGCTGGAATTGACATCGGTCCCGCGGTAGACCCCGTTGTTGTTGAACACGATGATGCAGATCGGGAGGTTGTAGCGGCAGATGGTTTCGACCTCCATGCCGCTGAAGCCGAATGCACTGTCGCCTTCGATGGCGATCACCGGCTTGCCGGTCACCACCGCGGCGGCGACCGCGAAGCCCATGCCGATGCCCATGATTCCCCAGGTGCCGACGTCGAGCCGTTTGCGCGGCTCGTACATGTCGACGATGCTGCGTGCAAAGTCCAGCGTGTTGGCGCCTTCGTTCACGACGATGGCGTCGGGCCGCGCTTTCACCTGATCGCGGATCACGCTCAGCGCGCTGTGGAAGTTCATCGGCGAGGGCCGGGCCGCCAACGTGTCGGCCATCTTCGCGAGGTTCTTCTGCCGGCGCTCGGCAATGGCGCCGGTCCATTCGGCCGGCGGCTTGGCCCAGCCTGCGCCGACACCTGCCAGCAGGGCCGCGACGCACGAGCCGATGTCACCGATCACCGGCGCAGCGATGGCGACATTGCTGTCGATTTCGGTGGGCGCGATGTCGATCTGGATGAACTGCTTGGCGCCCTTGTCCTGCGCCCATGTCTTCCCCTTGCCGTGCGACAGCAGCCAGTTGAGGCGTGCGCCGACGAGCATGACGACATCGGCTTCCTGCAACACGTAGGAGCGGGCCGCCGCAGCGGATTGCGAATGGGTGTCGGGCAACAGGCCCTTGGCCATCGACATCGGAAGGTAGGGAATGCCGGTCTTCTCGACCAGGGCACGGATGTCGGCATCGGCCTGGGCGTAGGCGGCGCCCTTGCCCAGCAGGATCAATGGACGCTTCGCGTTCTTGAGCAGGTTGAGGGCGCGTTCGACCGCATCGGGCGCGGGGATCTGGCGCGGCGCCGGATCGACAACACGAATCAATGACCGCTTGCCTGCCGCCGCATCCATGGTCTGCGCGAACAGCTTGGCCGGCAGGTCCAGGTACACGCCGCCAGGACGGCCCGACAACGCCGAGCGGATCGCACGCGCAATGCCGACCCCGATGTCTTCGGCGTGAAGCACACGGAAGGCGGCCTTGCACAGCGGCTTGGCGATGGCCAGCTGGTCCATCTCCTCGTAGTCGCCTTGTTGAAGGTCGACGATTTCGCGCTCGCTCGACCCGCTGATCAGGATCATCGGGAAGCAGTTGGTGGTGGCGTTGGCCAGCGCAGTGAGCCCGTTGAGGAAGCCCGGCGCCGAGACCGTCAGGCAGATGCCGGGCTTCTGCGTCAGGAAACCGGCGGCCGCCGCGGCGTTGCCGGCGTGCTGCTCGTGGCGGAAGGAAATGACGCGCATGCCCTCGGCCTGCGCCATGCGGGTGAGATCGGTGATCGGGATGCCGGGCAGGCCGAAGATCGTGTCGATGTCATTGAGCTTCAGCGCATCGATGACCAGATGGAAGCCATCGGTAACGGGGTCTTCTTGGGAGGTTGCCGGCGGGTTGGCCAGGACAGCGGACATCATGTCTCCTTGGTTCGTTATGCAACTCCGACAACTTGCGCGCCGTGCCTCTCCCGCGCAGGCCGCTCAATGACTTGGAGGGCTTCCAAGCGTCGTGTGAGGACTATCATTCGGCGTCCCTGCTCCAGCCGTTGACCCCGGTCAACTTTCGGAAAATCAGAACGCCGGGAAAACCCCACGAGACTTCAGTGACACCTCTTTCGAGCCATCCAGAACAGAACATCATTCGCGTACAGCTTCGGCATAACGTCCTTCTCAAGGACCTGAGCGAGAGCGATCGGTCGGAGCTGGAAGCGCATCTGGTCATCGTGGATGGCAACAAGGGCGACTTCCTCTTGCGCCAGGGCGTGCGGGAAATGGAGCAGTACTTCATCCTCGACGGCATCCTCAAGCGGGTCGTGAGCAACCCGGAGGGCAAGGAAATGATCCTGCGCTTCGCCGACGAGAACGACATGGAGACCAGCTATGCCGCGTCGCGCCTGAACACGCCGACGCCGTACGGCATCGTGTGCGTGACCAAGGCCCGCGTTGCCAGCCTGCCGCTGAAGGAGTGGATCGACTTCCTCCATCGCCGCGCCGACGCCAAGGAACTCTTCGAGTACTGCGTGATGCGCGGCATGAGCGAAATCATGGCGCACACCATCACGCTGCACCTGCTGGACGCACCGGGCCGCGTGCACCGGTTCCTGCGCAAACACCCGGAGCTGGTCGACCGGATTCCCAGCAAGGAGCTGGCGTCTTATCTCAACCTGTCGGCCGAGACGCTGAGCCGCCTGCGCAAGCGCGGCAAGATCTGACGCGTCAGCTTCAGGTCTGCTTGGACGAGGCGAAGCGCCTCGAAGTCGCCATCAGGCTCAGTTGGTTGTCGACATCGGTCACGCCGCTGACGGTCCGGACCACGGCTTCCGCCGTCTTGTGTTCCGCAGCGTTGACGACAATGCCGCGCAAGGTGATGCGCCCTTGATTCGCATCGATCGTGATGCGGATGTCGCGCGTGGCCTCGTCTTCCTTCAGCGCTGCCCGGACCCGCGCCTTGAGCGTCAGGTCGGCCAGGAACGCGCGTGAGGCCGGCGTTTCGGCAAACTCCGGTCGCCGCACCAGGCTGGCGATCTGCTCCACGCAGCTGTCGACCGACAGACGATCGGTGTTGAGCACGAGGTCGTACAGCACCGGGTCGCCCCAATTGACGCCGAACTGGTCGTGCATGCGCGAAGCATGCGCCGTGTCGCTGCGCCGGATTTCGGCTTCCGCGAATTCGGCGTCCTCTGTCCCGAGGTCGCCCATCAGCCATTCGATGCGTCGGGGCATCGATCGCGTGACCCGCACGCACACCACGTGCGGCACCGGCCGCAGCAGGCAGGTCGCGCCCCATCCGCGCAACACCACGTTGCCGCGATCGGCCAGCGCATACAGCTCTTCGGCGGTGTAGAGCGCCAGGCTGCGCCGGTCGGTCGTGAACCGCTCCACCAGCCCGGCCTTGCCTTCGCGCAGACGGCCGATCAGGCTTTGCGGCACCTGCATCCGGTCGGCCACATGTTCGATGACCTCGTGACGCATGACCGACAGGCCCAGCGTTTCGGACAGACGCACTGCGACGTCCTTGGCGAGAGAACCCATCTCCTGGGTCATGGCGATGACTGGCATGTCGTGACTCCTCGGTCAGTCCACCGGCCGCTCGGCGGCGAATTCGTCGGGCTTCTTGGGCTTGATCAGCGCCAGCAGCCTGGAAATCACGGGCCAGAACAGCAGCGTCAAAGCCAGCGTGGTGATGCCGCCGACGAGGGGGTTCGAGAACATGACCATCACATCGCCCTGGGACACGAGCATCGCCTGGCGGAACGAGTCTTCCGCCTTGTCGCCCAGCACCAGGGCAAGCACCAGCGGCGCCAGCGGGAAGTCGAGTTTCTTGAAGAGATAGCCCACCACGCCGAAGCCGAGCATGAACCAGATGTCGAGCAACGCGTTGTGCACTGTGTAGGCACCGATCGCACAGATCACGATGATCACCGGGGCGATGATCGAGAACGGGATGCGCAGGATCGACGCGAAGAGCGGCACCGTGCTGAGCACGACGATCAGGCCGACGATGTTGCCCAGGTACATGCTGGCGATCAGGCCCCAGACGAAATCCTTCTGTTCGACGAACAGCAGCGGGCCCGGCTGCAGGCCCCAGATCAACAGGCCGCCCAGCAGCACGGCCGCGGTCGGGGAGCCCGGAATGCCGAGGGCCAGCATGGGCAGCAAAGCGCTGGTGCCTGCCGCGTGCGCGGCGGTCTCGGGGGCAACGATGCCCTCGGCCTCGCCGGTGCCGAACTTGGCGCCGTTCTTCGACATCTTCTTGGCCAGGCCGTAGGCCATGAACGAAGCCGGCGTGGCGCCGCCAGGGGTGATGCCCATCCAGATGCCGACCAGCGAACTGCGCACCGAGGTGACCCAGTACTGCGGCAGCTTCTTCCAGGTCTGGAGCACGATCTTCGGATCGATCTTGGCGCTCTTGCCGGAGAACTTCAGACCTTCTTCCATCGACAGCAGGATCTCGCCGATGCCAAAGAGGCCGATGACCGCGATCAGGAAGTCGAAGCCTCGCATCAGTTCGGGTTGCCCGAAGGTCAGGCGCAGTTGACCGGTGACCGTGTCCATGCCGACGCTCGCCAGCGCAAAGCCGAGAGCCATGGAACCAAGGATCTTGAACGGCGACCCCTTGCCCATGCCAACGAAGCTACAGAACGTGAGCAGGTACACGGCGAAGAACTCGGGCGATCCGAATTTCAGCGCGAACTTCGCAACCAGCGGCGCCAGGAAGGTGATCATGATCACGGCCAGCAGCGCGCCCACAAAGGACGAGGTGAACGCCGTGGTCAGCGCGGCACCGGCGTTGCCCTGCTGGGCCATCGGGTAGCCGTCGAAGGTGGTGGCCACCGACCACGGCTCGCCCGGGATGTTGAACAGGATCGAGGTAATGGCGCCGCCGAACAGTGCGCCCCAGTAGATGCACGACAACATGATGATGGCCGAGGTCGGCGACATCGTGAAGGTGAGGGGCAGCAGGATGGCCACCCCGTTCGCGCCGCCCAGGCCGGGCAGCACACCGATCAGCACGCCAAGAATGATCCCGACGAACATCAGGCCGATGTTCATGGGTGTCAGGATCACGGAGAAGCCCTGCATCAGGGCATTGATTTCATCCATTTTGCTTGTGCTCCGTGAGATTCAGTAACCGAGGAAAGCAAGAGGATCGAACGCGCCCTTGAACAGCGGCACCCTGAACCACACCTCGAACATCATGAAGAAAAGGGTGTTGACGGCCAGCGCTGCGATGACGCTTTTCATCCATGAGTACTTGCCCAGGATGATCATGAACAACGCGATGTAGATCGCCGACGACACATAGATCCCGAGAAAGCCGATGACCAGCACGTACAGCACGGCCGGCAGCAGCACCGACAGAACACGCTTGAGCTGCACCAGGTCGACGAACACCTCCGTGTTCTTCTCCTTCCCGAACAGCGACTGGTAGAGGATGCCGGCGCCTGAGATCGCGATGATCAGGCCGATGTAGAACGGGAAGTAGCCGGAGCCGGGTCCGTCGCTGGTCCATCCCGCGCCCAGCTTGCGGCTCTCGATGATCACCACCACCCCGATGGTCAACATGATCGCGGCGACGACCGCCTCGACCTTGTTGGTGGCTACGCCTGTGCGCGGTGCGCCGTCGGATATCTCGTCGTGTTCCATGAATCCCCCATCGTGTCGGTGTGTCGTGAAAACGAGCGGGCACCCGCCCCCGCGGCCCGTGCGTGACGGGCGCGGAAACTGGCTCGGGGCGCCGCCTGCGGCGCTGGACTATTTGGCGCCGGCGGCCATGAAGCCGGCTTCGGTCATGAGCGTGCGATGACTGGCTTCGGCAGTCGTCAGCCACTTCGTGAAAGGCTCACCCGTCAGGAAGGTCGGATTGAACGCGCCCTTCTCCATGTATTCCTTCCAGTCGGGCGTGGCGGCCACCTTCGTCAGAAGGTCGGTATAGAACGCGAGCTGATCGGGTTTGACACCGGCCGGCATGAAGATGCCGCGCAGCATGGTGTAGTTGGTCGGCACGCCGGCTTCCTTGCACGTGGGAATGTCGTTCCACGACTGCGTGTCGGTCACCTTGGCCTTGAACGGCATCCGCTCGTCATCGAACACGCACAGCGCACGCAGCTTGCCGGCACGCCATTGCGCGACCGCCTCGATCGGGTTGTTGACCGTGGAGTTGACGTGGCCGCCGACCAGCTGCACCGCCACCTCGCCACCGCCCTTGAAGGGCACGTAGATGAACTTGGTGCCCGTGGCTTTTTCGAGCGCCACCGTGATGATCTGGTCTTCCTGCTTGGAGCCCGTGCCCGCCATCTTGAACTTGTTGGGGCCGGCCGCCTTCGCCGCGGCGACGTATTCGCCCGCGCTCTTGTAGGGTGCATCGGCGTTGGACCAAAGCACGAACTGGTCGAGCGCCAGCATGGCGACGGGCGTCATGTCTTTCCAGTTGAAAGGGACACCGGTGGCCATCGGTGTCGTGAACAGGTTCGACAGCGAGATGATGATCTTGTGCGGATCACCCTTGGCGTCCTTGACGGCGAGGAAGCCTTCGGCACCCGCCCCGCCCGATTTGTTGATGACGATCAGCGGCTCCTTCATCAGCTTGTGCTTGATGACGATGCCCTGAATCAGCCGTGCCATCTGGTCGGCGCCACCGCCGGTGCCGGCCGGGATCACGAACTCCACCGGTTTGGTGGGCTCCCATGCCAGGACTGGCGTTGCAACCGACAGCGCCAGCGCAGCAGCGGCAAAGACCCGAGCTCGGCAAGTACGGGCGCGCGAAATAAGGCTCTTCATGATCTTGTCTCCTGTGTAGGGATCGCTTTTTATGTGTGGCATCTCGAGGAGCGCCAACGGAAGCGATGGTGCGCGCTGTGGGTACGGACCTCGATTGACCATGGTCAACTTTTTCCAGATTTGGTGTCGGGGTATGCCCGCGCCGATGCGGTGCGACACCCTCGAATCAGCCCGAAATTAGGGCTAACCCTCTTAGCCGGGTAAACCCTATAAAATGCGACATCCCCCAACGCCTCACCGGAACCTTGTCATGACCACCCTCGACCGCACCTCCTCCAGCATGAACGGCTCCAGCGGCCTGGTCGCCGCGATGAAAAGGTTTGCAGACGAGGCCGCCGTGCTGTTCCAGGCGCTGCTGAGCCCGAACACGGTCATCGCCGAAGTCGAGGAGGCGCGCGCCCTCCAACTTGACGCCCTCCGCATCGAAGCGAAGGACCCGGCCCGCGCTGCCGTGCTGCGCTGGCACGCATCGCGCATCGGAATCCGCTGAGCGGCCGTTGGCGGCGGCCCGAGAGGGCGAGCCGCTGGCCCGCATTCCTGTCGATCGCCACCGGGGCGCCGCGGATGAACTGGTACAGTTCCAGCCGCCTGCAGTCCTCGTAGTTCAATGGATAGAACGGGGTCCTCCTAAGACTCAGATACAGGTTCGATTCCTGTCGAGGGCACCAGGGCTGATGAGCTTGTTGCGGCGCATTCCATAGCTAGCAACCCACCGCCTTTGCACCCTGTAGGCACACGCCCACGGCACGGACGTGCCTTCTCCGTCATGGCGGTCTACCAGCGCTCCCTAAGCTGGGGTCTTCGATACACACCGGAGACCTTCCATGAAAAGCATCATCCTCTGGCTTTGCGGCGTGCCGGTTGTCGTGATCATCGGCCTGAAGATCTTCGGCATCCTCTGAATCCGCTTTCCTCCTCCGGCATTTCGGTGCCGTTTACAGCGCCTGCGGGCGCTGTTTTTTCGTCCGCCGCAGCTGGCTGTTCAGCAGGTCTGACTGCGCAGGCGTTGTACGTCGTCGCGCAGGGCGCGGGCCCAATGGCGGCGGTCACGACCCGATGAAGGTTGCGGCTCGCCGAAGCGCACGATGGCGTGGAGCGGCGGCGCCCTGAGGGTGTTCCAGACCGAACTCAGCAGGTTGTCGTCGCCGATGTAGCGCGGCGCGCTGCTGGTCTCGCCGGAGGCAGCATCGGCGAAGCGCAACGCCAGCGGCTGCACCGGCGCACCCGACGAGATCGCTGCCTGCAACAGGTTGGCATGGAAGGGCAGCAGCTCGCGTCCATCGCTGGTGGTCCCTTCGGGGAAGACCGCGATCAGGTCGCCGTTGCGCAAGGCGTCGGTCATGTCGTGCACCACGCGCACGGCATCGCGGCGACGCTCGCGCTCGATGTAGAGCGAGCCGGCGCCGGTCGACAAGGTGCCGATCAGCGGCCAGTGCCGCACGCCCGATTTCGACACGAAGCGCACATGGCGCGCCGCGTGGATGGCAGTCACGTCGAGCCAAGACAGATGATTGCTCACCAGCAGCACCGGCCCCTCGGCAGGCGGCGTACCTTGCACCACCAGTTCGACGCCCATGATGCCGAGCATGCGCGCCGACCATTGCTGCACGCGCGCCTGCCGCTCGGCTGGCGTCATGCGCGGGAAGTGGACGCGCATCGTCCACCATCCCGCGAACGCGTGCGCCAAGGCGTGGGCCAGGCGCCAGGCGGCACGCAGCGAACGCATCACAACGTGCCCCGCCGCTCTCAGCCGAGGACCACGCGGCCGCCGACGAGCGTGGCGCGCGCACGCCCGCAAAGCGCGTAGCCGGCGAAAGGCGTGTGCTTGCCCTGGCTGCGCAGCGCGCCGGGCTCGACCTGCCACTCGACGGACGGATCGAATATGCAGAGGTCGGCCGGGCCGCCTTCGCTCAGTTGCCCGAGGCCCGGGGTGCCGAGCAGGCGCGACGGGGCGTGCGTCACGACCGCGAGTGCACGCGCCAGGCCGGCCCCGCTGCGCTCGCCCCACAGCAGCGCAAGCGGCAGCAGCAACTCGAGGCCGGTGGCGCCGGGCTCGCTCTCGGCAAAGGGTAAGGTCTTGGCATCGGCTTCGACTGGCGTGTGATCGGATACCAGCGCATCGATGGTGCCGTCGGCCAGTGCGGCCGACAGCGCATCGCGGTCGCGTTGTTGGCGCAGCGGCGGATTGAGACGCGCGCGGCTGTCGAAGTAGCCGATGTCGGTGTCCGCGAGATGCAGCGAGTTGATGCTGACGTCGCAACTGATCGGCAGGCCTTCGGCCTTGGCCGCGCGCACCAGCGCGACGCCCGCGGCGCTGGAGAGCCGGCAGACATGCACGCGCGCGCCCGTGCTCTTCATTAGCTCGATGATGGTGAACAGCGCGATGGTTTCGGCCGCCACGGGCACGCCGGCCAGGCCCAGGCGCGTGGCCAGCGGGCCGCTGGCCGCGACGCCCTTGCCCAGCGCACGGTCCTGCGGGCGCAGCCACACGGTGTAGCCAAAGGTGCTGGCGTACAACAGCGCGCGCTGCAGCACCTGCGTGTCGGCCAGCGCCACGTCGGCCTGGCTGAAGCCGATGCAACCGGCTTCGGTCAGCGCCGCCATCTCGGTCAGCACCTCGCCGCCCAGGCCGCGCGTCAGGGCGCCGAGCGGGAACAGCCGCGCGCCGTGCTGCTTCTCGGCGCGAAAGCGCAGCATCTCGATCAGGCCGGGCTCGTCGAGCACCGGGTCGGTGTCGGGCGGGCAGACCAGGCTCGTCACGCCGCCCGCGACCGCCGCAGCCATTTCGCTTTCGAGCATGCCCTCGTGTTCGTAGCCGGGCTCGCGCAAGCGTGCCGCGAGGTCGACCAGGCCCGGTGCGACGATGCAGCCGGTCGCGTCGATCGTGCGCTCGGCCTTGAAGTCGGCGGGCACGTGGCCGATGGACAGGACCTTGCCGTCGGCGATGGCGACATCGGCCTGCCGGTCGAGTCCGGAGGCCAGATCGATCACGCGGCCCTGCGTAATGAGGATGTTCATGCTTCGTTTCCTGCCACGATGCTCATCACGGCCATGCGCACCGCGATGCCGAAAGTGACCTGCGGCAGGATCACGCTCTGCTGGCCATCGACCACTTCGGAATCGATCTCGACGCCGCGATTGATCGGCCCGGGGTGCATCACGATGCAGTCCGGCTTGGCCAACTGCAGCTTCTCCGGCGTGAGACCGAAGGTCTTGAAGAACTCCTGCGAGGACGGCAGCAGCGCGCCGCTCATGCGCTCGTTCTGCAGGCGCAGCATGATGATCACGTCGCAGCCCTTGATGCCTTCTTCGAGCGTGTGGCACACGCGCACGCCCATCTGCGCCATGTCGTTGGGCACCAGCGTCTTGGGGCCGACCACGCGCACTTCGGCGCAGCCGAGCGTGGTCAGCGCATGGATGTCGGAGCGCGCCACGCGCGAGTGCAGCACGTCGCCGACGATGGCCACTGTGAGGTTCGCGAAGTCCTTCTTGTAGTGGCGGATCGTGTACATGTCGAGCAGCCCCTGCGTCGGGTGCGCGTGGCGCCCGTCGCCGGCGTTGACGACATGCACATGCGGTGCGACATGCTGCGCGATCAGGTACGGCGCACCCGATTCGCTGTGCCGCACCACGAAGATGTCGGCCGCCATCGCGGAGAGGTTGGCGATGGTGTCGAGCAGCGATTCGCCCTTGGTCGCCGACGAGCGCGCGATGTCCAGGTTGATGACGTCGGCCGACAGCCGCTTGGCCGCGATCTCGAAAGTGGTGCGTGTGCGCGTCGAATTCTCGAAGAAGAGGTTGAACACGCTCTTGCCGCGCAGGAGCGGCACCTTCTTCACCTCGCGGTCCGAGACGCTCGTGAAGTTGGCAGCCGTGTCGAGGATGTGGGTGAGGATGCTCTTGGGCAGACCCTCGATCGACAGCAGATGGATCAGCTCGCCGTTCTTGTTGAGCTGGGGGTTGCGCTTGTAGAGCATTTCTTATTTGCTTTCTTCGACCTTGAGGCTGAAGGCGCCGGCATCGCTACGGACCAGGGCCAGCAACTGGCCCGCAGGCAGCGTCAATTGCGTGGCCGCGAAGTCTGCCGCCACCGGCAGCTCGCGCCCGCCGCGATCGACCAGCACCGCAAGCCGCACGCAGGACGGCCGGCCGAAGTCGAACAGCTCGTTGAGCACCGCGCGGATCGTGCGGCCGGTGTAGAGCACGTCGTCGAGCAGCAGAACGTCGGCGCCGTTCACGTCGAAGGGCAGCGCGGTCTGCGCACTGGCGCTGAGGCCGCGCCGCGCGAAGTCATCGCGGTGCATGGCCGACGAGATGATGCCCGGCGCGCCAGCGAGGCCCAGGTCTTTTTGCAAACGCTCGACCAGCCACGCGCCGCCCGAGGTGATGCCGACGAGCCGCGTGTCGGCGCGCATCAGCGGGCGCACGCCGGCGAGCAGCGCGCCATAGAGCGCTTCTGCGTCAGGGATAGAACTCACGGGAGACTCCTCAAAAATTGCTCAAGGATGATGCAGGCCGACGCCGCATCGGCGTCGCGCGCGCCGGACGCCAGCGCTTCGGTCGTGCTGTAGCGCTCGTCGACCTCGTACACCGTCAGGTTGAAGCGGCCGCGCAACTGGCGACCGAACTTCTGGGCCAGGCGCGTGTTCTCGTGCGGGGCGCCATCGGGGTGGTACGGCACGCCGATCACCAGCGCATCGGGTTGCCATTCGCGGATGCGCTCGGCCACCTGCGCGAAGCGCGCATCACCTTCGGCCTTGATGGTGGGTTGCGGCGAGGCCGTGCCGAGCAGGCGACTGCCGGTGGCAACGCCGGTGCGCTTCTTGCCGAAGTCGAAGGCCAGGAAACTCTGGAAATGGGAGGGGACGGGAACGGCTGGAGCAACGGGCGCGGCGCTCATGCGCGCCCCGCATCGGGCGACAGCTTCCAGGCCTCGAGGCCGAGCAAGAGCAGCGCCTTGTCGTAACGTTGCTCGACCGGCGTGTCGAAGATCACGGCCGGGTCCGCATCGACGGTCAGCCAACTGTTCTCGGCCAGCTCCGATTCGAGCTGGCCCTCGCCCCAGGCCGCATAGCCCAGCGAGACCAGCACCTTGCGCGGGCCAGCGCCGGTCGCCATGGCTTCGAGCACATCCTTCGAGGTCGTCATCTCGAGCCCGCCGGGAATGGTCATGGTCGAGGCGTAGACGGACTCTTCCGGCTTCTCGGCATCGGTGAAAACCGGCTCGTGCAGCACGAAGCCGCGTTCGGTCTGCACGGGCCCGCCCTGGAACACGGGCGCCTCACCGAGTTCGGGGCGCGACATGCGCAGTTCGATCTTCTCGAACAGCAGCTTGAGGTTCATGTCGCTGGGCTTGTTGATCACCAGCCCGAGCGCGCCGCGCTCGCTGTGCTCGCACAGGTAGACCACGCTGCGGTTGAAAGTCTTGTCGTCCAGTCCCGGCATCGCGATCAGAAAATGATGCGTGAGGTTCATCGGGGCAGAATCGGCAGTCATATGCCCCCGATTTTACTGGCCGTCGACAAGACCTACCCCAAGGGGCTCATGTGGTTCCGGCGCGACCTGCGCGTGGACGACAACGCCGCGCTCTACCACGCACTGCGCGCCTGCCGGCAGGTGGTGTGCGTCTTCGTGTTCGACGAGGCGATCCTCGAACCCCTGCCCCGGGCCGACCGGCGTGTGGAGTTCATCCGCGAATCGCTGGTCGAGCTGCAGGCGACGCTGGAGGCTTTGGGCGGCGGGCTGATCGTGCGGCATGCGGTGGCCGCCGACGAGATCGCCCGGCTCGCCCATGCGCTCGATGTGCAGGCCGTGTTCGCCAACCGCGACGACGAGCCGGCCGCGCTCGCGCGCGATGCCCAGGTGCTGGGCGGCCTCGCGAACGCCGGCGTGGCCTTCCACACCTACAAGGACCAGACGATCTTCGACCGCGACGAAGTGCTCACGAAGACCGGGCAGCCCTATACCGTCTTCACGCCGTACAAGCGCGCCTGGTTGGCCAAAGTCGACGACTTCTTCCTCAAACCCTATCCGTCCCGCGGCCATGCCGATGCGCTGGTGCCGCCACCCAAGGCGCACCAGCAGCCGGTGCCGACCCTCGCGCAACTCGGTTTCAGCCCGACCAATCTCTCGACGCTGGGCATCCCCACGGGCGCCGAAGGCGGCGCCGCGCTGTTCGATGATTTCTTTCAGCGCATCGACCGCTACGACACGGCGCGCAACTATCCGGCGGTGCGCGGCCCGAGCTACCTGGGCGTGCACCTGCGTTTCGGCACCGTCTCGATCCGGCAGATGGCCAGCATCGCACACCAGCTGTCACTGCAGGGCCCGAATGGAGGCCAGGGCGCGGCGACCTGGCTGTCGGAACTGATCTGGCGCGACTTCTACTTTCAGGTGCTGACACACCACCCGCGCATCGCCGAGGGCAAGAGCTTCCGGCCCGAGTACGACAAGATCATCTGGCACCACGGCAAGCACGCCGACATGCTGTTCGACGCCTGGTGCCGCGGCGAAACCGGCTATCCGCTGGTCGATGCCGCCATGCACCAGATCAACCAGAGCGGCTACATGCACAACCGCTTGCGCATGGTGGTCGCGAGCTTCCTGTGCAAGGACCTGGGCGTGGACTGGCGCCGCGGCGAGGCGTACTTCGCCACGCACCTCAACGACTTCGAGCTCGCATCCAACAACGGCGGCTGGCAGTGGGCCAGTTCGAGCGGCTGCGATGCCCAACCCTATTTCCGCATCTTCAACCCGGTGACGCAGAGCGAGCGCTTCGACCCCGAGGGCAAGTTCATCCGGCGCTACCTGCCGCAGTTGGCCAAGCTGTCGGACAAGATGATTCACGCACCGTGGAAGGCCAGCCCGGTCGAACTGGAGGCCGCAGGCATTGTGCTCGGAACGACCTACCCGAAGCCGGTCGTCGACCACGCCGAAGCGCGGGATCGGACCCTGCAGCGCTACGGCGTGGTGCGCGGCCCGGCAACGACGCAGTAGCGCCGCCGCCGTTCCGGCGGCTCAGTCCACCGCAGCCAACGCCGACTCGCTGGTGTAGCTGCGCACCAGTCGCAGCAACTCGTCTTCCGAGTAAGGCTTGCCGAGGTAGTGGTTCACCCCCAGCGTGCGCGCATGGTCGCGGTGCTTCTCGGCGATGCGCGACGTGATCATGATGATCGGAAGGCTGGCCAGCGACGCGTCGGCGCGGATGTTGCGCGCCAGGTCGAAGCCGTCCATGCGCGGCATTTCGATGTCGGACAGCACCACCGACGGACGCTCCTGCTGGAGCCGTTCGAGCGCCTGAAGCCCATCGGCAGCGAGCGAGACGCGGTAGCCCTCGCGCTGCAGCAGACGTTGCGTCACGCGGCGCACGGTGATCGAGTCGTCGACCACCAGCACCAGCGGCACCTGGGGCGCGGGCGCCGGCAACGCAGCGACCGCGTCGCGCCCACCCTGCGTGTCGGCCGCGGAAGACGCCGGCGAGCCGGCCGCCGCGGAGACACCCTGCAGCAGGCGGGCCTGCTCGCCATGCACCGCCGCCAGCGCGACCGGGTTGTAGATCAGCGCGACCGCGCCCGACGCCAGGACCGAGATCCCGGCCATGCCCGGCAAACGCGACAGTTGCGGGCCGAGGTTCTTGACCACGACTTCCTGGTTGCCCAGCACTTCGTCCACATGCAGCGCCACGCGTTGCGAAGCGCTTCGCACGACGACCACGGTGTTGTGCTTGCCCACCGGCTGGGCGCTGGCTGCCGAGGATTGCAGCAGCGCGCCCGCCCAGTAGAAGGGCACCTGCTCGCTGCCGAAGGGATAGTGTTGCTGCCCATAGGCGGTCTCGAGGTCGGAAGCGCTGGTGCGCTGCACCAGTTCGACCAGGTTCGACGGCACGCCGATCGACACCTCGCCCGCACGCAGCATCACCACGTGCGTCACCGCGGTCGTCAGCGGCAGCACCAGCTTGAAACTCGTGCCTAGGCCCGGCGTGCTCTGCGTCTCGATGCGTCCGCCGATGGCGGCCACCTGGGCACGCACGACGTCCATGCCGATGCCACGGCCTGCCAGTTCCGACACGGCGCCCGCGGTGGAGAAGCCGGGCTTGAAGATGAGTTCGGTCGCTTCGTCGTCCGACAAGGTCTGGTCGTTCGCGATCAGTCCGAGCGAGCGCGCGCGCTCGGCGATGCGCTGGCGATCGAGCCCGGCGCCGTCGTCGCGGAAGCTCACCGACACGTCGTTGCCTTCGTGATGCAGTTCGATGGCGATCAGGCCACTGGTGTCCTTGCCGGCCCTCTCGCGCACCGCCGCATCCTCGATGCCGTGGGCAACGCAGTTGCGCAGCAAGTGCTCGAACGCGGGCGTCATCCGCTCCAGCACGCCGCGGTCCATTTCGATGCTGCCGCCGATGATGTCGAGCCGTACCTGCTTGCCGGTGTCCTTGGACGCCTGCCGTACCACGCGGTACAGGCGCTCGGACAGGTTCTCGAACTCGACCATGCGCGTGCGCAACAGGTCACGTTGCAGTTCGCGGGTTTGCCGCGCCTGCGCGCTCAAATCGTCTTCTGTTGCCTGCACGGTCTTCTGCAAGGTGCGCTGCACGGTCGCCACGTCGTTCACCGACTCAGCCATCATCCGGGTGAGTTCCTGCACGCGGGTGAAGCGGTCGAACTCGAGCGGGTCAAAGCCTTGCGTCGACTCCTTGGCTTGCGCCAGGCGCGATTGCATCTGGCTCTCGGCCTGCACCTCGATGTCGCGCAGCTGCTGGCGCAGGCGGTCGAGGTTGCCGGTGAGGTCGGTCAGCGAACTGCGCAGTTGGCCCAGCTCCGCCTCGAGCCGCGAACGCGTGATGATCACCTCGCCGGCCTGCATGACCAGGCGGTCGAGCAGGCGCGTGCGGATGCGCACCGCCTGGCCCGATGCCGAGCGCAAGGGCGTGAGGACGGACGGGATCGGCAGGGCCACCCCGCCGGTGACCGCGACTGGCACTGCTGCCGCCGCCATTTCGGCCACCTCCGGCATGTCGATAACGGCGGCGTCGGCCACGTCCTCCTGCGATGCGGGCGAAGGGGCGGCCACGGCTTGTGCCACACGCTGCGCCAATTCGGCCTGCGTGGCGTCGTCGGCCTGACGCAGAGCGTCGAAGGTCGATTGCAGGGCGTCGAGCCGGCCCAGCAGGCGCTCGACCGCGGCCCGATCGGCACCCTCGGCGCCCAGGGATTCGATTTCCGACTCCATGCGGTGAGCACGTTCGCCCAGACGCATGGCACCGGCCAGCCGCGCGCTGCCTTTGAGCGTGTGCAGCGTGCGCAGCACGGCCGCCCGGGGCGCGGTGGCATCGGGATGCTGAGCCCAATCGCGCAGGCTCGCGCCCAGTTGCGGCAACAGTTCGGCGGCCTCTTCCTCGAAGATGGGGAAGAGGTCGGCATCGACAGCGTCGACCTGATCGATCGCGTCTTCGCTGTCGTCGAGCGCGACGTCAGTGAAGACATTGCCGGCGCGTGGTGCAACGAAGGCGGGCTCTGCCACCTCCGCAGGCATCGGCGAAGCCGCGACCTCGCGCAGGGCTTGCAGGGTCTCGTCGGCCGGGCTTTTGAGGAAGCCCGCCGCGAACTGGTGCAGCAGGCGGCGCAGTTCGTCGGCCGCGGCCACCAGCACGATGCCCTGTTCGGGTGTGCCGCTGCCTTGCATCTGCAGATGCTGGAGCGCCGCTTCGAACGAGCGCGCCATCCCCGACAGGCCCTGGAAGCCGACCGTGGCCGAGCTTCCCGCCAGCGAATGCGCGAGCGCAATGGTGGAATCCGCCACCGGCTGGTGCGTTTCGAGAGCCCACTCGCTCACTTCGTGCGCGAGCAGCCGCGACCACTCGTCGGCTTCGTTGAGATAGACGTTGTAGAGCGCAATGCCGATACGCAGGGGGCCGATGACCTTGACCTGGTCCTCAGCACTGACTGCGGCGGGGGCTTCGGGCTCCGGTTCTGGCTCCGCTTCGGGTTCGGCTTCGGGCTCGTGTTCCGGATCGGGCTGCGATGCGAGCACGGGCTCCAGGTCGAACGCGGGCTCGGTCACGGGCGCCACTTCGGGGACCTGCTCCGGCTGGCGCGCAGCTTCTGCTTCTTCGACCACCACCGCCGGCGCTTCGGCCGGGTGCTCGAGCAGCCCGATCGGCAGCTCGGCTTCGGCTTCGGCTTCGGCTTCGGCTTCGGCTTCGGCTTCGGCTTCGGCTTCGCGTCCGGTCTCGCTTTCGGGCGCGACGATGTCCAGCGCCGGTTCCGCAGCGGTCTTCGTCGCGGACTCTTGCATCGCGTCGAACGGCGACGAGAACGCGGTCGCGGCAAAGGCGGGATCGCTCAACGCGTGCGTGGTTTCCAGGAAATCGAGCTCGGGCTCGCGCGCCTGCGCGGGCTTCGACGGCTCGAAGCTGAACTCCGCCGGCGCGCTGAAGGCCGTCGCCGCAAAGGCGGGATCACTGAGCGCGTGCGTGGTTTCGAGGAAGTCGATGTTGTCGTCGGCGTCCGCCAACAGGGTTTCGCGGACCGGCTCCGGCGTGGGCCGGGCGTCGAAGTCCAGGAAATCCGTCGAGGCGAAGTCGCTGTCGTGCAACGAGGCATCGTCATCGCGCTCGAACGGACTTGGCGCCGAGGCGGTGGTCGCGTCTTCGGCGCGCTGCGAGGCCGCATGCCGCGGATCGATCGACGCATCCGACGGTGCGGCCGTCGCCGGTTCCGCGGCGATCTGCCGTGCCACCGCCAACAGGGCGTCGGCATCGGCCACGCGCGGGACGGCCGGCGCGGCGGCTTCGCCGGTGCGCAGGGCATCGGCCACGCGGCTGAACATCAGCGGCTTCCAGCCGTGCGGCTGGCCCGCCGCGATCGCTTCCACCCACTGGGCGAAATCCTTCAGCGCCTTGCCGGTGCCCGCCAGCAGCTCCGGCGTGGCCGGCCGTTGATCGGCCAGCCAGGTGTTGACCACCTGCTCGAACGACCAGGCGGCATCGCCGAAATCGGTCAAGCCGACCATGCGCGAACTGCCCTTGAGCGTGTGGAACGCGCGGCGCAACACGGTGAGTTCGCCCACGTCCTCGGCGTCCCGGCCAAGGGCCGACACGGCGGCCAGGCCGTTGTGCAGCACCTCGCGCGCTTCGTCCAGGAAGATGTTCTGAAGATCGTCTTCCTCGAGTTCCGTGACCTCGGTGTCGGGCAACGCCTCCAGCGGCGCAGGCCCGGTGATCTTGGCCGTCCAGCTTTCGGTGGCGCGGCTGAATTCCTCGATCGGCGACATCGGCGCCTTGCGTTTGGGCGCAGCCAACGCAGCCAGCTTGACGGCGATCTGCGCGTCCACGTCCTCGATGCTGAGCACGGTTTCGGTCGCTGGCGCAGGGGCGGAGCCCGACGCGAACGAAGCCTCTTCGGCGGCGATCGCATCGCCGGCCTGGCGACCCATCAGCGGCTTGAGCTCACCGGCTGCGGTGTCGAACACGAACAGGCGGCGCGCGACGGCCGGCTGGTAGGTGAACATGTCGATCAGAAAACCGAGCGCGCCGAGGTTGTTGCCCAGCGAATCGAAGTCGCGCGGCGCGTCGACCGGATCGCTGGTGGCCATCAGATGCTCGACCTTGTCGCGCATGCCCTGCACGGTGTGCGCGGCCTGCTCGAGGCCCAGCACCGAAAACACGCCACGCATCTGTTGCAGCTGGCCGGGCACGGTGCTCAGCAGTTTTTTCTCGGTCGGACGGCGGAAGAACTGATCGAGCAGCTTCTCGAGCTCGCTCAAATGGCTGCGAATCTCGTCGACCACGGTGCCCATGGTCTGGCGATCGCTCACGCGCCGGTAGAGCTCCTCCATCCAGGGTTCCAGCGGCTCGGACCGGCCACCCTCGCGGACGCGGTCGATGCGCCCGGCCAACTGCACGGTGCGCGCGGTGAGCTGGCGATCGTGCGGGTCGAGGTCTTCGAAGGCCGCTTCCAGATAGAGCACCGAGGTCGCGACTTCCATCGCGAGTTCGGTGGACGGGGGCGCGCTCGCACGCAAGGACGCATCGACTGCGCTCTGCAGCGCCTGCACCATTGGCAGGCTGGGCGGATGCAGCTTCTGCAGCGATTCGCCAAGCTGCGCAAAGCTGTCGACCACCTGGCGCATGCGGCTGACGTCGCCACCCGCCAGCGCCGACCACATCTCCTTGGCGGCTTCGATGCGTTTGCGGCCTTGCGCCAGCACCAGCGGATCGAAGCGACCGAACTGCTCGACCGTGTAGTCGACCGCCTTTTCATTCGTCACGCCCCACGCTACACGCACCGCGCGCAGCGTGGCGGCGTCGTCGCGGGCGCCGGGTGCTGCCTGGGCACAGAAGAACAGCAGGTCCTGGCCCAAACGGTCCGACACGGTGTTGTCGCCGCGCGCGAGCGTCGCGTACTGCAACAGCACGCGCGAGGCAGCGCGCTTGACGTACACGTCGGTCGGCACGAAGCCCATCGCCACGGCTTCGAAGAAGCCGGCTGCCAGTGTCCAGAAACTCGCGACGCGCGGCACGGCCGCACCGCGGCCGAGCCCCAGGCACAGCGCCTGCAAACGACGTGCGGCCTGCTCGTCGCCACTTTTGACGACCTTGAGCACTTCGCGGTCCAGCTTGGAGCGCACGGCCGGGTCGTAGACGAGCGCTGTCTGCGTCGGCGAGGGCTTGACCTCGGCCCAGCGCCAGGGCGTGGTCCACAGATCGGCGGGATGCACCCGCTCGTTGCCTACCAGCTCCAGCACGTCCCGGTACTGGGGAAAGAGTGCCACCGGCGACACCTGCTTGCCCGCCAGCAGCGCGTTCAGAAAATCGGCGACGGCGAAGCCGGCGCGATCGATTTTCTGCACGGCCGCTTCGGTGCAACGCTGCGGTTCGGCCACGAAGCCCTGCACCGCGAACTCGACAGCGCCCAGCACCCTTGCGGGCGCTGGATGGCCGACCACTTGCAGTGCGCCGACGGCCTGATGCAACTGCTGCCGCGCCATGCGCAGGGGCCCTGCCTCGCCCTCGCCACCCTGCGCGTTCTCGCGCGCAAAGCGGCGCAACAACTTGCTCACGCCGTCGACCGATTTCTGGATTTCACCGACCACCCAGGCCAGTGGCCCCAGATCGGCGATGACCGGTGCATGGCCGGCGGCTGGGGGGGTGGCGGGACGTTGGATCGACACGGGGAATGCTCGGTGTGGGAGAGGGTCAGGCAATCTTGAAACGGGACACCGACTGGCGCAGCTCTTCGGCCATGTGAGACAACTCGCGCACCTGTTGCGCGGTGGTGCGCGTGCCCTCGCCGGTTTGCTCGGTCACTGCGAAGATGTGCTGAATGTTGGCGGCCACCACGTTGGCGGAATCGGCTTCGCGGGAGGCGGACTGAGAAATCTGCTCGATGAGGTCGGCCAGACGACGCGACACGCGGTCGATCTCGGACAGCGCGGTACCCGCGTTGTCGGACAGCTTGGCCCCTTCGACCACACCTTGCGTGGAGCGCTCCATGGCGCCCACGGCATCCTGCGTGTCGGTCTGAATCGCCTTCACGAGCGCCGAAATCTGGCGCGTTGCATCGGCCGACCGTTCGGCCAGCCGCTGCACTTCTTCGGCCACCACCGAGAAGCCGCGACCGGCTTCACCGGCCGACGCGGCCTGAATGGCGGCGTTCAGCGCCAGCACGTTGGTCTGTTCGGTAATGTCCGAGATCAGCTCGGTGATTTCGCCAATCTCCTGCGACGACTCGCCCAGACGCTTGATGCGCTTGGAGGTTTCCTGGATCTGGTCGCGAATGGAGTTCATACCGCCGATCGCGTTCTGCACGGCCTGCAGACCCGACGAAGCGGCTTCCAGCGACTGGCGCGCCACCGTTGCGGACTCTTGCGCTTGCGAGGACACGCCGTTGATTCGCTCGGCCATCGTCAGCACCGACTGGCCGGTTTCGCGAATCTCGCGCAGCTGTTCGGTCGAGGCGGCCAGCAGTTCGGTCGACGTGCTTTCCACCGCCGAGGTCGTTTGCGCCACGCGCGTGGCCGTGTTCTGCACGTTACCCACCAGCAACCGCAGTTCTTCCACCGTGTAGTTCACCGAGTCGGCGATGGCGCCGGTGATGTCTTCCGTCACCGTGGCCTCCTGCGTCAAGTCGCCTTCAGCCACCGTTTGCAGCTCGTTCATGAGGCGAAGAATGGCTGCCTGGTTGGCGGTGTTGACGCGGCCGGCTTCTTCACCAACGCGTTCGGCTTCGAGGCGATCCCGCTCGGCGGCCACGGCACGTTCACGTCCTTCGCGCACCTGTACGTAGCCGATGGCGCCGGCCAGCGCGAGCGCGGCCAGCGAAAGCACCAGCAGCAGCACCAGGGTGCCGGCGCCCAGGCCCGTACGCGCCGACAGCTTTTCCTGCAGATCGCCCAGCGCCAGACGCAGCGGTTCGCTGTCGGTCAGCACCATGGCTTGCGCCTCGCGCGCGCCGACCAGACCTTGCAGATTGCCCAGGATGGCGCCGGCTTGCGTGCGCATCTGCTCGTAGGTCTTGAGGATCGCCTCGAGCTGCGAGCGCGTTTGTGGTTCGCGCGAACCGGGCAACCGCAGTTGGGCGTTGCCCTCGAGCAGGCCGCGCGTGATTTCCTGGAAGGTGTTCAGGTCCTTGCCGAGCAGGAACACGGCGTCGGGGCTCACGCCTTCCACCGTCAGGAATTCGTTGGCGGACTTGCCGATGCGTTGGGTCAGCATCACCAGCTGACCGGCCGCAGAAATTTCCGGCACGGTGGCACCCTGCTGGATCTTGAGCGATGCGACCGTTTCTGCCATTTCCAGCAGATCGGAAGACTGCCGGTTGATGTCGCGCAGTGCGGTGCCGACCTGCGTCAGGATCTCGCGTTGGGCCAGGACGGCTTTCGCACTCGCGTCCGCACGGGCCACCAGCGGCTGGATCTTGCCCATTTCGGCGTCGTACTGCCCGCCGATCCGCTCGAGGTTGAGCGATTCGTCGCCCGTCGCCAGACCCTGGATCCGGCGCGACAAGTCTTCCGAGCTGTCCTTCACTTCGGCAAAGCCCGCTTCGCTGCCCACCAAGGCCTGCGAGACCGACTTGGCCAAGCGCTGCGACTGCATCAGCGACTGGCCGGTGGCGGCCACCTGTTGCGCGAGGCGCTCGGCGCGAAGAATGGCGGAGCCGGCGACCAGCAGCAGCAGCAGCACCACAACGGCCAGCACGATGGCCAGCACGCGCTGTTGCCGCGCTGGATTGCCACCCAGCATGGCCGGGGGTGCAGCAGCGAACGCGCCGCCGGCCGACGCCGCCGGCTCGCTGAGCGCCAGCGGCGGCGGCGCGATCGGCTCGGGCTCCGGCGTCGGCTCGACAGCGGCCGCAAACACCGGCTCGGCCGGCGTTTCGCTCACGGACTCGCGGGGCACCAGCACCGTCTTTTCTTCGGGTGGCTGGACTGTCTCCACGTTGTCGAACGACAGCGCGGCTGCATGGTCGGCACCCGGGGTCACGGGCTGGCTGCCGGGGGGCAGGAATTTCTTGAACTTGTCGGCGATCGAGCTCACGGTCGGTCCTTCGGGTGGTTGTCGCTGTCCAGCGGGCGCACTACGCGCCGACAGCAATGCTCAGAAACTGGGGCTGTTGGGAAAGCGCTTGCAGGTTGATTTCCTGCCAGCGCTCGCCGGCGGCGTCGGTGTAGGCATGACCGAGCCACGCGGGTGATCCCGCGGCCGGCGATGCGGAGGCGGTGAACGCCTCGACGCCTCGCAAGCCGACCAGCCGGTCGATCAGCAAGGCGCAATTGACTTCGAGCAGCTCGTTCAACGCGACGAGACGCGACTGCGCGCGGGCCGCCTCGCTCGTGGCCAGCGGGATCGGCGTACCGGAGACGAAGCTCGACAGTTGCACGACGCCGTACAGGCCGCCGCGCAGGTTCGCGACGCCAAGAAACCAGGGCTCGGTGTAGGGCACCGCCTGCGGCGGCTTCCACGGGAAAATTTCGCCGGCATGGCCGAGCGGAAACAGGTACTTGGCCTCGCCCGCCTCGACGGCAAGCCATGAGGCCGAGACACCCGAGGTGCGTGCCGCCTGCAGTCGGCCTGCAAGCCGCGACTGGAAGGCACGAAGAGCGTCGCGGTTTGCCATCGGAACGGGCGCCTCTCGCTCAGGCGAGCGCGTTGATCTTGGACAGCAACTCGGCAGCGTTCACGGGCTTGACGATGTAGTCGCGCGCACCCTGACGCATGCCCCAGACGCGGTCGGTTTCCTGGTCCTTGCTGGTGCACAGGATGATCGGCACCGAAGCGAACTGCGGATTGCGCACGATGCTGCGCGTCAACTGAAAACCGTTCTGACCGGGCATCACGACGTCCATCAGAATCAGGTCGGGCTGTTCTTCCTCGAGGCGGCGCATGGCGTCGTCGGCGTTCTCGGCCGTCTTGACGCTGAAGCCATTTTTCTGGAGAAGGTCGGACAGGAACATCAGTTCCGTCTTGGAGTCGTCGACGACGAGCACTTTGCGAATAGGCATTACTGCACTTCCTGTGGAACGATGCCGAACTGCTGCACGGCCTGCAGCAGCTGGTCTTTGGTGAACGGCTTGGTGAGGTAGTCCTGCGAGCCGACCATGCGGCCGCGCGCCTTGTCGAAGACGCCGTCTTTGGACGACAGCATGACGACGGGGACGTTGGAAAACTGGGCGTTGCGCTTGATGATGGCGCAGGTCTGATACCCGTCCAGGCGCGGCATCAGGATGTCGCAGAAGATCAGGTGCGGCTTGTGGTCGTTGACCTTGGAAAGCGCATCGAAACCATCTTCTGCCAGCAAGACTTCGTGACCACCCTGCTTGAGGAAGATCTCGGCGCTGCGCCGAATGGTGTTGCTGTCGTCGATGACCAGCACTTTGTAACCGGATCCATTCGTGCTCATTCGCACTTGCTCCTCAAATCAAGCCAACTTTGGCGGCCGTCAACATCCCGGCGGACGCCGGAAGCACGACCCTATGCCGTGCTTCAGATCTCAACCATCTCGAAGTCTTCCTTGCGGGCTCCACACTCTGGACAAGTCCAGTTCATCGGAACATCCGCCCAGGCCGTACCGGCCACAATGCCGTCTTCCGGCACTCCCACTGCCTCGTCGTAGATCCACCCGCAAATCAGGCACATCCAGGTTTTCGTGTTCATCGCAGCTTAAAGTCCTTGTTCATCGAATGCAACGATTGTATCTAGGCGTATCACGGAATCACGTGATCAACGTCTCACATATGCCACCATCAAGGTGACACCGACTGGCGTATGACAACTTACCTACTACCAACCGAGAACGCCCGGGCGCCGGGCGATCTTACCGACCCCGAGGCCGACGAAACCGGCGCAGCAGCCGACGATCTGAACCCGCCGTGCGTCCTGGTCTTCAACGCCAGCGATCCGAGCGGCGCCGGCGGCTTGGCCGGCGACGCGCTGGCCATGGCCTCAGTGGGCGCCCACATGCTGGCCGTCGTGACCGGCGCCTACGCCCGCGACACCGCCGAAATCTTCGACCACTTCCCGTTCGACGAAGAAGCGGTGGCCGAGCAGGCGCGCGCCATTCTTGAAGACGTGGCGGTGCAGCTCATCAAGGTCGGATTCGTGGGCACGCCCGAGAACCTGAGCACCATCGCCGAAACCGCCAGCGACTACCCGGAAGTGCCAGTGGTCGCTTACATGCCCGACCTGTCCTGGTGGGACGAAAACCAGATCGAGGCTTACCTCGACGCCTTCCGCGACCTGGTGCTGCCGCAGACGACAGTGTTGGTCGGCAACCACAGCACGCTGTGGCGTTGGCTGCTCCCCGACTGGGACGGCGAACGCCCACCGAGCGCGCGCGACATCGCCAAGGCTGCCGGGGAATTCGGCGTGGCCTACACCCTGGTCACGGGCATGCGGCTGCCCGACCAGTACATTGACAACGTCCTCGCCTCGCCACAAACCGTGCTCGCGAGCGAGAAGTACGAGCGCCTCGAAGCCGTCTTCGCCGGTGCGGGCGACACGCTGTCGGCCGCGCTGGCCGCCCTGCTCGCCAGCGGCACCGACCTGCCGGCCGCCACCAGCGAAGCGCTGGCCTACATGGACCGCTGCCTGGACGCTGGCTTCCGCCCGGGCATGGGCCATGTGCTGCCCGACCGCCTGTTCTGGGCGCAGCCCGAGGAAGACGAAGAAGACGACGCCGACGAATCGCCGGACACCGCCGGCTTCGCCCTGCCACCCCACGACACCCGACACTGATGACTTCCGACCGCAACACCCCCCTCTTCGACCGCGCCCGCGCCGTGATCCCCGGCGGCGTCAATTCGCCCGTGCGCGCCTTCAAGGCCGTCGGCGGCACGCCGCGCTTCATCCAGCGCGCGCAAGGCGCCTACATGTGGGACGCCGATGACCGGCGCTACATCGACTACATCGGTTCCTGGGGCCCGATGATCCTGGGCCATGGCCATCCGGCCGTGGTCGAGGCGGTACAGAAGGCCGTGCTGGAAGGCTTTTCCTTCGGCGCACCGACCGAGCGCGAGATCGAACTGGCCGAGGCCATCCTCGCGTTGGTGCCCTCGATGGAGATGGTGCGCCTCGTCAGTTCGGGCACCGAGGCGGCGATGAGCGCGCTGCGCCTCGCGCGCGGCGCCACCGGCCGCAAGCACATCATCAAGTTCGAAGGCTGTTACCACGGCCATGCCGATGCGCTGCTGGTGAAGGCGGGCTCCGGCCTCGCCACTTTCGGCAATCCCACCTCCGCCGGCGTGCCGCCCGAGGTGGTGCAGCACACGCTGGTGCTCGAGTACAACAACCTCGAACAGCTCGAAGAAGCCTTCGCGCTGCACGGCGCCGACATCGCCTGCCTGATGATCGAGGCGATCGCCGGCAACATGAACTTCGTGCGCGCCAGCGCCGCGTTCGCCAGGCGCTGCCGCGAACTGTGCACGCAGCACGGCGCGCTGCTGGTGTTCGACGAGGTCATGACGGGCTTTCGCGTCGGCCTGCACGGTGCGCAGGGCGTGCTCGGCATCACGCCCGACCTCACGGTGCTGGGCAAGGTCATTGGCGGCGGCATGCCGCTGGCCGCCTTCGGTGGTCCGCGCAAGATCATGGAGCAGTTGGCGCCGCTCGGCCCCGTGTACCAGGCCGGCACGTTGTCGGGCAACCCGGTTGCGACCGCCTGCGGGCTGGCCACGCTGAAGGAAATTTCGAAGCCCGGCTTCTACGAGGCACTGTCGCTGAAAACGCGCGCCCTGACCGAGGGCCTGAAAGCCGCCGCCGTGGCCGAGGGCGTGCCCTTCAGCGTCGACAGCGAAGGAGGCATGTTCGGCTTCTTCCTGTTCGACGACTTGCCGCAGAACTACGCGACCGTGATGAGCACCGACAACGCGCGCTTCAACGCGCTGTTCCACGGCCTGCTCGACCGCGGCGTCTACATCGCACCCGCGCTGTACGAAGCGGGTTTCGTGAGCGCGGCGCACAGCGAGGAAGACATCGCTGCCACCATCGCAGCCGCGCGCGAGATCTTCAAAACACTGCCAACGCTGTAGCAGCCTGCGCCCGCAAAAGGGCGCTAGGCATCTCAATGCCTGAAATGCCGAACGCCTGACAGCACCATCACCACGTCGCGTTCGTCGGCCGCATCGATCACTTCCTGGTCGCGCATCGAGCCGCCCGGCTGGATCACGCAGCTCGCGCCGGCGTCCACCACCACGTCGAGGCCATCGCGGAACGGGAAGAAGGCGTCGCTCGCGACTGCCGTGCCTTTCAGCGACAGGCCGGCGTGCTCGGCCTTGATGCTCGCGATGCGCGCGGAGTCGAGCCGGCTCATCTGGCCCGCGCCGACGCCCATCGTCATGCCGCCCGCGCAGAACACGATGGCGTTGCTCTTGACGTACTTGGCGACCTTCCAGGCGAACAGCAGGTCTTCGAGCTGCTCCGGCGTCGGCTGCTTTTTGCTCACGACCTTGAGCTCGCTCGCGGCCAGCACGCGGTTGTCGGCGGTCTGCATCAACAGGCCCGAACCGACGCGCTTGATGTCCATCGCGTTGCGGCCGTTGTCCCAGTCGGTCGCGCCGCCCGGCGGCAAAGCGATCTCGAGCACGCGCACGTTCAGCTTGGCCTTGGTGGCCTGGAACACCGCCAGCGCTTCGGGCGTGTAGCCGGGCGCCATCAGCACCTCGACGAACTGCTTGTTGATCTCCTGCGCGGTGGCCGCGTCGACCGGGCGGTTGAACGCGATGATGCCGCCGAAGGCCGAGGTCGGATCGGTCTTGAAAGCCTTCGCGTAAGCCTCGGCCGCGTCCTTGCCGACGGCCACGCCGCACGGGTTCGCGTGCTTGACGATCACGCACGCGGACACGTCGAAGCTCTTGACGCATTCCCAGGCCGCATCGGCATCGGCGATGTTGTTGTAGCTGAGCTCCTTGCCCTGCAACTGCTTCGCGCTGACCAACGAGCCCGGCGCCGGAAACAGATCGCGGTAGAACGCGGCCTGCTGGTGCGGATTCTCGCCATAGCGCAGGTCCTGCAGCTTGACGAAGCGGCCGTTGCTCTGCGCCGGAAACAGTGCGCGCGTCGGCGCGGGCTGGCCGATGCTGGCGTCGAAATCGATCGCCGAGAGGTAGTCGCTGATCGCGCCGTCGTAGTCCGCAATGCGGTTGAACGCAGCGACCGAGAAGCCGAACTTCGTCTTGTCGCTCAGCTTTCCATTCGCCTTGAGTTCGGCGAGCGCGACGGGGTACTGCGATGCGTCGGTCAGCACGCCCACGTCCTTCCAGTTCTTAGCGGCGCTGCGCACCATCGCCGGGCCGCCGATGTCGATGTTCTCGATCGCGTCCTCGAGCGTGCAACCGGCCTTGGCCACCGTAGCTTCGAACGGGTAGAGATTCACCACGAGCAAGTCGATGGTGTCGATGCCGTGTTCCTGGATGGCTGCCACATGCGCAGGCACGTCGCGCCGCGCCAACAGGCCGCCGTGGATCTTCGGATGCAGCGTCTTCACGCGACCGTCGAGCATTTCAGGAAAGCCCGTGTGGTCTGCCACTTCGGTGACGGGGAGGCCAGCGTCGGCCAGCAGCTTGGCGGTGCCACCTGTGGAGAGCAGCTTGATGCCCAGCGCGTGCAGCGCCTGGGCGAATTCGAGGATGCCGGTTTTATCGGAAACGGAAAGGAGTGCGGTCAGGGCCATGGGGTTCTTCGGTGACTTACTTGAGCAGTTTGTGTTCGACGAGCTTCTTGCGAAGCGTGTTGCGGTTCAGGCCCAGCCATTGCGCGGCGCGCGACTGGTTGCCTTCGGCCCGCGTCATCACGACGTCGAGCAGCGGCTTTTCGACCACGCGCACGAGCATCTCGTACATGCCGTCGGGCTCGGTGCCGCGCAGGTCGCGGAAATAGCTGTCCAGACTGCTGCGCACGCAGTCCTCGATGTGTTTCTTGCTCATGGCTTCGTTTCTCTTCTTCTCTCTCAATCAGCGGCGGTGGCCGCTTCCTCTTCACCGGACAGCGCTTCGGCCTCCTGGTGCACGGGCAGGCGATCGGTCAGATCCGCGAGCCCGTCGAAAAACTCCCCCACAGCGCGCAACTGCGCGGCGCTGTCTTCGATGGCGTTCATGCGCGCGCGAAACGCCTCGCCGCCAGGCAGGCCCCGTACATACCAGCCGATGTGTTTGCGAGCAGTGCGAACGCCGCTGTATTCGCCGTAGAGCGCGTAGTGCTCGACCAAATGGTCGAGCAGCAGGCGCTGCACTTCGGCCACCAGTGGCGGTGCAAGGTGCGTGCCGGTTGCGAGGAAGTGCGCCATCTCGCGGAAGATCCAGGGCCGCCCCTGCGCGGCGCGGCCGATCATGACCGCATCGGCGCCGGTCAGCGCGAGCACGTCGCGTGCTTTCTCGGGCGTCGTGATGTCGCCGTTGGCGACCACCGGCACGCGCACCGCGGCTTTCACGGCGGCGATCGTGTCGTATTCGGCCGCGCCCTTGTAGCCCTGCTCGCGCGTGCGGCC
>SEGS01000101.1 GCA_004210915.1 Variovorax sp. | reverse complement strand
TGCGCTCGCGCAGCTTCTTCTCGATGTAGAAGCACTCGGGCGCCTTGATGTCCTCGAGGTTGATGCCGCCCAGCGTCGGCTCGAGCGCCGCGATGATGTCGACCAGCTTGTCGGGGTCGGTCTCGGCCAGCTCGATGTCGAACACATCGATGCCGGCGAACTTCTTGAACAGGCAACCCTTGCCTTCCATCACCGGCTTGGCGGCCAGCGGGCCGATGTTGCCGAGGCCGAGCACCGCCGTGCCGTTGGTGACCACGCCGACTAGATTGCCGCGGGAGGTGAACTCGGCCGCGAGCGACGGGTCGCGTTCGATGTCCAGGCACGGGTACGCCACACCGGGCGAATACGCCAGCGACAGGTCGCGCTGGTTCATCAGTGGCTTGGTCGGCGTGATGGAAATCTTGCCGCGGACGGGGCTGCGGTGGTATTCGCGCGCAGCGTCGCGCAGTGCTTCTTCGGCAGGTGACAGGGGGGCAGCCATCGGGTCTCTCCTTGGGATCTCTGGGACGTGAACGACCGTCGAGGCTACCCCAAAGCGGCCCGTCTTTCTGTAGTGGGAAGCACGGTGGCCGGCAACCCGCGCGTCCCCGATTCAGGAAACATTTCGGCGCAAGTTCGCGGGCGCTGCGACCTGCTAAACCGGGTCAGGCGCCACCGGATGCTGCGCCATCGCTTCGAGCGCACGGACCACCGCCGAATGGTCGGCCTGCCCGTGTCCGAGGGCGGCGCACGCGTTCATCAGCTGCGCGGCGCCAGCGGTCTGCGGCAGCGCGACACCGAGCGCACGCGCGCTCTGCAGCGCCAGGTTCAAGTCCTTCTGGTGCAGCGCGATCCGGAAGCCCGGCGCGAAGGTGCGCTTGATCATGCGTTCGCCGTGCACTTCGAGAATGCGCGAACTTGCGAAGCCGCCCATCAGCGCCTGCCGCACCTTGGCCGGATCGGCGCCGGCCTTCGACGCGAACACCAGCGCCTCGCCAACCGCCGCGATGTTGAGTGCCACGATGATCTGGTTCGCGACCTTGGTGATCTGCCCCGCACCCGCGGCGCCGACCAGCGTGATGTTCTTGCCCATCTCCTCGAACAGCGGCCGGGCGCGCTCGAAGGCCGCCTCGCTGCCGCCGCACATGATCGTGAGGCTGGCCGCCTTGGCGCCGACCTCGCCACCCGACACGGGTGCGTCGACGTAATCGCAGCCCAGCGCCTCGATCTTCCTTGCGAAGGCCTGCGTCTGGATCGGGTCGATCGAGCTGCAATCGATGACCAACTTGCCTTTCGTGAGCCCCGCCGCGACGCCGCCCTCGCCGAACAGCACGAGCTCGACATCGGGCGTGTCGGGCAGCATGAGGATCACCACGTCCGCCTTTTGTGCGACCTCGGTGCCTGACGCGCAGACCGTGGCCTTCGACGCGAAGGGCTCCGGCGCCTCGCCGCGCGTGTGGACGAAAAGCGTGTGCCCCGCGTCGAGCAGATGGCCCGCCATGGGTGCGCCCATGATGCCGAGGCCGATAAAACCGATGTTTGCCATGAAGTTGCGTCCTTATCGTGTGAGCGCCTCGCGCCAGCCGAGGCCCGAGGCGGTGGTGTCGCGCGGCTTGTATTCGCAGCCGATCCAGCCCGTGTAGCCGATTGCATCGATGTGCTCGAACAGCCATCGGTAGTTGATCTCGCCGGTCCCGGGCTCGCCGCGTCCGGGGTTGTCGGCCACCTGGATGTGGCCGATGCGCGGCAGGTGCTGGCGCAGGGTGTTGCCGAGCTCGCCCTCCATGCGCTGCGCGTGGTAGATGTCGTATTGCACGAAGAGGTTGGGCGAGCCCACCTCGTCGATCAACGCAAGCGCCTGGTCGGTGCGGTTCAGGACAAAGCCGGGAATGTCGAAGCTGTTGATCGGCTCGATGAGCAACTGGATGCCGGCCGATTGCAGCTCGCGCGCGGCGTAGCGCAGGTTCTCGACCAGCGTGGGCCGCACATCGCCCGGGGCGGCGCCTGGCGGCAGCTTCCCCGCGAGGCAATTGACGCGCGGGCAGCCGAGCGCGGTCGCGTAGTCGATGGCCGTCGCCACGCCCTCGCGGAATTCAGCGGTGCGCTCGGGGTGGCACGCGATGCCGCGCTCGCCCGCATCCCAATCGCCGGCTGGAAGGTTGTGCAGCACCTGTTCCAGCCCGTTGTCGCGCAGCGCCGCCGCAAGCTCCTTCTTCGGGATGGGGTAGGGGAACAGGTACTCGACGGCCTGGAAATCCGCACGGGCGGCGGCCTCGAAGCGCTGCATGAACGGCAGCTCGGTGAAGAGCATCGTGAGGTTGGCGGCGAACTTGGGCATGCGGTGCTCCCTGGCTCAGTCCAGCATCGATTCGAGCACCGAGGTCGGCGCGTCTTCGGCGCCCTCCGCCAGCGGCTCGAACTCGTTGATGTTGTCGATCTCCGTGCCCATCGAGATGTTGGTCACGCGCTCGAGCATCACCTCGATCACCACGGGCACGCCGAACTCGGTCATCAGCGCCTCTGCCTGCCGGATCGCCGGCTTCATCTCGTCCTGCTTGTAAACGCGGATCGCCTTGCAGCCGAGGCCCTCGACCACCTTGACGTGGTCCACGCCATAGCTGCGCTCGATGCCGCTGTCTTCGTCAGCATTGATGTTGTCGAAGCCGAGCTGGACGCAGTAGTCCATCTCGAAGCCGCGTTGCGCCTGGCGGATCAACCCGAGGTAGCTGTTGTTCACCACGATGTGGATGTAGGGCAGCTTGAACTGTGCGCCGACTGCGAGCTCCTCGATCATGAACTGGAAGTCGTAGTCGCCCGAGAGCGCGACGATCTTGCGCGCGGGGTCTGCCGCCCGCACGCCGAGCGCGGCGGAGATCGTCCAGCCCAGCGGTCCGGCCTGGCCGCAATTGATCCAATGGCGCGGGTTGTAGACGTGCAGGAACTGCGCGGCCGCGATCTGCGAGAGGCCGATGGTGCTCACGTAGCAGGTGTCGCGCTCGAAGTTGTTGTTCATGCACTGGTACACGCGTTGCGGCTTCATCGGCACGTCGGCGAAATTGGTCTTGCGCAGCATCGTCCGCTTGCGTGCGCGGCAGTCGTCCACCCAGGCCTTGCGGTCCGGCAGCCGTCCGTCGGCCTTCATCTGTTCCGCCACCTCGACGAACTGCTCGAGCGCGAGCTTCGCATCCGAAACGATGCCGAAATCCGGCGTGAACACGCGCCCGATCTGCGTGGGCTCGATGTCCACGTGCACGAAGGTGCGGCCCTTGGTGTAGACCTCGACCGAGCCGGTGTGACGGTTCGCCCAGCGGTTGCCGATGCCGAGCACGAAGTCGCTGGCCAGCATCGTCGCGTTGCCGTAGCGGTGGCTGGTCTGCAACCCGCACATGCCGGCCATCAGCGGGTGGTCGTCCGGGATCGCGCCCCAGGCCATGAGCGTCGGGATCACCGGCACGCCGGTCGCCTCGGCGAAGCGCACCAGCAAGTCGGCGGCATCGGCGTTGATGACGCCGCCGCCGGCCACGATCAACGGGCGCTCGGCCGCGTTGAGCATCGCAAGGGCCTTCTCGATCTGCGCGCGTGTGGCCGCGGGCTTGTAGGGCTTGAGCGGCTCGTAGGTGTCGATGTCAAATTCGATCTGCGCCATCTGCACGTCGAAGGGCAGGTCGATCAGCACCGGGCCCGGGCGTCCCGAGCGCATGAGGTGGAAGGCCTGCTGGAACACCTGCGGCACCTGGCCCGGCTCGCGCACCGTGACCGACCACTTGGTGACCGGCTTGCTGATCGATTCGATGTCGACCGCCTGGAAGTCTTCCTTGTAGAGCCGCGCGCGCGGCGCCTGGCCGGTGATGCAGAGGATCGGGATTGAATCGGCCGAAGCGGAATAGAGCCCCGTGATCATGTCGGTGCCCGCCGGCCCCGAGGTGCCGATGCACACGCCGATGTTGCCCGCGACGGCGCGCGTGTAGCCCTCGGCCATGTGCGAGGCGCCCTCGACGTGGCGCGCGAGGATGTGCGCGATGCTGCCGTGCTTGCGCAGTGCAGAGTACAGCGGGTTGATGGCGGCGCCGGGCACGCCGAAAGCCTGCGTCACGCCTTCTTTTTCCATCACGAGCACGGCAGCCTGGGCTGCGGTCATCTTGGCCATATCGGGGTCTCCTTCATTGATCGAACTGAAGGCGACTTTAGGAAGGGCAGGCGTTTTGCAGAAGGCGGCGCGGGGCCATAAAAGCTATTCCGGAATGGAATAAATGGCTACGATCCGGCCATGGACCGACTCCTGGCAATGGAAATGTTTGTGCGCGTGGTGGAGACCGGCAGCTTCTCGAAAGCCGCGCGCGAGTTCAACACCACGCAACCCACGGTGACCAAGCAGGTCGCCGCCACGGAGGCGCGGCTGCAGGCGCGCCTGCTCAACCGCAACACGCGCGGGGTCAGCCTCACCGAATCGGGCGCGCTCTACTACGAGAAGTGCAAGGGCATCGTGCGCGACGCACAGGAGGCCGAGAGCATCGTGCAACTGCGCCAGACGCAGGCGCAGGGCCTGCTTCGCATCGGCACCTCGGTCGCGTTCGGCCGGCGCGTGGTGGTGCCGCTGGCGCTCGAATACATGCGCCGCAATCCCCAGGTGCAGCTCGACCTGAGTTTCGAAGACCGCTACGTCGACCTCATCGCGCAGGGGATCGATGTCGCGATCCGCATGGGGCGGCTGGCCGACTCGTCGCTCGGTGCGCGTTTCCTCGGCATGAACCCGTGGGTGATGGTGGCCTCGCCGGCATACCTGAAGCGGCAGAGTGTTCCGAAGCGCGCGCAAGACCTGAGCGGCCATGCGGCCCTGATCTACAGCAGCGTGGTCGGTGACGACGTGTGGCGCATGCACACGCCCCGGGGCGAAGCGATCACCGTGCCGGTGTCGGGGCGCTTTCGCTCGAACAACGTCTCTGCCGTTCTGGCGGCGGCACGCGATGGCATGGGCATCGCATTGATGCCGCGCTACGTGGCCAGCGATTCACTCACGCTCGGCAAGGTGCGCGAAGTGCTGCCCGACCACACGCTGCCCGAGCAGGAGATCCACGCCGTGTTTCCGTCGCCCAAGCTGGTGCCGGGGAAGGTGTCGGCCTTCGTGGCGTTTCTGCAGGGGCGGTTCGGGGAAAGCTGGTGGAGCGCTCGCGCCGAGGCAGCCCCCGCTCACGAAAAAAGCCAGCGCTGAACCAGCCGCGTGTAGCGCGGCATGACGATGTAGACCATCAGGAAAACGACGACCGCCGTGATCGCCAGTGTGGCAACCGGCAGGGGGGCCGGAATGCCCAGGGCGTGGAGTGCCGGGACCACGGCGAAGGGGACGCCCAGCGCCAGCGGGTAGATGGCCGACCAGGTCACCAGATACTGCTTCCAGCGCACGGGCACCTTGGCCTTCGCGCCCGGTGGAACGAACCAGAAATCGAGCCCGCTGCTGATGTGGAAGTCGTCGGTACCGACGAAGAAAGGCTGGGCGGCCTCGACCAGTCGTTTGCGCTCCGGGGAGTCCATCCAGGCCTTGAGGTGGGCCGGCGTGTCGAACCGGATGATGACCGTATAGGTCTCCGTCACGCCGTGAACCGGTCGCACGATGTGCCAGTCCAGATGACCCGGCGCCGCCTTGCAGAGCGGGGCGATCTCCTCGAGCCAGCGCTCGTAGTCGGCGTGCCTGTCGCCGTGGACGCGATGCGTGATGACGACGGTCGCGCCGTCGGTGGGGCGGATGGCGGGTGGGTTCAACGTGCTCTCTCCGGTGATGTTGGCAAGACAGCCGGTGGCGGCGCTACACCTGCGGCCCGCCGCCGTCCGTCTCGTTCGAGATCGCAAACAGATCCCAGGTCGCCATGAACAGCGCGGCGATCACCGGCCCGATCACGAAACCGTTGATGCCGAACAGCGCCATGCCGCCGATGGTCGACATCAGCACGATGTAGTCGGGCATCTGCGTGTCCTTGCCGACGAGGATGGGGCGCAGGATGTTGTCGACCAGGCCGATGACGAAGACACCGACGAAGATGAGGATGCCCGCCTGCAGGAACTGTCCCGTGGCCAGGAAGTAGATCGCGACAGGCCCCCAGATCAGCGCGGCGCCCACGGCGGGCAACAGCGAAAGAAACGCCATCAAAACCGCCCACAGGAGGGCGCCCTGCACATCGAGGAACCAGAAGGCGATGCCACCGATCGTGCCCTGCACCACCGCCACGGCGACGTTGCCCTTGACGGTGGCGCGAATGACCGTGGTGAACTTGTTGAGCAGGTAGTGGGTGTGCGGCTTGGCCAGCGGCAGCGCATCGCGCACGGTCTTCGACAGCGCCGAGCCATCGCGCACCAGGAAGTACAGCAGATACAGCATCACGAAAAAGCTGACAAGGAAATCGAAGGTGTTCTGGCCGATGGACAGCGCCTGGTTGGCAACCACCTGCCCGCCCTGCGCGGCGCCCTCGGAGATCCGCTTCTGCCAGGCTTCCATGTCGCCGAGATTGAAACGTTCGATGAGGTTGATCGCCCAGCGCGGCGCGGCATCGAGGATCTGCTGGAAGTAGGCCGCAAAATTGAGCTCGCCCGACCGGATGCTCTGCGTGACCAGCGCGATCTCCTGCACCAGAGAGACGCCGATCATCGCCAGCGGCAGGATCACGATGACCAGGCAGATCGCCAGCGTGGCCAGCGCAGCGAGGTTCTTGCGGCCGGGCATCTTCCGCAGCAGGCGCTTGTAGAGCGGCGTGAACAGGATGGCCAGCGCCACACCCCAGAGCACGGCCCCGAAAAAGGGCAGCAGCACCCAGATGAAGGCGGCCGTGACGACCGCCAGCAAGGCAAGAAAGACGCCGCGTTGGAGTTGGGGTGAATTCATGGTGGATCGCACTGTAGCCGAGCGCCACGCGGCCTCCTGTCGGCGGCCACGCCGCGGCTCAGCGCGGCGCGGCGCGCGGCAAGCTGACGGGCGCCAGCGTGGCGCGCAGGCGCGCAGGCGCGTCCGGCACGGCCCCTTGCTCGACCTCGAGCGCTTCCTCGACGCTGCCGATGTGCGCCAACATCAGCGCGCGCGCCGTGGCGGTGTCGCCTGCGGCCAGGGCATCGACGATCGCCGCGTGCTCGGCGCACGACTGGCTCGCCTCGTGCTTCGATTGATAGAGCGTGGCAGCCAGTGTGGTGCGCGCCGTGAGGTCCCGCAGCACGTCGACCAGCAGGCGGTGGCCCATCTGCTCGGCCAGACACACATGGAAGTCAGCCAGCAGGAACGCGCGGGTGGCCGCGTCGGCTCCGTCGATCGCACGGCGTTCGTCGGCCAGATGGCTGCGCAGGGCGCGAATGACTTTCTGCAGCGGCCGGCCGGCTTCAGCCAGGATGCCGGCTTCGACAATGCGGCGCGCCGCGAAGGCATCGCGGGCCTGCTCGGCCGAAGGCTCGACCACGAACCAGCCCCGCTTGGACTGCACGGCAACGAAGCCCCGTGCCTGCAACTGCATCAAGGCCTCGCGCACCATCGTCCGGCTCACGCCGAAATTGCCGGCCAGCGCCTGCTCGCCGAGCCGTTCGCCCGGCGCCAGCTTCTGCGCGAGGATCGCCTCGACGACGCGTTCGGCGATGGTGGTCGGGGAGATGTCGGGCATGGCTCAGTGTTGCACGGCGGCCGCGGTGGCGGGCACCGGGTGCGTGACCGGCACTTCTTCGTCGGCGGGGGTGTACGTGCCGTCGAGCACCGCATGCGCGCGGTCGCGGTCGATATCACCTTCCCAGGCCGCGATGGCGACCGTGGCCACGCAGTTGCCAATCAGGTTGCCCAGCGCGCGCGCGATGCCCATGAACCAGTCGACCGACAGCACCAGCACCAGGCCGATGGCCGGAATCGCCGGGATGGCTTGCAGGGTGGCGGCCAACACGACGATGGCCGAACCGGGCACGCCGTGGGCGCCTTTTGACGTGACGAGCGCGATCGCCAGGATGGCCAGCAAATCACTCATGCTGATCGGCGTGTTGGTGGCCTGCGCAATGAAGACGGCCGCCAGCGTGATGTAGATGGAGAAAGCGTCGAGGTTGAACGAGTAACCGGTCGGGATCACCAGGCCGACGGTCGAATCGCGGATGCCCATGCGGCGCAGCTTGGCCATGATCTGGGGCAGCACGCTGTCCGACGACGTGGTCGCGAAGACGATCGCCAATTCTTCCCGCAGGTAGCGCAGCAGCTTGATCAGGCTGAAACCCGACATCCGCATCACGAAGCCGAGCACCACGAACACAAAGAACAGCACCGCGCCATAGAAAAGCGCGACCAGCATGCCCAGTTGCTTGAGCGATCCGATGCCGTACTTGCCGACGGTGAAGGCGATGGCACCGAGCACCCCCAGCGGCGCGAGCTTGATGATGATGCCCATGATCTTGAAGAGCACGAGCGAGAGCGAATTCACCACCGCCGCGACCGGCTTTCCATGGTCGCCCAGCATCGCCAGGGCACAGCCGAAGAGCACGGCGAACAACAACACCTGCAGCACGTCGCCGGTGGCGAAGGCCTGAACCACCGTGTTGGGGATCAGCTTCATCAGGAATTCGACCGTGCCACCGCTCGTGAGCTTGTCGGCGTTCGATGCGTAGGCGCTCATGGCGGCCGGATCGAGCAGCTTCGGGTCGACATTCATGCCGACGCCGGGCTTGAACACGAAGGCCAGGATCAAACCCAGCACCAGCGCGATGGTCGTCAGGACCTCGAAGTAGATCAGCGCCTTCACGCCGACCCGACCGACCCGTTTGAGGTCACCGGCGGCCGCGATGCCGTGCACCACCACGCAGAACACCAGCACCGGAATGATCATCTTGATCAGTTTGATGAAGCCGTCGCCCAGCGGCTTGAGCTTGACGGCGAGATCGGGAACCAGGAGACCGGCCAGCACGCCGAGAACCAGCGCGATAACGACCTGACCGAAGAGCGATTTGGCGAAACGCGGCATGACGAGCCCCTTGAAGTTTTGAATGCAAGAAAAATAATATCTTGCATACAAGAAATGTAGGCAAGAGGCCGAGAAGGGGTGCAGAGGGTATTCCCGGTGCGCGCCACTGTGCGGTCGGGCCTGAACGCAAAAAACGCGCCGGAGGCGCGTTCTTGAGAGATGCATTGGTGTTATGGGCGCTTCGGCGCCCGCTGGCTCAGTGCGCTTCCGCCTGTTTGGCGGCCGCGATGATGGCGTCCTCGTCATGCCTGGCGCCGTTGAGGAACAGGTTGAGCGCCACTGCCGCGATCGAGGTCAGCAGGATGCCCGACTCCACCAGCGAGTGGATGGCGTGCGGCATCCATTGCTTGAAGTTCGGCGCGATCAGCGGAATCATTCCCACGCCGATCGACACCGCCACGATCATCGCGTTGTGCCGGTTCCCCTTGAAGTCCACGCCCGACAAGATGCGGATGCCGGTGGCAGCGACCATGCCGAACATCACCAGCCCGGCGCCGCCGAGCACCACCGTGGGCAGAGACTCGACCAGCGCCGCCATCTTCGGCAACAGACCCAGCACGATCAGGATCACGCCACCGGCTACGCAGACGTAGCGGCTCTTGACGCCCGTGACCGCGACCAGCCCCACGTTCTGCGAGAAGCTGGTGTACGGGAAGGTGTTGAAGATGCCGCCGATCAGCGTGCCAAGGCCATCGGTGCGCAAGCCGCGCGCAAGGTCCTGCTGGCTGATCTTGCGCTCCGTCATCTCGCCGAGCGCGAGGAACATGCCGGTCGATTCGATCATCACAACGATCATCACGAGCGTCATCGTGAGGATCAGCACCGGATCGAACAGCGGCATGCCGAAGTGGAAGGGCAGCACCACGTCGAACCAGGCCGCCTTGCCGACCTTCTCGAAGGTCATGAT
>SEGS01000028.1 GCA_004210915.1 Variovorax sp. | reverse complement strand
GTCTGGGGCTTCGGCATCTGGCAGGTGGCGCGCGGCAGCATCACGGTGGGCGTGCTCACGGCCTTCATCGCCTACATCGGCCGCTTCTACACGCGGCTCGATTCGATGAGCCGCATCGTGTCGGTCACCCAGAAGGCCGCGGCCGGTGCCAAGCGCATCTTCGACATCCTCGACCACGTGAGCAACGTGCCCGAGCCCGCGAACCCGGTCAGGGTGGAGCGCGTGTCGGGCCGCATCGAGATGAAAGACGTGGGCTTCCGCTACGGCTCGCGTGCGGTGATCCGCAACCTCGACCTGGCGATCGCGCCGGGCGAGATGATCGGTCTCGTCGGCCACAGCGGCTCGGGCAAGAGCACGTTGGTGAATCTGATCTGCCGCTTCTACGACGTGACCGATGGCGCCATCGTGGTCGACGGCACCGACATTCGCCGCTTCGCCGTGGCCGACTACCGGCGCCATGTCGGGCTGGTGCTGCAGGAGCCGTTCCTCTTCTTCGGCACCATCGCGCAGAACATCGCCTACGGCAAGCCGGATGCCACGCGCGAGGAGATCGTCGCGGCTGCGCGCGCAGCGCATGCGCACGACTTCATCCTGCGCCTCGCGCACGGCTACGACTCACTGGTCGGCGAGCGCGGGCAGGGCCTGTCGGGCGGCGAGCGCCAGCGCATCAGCATCGCACGCGCGCTGCTGATCGACCCGCGCATCCTGATCCTCGACGAGGCCACCTCGGCGGTCGACACCGAGACCGAGAAGGAAATCCAGAAGGCGCTCGACAACCTTGTGAAGGGGCGCACCACGATCGCCATCGCGCACCGCCTGTCGACGCTGCGCAAGGCCGACCGGCTGGTCGTCATGGACCGCGGCGAGGTCGTCGAGGTCGGCCCGCACGATGCGCTGATGGCAAAGGAGGGCGCCTACTGGCGGCTCTACCAGGCGCAGTTGCGGCAGGCCGATGAAGAGGCCAGCGAAGGCGCCGTGGCCGAACGCACCGGCGTCGCCGTCGCACTGAACAACCACGCGGCCCACCCCGCAGGAGACGCGTGATGACCCCGCAATTGCAGCTGGCGCGCGACGCCTTCGGGCGCCTCGTGATGACCGACGAAGACGGCCAACGTCACGAAGGCGTGGTGCCCGTGCGGGCGTTCCCGCTGAGCGCGCCAGGCGACGGCCTGTCCCTTGTCGGCAATGACGGCCGCGAATGCCTGTGGATCGATCGGCTCGATGCCTTGCCCGCCGAAGTGCGCGCCTTGCTCGAAGCCGAACTCGTGGCGCGCGATTTCGCGCCCACGTTGCAGAAGCTGCACAAGGTATCGAGCTTCGGCGTGCCCAGTACTTGGCAAGTGAGTACCGACCGGGGCGACACGCAGTTCGTGCTGAAGGCGGAAGAAGACATCCGCCGGCTGGAGGGCGGCGCGCTGTTGATCGCGAGCGCGCATGGGGTGCAGTTCCGCATCCCCGACGTCAAGGCACTGGACCGCGGCTCGCGCAAGCTGCTCGAGCGCTTCCTCTGACGGCGGAGCGGGGGGCGCCGCGGGCGCTCAGCGCGCCATGAACCACCGCAGCGCCGCGGCGCCCGCGGCGGCCGACACGCCGCTCACCAGCGTGCCCCAGGCCATGTCGATGAACGACAGGCCTGTCGGCCAGCCGCGCACCACCGCGAGGTTGGTGAGGTCGTAGGTGCCATAGGCAAACAGCCCGAACAGCGCGCCGAGCACGCCGGCGCGCAACACGCTGCCGGCATCGACACCCGGCAGCACCGCGAAGATGACCAGGCCGACCGGGTACATCAGGTAGAACAGCGCGGCAAACGCCAGCCGGGGCTGCGGCGACATCAGGTCGCCCATGGCTTGTGCGTACATGTTTTTCGCGATCACACCCAGCCACAGCAGGTCGATCACCAGCATGACGAGGAAGGTGGCGCCCCAGGCGATCAGGTATTTGGTGTTCATGCGCCGGATCGTAGTGGGACGCTGCGGGGCCTCTGCGAAACTTGCGGGCCCGGCCTACACGCCCAACGTCCTTCTGCGAAATCATGCCGCTGCACACCACCGCCCTGGTTCTCTTTTCCGGTGGCCAGGATTCAACCACCTGCCTGGCCGAAGCGCTGTCGAAGTACGCGCGCGTCGAGACGCTGGGCTTCGACTACGGCCAGCGCCACCGCATCGAGCTGGAAGCGCGCACCCAGGTGCTGGCCGCCGTGCGCGAGCGCTTCCCCGATTGGGCGCCAAGGCTGGGCGAAGACCATGTGCTCACGCTCGACGCGCTGCGCCAGCTTGGCGGCTCCTCGCTCACGGAAGAAGTCGCGTTCGCGATGCAGGCCGATGGCTTGCCCAATACCTTCGTGCCCGGGCGCAACCTGTTGTTCCTCACCTTGGCCGGCGCACTGGCCTACCGGCGCGGGCTGCAGGTGATCGTGACCGGCGTCTGCGAGACAGATTTTTCGGGCTACCCCGACTGCCGCGACGACACGATGAAGGCGATGCAGCTCGCACTGTCGCTCGGGCTCGAACGCCGTCTGGTCATCGAAACACCGCTGATGTGGATCGACAAGGCCGAGACCTGGGCATTGGCGCACCGGCTCGGCGGCGACCCGCTGATCGACCTGATCGTCGAAGAAACCCACACCTGCTACCTCGGCGACCGCACGCATCGCCATGCCTGGGGCTACGGCTGCGGCGAGTGTCCGGCCTGCGAGTTGCGCAAGGGCGGATGGGCGCGCTACGCGACCGGCGGCACTTCGAAGCGGTCGGCCAGCGTGTAGTCGCGCTCCACCTTCGCGATGCGCGTGGTGTAGTCGCTGTACCAGCGCGCCTGGCCGGTGTGCTGGGCGACGAGGTGCTCGGCGTTCGCCTTCCACGCGCGGATCGATTCGAGATCTCGCCAGTAGCTCACCGTGATGCCGACGCCCTCGCGCGCCGACTCCACCCCGAGGAACCCCGGCTGCTGCCGCGCCAGAACGTCCATGCGCCCGGCCATCGCGCCGTAGCCCGCGTCGCCGTCGGTGCGCAGCGAAGTGAAGATCACCGCGTAGTAGGGCGGCTTCGGGGTGGTGGCGATCGTCATGGGGTAGCGCTGTCGGTGGCAAGCCGGTAACTGGCAGGTGCACCCTCGGGCTGCGGTACCAGCGTCCAGCGCTGGCGATGGTGCTCGGCCACCGCGGCACGGTGCGCGATCGACACCATCGCGCCGCCCGCCGACTGGACCGAGGCCGACAGCCGCTGGTACAGCGTCTTTTCGGCTTCGGCATCGAGCGCGCTGGTCGCTTCGTCGGCGAACAGCCAGGCCGGCTTCTTCAACAGCACACGGGCGATGGCCAGGCGCTGCTGCTCGCCGCCTGAGAGCTTCTGGCTCCAGGCGTCGCTGTCGTCCAGGCGGCTCGCCAGTTGCGGCAGCAGCGCGTCGGTCAGGGCTTGGCGAAGTGCGTCGTCGCTGTAGTCGGACGTCGGATTCGGGTACGCCAGGGCGTCACGCAACGTGCCGTCCGGCACGTACGGACGCTGCGGAATGAACATGGCGTTGTCCGGCACGGCGACCTGGCCGCGCGCGAAAGGCCAGATGCCTGCGAAAGAGCGGAACAGGGTCGATTTGCCACTGCCTGACGGTCCCTGCAGCAGCACCGTGTCGCCCGGCTGCACGGACAGCGTGGTGTTCGAGAGCAGCACCCGGCCATCGGGCAGCGCAACGGTCAGGTCGTCGCTGGAGAGTTGCGCAGCGGCCGAGCGGTGCAGGGGCATCTTGGCCGCGGCGTGGGCGCGCATGGCGTCGTCGAAACTGGTGAGCCGGTCGGTGGTGGCGCGCCAGACGGCCACGCGGTCGTAGTTGTCGACGAACCAGCTGAGCGAGTCCTGCACCTTGCCGAAAGCCGACGAGATCTGCATCAGCTGGCCCAGCTGGATCGCGCCCGAGAAGAAGCGCGGTGCCGCCACGATGAAGGGGAAGATCACCGCCGCCTGGCCAAAGAAGCTGGTGAAGCCCACCAGATTCTTCTGTTGCCTGATCAGCGCCAGGTAGTTCTTCAGCACGCTGCCGAAGCGCGTGTCGAGCTGCCGGCGTTCGACCGGCTCGCCCCTGTCCAGCGCGATCGCTTCGCTGTACTCGCGCACCCGTACCAGGTGGTGACGGAAGTCGGCTTCGAAACGCTGCTGACGGAAGTTCAGGCCAATCAGCGGACGGCCGATGTAGTGCGTGATCACCGTGCCGACGATGCAGTAGACCAGCGCGATCCACACCATCGAGCCGACCACCTGGTAAGTGCTGCCGCCCAGCGAGACCGGAACCACGCCCGACAGCGCCCACAGGATGCCGATGAAGCTCACCAGCGTCACGACCGCGTTCAGCAAACCCATCGACAAGGTCATCGTGTAGTCGGTGAACAGCTGCATGTCTTCCTGGATGCGCTGGTCGGGGTTGTCCGGCGTGCGGTTCTCGCCGCCGGTCGCGTAGCGGGCGAGTTCGAGCTGATAGAAGGTCTTGTTGGCCAGCCATCGCTCGAGGTAGTTGCGCGTCATCCAGGCGCGCCAGCGCACTTGCAGCAACTGCGTCAGGTAGAACTTGACCACCTGCACCGCGATGTTGGCGAAGGCGATCCAGCCGAAGACGCCGATCTCACGCCAGAACACGGTGGCATTCTTCTCCTGCAATGCGTCGTAAAAACGGCCGTACCACTGGTTGCCGAGCACTGCCACGTAGACGTAGCCGAGGTTGAGCGCAACGATCGCCAGCAGCATCGCGCGCGCTTTCCATTTTTCTTCCGACTGGAAGTAGGGTGCGGCCAGCCGGCCGATGCGGCGCAGCGTGTCGAGGAACGACCGCGCGGGCGCGGGCAGGGGAACAGCAGGGGCTGAAGAGGACATGGAACCGCCATCGTGGAGCGCGCCCAGCGCGCGCATGAGCGGCATCCTACCGACCGCCGCGCGGCCGCGCCGGCGCGGCGGCTAGCGCAGCGGCTGCAAGTGCTCGTCGGCCATGCCCACGAGCAGCGCCGAGCCATTCGGCAGGATGCGGAATTCGCCGTAGCGCGCGGTCTCGAATTTTGCGGCGTCGCCTTCCTTGAAGAACCACGCATCGGTCACGAAGACCCAGCGGCCGTCCTTGGGACTGAGCGGCACCGCGAGGTCGCCAGGTTGGCGGGGCGTTCCACGGTCGGCTTCGACCAGGGTGTAGGTCGATGGCAGCGCCGGGTCGGGCCGCAGCAGCACGAGCGGCCGCTCGCCGCGATGCTGGCCGCCTTCCCATCGCAGGTCGCCGGGCAGCGCGAAATCGAGCGCCATGTAGTCGCCCTGCATCAGCGAGCGTGGATCGACGGGGGCCAGGCGCACGAACACGGGTTGGCCGTCGCGCAGGATGTTCTCTTTCTGGAAGATGGCGCCGCTGGCCACCGCCAGCGTGGCCACACCGGCCAGCGCGATCAATGCCGGCCAGCGGGAGGAGGCCGGGGCGTGGTTGTCAGGCGAAGACGGCGAAGCGGGATCGCGGGTCGCGCGGTAACGCGCCGCCCAGGCCAGTGCGCCCAGCGCCGCGCCGATGCCCGCCAGCAAGAGCGCCTTGTCGGCCAGCGGCCAGGCCAGGGCGTAGTAGAAGCTGCCGACGATCCACAGGACCGCGGCACTGCCCAGACCAGCGAGTGGCCAGCGGCCGGTGACGGCCAGCGCCGCGGTGCACAGGCACGCCGCGCCCAGGCCGGGCAGGAAGCCACACAGCACGACGAGCAACAACGCCACGCCGCCGCCGAGCACGGGCGATGCCCGCAGCGCCGTCCAGCGACGGCCGAGCAGCACCACCGCTGCGACGCCGCAGGCCAGCGAGACCGCGGTTTGCCACCGGTCGACGCCCCCTGCCATGCCGGTCGTCTGCCCGAACCCGCCGCCTGCCACCATGCCGCCCACGAGGAAGGTGTTGCCGGCCAGCAGCGCCAGCATCCACAGCACATGCGCACACCAACCGTCCGCCATGCTGTCGATCAGCCCGCCAAGGCGCGCACCGGCCATGCGCGGCAGGGCCCAGATCACGGCCAGCCACACAAGCAGCGCGAAATGGACGTGCTGCCAGGCGCGCAGTTGCAGCCCATCGACGTCCAGCAGGTCCCATCCGCGCGTGTCGGGCTGGGTGGCTGCCACGGTGAACACCAGCACGCATGCGGCCAGGAGGAAGCCCAGCAGCGTGCGCAGCCAGCCCAGGGGCGTGAACACGGCCAGCACCACAATCGTGACGCCCAGGGCCAGTGCGGCCATGCTGATCGACACATCGCGCAGCAGCGCGCCGCCCAGGCAACCCAGCCCCAGCATCAGCGCGGGCATGAACAGCTGCTCGACGAAGAGCGCCAGGCCACGCTGGCGCGAGATCACCACGCCGAAGACGAGCAGGCCGATGCCGAAGACGTAGAGCGCCGGGCCTTCGCGCAAAAGCGCGTCACCGAAGGTCAGCGCGATCACGCCGATGAGCGGGACCACCACCAGCCAGGCACCGAGCGCGGTCAGCATCAGCACGGGCCACGGCCGGGTGTCTTCGCGCGGCCATTCGGCGTCCGCGGGCAGCAGACCCTGGTCGATGGCGCGCTGCAATACGCTTGCGGGCGCGCTCATGCCGAAGCCCCTGCCGGGGTGCCGGCCTGCACCTGCTTGTGCCGCCGCATGATGAGCGCCACCGAAGCGGCCAGCAGCCCAGCCGCCACCAGGCCGGTCAGCAGCAGGCGGCCAATCAGGTCGCCGGCGCTGCTGTCGTTGAACATGAGGCGAACCCAGCCGCCCACCAACAGCGCGTCGAGGCTCAGCACGACCGCGCTGAGGCCGAAGATGTCGAACCAGCGCGGTTGAAGCAGCACCACCGCCGCCGTGCCCAGGACCGCGAGGCCCAGCAGGTAGTGCGCCATGCCGTGTTCCGAGAACAGCCCGGCGACGGCCGCGAGCGTGATGCTGACAACCATGGCCAGCAACGCGAGCCGGCGCGCAGACGAGGCGCCGCCGGTCCAGCGCTGCGCCCAGGGGCTCAGCAAGGTGACGATCAGTGCGCCCAACGCCCAGCCGACGAGGTGGATGGGCAGATCGCTGCCGTCCGCGCGCCACCGGTGGTCGGTGTGGGTGTAGGTCCAGAGGCTGATGCCGCTGCAGGCCACCACGACCCACGGCAACCACACGACGTCGCTGCGCACGCCCAGGCACAGCGGCAGTGCGAGCAGCGCCCACAACGCGAACAACTGCCAGGCGTCGGCCCCGGTCTGGTAGGTCTGGCCGAAGTAGGCGAACAGCGCACCGATGCCCAGCAGGCACAGCAGCCCCATCGGCGTGCGCAGTGCCGCGACGCGCCAGGCCGCGAGCGCCGTCAGCGCCACCCAACCCTGCAGCAACCCGAATTTGCCCATGCGGCCGAGCGAATCCCAGTTGGCGGCGACCCACATGATCAGTCCAAAGCCGCCCAGGCCTGCCGCCAGCAGCGCGGTCACCTGCCAGAAGCGCACCTGCAATTGGCGCGGCGGCGCGTCGAGGTCGGCCAACGTGAACAGCGCGCGCGTCTGCGCGGGCGAGAGCTGGTGCCTGTCGGCCAGTTCGTAGAGGGCGGGGCGGTGATTCATGGCTGCGTCGGCGGGTTGCTGATGCCGCTCGACACATGCCCCGAAGGCACATGCCGCGCAGCGGCGTCGACATGGCCGGTCTGGTCGTCGAAGAAGAAGTCGGGCTCGAACTCGCGCAGGAATTCGCCCTTGGGCAGGCCGCCGAGGAACATCGCCTCGTCGACGCGGATGTTCCACTTCATCAGCGTGCGGATCGCGCGCTCGTGCGCCGGCGCGCTGCGCGCCGTCACCAGCGCGGTCCGGATGTGCATTTGCGCATTGCCCGCCATCTGCAGGCGATGCAGCGCCGCCAGCAGCGGCTTGAACGGCCCCTCGGGCAAGGGCAATTCGGCCTTGCTCGATTCGTGCAGTTGAAACGCATCGAGCCCTTCGGACTGGAACACGCGCTCGGCCTCGTCGCTGAACAGCACCGCGTCACCGTCGAAGGCGATCCGCACTTCGTTCGGGAAGGCGTCGCTCGCTTTCACCGACTCGACCAGCACCCGCGCCGCCGGAAAGCCGGCGCCCAGCGCCTCGCGCACGTCGCCGGCATTGACAGACAGGAACAGGTGCGCACCCAACGCCCGGAGATAGCCATAAGGCGGCCGGCCCTGGGTGAACACGCCGCGCTGCAGCTTGATGCCCGCGGTGGTGCTGGAGCGGAAGATGCGCATGCCCGAGACCGGGTCGTTGCGCGAGAGGATCACCACCTCGACGCGCTGCACGCCGTCGTCGTTGAAGCGCAGCAGCTTCTGCACCAGCGAGTAGGCGATGCCCGGCTGCGCGGGCACGTCGAGGCGCTCGAATTGCAGCCGCATGTACGCCTCGGGATCGCCCGATTCGAACAGGCGGTTTTCCTCTTCGAGATTGAAGAGGGCGCGCGATGAGATCGCGACGACGAGTTTGTCGCCGAGCGTGACAGCCATGGTTACTTCACGAACTGGTTGAGTTGAATGATCGGCAGCATCACCGCCAGCACGATCAGCATCACCACGCCGCCCATCGCGACGATCAGCAGCGGCTCGAGGATGGTGGCCAGATGCATCGCGCGGCGCTGCACTTCGGCACCGAGCTGGTTGGCAGCGCGTTGCAGCATCAGGGGCAGCGTGCCGGTCTGTTCGCCCAGCCGCGCGAACATCGACACCAGGCCGGGGAAGCGTTTCTTCTGCGCCAGCGCCGAGGCCAGCGGCGCGCCTTCGCGCACCAGCACCAGCGCATCGAGCGCATCGGCGCGCATCGCGCGGTTGCCCAGCGTTTCCGACGCCGCCTGCAGCGCACGCAGGATCGGCACGCCCGCGGTCGCCAGCATCGCCAGCGTGCTCGCAAAGCGCGCTGCGTTGTAGCCGCGCGCGAGCTTGCCGACGAGTGGCAAGTTGAGCCAGGCCGCGTCGAACTTCAGGCGGAAGGCTTCCTGCGCGAGCGCAACGCGCGCGCCGATGGTCAACAGCACCGTCGCGCCCAGCATCCACCAACCGTAGTTGCGCACGAAGGCGCTCAGCGACAGCATCATCACCGTGAGGATCGGCAGCGAGCGCTTGGTGCCCGCGAACACCGCCGCCACTTGCGGCACGACATAGCTCACGAGAAAGATCACGATGACGATCGCGACCAGCGTGACGATGGCCGGGTACAGCGCGGCGCCGACCAACTTCTGCTGAAGCACCTGGCGCTGTTCGAGGTCATCGGCCAGGCGGTCGAGCACCAGGCCGAGATTGCCGCTCTGCTCGCCGGCGCCGATGACGGCGGTGTAGATCGGTGAGAACTCACGTGGGTGCTGCGCGAGCGCGCGCGCGAACGGGGCGCCGGCGTTGACCTCGGCCCGCAACGACGCGACGAGGTTGCGCTGCTGTTCCGTCTCGGCTTCGTCGGTGAGCGCGGTCAGCGCGCGTTCGAGCGGCAGGCCGGACGACACCAGTCCCGCGATCTGCCGGGTCCACACGGCCAGGCCGGTGGTGTTGAACACACGCGGTCCGCGGAACCAGCGGCCGAGGCCGGCTGCCGCGCTATCGCGTTGGTCCTGGCTGCCGACGGTGGCCACCGACAGCGGGATCAGCGCCTGGGCGCGCAGCAGGCCGCGCGCATGGCGCGCGGTGTCGGCCTCCATCACGCCCTTGCGGGTTTCGCCGGCGGCGTCGAGCGCTTCGAAGGAATAGGCGGGCATGTCAGGTGTCCACCGCACTGCGCTCTGCCGCGCAACGCATGAGACTGGCTCGGCCAGATATCAGGGATACCGCGGAACCGGCTTTGCCGGGCCGCTGGTATCGCCCCCTGGAGGGGGAGGCGCCGAAGGCGCTTCGGGGGGGAGTCATATCAGTCGCGCGTCACGCGCAGCAGCTCGGCGCGCGAAGTGATGCCGGCCTGCACCAGCCGCTCGCCGTCTTCGCGCATCGAGCGCAGGCCGCCGCGCTCTGCCTCCACGAACAGCTGGCTCTCGGGCGCGCGGCTGTGAATCAGCGACTGCACCACGTCGTCGGCCACCAGCAATTCGAAGATGCCGGTGCGGCCCTGGTAGCCGGTCTGGCCGCAGGTCTCGCAGCCGCTGCCGGCGCACACCGTGCAGACCTTGCGCACCAGCCGCTGCGCCAGCACGCCGAGCAGCGACGAGCTCAGCAGGAAGGGCTCGACGCCCATATCGGTCAGTCGCGTGACCGCGCTCACGGCGTCGTTGGTGTGAAGCGTTGCCAGCACGAGGTGGCCGGTCAATGAGGCCTGGATGGCGATCTGCGCCGTTTCGAAGTCGCGGATCTCGCCGATCATGATCACGTCCGGGTCCTGCCGCAGGATCGCGCGCAGTGCCTTCGCGAAGGTCAGGTCGATCTTGGCGTTGACCTGGGTCTGGCCGACGCCGCCCAGCTCGTACTCGATCGGGTCTTCCACCGTCATGATGTTGCTGCGGCCGGCGTCGAGCCGGCCGAGCGCCGCGTACAGCGTGGTCGTCTTGCCCGAACCCGTGGGCCCTGTCACGAGGATGATGCCGTGCGGCTGGCCGATGAGTTGCTCGAAGCGCGCGAGCGTGTCGCCCTGCATCCCGACCGATTCGAGCGTGAGCTTCGACTCGCTCTTGTCCAGCAGCCGCAGCACGGCGCGCTCGCCATGGGCGCTGGGCAGCGTCGAGACGCGTACATCGACCGCGCGGGTGCCGATGCGCAAGGAGATGCGCCCGTCCTGCGGCAAGCGCTTCTCGGAGATGTCGAGGTCGGCCATGATCTTCAGCCGCGAGATCAGCGCGGCATGCAGCGCGCGATTGGGCTGCACCACTTCGCGCAGCGTGCCGTCGATGCGGAAACGCACCGACGACGTGCGCTCGTAGGGCTCGATGTGGATATCGCTCGCGCCATCGCGCGCAGCCTGCGTGAGCAGCGCGTTCAGCATGCGGATGATGGGCGCGTCGCCCGCGCTCTCCAGCAAGTCTTCGACCGCGGGCAGCTCCTGCATCATGCGTTCGAGGTCGGCGCCGCTCTGTACCTCGCTGACAACAGCGGCGGCGTTCGATTCGCCCTGGGCGTAAGCGGCGCTGATGCGCTGCGCAAGCTGGTGGTCCGACAGGGCCTCGAAGCTTTGCACGCCGTACTTGCGCATCACCTCGCCGACCGCGCCGCGCGGTGGATGGGCCGACATCCAGAGTGTGCGACGGCCGTCGTCGGATTCCTCCAGCAGCAGCTGATGGCCGCGGGCAAAGGCATAGGGCAGGGGGTAGCGCATGAACAGTCGAGTCCCGGGGTCAGGGCATCTCGCGGCTGCTGGTCGGGTCGGCCGTCGGCGGCAGTGCGCCGCGCAGCGGACCCGTGCCCAAGGTGCGCGTGTCGGCTGGCATCAGCGGCGGCGGCACGAGGCGGACGCCTTCGATGCGGCGGTCGCCTTCGCGCTGCGGGGGCGTCAGGGGCAAGGGCGCCAGCACCGGCGCTTCGGACACGCCGCGCAGCATCACGTTGCCGTCGGGCTGCGCAACCTGCTGCATCGTGCGGATCGAGTCGTAGCGGTCGTAGGCAAAGGCTTCGGCGGCGGCGCCGTCGCGCATCACCACCGGGCGCAGGAAGATCATCAGGTTGGTCTTGTTGCGGGCGCGCGTTTCGCTTTTGAACAGGTTGCCCAGCAAGGGGATGTCGCCGGCCAGCGGCACCTTCTCGAGGCTGCTCGAATAGTCGTCCTGCAACAGGCCGCCCAGCATGATGATGCTGCCGTCTTCCACCAGCACGTTCGATTCGATGCTGCGCTTGTTGGTGGTCGGGCCGTTCACGTCGTTGCGCGTGGCGGCATCGACGTTCGACACCTCCTGGAAGATCTGCATCTTCACCGTGCCGTTCGAGTTGATCTGCGGCCGCACGCGCAGCGTCAGGCCCACGTCCTTGCGCTCGACGGTGGTGAAGGGGTTGATGGTCGATGTGTTGCCGTTGGTGCTGGCGTACTGGCCTGTCACGAAGGGCACGTTCTGGCCGATCACGATCTTGGCTTCTTCGTTGTCCAGCGTCAGCAGGTTGGGCGTGGAAAGCACGTTGCCTTCGCCATTGCCTTCGAGGAAGCGCGCGAGCACGCCCAGCACGTACTGCCCGTTCACGCGGTGGCCGATGCCGAAGTTCAGGCCGGTCGACGGCCGCGTCGCCGGGTTGCCGGTGGCCAGTCCGACCGCCAGGTCGATGATGTTCTGCCCTCCGAGGCTGGAGTTGGTGCCGATGACGCCCCGGTTGCGGTCGCCGCTGTTGCCCAGCGCCGTTTGCCACTGCACGCCGAACTCCGCCGCCTTCCGGGCGTTGACTTCGACGATCAGGCTTTCGACCATGACCTGCGCGCGCCGGCTGTCGAGCTTGTCGATGACGGCGCGGATCTGCCGGTACTGCGGCTCCGAGGCCGTGATGATCAGCGAGTTGGTCGACGGGTCGGCCTGGATCTGACCGCCGGTGGACACGTCGTTGCTGTTGTTGAGCGGCGTGTTGGCCGGCGTGTTGCCGCCTTGCGCGCCGAGCATGGCCTGGTTCACCGGCTGGCCGGCGCGCGCCGGCAGCGCACCGCCGCCACCGGCCGCACCACCCGCGCCTTCGCGGCCGTCGCCGGCCATCGCCGCGCGCAGCGTGGTGGCCAGGCGCACCGCATCGGCATTCTTCAGGTACACGACATGGATATTGCCGGCCGCGCCGTTGCCGCCTTCGACCGGTGCACGGTCGAGGCGGTCGACCAGCGAGCGCACCAGCGACGCGCGCGCCGGGTTGGCGGCGCGCAGGATCAGCGCGTTGCTGCGCGGCTCGGCCAGCAGCGTGGTGCGGAACGACGGGTCGGCCGTGCCGGGCGCACCGGGGGCACCCGAGGCGCTGCCGTCGATCAGCCGTTGGACCAGCGGCACGAGGTCGGTGGCAACGGAATGCTTGAGCGGGATGACTTCGATATCGGAAGCGTTCGGCACGTCGAGCGCCGCGATGATGCGGGCGAGGCGCCGCATGTTGTCGGCATAGTCGGTGATCACCAGCGAGTTGTTGCCGGGGCTCACGTTGATCGTGTTGTTCGGCGGTATCAAGGGCCGCAGCACCGGCAGCAGGGTGTTGGGCGATTCGTAGTTGAGGCGGAAGACCTGCGTCACGATCTGGTTGCTGCCCGCACTACGGGTGCCGCTGCTGGTCGTGCTGACGGTGTTGCTCTGCAACTTGGCGTCGGCTTCGGGCACCACCTTGTACAGGCCATCGGCCTCGACCACGGCCACGCCCTGCAGGCGCAACGCTGCTGCAAATTGATTGAAGGCGGCGGTCGGCGGGATCGCGCGGTCGGTTACCAGGTTCATCGTGCCCTTGACGCGCGGATCGACCACCACGTCGCGCCCCGTGACGACGGCCATGGTGCGGGCGACCGCCTCGATGTCGGCGTTCGCGAAGTTGAGCGTGATCGGCTCGCCGCGGCGCGGTGCCGTGCCTTCCTGCGCCCACGCCGGGATGCAGAGCACGGTCGCCGCGATCAGCGTTTGCGCAGCGAGCGCGACAAGGCCGGCGCGGCCGGGCGAAGAAGACGTTGGCTTCATCATGGTCAACCCAGGGTGATGATCGAGCGCGCGTTGTCGCGTCGTCCGATGATGTTCAGTAAATTGGAGAGCGCGCCTTCGCGCCCCGGTGCGGCCGTGGCTTCGCCGTTGAAGCGGAACGCGGTGCCGTTCCAGACGCCGCTGCCATTGAGTTCGAGGCTGCCCTCGCGGGTGCTCAGCAGCAGGCTGGGCGTCGGGCCGCCGTCCATGCGCAGCCGGTAGCTGCCCATCGGGCGCAGCGTCGACAGGCTGGACGACATGTCGGTGGCGTCCAGCGTTGCCTGGCCTGCCATGCGCATCTGGCCGTTGAGCCATTGCAGCGAGAGCGCCTGCGTCGAGAGTTCGAGCGCGCCTTCGAGCTTGAGTGTGTTCCAGGGCGCGCCGAAGCCGCCCAGCAGCGCAGCCGGCCAGCGCGAGCGGGCATCCTGCCAATCGAGCTGGACGGCGCCATCGCGGCGGTGCGCCCGGAAACGCAGCGGCGCGGCGGCGCAGCAGGGCAATTCAAGCGCGGCATTCACGGCGCCCCAGCCTGGCCGCAGACGCCACTGCAAGGCACCGGGCAGCGACACCGATTCGCCGCCGCCGGCACCGCTGGCGAACACCACGCCGGCATGGCCGTTCCAGACTGTGCCGCGCGGATTGACCAGCAGCAAGCGTCCCTGGCTCCAGCCGGTGATGGCCGATGCCAGCCAGCGCGCGGGGGCGAACAGCGCCACGGCGATCAGCAGGCCGGTCAGGCCGCCGAGCACGGCCCAACGCCAGCCAGTGGGCGCGGTGGAGGGCAGGGAAGCGGCACGCATAAAGCTCAGGCGACGACGTCAGCGCGACGCGGCCGGCAAGGTCATGACCAGGTTGCCTTCCCAGCGCACGGCCGGGGTGCCCGCAGCAGCGGGCCGGGCCGGGCCGGCGGTGGTGGGTGTCGGGCTGGCTGGCGATGCCGTCGCGCGGCTCAGGTGCGCCTCGCGTGGCACGGCGCGCGCGTTGGCGCGCGCCTGCGCGAGCCATTGGGCGAGGGCTTCAGCCGAGGCACCGCGCAGCGTGACGTTGGCGGCATCGCCGCTGCCGGCATTGAGCAACTGTGCGCCGGGACCGAGGCTTTCGCGCACGGAGCTGTCGAGTGCGCGCAAGGCATCGTCGCGGTTGGCGCGGGGCAAGGCCTGCAAGGCCCGGGCACGCGCCTGCAGCGTGCTCATCTTCTGCAACTCGGCATCGAGCCGCGCGTGCTCGGCCGGCGCCGCGGCCAGGGTGCGCAAGGCCGGGCCGAGTGCCACCCACCAAAGCAGGGCCAGCGCGACCAGCGCCGCGGCGATGCCGACCATGCGCCGCTCTCGCGGTGCCATCGCGGCCCACCGGGTTTTCAAGGGGGAAAGAGGGGCGCTCATCACTGGACCTCGGCCTGCACCAGCAGCAGATCGCCGTCGGCGCGCACGTTGTAGCCACGCGGCGCGAGCGCCTCGGTGACCCGGTTGACCTCGGCGGGCTGCAGGCCGAGCCCGCGCAGCCGCAACTGCCCGGCGCTGTAGTCGATGGCGCTGGGCGCCCGGCCTGCCGGAAGGCTGGCGCTCAGGGCGCCCAGCATGGGCTCGAAATCGGCGCCTGCGACATCGCCGGTGGCCTGCTGCAGTGTCATGACCTCGCGCGCCATCTGCACGGGCGCATCGATGACCAGCTGCACGGCCGGAAAGGTGGTGGTCAGGATGGTCTTGACAGCCTGACGCTTCGCTTCGAGCGTGTTGCGCTCTCTCCACGCCCAGGCGTTGAGCCCGGCCAGCTGGACCAGCAACAGCACGGCCACGCCCCAGCGCGCAGCACGCCACTCGGGCGCGTGGCGCAGCGATTGCCAGATTGACGCGACCTTCTTGCCGGCGCGCGCGCGCCCCGTGACGGCAAGGTCGAACTGCGCCAGTTCCCAGGGCGAGCGCGCAGCCTGCAGCCAACGCAGCGGAGTTTGCACGATGGGCACGCGCCGTTGCAGCAGGCGCTCGGCCACTGCGGCGACGGCCGGCTCGGCCGTGATCACGGTGGTGTCGATGGGCAGGCTGCCCATCAGCGCGAGACCGGGCGCCGTCAGCGGCAGCGCAACCACGCCTTGCGGATCGCAGCGCGCGATCTGCGGCGCATCGGGCTCGCCGATTACGAACAGCCGCGGCGGTGCGCCATCGGCTTGGGGTGCGAACTCCGGCACGATGCGCGTGACGCGCCGCCCGGCGCTTTCGAGCGCCTGAACCACCGAGCGCAGCCAGATCCGGTTGCAGGCGCCGACCCACACGGGCACACCGGCCTTGGCGTCTGGCGCCAGCGCGAAATGCAGGGACTCGGGGTCGTCGAGCAGGTGCTCTTCGAGCAGGCCGTCGAGCACGGCGCGCAACTTCACGGCGCTGCCCAAGCTGCCCTTGGGCAATGTGACCTGATGCCAGGACATGGCGGCGGCCGGCACGCCCAGCGCCACGTCGTTGCCCGGCGGCAGCAGCGCGAGCTGCGCCCGGCCGTGGTCTTCGAGCGACACGCCGTCGTCGCCCGCGCGCGCCCAGCCGTATTCGCCGGCAGCGTCGGCCGGAGGCAGGGGAGCGATGAGCAGCAACAAGGCCATGCGTGAACGGGGTGACGAAGGGGGCGGTGATTGTAGGACGGCACCGAACGATGACATTCCCCTGCTACGCTTTCAATAGCATCGAGGGCACGCCGGCTGGCCTTGACAGGGTTTTAACTGGAAGTAACTGGCCCGCTCTCCGGTCTTACCGTTTCACCAGCGCGTTCGTTGTGCCAGCGCCACGATCGCGCCACAGCGTACGTACTGCAATGCCGTCGCGCTGCAGCAGTGAGCGCTCTTCGACCCAGGTGTTGTCCAGCCGCAGCTTGCCGTGCACTTCGAAGAAACGGGTGCTCACGCTGTGCAGGCTTTCAATGAACAGGCCGGCGCCGTCGCGCGCCGTCGCGTTGGCGGCAGCGAGCGTCGCAAAGTGCCCGCGGGTGCGCTGCTCGACAAGGCGCCGCGCCGTCGCCATGTCGAGCGCGGGCACGCTCGCGTAGATCGCTTCGGCGGAAGCGGTGTTCAGGTTGAGGCGGGTGCTCTCGGGCAACACCGTCACGTAGGGCTCCAGCGCCGCGACGGTGGTCGGCGAGAGGCCCAGCCACACCAGTTGGGACGTGCGCTCCGGCATCAGCGGGGCATTGGCGGTATTGCCGCTGTCGACCGGGCCGTCGGGCGTGCTGCCGGTGGCGACTGGCGTAGCGCGAACCAGCGCGTTGGTCAGCTGGGTCAGTTCGGTGGCCGGCAGGCCGAGCAGCGCGAACAATTTGGTGAAAGCGGCCAGCTGCACGGCAACGGGCTTGCTGCCGTCGACCAGCGAACGCACGTTGAGACGCGACTGCGCATCGACGATGCGGCCGGACAGGAAGGCATCGGGCAGCCCTTCGAGGTTGTCACTCGCCACATTCTTCTCGGCCGACAGGAAGCTCGAGAGGCGCGCTTCCTCCAACGGCACGGCCCAGGGTTCGGCCAGGTGATCGGGACCGCCGGCGCGGCCGTCCTCGCGCAGGATCAGGCGCGACCAGTCGAGTGCGCCGACCAGCACCCAAGCCGCCTGAACCCGCCCACGCTCGGCGGCTTCGATTTCCGCGGCGCGCCACTGTTGCCACATCGCTGCCGCTGAAAAGGTGGCGACCAGCATCACCGTGAGCATTGCGGTCAGCAGCGCGGCGCCGCCATGGCGTTCCCGGCGGTGGCGGGTTGTTGTCATGAGCGCGGCGCTCCGACGGTGGGCCGCACCCAGTCGCGCGTCAGCACACCGGCCAGCGCATCGCCCGGTGGCAGGGTCAGCACCAGACGCACGCCGTTCGGCACACGGCCGGCTGCGGTGGCCGCGGCGGGGCCGGTCGGGTCGGTGGCCGGCAGATCGCCGGCGGGGATCCATTGATTGTCCAGAAACCAGGCCAGTTGCCAGCGCTCGACCGGCATCAGCGCCACGTCAGCGCCGCGCTCCAGTGTGGCCACGGCCGCGCCCTGGGCCCAGGAGGCGGCGGCGGACCACGCCTGCTCCCATTCGCCGCGCGTGCTGAAGGGGGCCGATTGCCAGCGGCGCCACCGCATGCCTTCGGCGTCCGCTCGCAGCGTCCAGGCGACGACGTGGATGGCGGGCGCCAGGGGATCGCTGCCGTGGCGCGTGATGCGCAACACGCGGCCGTCCCAGTCGATCGGCCGTGTCTGCGCAAGCGGCGCGACGGCATCGAGGTCGGCATTCCATTGCGCCAGCGCGGTCTGCAGGGTGAGCACCGAATCGGCGCGCTGCTGGTTCTGGCCGGTGGCGCGCGCCATCGCGTCGAGCCCGCGCCAGCTCACGATCGCGAGCAGTGCCATCACCGTGATGGCGACCAGCAACTCGATCAGCGTGAAGCCGCGCGCGGGCCTGGGCGCGTGCATCAGAAGCGCCCCACCACGGTGGACACGCGCAGCACCGACGCGCCGTCGGCGTTGCGCACCTGCACATCGACGCGGCGGAAGTTGGGGTTGAGGGTGGCGGTGGTCGACGTGGTCACGCCGAACTCGTTGCCGGCCTGGAGGCAGACACTGCCTGCGTCGCCCACCGCCGGCATCTGCCGCGCGAGGCGCGCCTTGACCAGCTCGTTCTCGGCGCAGATGTCGGCCAACAGCAGGTCGGACTGGCGCTGCGCATTGCGCGTCAGCGACTGCGTGGCCTGCGAGCCGGCGACCAGCGCGATCGCGACGATGCCGAGGGCGATCAGCACCTCGATCAGCGTGAAGCCGCGGGCGCGCCGGCGGCTCATGGTGTGCTCACGGTGAAGGGGCGCAGGCCATCGGTGGCGATCCGGCGCGTGTGCGCGGGCGGGCCGTCGAAGGTGAGCAGCACCTGCTGCGCCGCGATGATCGGATCGGGGCCGAGTTGCAACGCAGGCACCGGCGCGCCATTGGGCAGCGTGGGTTGGGCATGCATGCCCGCCGCTTGCCAATTTCCAGGCAGCGCGCCTGGCGGCAAGCCGTCGAACAGAAAGCCGTCCGCCACCGGGCGCCAGCGCACCGGCACGCCGCTGGCACGCGATTGGGCACGGGCCGATTCGAGCAAGGCCGCGAGCCGCTCGGCCTCGCGGTCGAGGCTGGCCTGGCTGCTGTCGCGCAGCGCGAAGCTGACACCTGCCGTGGCCATGGCGATGATGGCGATCACCACGATCAGCTCCAACAGGGTGAAGCCGAGCGTGGCACGTCGCGCGTGTCGGCGCCTCAGGCCGCTCTTGCGGCTATTGCCAGCTGCCGATGTCGGCATCTTTGCCTTCGCCACCGGGCTGGCCGTCGGCACCGAGGGAGAGCACATCGATCTCGCCCCGCACGCCCGGGTTCATGTACTGGTAGGGGCGGCCCCAGGGGTCGTTCGGCAGCTTCTCGACATAGGGCTTCCAGTTGGGCGCGGCAGGCCCTGTGGTCGGCCGTGCCAGCAGGGCGGGCAGGCCTTGCTCGGCGGTTGGATAGCGCTGGTTGTCGAGCCGGTACAGCTTGAGCGCCTGCATCAGATTGTTCACGTCGGTCTTCGCGGCGGTGCTGCGCGCGTCGTCGGCCCGGTCGATCACGTTCGGCACGATCAGGGCCGCCAGCACGCCGATGATGACCAGCACCACCATCAGCTCGATCAACGTGAAGCCGCGTTGCAGCGTGCGGGAAGTGGTTCGAAGCAAGGTGGTCATGGCGTGGGCAAAGAGAGGGCGCGCTGCATGATAATCCGCGCACATGACGAGCTCCATCACTCTCGCGCGCTGGCCAGCGCCGGTCGCCACCGCGCTGCTTTGGGCACTGGCCGCTGCAAGCGCCGCGTTCTGGGGTTTGCGTCTGGCCGCGCCTGCCGAGGGCATGGCGCCAGCCGCTGCGGCCACGCGCGCGCCGGTGGTGGCAGACCCCGGCGCGGTCGCGCGCTTGCTCGGCGCGGTGTCGGCGCCGACCGCCACCGCCGCGGCGCCCGAGGCGGCGAGCCGCTTTGCCCTGTCGGGCGTCATCGCGGATGGCGCTAACCAGGGCGCCGCGTTGATTGCGATCGACGGCAAGCCGCCACGCCCGTTCCGCGTTGGCGGGCGCGTCGGCGAGGGCTACGTGCTGCAGTCGGTCGGCTTGCGGTCGGCCACGCTCGGCGCCAGCGCTGGCGGTGCGGCCGCGTTCACGCTTGACCTGCCGGTGCGCGCGCCGATTCCCGTGTCAGCGCCTGTCCCCCCGCCGAGCGGCGCTCCCGCTTCCTGATCGCGCGCCAGCGCACGGCCCTGGTCCTTCAGGCCTGAAGGAACAGGCGGTACGCCGGATTCGCCGTTTCTTCGATCCAGGGGTAGCCGAGCGTTTCCAGAAACGAATCGAATGCGGCGTTCTCGCCCACCGGCACCTGCAAGCCGACCAGAATGCGCCCATAGTCGGCGCCCTGGTTGCGGTAATGGAACAGGCTGATGTTCCAGTTCGGCCGCATGAGGCTCAGGAACTTGAGCAGGGCGCCCGGGCGCTCAGGGAAGACGAAGCGCAACAGGCGCTCGTCATGGGCCAGCCCGGTGCGGCCACCGACCATGTGGCGCAAATGTTCCTTGGCCAGTTCGTCGTGCGTCAGATCGAGCGTGTCGAACCCATGGTCCCCGAAGATTTTTGCAATGGTGGTCGATTCGCCGCGCGCCGATGTGGTGAGCCCGACGAAGACATGCGCTCGCGCGGCGTCGCTGATGCGGTAGTTGAACTCGGTGACATTGCGCGACGCGCCGGGCAGGTCGCCGACCAGTTCGCAGAAGCGCCGGAAGCTGCCGCGCTCTTCCGGGATCGTGACAGCGAACACTGCCTCGCGCTCCTCGCCGACCTCGGCCCGTTCGGCCACGAAGCGCAGGCGGTCGAAGTTCATGTTGGCGCCGCACAGGATCGCGGCGTAGGTCTCGCCCTGCCGGCCATGCTGCGCGACGTATTGCTTGATCGCCGCGACCGCCAGCGCGCCGGCCGGTTCCACGATGCTGCGGGTGTCGACGAACACGTCCTTGATCGCTGCGCAGACGGCATCGGTGTCGACCGCGATGTAGCTGTCGACCAGTTCGCTCGCCACGCGGAATGTTTCTTCGCCCACCAGCTTGACGGCCGTGCCATCGGAAAACAGCCCGACGTCGTGCAGCGTGACGCGGGACTTTGCGCTAACCGACTGCATCATGGCGTCGGAGTCGTTCATCTGGACGCCGATCACCTGGATCTCCGGACGCACAGCCTTGATGTAGTTCGCCACGCCTGAGATCAAGCCCCCGCCGCCGATGGCGACGAATACCGCGTCGAGCGGGCCCTGATGCTGGCGCAGGATCTCCATCGCGATGGTCCCTTGGCCGGCGATCACATCGGGGTCATCGAACGGATGGACGAAGGTCAGCCCCTGCTGCGATTGCAAGGTCACAGCATGCGCGTAGGCGTCGGAGTAGCTGTCGCCATGCAGCACCACTTCACCGCCGAAGCCGCGCACGGCGTCGATCTTGAGTTGCGGGGTTGTCACTGGCATCACGACGACGGCCCGCGTGCCCAGCTTGCGCGCGCCGAGCGCCACACCTTGCGCGTGGTTGCCTGCAGACGCGCAGATGACGCCTTGCGCCAGCTGCGCTGGACTCAGTTGCACCATCTTGTTGTAGGCGCCGCGCAGCTTGAAGCTGTGGACGGGTTGCTGGTCCTCGCGCTTGAGCAGGACGGTGTTGCCGAGGCGCGCGCTCAACGCGCGGGCCGGTTCCAGCGCCGATTCCACCGCGACGTCGTAGACGCGCGCAGTCAGGATCTTCTTCAGGTAGTCGGCGGGGGAGAGGGGGCTGGACATAGGGCCGCGATCATAGTGCCCGGCTCGCGCCCAGAAAAAAGCCCCGAGTCTTGCGACTCGGGGCTAAATCCACCAATTGGAAGGGTGGAGGAGACAACCGGTGCGCACCCTGAAGTGCGCCATGAAATAAAGTATACCGAGTGTTTGTTGCGTTGCAACAAATCATTCAGATTTCCCATACAAATCGACGTAAGCGTGATTTTTCACCCACGTCAGTCCTTGGAGCACAACAAGATGGAATGCACAGTAAGTTGGACCGGCGGCTCCGGCACGGGCTCCGCGATGGGCTTTGTGGCAGAAACAGGCAGCGGTCACGTGCTGGCGATGGACGGCGCAGCGGACGCGGCCAAGCCAGAGAACGGTGGCCGCAACTTCGCGCCCCGGCCCATGGAGACCGTGTTGGCCGGCACTGGCGGATGCACGGCCTACGATGTGGTGCTCATTCTCAAGCGCGGGCGCCATCGCGTGGATCGCTGCAGCGTCAAGCTGACCACCGAGCGCGCAGAGAAGGATCCCAAGGTGTTCACGAAAATTCACATGCACTTCACCGTCGCGGGAAAGGGCATTCCGCCAGCCGCCGTCGAGCGCGCCATTGCGCTCAGTCACGACACCTATTGTTCGGCCAGCATCATGTTGGGGAAAACCGCAGAAATCACGACCAGCTTCGACCTGATCGAAAGCTGACAAATCTCAAATGCGGTGGGCCACCGTGGTCATCACGCGGGCCGACAAACGCATCAGGGCTTTGAAGGACGCCGGCAATTCCACCGCGCCCGCTTCAATGGCCTCGGCGGCGTGACGCGCTTCATCGGCTTTCATCTGGGCCACGACCGCGCGTGAAGCGGTGTCCTCCAGGGGTAGGCGCGTCAAGTGGCTGTCGAGGTGCGCTTCGACCTGGCGCTCCGTTTCGGCCACGAAGCCCAGGCTGAGCCGATCGCCGCCCAACCGGCCGGCGATCAAACCGAGGCCGAAAGCGCCTGCGTACCAGAGTGGATTGAGCAACGAGGGCCGGGCGCCCAAAGCCTCCAGCCGTTGCCGCGTCCAGGCCAGGTGATCGGTTTCTTCGTGCGCGGCGGCAATGAAGTGCGCGCGCAGCGCGGGTTCGCGCGTCACCGCAGCCTGAGCGGTGTACAGCGCCTGAGCGCACACCTCGCCAACATGGTTCACCCGCATCAGGGCGCCGGCCTGGCGCCGTTGCGCCTCATCGAGACCGGGGGACGGCTCGGTAGGCAGCGGAAGCGGCCGCGTTGCATGCGGTCGAGCGAACAGGGTGCGCAAGGCCGCGTCGGCAGCGCCCAAAGCGGAATCGAGTGAACGGTTCATAGCCGCCATTGTGAAGTTCTCTTGGATTGCAGCGCGCATGCCTCGACAACATTTCGCATCATGGAATCAGGGCGGCATTTGTGCCGTGTTGCACTGTTGCAACGAAACGCTCGGCAGCACCGACATTTAGGCCGAATTTCTTTGCCCTGCCGCGGTGGGTCTGGTGCAATAGCAACAACTTCCCAAAAGGAGGTTGGCCCGGGGTCCGGTGGGTTCATAAAAAGTGCGCAGCACAGTGAACCCTTCGCACCGGAGCCCTATGTTTAACCTTGGAGAAACTTGCAATGAAAAAATCCCTAGTTGCTCTGGCTGCCCTCGCTGCTGCTGGTGTTGCCTCGGCTCAGTCGTCGGTGACGCTGTTCGGTATCGTTGACGCCGCCATCAGCTACCAGTCGACCACTTCCAACTACACCGAAATCGTTCCTACGGTTGTGGTGAACCCGTTCACTGGCGTGCCGACCGTTCTGGGCGTTGCACAAACGTTCTCCGGCAAGCAGTCCAACTGGGCTATGCGCAATTCGGGTTACAACTCGAGCCGCCTCGGTTTCCGTGGTACGGAAGACCTCGGTGGTGGCCTGGCAGCCAGCTTCTGGCTCGAAGCTCCCATCAGCAATGATGACGGCGCTACGGGCGTCGCCAGCTTCCAGCGTCGTTCGACCGTGAGCCTGTCCGGTGGTTTCGGTGAAATCCGCCTCGGCCGTGATTACACCCCGACCTTCTGGAACGACACCGTGTTCGATCCGTTCGGCACCAACGGTTCGGGCACCAACCTGATCTCGACCGTCGGCGGCAGCGCTGGCATCGGCAACGGCAACTACGTGCGTGCAAGCAACACCGTGGGCTACTTCCTGCCGAAGAACCTGGGCGGCTTCTACGGCCAAGTTCAGTACGGCCTGCATGAGAATGTGAAGAGCGAAGTCGGTGGCGTGACGGAAAACACCGCCAACGGTCGTTACATCGGCGGCCGCTTCGGCTACGCCAATGGCCCGCTGGACATCGCTGTGGCTTACGGCCGTAGCACCCTGGCTGACAGCGAAACGACCATCGTTTCGCCTTTCTTCCCGGGCGGCGAGTACAACACGCGCGTTCTGAACCGTGCTGAAACCGCCAACCTCGGCGCTTCGTACGATTTCGGCGTCGTGAAGCTCTTCGGTGAAGTTTCGCAAGTTCGCAACAAGTTCAAGGCTGTGAACGATCTTGACGGCACCGCTTCGGTGACCGACAAGTACAACGGCTACCTGTTGGGCGTGACCGCACCGGTCGGCGCTGGCCTGATCCGTGCCTCCTACTCGCACGTGAAGTACAAGGAAGGTGGTCTGGTTCCTCTGTCGCCGTTTGGTTTCGGCGCGGGCAACTACAACGAGCCCAAGGCTAACAAGCTGGCCATCGGCTACGTGCACAACCTGTCGAAGCGCACTGCCCTGTACGCCACGGCTGCTTACACGCGCAACAAGAACGACGTGAACTATCTCGGCGGTCTGGTTGCTAACAGCACCAACAACTACGGCAATGCTGGCGGCGCCGCCAAGAACCCTGGCTTCATCGCTGGTGACCTGCCCCGCAAGGCAGTCGGTTACGACTTCGGTATCCGTCACTCGTTCTGATCTGACGCTGGCTTCGGCCAGCATCTGATCCGTACGATCGAAAGCCGCCCGGTGCAAGCCGGGCGGCTTTTTTATTGGCTTTTGCGTAGCGCTAGCACCGGAAGATTTCGCCCCGGATTGGTGCTTTCTCTGTAACTAAAACTGGCCCGGCTGTTGCATAGTCCGCTCTCCGATATTTATTGAGGTTTGCATGAACATTCGACTTGCCTGGATCGCGGCAGCGGCGACCGCTGTGACGCTCGCCGCGTCGCCCCTGAATGCCAAGACCTTCAAATGGTCCAGTGCGAGCGACATTCCGACGCTCGACATCCACTCCCAAAACAATGCTCTGGGCAATGGCGTGCATGCAGCCATCTATGACGCGCTGGTCTACTACAACAGCAAGACTTTCAAGCCGGAGCCTCAACTGGCCACGAGCTGGACGCTGGTGTCGCCAACCCAGATGCGCCTCACCTTGCGAAGCGGTGTGAAGTTCAGCGACGGTTCTCCCTTCTCCGCAGACGACGTGGTGTTCTCTCTCACGCGCTCGATGTCCAAGACCTCCAACTACGCAGTGTTCGCGCAGGGGATCGACAAGGTCGTGAAGGTGGACGCAAACACGGTGGACATTCTGTTGAAGGCGCCAACGCCCACCCTGGTCAACCAACTGACCGAGTTGCGGATCATGAGCAAGGCGTGGGCCGAGAAAAACAAGTCGGTCGAGCCCAAAGACATCAAGACGCCTGATGAGACCTTCGCGCATCGCAATGCGATGGGTACCGGACCTTACATGGTCAAGGAGTGGCAGCCCGACCAGCGCCTGGTGCTGGTGAGCAACCCTAACTATTGGGGCAAGAACCCGACCAACGTCACCGAGATCCTCTACACGCCGATCAAGTCGGCGCCTACGCGGCTCGCGGCATTGCTGTCTGGCGAAACCGATCTCGTGCTCGACCCCGGTCCGCAGGATCTGGGCCGGCTCCGCAGCAACCCCGACATGAAGGTGATGGATGGGGCAGAGAACCGCACGATCTTTCTGGGCATGGATCAGCATCGCGACGAACTGCCGGGTTCCAGCGTCAAAGGCAAGAATCCGCTGAAAGACGCCCGGGTGCGCAAGGCGCTGTACCAGGCCATCGACATCAACGCGATCCAGCGCGTGACCATGCGCGGTCTGGGTCAGGCGACGGGAACGCTGATCTCGCCGCAAGTGAACGGCTGGACCAAGAAGGCCGACGCGCGCTGGCCCTACGACGTCGCCGCCGCACAGAAGTTGCTGGCCGACGCGGGCTATCCGCAAGGCTTCGAGGTCGATTTCGCTTGCCCGAACAACCGCTACATCAACGACGAAGCGGTCTGCCAGGCCATCACGGCCATGTGGGCCCGTGCCGGAGTCAAGGCCAAGCTGCGCACGCTGCCGCTGGTCACCTACTTCCCGATGATCCAGCGCTACGAAGCCAGCATCTACATGCTGGGCTGGGGCGTGCCGACCTTCGATGCGCTGTACAGCCTGCAATCACTGGTTCGTTCGGTCGGCGCCGGCGGTGATGGCAACTACAACGTGGGTCGTTATTCCAACCCGCAGATGGATGCGCTCATCGAGCGGACGAAGGTCGAGACCGACCTCAAGGTGCGCAACGAGTTGATTGAGAAGGCGCTGGTCCTGTCGCATGACGATGTCGCCTACCTGCCGCTTTACAACCAGGTGATCCCTTGGGCCATGAAGAAGAACATCGAGGTGGTGCATCGCGCAGACAACCGTCTCGATTGGCGCCTCATCAAGGTGAATTGAAGCTCCCTGCAGCCCGTGGCGATGCACGGGCTGCACCATTTGCGACCCCGGGGAAGCCCGCCCCGGGCATGCCCCTTGCTGCTGCTAGCATGCCCGCTCACTCTTCTTGCTGAATGATTGCTTTCGTCCTGCGCCGCCTGATCCAGGCCGTGATCGTGATGGTCACGGTTGCTTTCATCGCCTTCCTTCTTTTCCAGTACGTGGGCGACCCGGTCGTGTTCCTCCTTGGACAAGATGCGACCCCCGAGCAGATCCGCGAACTCCGCGAAGGCCTCGGGCTCGACAAACCCTTCTTCGTCCAGTTCTGGCATTTCCTGGCGAACGCTGCGCAGGGCGAATTTGGCCTCAGCCTGCGCCAGGGCAGCAAGGTCTCGCGGCTGATTGGGGAACGCTTTCCTGCGACGCTCGAACTCGCGCTGGTTGCCGCCGTGTTGGCGCTGGTGATCGGCATTCCGATGGGCGTCTACACGGCGCTGCGCCGCGGCACCTTCATGAGCCAGGTGTTCATGACGGTCTCATTGCTCGGCGTATCGTTGCCGACCTTTCTGATCGGCATCCTGCTGATCCTCGTTTTCGCCGTGATCCTGGGCTGGTTTCCAAGCTTCGGGCGTGGCGAGACGGTGCAGCTCGGCTGGTGGAGCACGGGGCTGTTGACCCTCAAAGGCTGGCACCACATCGTGCTGCCGGCAATCACGCTGGCCATCTTCCAGTTGACCTTGATCATGCGGCTGGTGCGCGCCGAAATGCTCGAGGTGCTGCGCACCGACTACATCAAGTTCGCGCGGGCGCGCGGCCTGTCGAACCGCGCGATCCATTTCGGGCATGCGCTCAAGAACACGCTGGTGCCGGTGATGACCATCACGGGCCTGCAACTCGGCGGCCTGATTGCCTTCGCGATCATCACCGAGTCGGTCTTTCAATGGCCTGGCATGGGCCTGCTCTTCATTCAGGCCGTGACTTTCGCGGACATCCCGGTCATGGCGGCCTACCTGTGCCTGATCGCGCTGATCTTCGTCGTCATCAACCTCGTCGTCGATTTGCTCTATTTCGTGGTCGATCCCCGCTTGCGCGTCGGCAAGGCGGGAGGGCATTGACGTGATCGCCGCGCCGCGCCTGCAGGCCAGCGGAAGGGCATTCGCGCACATCGCGGCCTTCTATCCGGAACTGACGGCCTTCCGCCGCGACTTGCACGTGCACCCCGAACTCGGCTTCGAAGAGGTGTACACGGCCGGCCGCGTGCAGGAAGCCTTGCGTGCCTGCGGGGTCGACGAGATCCACGCAGGGATAGGCAAGACCGGGGTGGTGGGCGTCATCCGTGGTCGCTCGACCACCAGCGGACGCATGATCGGTCTGCGCGCCGACATGGACGCACTGCCGATGCGCGAGGACAACGACTTCGCCTGGCGCTCGGCCAACGACGGTCTCATGCACGGCTGCGGCCATGACGGCCACACCGCCATGCTGGTCGGCGCTGCCCGCTATCTGGCCGAAACCCGCAACTTCGATGGCACGGCTGTCCTGATCTTCCAGCCCGGCGAAGAAGGTTTCGCCGGCGCGCGCGTGATGATCGAAGACGGTCTGTTCGATCGCTTTCCCGTGCAGTCGGTCTACGCCATGCACAACTGGCCCGGGATGCCGGCGGGCACTGTCGGCATCAACCGCGGCGCCATGATGGCGGCGGCGGACCGCATCACGATCGAGATCACGGGCAAGGGCGGCCATGGTGCGCACGCGTACCTGACGGTCGATCCGGTCGTGGCCTCGGCGCACATCATCACCGCCGTGCAAAGCATCGTCTCGCGGAACGTGCGCCCGATCGATGCCGCGGTCGTCAGCATCTGTGCGATGCAGGCCGGCGACCTCGGCGCGATGAGCGTGGTGCCGGGCAGCGCCACGCTTGTGGGCACCGTGCGCACCTTCAGCGCGCGTGTCCAGGCGCTGGTGGAGCAACGCCTTGGCGAACTGTGCAGCAGCGTCGCTGCCGGCTTCGGCGCCACCGCGACGATCCGCTACGAGCGCATCTACCCGGCGACGATCAACACCGCGCCCGAGGCGATGTTTGCCGCCGACGTGGCCGAGTCGCTGGTCGGCGCACCGAACGTCGACCGGAACATGGAGCCCAGCATGGGCGCCGAGGATTTTTCTTTCATGCTGCAGAAGAAAGCTGGCGCCTATCTGCGCATCGGGCAGGACGCGCGCGGTGGCGCCTTCCTGCACAACAGCCGCTACGACTTCAATGACGACATCCTGCCGCTCGGCGCCGCGCTCCATGCCGGACTGATCGAGCAGGGCATGCCACTTGCGACGGACACCTCCGCCGCGTTTTCCGCAACGGTGGCCCCGGCCACCGCCTGACTTGTTCCAACCCCTGAGGAGTACCTCCATGACTTTCAAGAAAAAACTGGCTGCAGCGGCCGTCGTGTCTGCGTTGAGTGCCATGAGTTTCATAGCCAATGCGCAGACCATCCGCATTGCCAACCAGGGGGACGCTCTTTCACTCGATCCGCACTCGCTCAATGAGTCGCTCCAGCTCTCGATCACGCTGAACGTCTACGAAGGCCTGACCGACCGCAACAAGGACCTGAGCCTGGCGCCCGCGCTGGCCACGTCATGGAAGCAGACCGGACCCGACGTCTGGCGCTTCGAGTTGCGCAAGGGCGTGCAATTCCACGACGGCACCCCGTTCACCGCCGACGACGTGATCTTCAGCGTCGCGCGTGCGGCCGGCGACGGTTCGGACGTGAAGGCCAAGGTCAACGACATCAAGGAGGTCCGCAAGGTCAACGACCACACGATCGACATCGTGACCAAGGGCCCGTTCCCGATCCTGCCCGATGTGCTGTCCGACCTCGCCATCATGAGCAAGAAGTGGTGTGAAGAGAACAAGGCCGAGAAGCCGGTGGACCGCCGCAAGGGCATCGAGAACACGGCATCGTTCAAAGCCAATGGCACCGGCGCGTACCGCGTGCGCGAGCGGCAACCCGACGTGCGGACGACCTTCGTGCGCAACGCCACCTACTGGGGCAAGATCGAAGGCAACGCGCAGGAAGTGGTCTTCACGCCCATCTCGAATGCCGCAACGCGCGTCGCTGCGCTGGTGTCCGGCCAGGTCGACGTGATGGAACCCGTGCCCGTGCAGGACATCGCACGCATCAACAGCAGCGCCAACGCGCAGGTCGTGGTGGGCCCGGAACTGCGGACCATCTTCCTGGGCATGGACCAGAAGCGCGACGAGTTGCTCTACTCCAGCGTGAAGGGCAAGAACCCGTTCAAGGACAAGCGCGTGCGCCAGGCCTTCTACCAGGCCATCGACATCAACGGCATCCAGCGCACCGTGATGCGCGGTGCGTCGCGCCCGACGGCGCTGATGGTCGGCCCCGGCATCAACGGCTGGACCGAGGGGCAGGACAAGCGGCTGCCGTATGACGTCGAAGGCGCCAAGAAGCTGCTGGCCGATGCCGGCTACCCAAGCGGCTTCGAAGTGACGATGAACTGCCCGAACGACCGCTACGTGAACGACGGGCAGATCTGCCAAACCGTCGCCGCCAACCTGGCGCGCATTAACGTGAAGGTCAACCTCGCTGCAGAGACCAAGGGCACCTACTTCCCCAAGATCCTGCGCCGCGACACCAGCTTCTACCTGCTGGGCTGGACGCCGACCACCTACGACTCGCACAACGCGCTGGATGCACTGATGCGCTGCCCCGATGACAAATCGGGCAACGGCCAGTTCAACTTGGGTTCGTACTGCAATCCGAAGCTGGACGACCTGATCGGCAAGATCAAATCGAACACCGACAAGGCGCAACGCCAGGCCCTGATCGCCGAAGCCTTCACCATCCACACGGACGACATCGGCCATCTGCCGCTGCACCAGCAATCGCTGGCCTGGGGCGTGAGCAAGAAGGTCGCGCTGACGCAGCGTGCCGACAACTTCATGCCTTTCAAGTGGATGACCATCAAGCCTTGAGCGCCCCCTGAGCCCGGTCGGACCCCACGGGGGGTCTGACCCGGGCCGACTGTTTCCTCACGATGAACAAAACAATTGCACGCTGGCTCGACAGCGACGTCGGCTACAGCTTTCGCACCTCGCCTGTGGCGCTGGGCGCAGCGCTGATCGCCTTCGTCTGCATCTTCTGCTCGGTGTTCGCCGGCTGGGTAGCGCCTTACAACCCCTTCGACCTGGCGGCACTGGAATTGGGTGACGCGCGCCTCCCGCCCGCGTGGAGCGCCGAAGGCTCGAGCAAGTACCTGCTCGGCACCGACGACCAAGGCCGTGACATCCTTTCCGCGCTGATCTATGGCGCGCGCATCTCGCTCGTGGTGGGCGTGGTGTCGGTGATGCTGTCGGTGTTCGTCGGCGTCGTGTTCGGTTTGCTGGCCGGCTTTCTCGGCGGCTGGCTCGATGCGTTCCTGATGCGCGTGTGCGACGTCATGCTGTCGTTCCCGCCAATCCTGGTTGCGCTGCTGATCGCCGGCGTCGGCCGCGCGCTGTTTCCGAATGCCCACACCTCGCTCGCCTTCGGGGTTTTGATCATTTCCATTTCGCTCACCGGCTGGGTCCAGTACGCGCGGACGGTGCGCGGCTCGACCCTGGTGGAGCGCAACAAGGAGTACGTGCAGGCGGCACGCGTCACCGGCGTGGCGCCGATGCGCATCATGCTGCGCCACGTGCTGCCGAACGTGACCGGGCCCGTGATGGTGCTGGCCACCATTCAGGTGGCGACGGCGATCATCACCGAGGCCACGCTGTCTTTTCTCGGTGTCGGCGTGCCACCGACCTCGCCCTCGCTGGGCACGCTGATCCGCGTGGGTAACGACTATTTGTTTTCCGGCGAGTGGTGGATCACCGTGTTCCCCGGCCTGATGCTGGTGCTGATCGCACTGAGCGTGAACCTCCTGGGCGACTGGTTGCGCGATGCGCTCAACCCGCGCCTGCGTTGAAAGGAGCCGCACGACCATGAGCCTCCTTCAAGTCAAGAACCTCGTCGTCGAATTCCCGCACCGCCGCGGCGCGCTGCGTGCGCTGGACGACATTTCCTTCGAGATCGCGCCGGGTGAAATCCTCGGCGTGGTCGGTGAATCCGGCGCGGGCAAATCGCTCACGGGCGCCGCCATCATCGGGCTGCTCGAGCCGCCGGGCCGCGTGGCCAGTGGCGAGATCGTGCTGGAAGGCCAGCGCATCGACAACCTCAGCCACGAGAACATGCGCCACATCCGCGGCCGCAAGATCGGCGCGATCTTCCAGGATCCGCTGACATCGCTGAACCCGCTGTACACCATCGGCTTCCAGCTGACCGAGACCATTCGCGCGCACCTGCCGGTGTCCGAGGCCGAGGCACGCAAGCGCGCGATCGGCTTGCTGCAGGACACGGGCATTCCCGCGGCCGAGCAGCGCATCGACCACTATCCGCACCAGTTTTCCGGCGGCATGCGGCAACGCGTGGTGATCGCCCTGGCGCTGGCCGCCGAGCCCAAGCTGATCGTGGCGGACGAGCCCACGACGGCGCTCGATGTGTCGATCCAGGCGCAGATCATTCAACTGCTCAAAAAGGTCTGCAAGGAACGTGGCGCCGCCGTGATGCTCATCACGCACGACATGGGCGTGATCGCCGAGACCTGCGACCGTGTGGCGGTGCTCTACGCCGGGCGCGTGGCCGAGATCGGCCCGGTGCACGAGGTGATCCATCAGCCGGCGCACCCGTACACCGCGGGCCTGATGGCCGCGATCCCCGACATGGCCAGCGACCGGGAGCGCCTGCACCAGATCGATGGCGCCATGCCCCGACTCAATGCGATCCCTACGGGCTGCGCCTACAACCCGCGCTGCGCGCGCGTGTTCGATCGCTGCCTGACCGAGCGGCCTGACTTGATCGAGGCCGGTGCCACCCGCGCGGCCTGCTGGCTGCATGACGCGACGGATCCGCATCGCGGCCACGATGCGATCGTCGCAACGCACGGCGAGGCCCTGGTGGCCGGCGAACGCGCCGTGCCGGACGCCACGACCGCAGCCCTGGAGGTGACGCGATGAGCGCCGTGATCGAACCGGGCCGCGGTGCCGACGCCGCCGTGCCCGCTGCCATGCCCACCGCGGGTGAGCCGCTGGTGGTGGCCACCGACCTGGCGCGCACCTTCGACGTGTCGCCGCCCTGGCTGAACCGCGTGCTCGAGCGCAAGCCGCGCGTGCTGCTGCACGCGGTGGACGGGGTCAGTTTCACCATCGAGCGCGGCGAGACGCTGGCGCTGGTGGGCGAATCGGGCTGCGGCAAGAGCACGGTGGCGCGCCTGCTGGTGGGTCTTTACGGGCCCACGCGCGGCGGTTTCCGTTTCGATGGTCAGGACGCGCATGCCGCGTTCAAGACCGCTGATGGCCGCAAGCTGCGCCGCCGCATTCAGATGATCTTCCAGGATCCGTATGCGAGTCTGAACCCGCGCTGGATCGTCGAAGACATCATCGGAGAGCCCTTGCGCGAGCACGGCATCCTGAAGGAAGGTCCGGCGTTGAAAGCGCGGGTGGGCGAGCTGCTCAAGTCCGTGGGCCTTTCGCCGCTGGACATGAGCAAGTACCCGCACCAGTTCTCGGGCGGCCAGCGCCAGCGCATCTCGATCGCGCGTGCACTGGCGACGCAGCCGGAATTCCTGGTGTGCGACGAGCCGACCTCCGCGCTCGATGTCAGCGTGCAGGCCCAGGTGCTCAACATCATGAAGGACCTGCAGCGCGAGCAGGGCCTGACCTACCTCTTCATCTCGCACAACCTCGCCGTGGTGCGCCATGTGGCCGACCAGGTCGGCGTCATGTACCTCGGCCGCCTGGTCGAGGTGGCCGACAAGCAGAAGCTGTTCTCGACCCCGCAACACCCGTACACGCGGATGCTGCTGGATGCGATTCCGCAGATGAAGCACACCGGCCGCCAGCGCACGCCCGTGCAGGGCGAGGTGCCGAACCCGCTGAATCCGCCGACCGGCTGCGCGTTCCACCCGCGTTGCCCGCACGCCAATGCGCGCTGCTCGGCGGAGCGACCGCAATTGCAGACCCTGAACGGCGTCCAAGTGGCCTGTCACGCGGTCGAAGAAGGCCGCCTCTAGAGCCGCATCGCATCGCGCGCGGCCGCCACGGCGCCGTGCGAATTACTGTTCCTCGCCCCAGGAAAAGCCATCGCGCGCAATCATTGCGCTCGATGCGCTCGGCCCCCAGGTGCCCGCGGCGTAAGGCCGCGGGCCGCCGTCGGCGCCCCAGTTGTCGATCAGCGGCTCGACCCAGCGCCACGCTTCTTCCTGCTCGTCGGCGCGCACGAAGAGGTTGAGTCGGCCCTCGATCACGTCGAGCAGCAGCCGTTCGTAGGCGCCGACGCGCTCGGTGCCGAAGCGCTTGTCGAAGTCCAGGTCCAGTTGCACCGGCGCCAGCGGCGCCATGCCGCCGCGCACCCCTGCCTTGGTATTCAAACGCTGGTCCTGCGCTTGCGCCAACAGGTGCAATTCGAGGCCGTCCTTCGGCTGCAGGTTGATCACCAGTTTGTTGGCCGCCCCGGTCGGCGTGCGGAAGATCGCATGCGGCGTCGCGCGGAAGTTGATCTCGATGCGCGCATCGCGCGAGGCCAGGCGCTTGCCGGTGCGGATGTAGATCGGCACGCCGGCCCAGCGCCAGTTCTCGATCTCGGTGCGCAGCGCCACGAAGGTTTCGGTGCGGCTGTCGGGCTGCACGCCGGCTTCTTCCTTGTAGCCCGGCACGCGCTCGCCGTACGCCGTGCCGGCCGCGTATTGGCCGCGCACCGCATGCAGCCCCAACGACTCGGGCGTCCAGCGCTTGAGCGAGCGCAGCACCTTGAGCTTCTCGTCGCGCAGCGCATCGGCGTGCGCGTTGATCGGCGGCTCCATCGCGATCGCGCAGAGCACCTGCAGCGCGTGGTTCTGCACCATGTCGCGCAGCGCGCCGGTCTGCTCGTAGAAGGCGCCGCGCTTTTCCACGCCGACTTCCTCGGCGATGGTGATCTGGATGTTGGCGATGTGCTCGCGGCGCCAGATCGGTTCGAACAGGGCGTTGCCGAAGCGCATCGCGAAGAGGTTCTGCACCGACGGCTTGCCCAGGTAATGGTCGATGCGAAAGATCTGGTTTTCGTTCAGCACCTTGCCGACGGCCGCATTGATGGCGCGGTTCGATTCCAGGTCGGTGCCCAATGGCTTCTCGAGCACCACGCGCGTGTTCGGCCCGTTGAGTCCGGCGGCTGCGATCTGCTCGACCGTTTGCGTGAACAATCCCGGCGCGGTGGCGACGTACATGACGACCGTGTCGGCGTTACGCGACTTCAGCAGGTCGGCCAGGCGGGCGTAGTCGGTTGGTTTCGAGAGGTCGAGCCGCAGGTAATGCAGCATCGATGCGAACTGCTTGAACTCTTCCTCGCTGGGCCGCTTGGCCCCTTCGACCGCCTTGAAGCGAGAAGCGATGAGCTCGCGGTACTGGTCGTCCGACATGTCGTCGCGCGCCACGCCGATGATGCGGCCGCCCTCGGGCAGACTGCCGTGGCGGAACGCCTGGAACAGCGCCGGCATGAGCTTGCGCCAGGCGAGATCGCCGGTGCCGCCGAACAGAACGAGATCGAAGCTCATGTGGAATGGGTCCTTTGTCTGAGTGCCTGAGCAGAAAGCTTGCCAACGAATGGTACTTCTACCTATTCGCCGCGCCGGGCCGGGCGCTAAGCTCCCCGGCGGCCTCTTGGCCGTTTTTGTTTTTGAAGGTGAGGGTTTTCCATGAAGAAGCTGATTTCGGCAGCCGCGCTGCTCGGTTTGTCCGCCGTTGCATCCGCGCAAGGCACTGTCAACGTCATTTGCTCGGTGCAGGCCGAATGGTGCAACGTCATCTCGACGGTCTATGCACGCACCACGGGCGCGCGCATCAACATGTCGCTCAAAGGTTCGGGCGAAGCCCTCGCACAACTGATCGCCGAGAAAGACAACCCGAAGACCGACGTCTGGTTCGGCGGCACCGGCGACCCGCATCTGCAAGCGGCCGAGCAGGGCCTCACGCTCGAATACAAGTCGCCCTCGCTGGGCCAGCAACACAGCTGGTCGCAACAGCAGGCCAAGCAGTCGGGCTACAAGACCGTCGGCATCTACTCGGGCCCGCTGGGGTTCGGCTACAACCCCGAGCTCCTGGCCAAGAAGAAGCTGGCCGTGCCCAAGACCTGGGGCGATCTCCTGAAGCCCGAGTACAAGGGCGACATCCAGGTGGCCAACCCCGCATCGAGCGGCACGGCCTACACCATGATCGCCACGCTGGTGCAACTGATGGGCGAAGACAAAGCTTTCGAGTACCTCAAGGCGCTGCACAAGAACGTTGGCCAGTACACCCGCTCTGGCACCGGCCCGATCAAGGCGGTCGCGCGTGGCGAAACGGCCATCTCGATCAGCTTCGTGCACGACGGCCCCGGTGAAAAGATGCAGGGCTTCCCGGTCGAAACCATCACCCCGAGCGATGGCACGGGCGCGGAAATCGGCTCGATGAGCATCATCAAGGGCTCGCGCAACCTCGACGCGGCCAAGAAGTTCTACGAGTGGGCCCTGACGCCGAGCGCGCAGGAACTGGGCGCAGCGAACAAGCAGTTCCAGCTGCCGAGCAACGCCAGCGCCAAGCTCGACCCGCGCATCCCGGACTTCAAGAAGATCAAGTTCATCAACTACGACTACGCCAAGTACGGCGCCAGCGCGGAACGCCGGCGTCTCATTGCGCGCTGGGAAAAAGACGTCAACTCGCTGCCACGCTAAGTGAGCACGATGGCAAGCGACGCCGCGCCCGTCAACACGGCCGCGGTGGCGGCGGCCCGCCGTGCGCAGGGCGCCATCTGGCTCTGGATCGCGATCGGTGTGGCGGCTTATCTCGTGCTGCCCTGGTATGCGATCCAGGACTCGTCCTGGTACCAGGCGATCCCGCAGGTCTTCGGTTGGGCCGAAGGCGCCAACGGGGTCATGCAGGCCGCGACCCAAGGCCGCAGCTGGCTGTGGGCCGGTCTCGTCGGCCTGGTTTTGTGTGCTGTCGGTGCGTGGATGCCCGCCGGGCGCGTGCAAGGCGGCTGGTTGCTCGGCGGCGGCGCACTCGGCGCCATCGGCATCATGCTGGCAGGTTTTGCCATCGGTGCGCGCGGTTGGAGCTTCGCGGCGCTCAACAGCCAGTTCGGCGAACTGGCGATCAATCAATTCGGCATCGGCGCGGGTGGCTTCATTGCGCTGCTGGCGCTGATCCTGCTCGCCGCCTTCGGACTCGCGCGGCTCGGATTTTTCAAGGGCGACCTGTTCGTCTCCGGCGCGGTGATCGGCTGCGGCGTGCTGATGGCGCTCTTCATCGCCTATCCGGTCGGGAAGGCGCTGGCCGGTGCTTTCCTCAACGAAGACGGGCAGTGGTCGATCGCGGCTTTCGCTGCACGCGTCTTTACCGAGCGCATCTGGGGGCTCGGGTGCGTGAGCGGCGGTGTGCGTTGCGGTGTCGCGTGGAACACGCTGGTGCTCGCGCTGCTGACGGCGACGGGAACGACCACCCTCGGCACCATGCTCGCGCTGATGGCCGAGCGCGGCAGCAAGCGCGGACAGGGCACGCTGCGCGTGCTCGCATTGCTGCCGATCATCACACCGCCCTTCGTGGTCGGACTCGGCCTCATCCTGCTCTTCGGTCGTGCGGGCGTCGTGAACCAGGCGCTGGAGGCGTGGTTCGGCATCGAGCCCACACGCTGGTTCTATGGCATGCCGGGCGTGCTGGTGGCGCAGCTCTTCGCGTTCACCCCGATCGCGTTCATGATCATGCGCGGCGTGGTGCAGGGCATCGCGCCCAGCCTGGAAGAAGCCGCGCAGATGCTGCGGGCCGACCGGCGCCGCACCTTCTTCACCGTGACGCTGCCGCTGCTCAAACCGGGCCTGGCCAACGCCTTCCTCGTCGGCTTCATCGAAAGCATCGCGGACTTCGGCAACCCGGTGGTGGTGGGCGGGCAGTTCTCCGTGCTGTCGACCGACATCTTCTTTGCCATCGTCGGCGCGCAGTACGACCAAGGCCGCGCGGCTTCGCTGGCCTGGGTGCTGACGATCTTCGCGCTCGGCGTGTTCGCGATCCAGCGCGGCCTGCTCGGCAAGCAGAGCTTCACCACCGTCAGCGGCAAGGGCGACGCCGGCATCGCGATGGCGCTGCCCGATGGCGTGCGCCGCACCATCTACGGCATCGCGCTGCCGTGGGTGGCGTTCACCGTGATCGTCTACCTGTTCGCCTTCGCGGGCGGCTTCGTGCAGACCTGGGGCCGTGACTACACCTTCACGCTGAACCACTTCAAGACGGCATTCGCGCTGGAGTGGGGGCAGTTCGGGCTGGTGTGGGCCGGCACGGCGTGGAACTCGCTGATCACCACGCTCAAGCTGGCGGGCATTTCGGCACCGATCACCGCGGCGCTGGGTCTGCTGATCGCCTGGCTACTGGCGCGCAACGAGTTCAAGGGGCAGGGGCCCTTCGAATTCGCCGCGCTGCTGGCCTTCGCGATCCCGGGCACGGTGCTCGGCGTGAGCTACATCCTGGCGTTCAACGTACCGCCGTTCGAGCTCACGGGCACCGGGTTGATCATCGTGCTGTGCTTCATGTTCCGGAATCTGCCGGTGGGCGTGCGCGCAGGCACCGCGGCCTTCAAACAGCTCGACCGTTCGCTGGACGAGGCTTCGCTGATGCTGCGCGCCTCGACCTCGCAAACGCTGTTCAAGGTGGTGTTGCCGCTGCTCAAGCCCGCGCTGGTCGCCGCGCTCGTCTACAGCTTTGTACGGGCCATGACGACGGTGAGCGCCGTGATCTTCCTGGTCACGGCCGAAAACGAATTGGCGACCACCTACATCATCGGCCGCGTCGGCAACGGCGACTATGGCATCGCGCTGGCGTATTGCACGGTGCTGATGATCCTGATGTCGCTCGCGATCGCGCTCGTGCAGTTCGTTGTGGGCGAACGCAAGCTGGGTCGTCGCAAGGCCGGTGCGCCCGTTGCGGCGGCGCCGGTGCATTGAAGAACAAGGGAAGTACACATGACAGGCACGATGACGAATGGCATCGAGTTCCGTAACGTCACCAAGCGCTATGGCACCGACAAGAACGCCGCGATGGCGGTCAAGGGCATCAGCTTCGAGGTGCCTGTCGGCACGTTGACCACCATCCTCGGCCCTTCGGGCTGCGGCAAGACGACCACCCTGCGCATGATTGCGGGGCTGGAATCGCCCACCTCGGGCTCGATCATCATGGGCGGACGCGACGTCACCACGCTCGGCCCGGCCGAGCGCAACGTCAGCATGATGTTCCAGAGCTACGCGCTGTTCCCGCACATGAACGTGATCGAGAACGTGGGCTATGGCCTGCGCATGAGCGGGGTGAAGAAGGAAGAGTCCGTGCCGCGCGCCCGCGAGGCGCTGCGCGGTGTCGGGTTGGTAGGCTTCGACGAGCGGCTGCCCAGCGAACTCTCCGGCGGCCAGCAACAGCGCGTGGCCCTGGCACGCGCTCTCGTGCTGGAGCCCGCCGTGCTGCTGTTCGACGAGCCCTTGTCGAACCTCGACGCGCGTCTGCGCCGTGAGATGCGCGAAGAGATCCGCATGCTGCAGCAGCGCCTGAAGCTGACCGTGGCCTACGTGACGCATGACCAGAGCGAGGCACTCGCTGTCAGCGACCAGATCATCGTGATGGACCACGGCGTGATCGCGCAGCGCGGCACGCCACAGCAACTCTACGGGCGGCCCGAGAGCGAGTTCGTCGCAGGCTTCATGGGCGAAGCGTCGGTGTTCCCGGCTGAAGCGCAGGCCGATGGCCGCGTGGCGCTGGGCCCGCTCATGCTGACGCCGCGCTACGACGTGGCCCCGGGCAAGGTGAAGGTCGCGGTGCGACCCGAGGCCTGGCAAATCGGTGGAGGCGGCGAAGGGGGCGGGTTGCCGGCGACCTGCACCAAGGCCGCCTACCTGGGCAGCTTCTACGAGTACGGGTTCGACACGGCGCTGGGTCCTGTCTTCGTGGTGTCGTCCGATCTCGGACGACCGCTCGCAGCCGGCGCGGAAACAACGCTGTCGCTCGGCACCCACGGCGTCAGCGTCGTGCCCGGCGCGGCCTGACGCGCAGCCATCGGCCAGCCGTCGCGGGTCCGAGCCGGCGTGGAACAATCGCACCATGAATGTGGTTTTCGATCTGGGCGCCGTGCTCTTCGACTGGGCACCGGCGCGCCTGGTGCGTGAGCATCTTCCTTTGCATGCACCCGACGAAACTGCCGCGGCTGCGCTCGGCCG
>SEGS01000027.1 GCA_004210915.1 Variovorax sp. | reverse complement strand
TGGGGCTGGGCATTGCCTACAACATCGACGTGATCGTGCCCGCGCTGGAGCGCCTGTTCCAGGCCAGCTTCCTGCCGCAGGACATCTACCTCATCAGCCGCATGCCGAGCGATCCGCAGCAGTCCGACATCATGCCCATCACCCTCATTTCGCTCGCGCTGGCCTTTGCCGCCACGCTGTACCCCAGCTGGCGCGCCAGCCGCGTCAACCCGGCAGAGGCGCTGCGCTATGAATGACGCGAAAAAAGCCGTGACAGCGAGCGAGGGTTACCTGTCCGGCACCGCGCACCCGCATGTGCGGCCGGTGCTTCAGGTGCGTGGCCTGACCAAGCGCTTTCACGAAGGCCGCATCGACCTGACCGTGCTGCACGGTGTCGACCTCGACGTGCGCGCGGGCGAAACGCTGGCCATCGTCGGCGCCTCGGGCTCGGGCAAGAGCACGCTGCTGCACCTGATGGGCGGCCTCGACGCGCCCACGGCCGGCAGCGTCGAACTGCACGGCAAGAACATCGCGCGCGTCGACGCGGCCGAGCAGGGCCGGCTGCGCAACCAGCACCTGGGCTTCGTCTACCAGTTTCATCACCTGCTGCCCGAGTTCAGCGCGCTCGACAACGTCGCGATGCCGCTGAAGATCCGGCGCGCCCCCCCGGCCGAGGCCACCGGCGCCGCGCAGCGCATGCTCACCGCAGTGGGCCTGGGCGAGCGCATGCACCACCGGCCCGCCGAACTGTCGGGCGGCGAACGCCAGCGCGTCGCCATCGCCCGCGCACTCGTCACGCAGCCGGCCTGCGTGCTGGCCGACGAACCCACCGGCAACCTCGACCGCGGCACCGCCGATGCCGTGTTCGCGCTGATGCTCGACCTGGCGCGCCGCCACGGCACCGCCTTCGTGATGGTCACGCACGACGAGACGCTGGCCGCGCGCTGCGATCGGGTGCTGCGGATCGTGGCGGGACGGTTGGCGGACGCACCGTGACGGGGCAAAGCTTGCATCTCCGTACCAACGGCGGTGAGCTTTCACTCAGGCTTCTTCATGCGGTGCCGTCGCAATCACCGTCTCAGCCTGACTTGCACATCGAGGTCTCTGCGACCAGTGGCGCTTTCTCGGCACGCGAAGTCAAAGCTTGGCTTGAGTGGCCGGATATCGAGGCTTTTATCGCCGACTTGACGACAGTGGTTCGCGAAGTCAAAGGAACCGCCGCGATCCATGCGATGTCGTCTGAAGACTTTGAAATGACGGTGAAAAGCCTCGACGCCCTTGGCCACTTCGGGATTATTTTTGCCATCGGCTCCGGTCAATACATGGGCAACGCTCGGTTCCAATGTCATCTGCGTGGAGGAATCGAAGTCGAGTTTTCACAGGTAGAGGCACTGCTGCAGTGGTTCTCTTCCGTTGTGAGTGGGATGGAGATCTAACGCCGCAGCTGAGAGCCAAATGTTTCGGCACTGCTCATGAAGGGCCAGCCATGGATCTGAATGACGAGCTTTACCACGTCGACTTCGCAGTGCCGTGCAAACCGAATGCAGGCTGATCGACAGTTCACGCGTCCCTCGCAGACCGAACATCCATGAGCACCGATCCAGACCCACAGCAAAACAGCCCGCAGCAGAACCTGCTGGACCCACTGTTGAGCCACAGCTTCAAGGGCTACCCCCACCGCGCCCCAGCGCGCCGCTGCAGCGAAGTCGGCGCGGCCGGCTGGAATGTGCTGGCGGGCGATCTGCCCTGGCCGGTCGCCCTGCTCAAGCGCGAGGCGCTGGAACACAACGTGCGCTGGATGCAGGCGCGCGTGCAGCAGTGGGGCGTGGACCTGGCGCCGCACGGCAAGACGACCATGTCGCCGCAGCTGTTCGCGCGGCAGATCGATGCGGGCGCCTGGGGAATCACCTTCGCGAACGTCAAGCAACTGGGCATTGGCGTTGCCGCCGGTGTACGGCGCGCGCTGATCGCGAACCAGGTGATGGCGGCGGAAGACCTGGCCGGGCTGGCCGATCTGTTGCGGCGGCATGCGGATCTGCGTGCCGTCTTTCTGGTCGATTCGCTCGCGCAGCTGGCGTTGATCGAAACCTGGGCGGGCGAGCAGGCCGGCGAGGGCGTGCCCTTCGAAGTCATGATCGAGATCGGTCTCGACGGCGGGCGCACGGGATGTCGCAGCCACGACGGGGCCATCGCGCTGGCGCGCCGCCTGCACGCGAGCCCGGCGGTGCGGATGGTCGGCATCGAATGCTACGAAGGGCTGTGGGCCAAAGGCACCACGGCCGAAGACGCGCCTGCGGTGTCGGCGTTGATGGACCGCGTCGATGCCGTGGCGCGCGAAGCCGTGGCAGCGGGCTGGTTCGAGGCCGACGAGGTGCTGGTGTCGGCCGGCGGTTCGGCGGTGTTCGACCTGGTTGCGGGCCGTCTGCGCCCGGCGCTCGGTCGGCCTGTGCGCGGGCTGCTGCGCTCGGGTTGTTATGTGACGCACGACCACGGCGTCTACGAAGGCATGCTGACGCAGGTCGACAGCCGCATCGGCTGCGCCGCCGGCGAGAGCCTGCGCGCGGCGCTCGAAGTCTGGGCGATGGTGCAGTCGCGGCCCGAGCCGGGGCTGGCGATCCTCGGTGCGGGCAAGCGCGATGTGTCTTTCGATCTCTCGATGCCGAAGCCCATCGCTCGTTCGGCGCACGGCAGCCTGACGACCGCCGGCGTGCCGCCCAGCTGGCGCATCACTTCGTTGAACGACCAGCATGCTTACCTGCGATGGGACGCCGCCGACGAAGCCTCGGCGCCAGCGGTGGGCGAGCGCATCGGGTTGGGCATTTCCCACCCGTGCACGACCTTCGACAAGTGGCACTGGATGCCGGTGGTCGAAGCCGACTACCGCGTCAGCGATGCGGTGACGATGAATTTTTGAAGACGGCCGGTAAGCGCAGATCGCCGCGCCGGGCGCCGTGCTCAGAAGACGAAGGGAATGAACCGCTGCGTACCGCGTATGTAGTCGCGGTAGGGCTCACCGAAGTGCGCGAGGCACTCCTCCTCGTCGCGCAGCGCGGTCATCCACAGCAGCGCCGTGGCGGCCAGCACCAGCAGCAGGTTGAGCCCGTTGAAGTGCTTGAGGAATGCACCCCACGCCAGCAGCATGAGCGCCGTGTACATCGGGTGGCGGATGTAGCGGAAGGCGCCGCGGGTCACAAGGGCGGTGGTTTTCTCGAAGGCGTAGAGCGCTGCATCGCCTTTGCGCGCAGTGCTCGGCTTGCCCGCCTGCCTGAGCAAGCGCACCGCGTGGATCGGCAGCCATGCCGAGAGCGCCAGCAGCGCCCACGACAGCAACTGGTGCGGCGCGAACGGGTCGCGGTCCCACACCGGCAGGTTTAGCACAATGAGCGCGAGGATGCATTCCCAGGCAAAGAAGCGGTAGAAGCCGTGCGAGCGCGGCTGGCGCAGCGGCCCGCGCGACACGTGGATGAGCGCGGCCGATCCGACGATGAAAATCAGCAGCTGAACGTAGACCATGCGCAAAAGCTACCGTGCCGCCGCGGCTTCGGCGCGCTCAGGCCGCGATGGAGTAGCCGCCATCGACCGGGATCGCCGTGCCCGTGACGAAGTCCGATGCCGCACTCGCCAGAAACACGGCTGTGCCCGCCAGATCTCCGGGCTGTCCCCAGCGGCCGGCCGCGGTCCGAGCGATCACGCGTTCGTTCAGCCCCGCCACCTGCGCGCGCGCGCTGTCGGTCAGCTCGGTCTGGATCCAGCCGGGCAGGATCGCGTTGACCTGGATGCCGTCCAGCGCCCACGAAGCCGCCGTCGCCTTGGTCAGCTGCACGATGCCGCCCTTGCTCGCGCCGTAAGCGGGCGCATAGGGTGCGCCGAAGATCGACATCATCGAGCCGATGTTGATGATCTTGCCGCCGCCTGCCGCCTTCATCAGCGGGTGCGCCGCCCGGCTGCACAGGAAGGCGCTGGTGAGGTTGGTGTCCATCACCTGGTGCCACTCGGCCAGCGCGAGCTGGTCGACCGGCTTGCGCACCGTGGTGCCGGCGTTGTTGACCAGGATGTCGAGCCGGCCGCAGCGCTCGGCGACCTGCGCGAACAGCGCGGCGACCGAAGCTTCGTCGGTCACATCGGCTGCGAGCGCGAAGCTGTCGCTGCCAGCAGCCTTCAGTGCCACGACCGCAGCCTCAGACTTCTGCGCATTGCGGGCGGCAATCACCACCCGCGCACCAGCGTTTGCCAGGCCTAGTGCCATGCCCAGGCCAATGCCGCCGTTGCCGCCCGTGACCAGCGCGACCTTGCCATTGAGATCAAACATTCCGTGCCTCTCGTTGCGATGAAAGTGACTGCCAGCGGCGAGTCTAGCTTTCGGGTCTCGAGCCCGAGGCGCGCGACAGCTCCAGCAGCACCTCCACCACCCGCGCAACGGCGCCCTCGCGCGGCTCGCTGGCGCGCTGGCCGATCACGAGGCGGCGCACCAACCGCGGGCTGAGCGGCAGCACGCGCACGCGCGGGTTGCTGTGCGCCTTGTCGTCAGGTGCCATCGGCAGCAGCGCCGCGCCGTAGCCGGCCTCGACCAGCCCCCGCATGGCCGTGTCGTAGTTGTGCTCGATGCGTGGGCGCGGCGCGAAGCCGGCGCGCGCGAACCATTCCATCGTCAGCGTCTGCATCCGGCTGCCGGCCTCGTTCATGACCAGCGGCCGCTCGGCCAGCCAGGCGGGCGTGGCCCGCTTCACGGCCGGCCATTGGGCGGACTGTGCCGGCACCAGCGCTTTCATTTCGTTGGTCAGCCACGGCGTGAAGCGGACCCCGGGCAAGGCGGGCTGCGGCAGCGACACCAGCGCCACATCGATCGTGCCGGCCTGCAGCCCGGCCACGGAGCCTTCGGAGCCGACAAAGCTGGGTGAGATCTCGATGCCTGGATGCCGCCGCGCCAGTGCCTCGAACACCGGCGGCAGCAGGTCGACCACGATGCCCGTCGTGCTCACGCCCACCCGCACGCGCCCTTCAAGACCCGCGTGGCGGCGTTGCGCGGCGTCGATGGCTTCGTCCACATCGCGCAACAGCCGGCGCCCGCGCTCCACCAACTCGCCGCCCGCGGCCGTGGGCTGGGCACGGCGCGCCGCCCGCACCAGCAGCGGCACGCCCAGGCGCGATTCGAGCTCGCTGACATGCAGGCTGACCGTGGGCTGCGCGAGGTGCAGTGCCTGTGCGGCGGCCGAGAAACTGCCGAGGTCGGCAATCGAGATGAGGGTGCGGAGTTGGTCCAGGTTCAGGTTGCGCATCAGGAATTCTGATGTCAAACCTCAGAATTCTCAACTTCTCCAATCACGAAGGCAGCGTGATGATCGCGGCACTTTCACTTCTTTGTGTTGCCTCACCGACCGGAGCCCCCATGAACACCGTTCTTCACCGCCTAGCCTCTCCCTTGCTGCAATGGTCTCGCCACGCCGCCGCGCTGCGCCGCCAACAGGCCGAGGCACGCGCGTTGATGGCGATGGGACAACATGAGCTCAATGACCTCGGCGTGGGCCGTAGCGAGTTGCAGTCGCTGATGCGCAACGCCGGCTGACCGCTGCCGCCGCCCGGCCGCGCCGGGCCAGGAAATTGGTAGTCGCATCGACTGGAACGCGCGCTGCGAACGGCGCCTGGGCTCAGAGAATCCGGTTGAACCAGAACAGCGACAACCCGGCCGAGAGAAAGGCAAGGAGCGCCGCGCCCAGCGCGAACAGGGCCGACACCTCGGTTTCCTTCTTCTCGACCGTGAGCCGCGAACTCAGCGTGTCGTAGACCTTCTTCAGGTCGGCGGCCGTGCCCGCGTAGAAGTACTCGGCCTGCGTGCGGTTGGCCACGCTCTTGAGCGTCTCTTCGTCCAGCCGGACACGCATCGACCAGCCTTCGAAGCCGATGGTTTCGCCATCGACCGTGCCAACGCCCACGGTGTAGACGCGCACACCGCGGTCGGCCGCCGCCTTGGCCGCATCGATCGGGTCGACGCCGGTGGTGCGCTGCCCGTCGGTCAGCATGATGATCGCGGCCGATGTGAACGAGCCGGGCGTGACCGGGGTGAATTCCTTGGGCTGCTTGCCCGCCTGCTCGATCGGCACGCCGCGCTGCCGGCTCGGCGCACCGAACTGCGATACGTCGATGCCCGCATCGGGGAACAGCGTCGCGAGCGACACCACAATTGCATTGCCAGTGGCCGTGGCGCGTTGAAGCTGGAAGGAGTCGATGGCGGTGACCAGATCATCGCGGTTGACCGTGGGCAACTGCGCCACCTGCGCGCTGCCCGCGAAGGCGACGATGCCGACCTTCACATGGCGCGGCAGATCTTTCAGGAAGGCCTTGGCGGCCTCCTGCGCGGCGACCAGCCGGTTGGGCTGCACGTCGGTGGCGCGCATGCTGCCGGAAACGTCCATCGCCAGGATGATGGTCTGCTGGTTCGACGGCAGCGTCACCACCGCCATCGGCCGCGCAGCCGCGATCAGCATCGCGACCAGCGCGAGCAGGAACAGGAGCGGCGGAATGTGGCGCCGCACGCTTTGCCCCGCGCCCATCGCTTCGCGCACGATCGAGAGGCTGGCGTAGCGCAATGCCAGCTTCTTCTTGCGGCGCAGCAGCCACGCGTAGAGCAGCACCAGCAGGGGAATGCCGGCGAGCAGCCAGAGGAATTGAGGCCAGAGAAAGTTCATGCCGCCACCGCCTTGATACCTGCCGCGCCCGCGCGCACCCGGCGCTTGCGCAGGTCGGCGAACCGTACGATTGCCTCGACCAGATCGTCTTCGGTCGAGAGCTCCAGCGCATCGACGCCGGCCCGGGCCAGCGCGCTGCGCAACAACGCTTCACGCTCGGCCGCGATGCGGGCGAAGCGCTTTCGAAAACCGCTGTCATGCGTGTCGACCCACAACTGCTCGCCGGTCTCGGCATCGCGCAGGGGCACCAGGCCCAGGTCGGGCAGCTCGAGCTCGAGCGGATCGAACAGCCGCACCGCCAGGACGTCGTGCCGCTGCACGAGTTGGCCCAGCGGCTTTTCCCAACCGGGCTCGCTCAGGAAGTCGGACACGACGAACACGGTCGATCGTCGAGGCATCAGCGTTGCGGCAGATTTCAAGAGATCGGCCAGGCGCGTCATGCCCTTCTGCGCGGGTGCCTTGTCGCTGTCGCCGCGCCGCGCCATCGAATGCAGCAGGTGCAGCACATGCCGGCGGCCGGTGCGCGGCGGAATGACCGCCTCGAGATCGTTGCCGTAGACCAGCGCACCGACGCGGTTGCCGTGGCGCGTGAGCAGGCGCGCGAGCACCGCCACGAAGCTGGTCGAGATCTCGCGCTTGGCGCGTGTGCCCGAGCCGAAGTCGACCGAGCGGCTCAGGTCGAGGACGAACCACGCGGACATCTCACGGTCTTCGGTGAAGACGCGCACGTGGGGCGACTGCAAACGCGCCGTCACGTTCCAGTCGATGTGGCGCACGTCGTCGTGCAACTGGTACTCCCGCAGGTCGGCCAAGTCGAGGCCGGTGCCCCGCATCAGCGTGCGGTAGTCGCCCTGCAGCAGCCCGTCGAGCCGGCGGATCACGGTCCATTCGAGCAGGCGCAGCGCGCGCTCGGAACCCATCGCGGGTGCGGCGTCATTCGCGGCCACGGGTGCCGCTGCAGGGGTGGGCGTCTTACGCCACCAGCTTTTCATGGCGCTTTTCGGGGAACACCGCGGAACCGGCTATGCCGGGCCGCAGGTGTTGCCCCCTCGAGGGGGAGGCGGCTACACGAAGTGAGTCGCATCGGGGGTGGGTCATGTTCAGGCCACCAGCTTTTCATGTTCGAGCGGCTTCGGTGGCGCGGGCACGGCGCGCATGATCTTGTCGATCAACCCGTCGGGCGTAAGCCCCTCGGACAGGCCTTCGTACGACAGCGTGACGCGGTGGCGCAGCACGTCGGGCACCAGCGCCGTCATGTCTTCGGGCAGCGCATAGCTGCGGCCGCGCAGGAGTGCCAGCGCACGCGCCCCCTCGGTCAGGTTGATGCTCGCGCGGGGGCTGGCGCCGAAGGTGATGAAGCGGCCCATGTCTTTGAGGCCGTGCTTCTCGGGAGTGCGCGTGGCCGACACCAGCTTGACCGCGTACTGGATCAGCGAGGGATCGACGTACACGCGCCGCGCTTCGGCCTGCAGCGCCGCGAGCTGTTCGGTGGTCGCCACCGGGCTCGCCGAGACCGGCGGGCCGATCACGCGCTGCACGATCACGAACTCTTCCTCGTCGCTCGGGTAGTCGACCAGCACCTTCATCATGAAGCGGTCGACCTGCGCTTCGGGCAGCGGATAGGTGCCCTCGGTCTCGATCGGGTTCTGGGTCGCCATCACGAGGAAGGGGCGCGGCACCTTGTGCGTTTCGCCGGCGATGGTGACCTGCCGCTCCTGCATCACTTCAAGGAGTGCGCTCTGCACCTTGGCCGGCGCGCGGTTGATTTCGTCGGCCAGCAGCAGGTTGGCGAACACCGGGCCGAGCGAGGTCGAGAACTCGCCGGTCTTCTGGTTGTAGATGCGCGTGCCCACCAAGTCAGCGGGGACCAGGTCTGGCGTGAACTGGATGCGCTTGAACTGCCCCTGCACCGTGTCCGCCAGGGTCTTGATGGTGAGCGTCTTGGCCAGGCCCGGCACGCCTTCGACCAGCAGGTGACCACCGGCCAGCATCGCCACCATCACACGTTCCAGGAAACGGTCCTGCCCGACGACGACGCGCTTCACTTCGTAGAGGATCTGCTCCATCAGTTCGGCGGTGGCAGGCGATGTGCTGAAGTTCTCGGTGCTCATGAGCGGGCTTTCGATGGGAGGCTTCGAAACGGGACGGAATGGGTCAGAACGGCGGTGAACCTGCGGCGGACGCGGCGTTTTCGATCGGCACAGCAAAGCCGATGCCAATGAAGGTGCGCTGCTGCGTCGGGTTGAGGATGGCGGTCACGATGCCCAGCACCTGGCCTTCCATGTCGATGAGCGGGCCACCGGAATTGCCGGGGTTCGCAGCCGCATCGAACTGGATCAGGTTGCCCAGTTCCTGCTTGCCTTCGGGCGAGCGGAACGAGCGCCGCAAACCGGACACCACACCGGCCGAGACCGAAGGCCCGATGCCGAAGGGAAAGCCGATGGCCGCGACCTGATCGCCGGGCTGGAGGTCGGCGGTGGAGCGCATGGTCGCAGCGATCAGGTCATCGGGAATCTTCTGCGCCTGCAACACGGCCAGGTCGTTCTCGGGCTGTACGCCGGTGATGGTGGCCACGCTTTCCAGGCCGTCCGAAAACGTGACCTTGATCGTCTGCGCGCCGGCGACGACATGCAGGTTGGTCAGGATCACGCCCTTGTCGACGATCACCACGCCGGTACCCACGCCTCGCTCTTCCTCGCCCGGTGGCGACGCGGCTTCAGGGCTCTTGCCCTTGGCCAGGTTGCGACCGCGCCGTTGGGTCTTCGCCTCTGGCGTGGCCTTCTCCGGCCCGTAGCCCACCACGCGCACGACGGACGGACGCGCGATCTCGGCGGCGCGCGCGGCCTGGGAGGGCAGGGCGTTGGTTTGCAGGGTGCGAAGCACTGCCGCGTCGATGTCCTTCTGGGAGAGGGCCAAGCCGGCCGGCCGCTGCCACAGTGCTGCGCCACCCGCGATCAGGCCCGTACACACAAGGGCCAGCAACGCGAAGCTGCTGCGGCCCGGTTGCCAACGCGACGGCACCGAAGCGCCAGGTGCACCGGACGCCGCGGGTGCAGAAGGGGTGCCCGCCTCCGGAGGCGCCGCGTCGGCGGTGACCTCTGGCTGCGTGCGTGGCGAACGGCTATAGAAAGCGGGCCTGCGCATCGGGCACCTCCAGCAAAGATGACGCGTGAAGGAAGTCACACTAGCACGCTTTCCGCGGCCTTGCATGCCTTCGGGCATCATGGCGCGATGGCTTTTTTCATCGACACGCACTGCCATCTGGACGCCCCCGAATTCGGCGACGAGATGCCCCGGATCCGGGCGCGCGCTGCGGCCGAAGGCGTGGGGCTGTGCGTGATCCCGGCCGTGGCCGCATCCAATTTCACCACCGTGCGCGAGCTGGCGCATGCGCAGGGCGATGCCTATGCGCTGGGGATCCATCCGCTGTGCACCGGCGAGGCTGAAGACGCGCATCTGGACCTGCTCGACGCCGAGCTTTCGATGCGGCGCGACGATCCTCGGCTTGTCGCGGTCGGCGAAATCGGGCTCGACTATTTCGTCGAGGGGCTGGACAGCGAGAAACAGCAACGTTTTTTTCACACACAGTTGCAACTGGCGCGCAAGCATCGATTGCCTGTGCTGCTGCATGTGCGCCGCTCGGTCGACCAGGTGCTCAAGCATCTGCGACAGACTGCGGCCGGGCAACCGTGGCAGGGCATCGCACATGCATTCAACGGCAGCGACCAGCAGGCGCAGGCCTGTCTCGGACTCGGGCTCAAGCTGGGCTTCGGCGGTGCCGTGACCTTCGACCGGGCGCTGCAGTTACGGCGCCTCGCGGCCAGCCTGCCGATGCACGCGATCGTGCTCGAAACCGACGCGCCTGACATCCAGCCGCACTGGCTCTATCGAACCCAGGCCGAGCGGAACGCTGGGCAGCCACAAGGCCGCAACGAGCCGGGCGAGTTGCCGCGCATCGCCGCCGTGCTTGCCGACCTGCGTGGCATGCCGATTGAAGCGTTGGCCGCCGCCACGACCGAAAACGCGTACAGCGCCTTGCCAGGTCTGCGCGGTCTGACAGGGCTGTCCGCCGGGCGGCCCCCGCCAGCGTAGGCCGAGTGCCCGACTTGTGTGCTCGCGGGTGTGTGCCGCGGTTTTGGTGTCATCCTGAGGCCATGGAGCCCCGTTGCTCCTGCAGTGGCCAATGTCACCCTGACATTTGTCGCTCTGGCATTTCATTTTTTGAGGAGTCCATCCCATGAGCACCATTCTTCGCACCCTGCCGGCCATTCTTGCCCTGACGCTCGCGTCCTATGGCCTGTCGGCCACGGCCCAGACCGCGACCACCACCACGACCACCACGACGCCGGCAACCCAGCCGATGACCCCCCAGCCGACGACCACCGAAAAGGTCAAGGAAGCTGGCAAGGATGCGGTCGACGCTACCGAGCGCGGCGCCAAGAAGGCTTACACCGCCACCAAGAACACCGGCGAGAAGGCCTACGACGCCACGAAGTCCGGCACCAAGAAGGCTTACAACGCGACCAAGTCGGGCACGAAGAAGGCCTATGACGCGACCAAGAAGGGCACTGTCAAGGCTGTTGACGCCACCGAGCGCGGTGTGAAGAAGGCGGCCGTCGCTACCGGCAATGCCGCCGAGCGTGCAGGTGATGCCACTCGCGCCACGGGCGACAAGATCGGCGAGAAGATTCCGGGCACGGCTCAGAACGAAGCTGTCAAGAAGCAGTAACGCGCCGCCACTGCCAGCGCCTGAAAAGCCCGCTTCGGCGGGCTTTTTCGTGGTCGAGGGGTGGGGTGCACCAGCGATTTCAACCGCGCTTCCGGCCAGAATCGGTGCCTTGTCTGCTCAAGCCGATTTTCTTTCACCGATGACCCTGTCGAAAGCCCTGCTCAATTTGCTGCGAGGACGCGTGTGACCGGCCTCGTCCTGCGGGGCTTGGCGCCCATCGTCTCCCCTGACACCGTCGTGCTGATCCTCGGCAGCTTTCCGGGCGCGCGTTCGCTTTCGCTTGGTCAGTACTACGGCCATCCTCAGAACCACTTCTGGAAGATCCTGCAGGCCGTATGGCCCGAGCACCCCCTGCCCACCGACGCAGAGGGCGGCTATGCCGCGCGGTGCGACTGGCTGCTGGCGCGCGGGCTGGGCCTGTGGGATGTGTACGCCGCCTGCGAGCGCGATGGCAGCCTCGATGCCGACATCCGTGCCGCGGTCGTCAACGACTTTGCCGGGCTGAAGCTGCCGCGACTGCTCGCCATCGCGCACAACGGTGGCGAGAGCTTCCGTCACCGCCAGCGCGTGCTGGCGAGCCTGGCTGGCCAGCCAGGCGCGACGGGCACTGCGAATGCAGCGATTGGCGTCCACCAATTGCCTTCGACCAGCCCGGCCAACGCTTCCTGGCGCTTCGAGCGCAAGCTCGCCGCCTGGCGAGACATCTTCACCCGCTATGGACTCGCCTGATGGCACGCAAGCAAACCGACATGAATCTTCCGGAGGTCAACTTCTCCGATTGGGGCGACATCCGCTACTTGCACCTGGGCACGGAGTGGGTTCAGGGCTCGATGAAGATCGATGCGCCGTACGAAATCGAGCTCGAATACGTGCAGCGCATGATGGCCTGGCTGCTGTTCGTCGAGCCGTCGAGCGTGATGAACCGGCACGCGATGCAATTGGGTCTGGGCGCGGCGACGCTGACCAAGTTCAGCCGCAAGCAACTGCGCATGCGCACCACGGCCATCGAACTGAATCCGCAGGTGGTCGCCGCCTGCCGCGGCTGGTTCAAGCTGCCGGCCGACGATCTCAAACTGCGCGTGGTGATCGCCGATGCCGCCGTTGAGATTCGCGAGCCCGAGTGGCAAGCCAGCGTCGATGCGCTGCAGGTCGATTTGTACGACCACGAGGCGGCGGCGCCGGTGCTCGACAGCGAAGCCTTCTACGCCGATTGCCGCGCGCTGTTGACGGACGACGGCTGCATGACGGTCAACCTGTTCGGTCGGTCGTCGAGCTACGAACGCAGTCTCGAGAAGATCGCCGGCGCCTTCGGCGCGGATGCGGTCTGGGCCTTCAAGCCAACCCGCGAAGGCAACACCGTGGTACTGGCTCAGCGCACCCCGACGCGCCCCAAACGCGACGTGCTTGCCGAGCGCGCGCAAACCATCCAGACTCGTTGGGGCCTGCCCGCGCCCAAATGGCTGCGGGTCTTCAAAGCACATACTTGATCGCATGCGTCCTGCCACTTCCGCACCCCTCCACACACCGCCGCGCGCCGAAGGCCCGCTCGATCTGCGCCGCCTGATCGAATGGCTGTCGAGCGATGGCGTCATCTCCGCGGTCGAGGCTGAACGCACCATCGCGCGCTGTGCCCAGGCCACGAGCCGGCAGGCGCCGCTGGTGCGGCTGGCCAACGTGGCGATGACGCGCAAGGCCGATGGCAAGCCGCTCGATCTCGAAATGCTCACGCAGTGGCTGGCCGGTCGCAGCGGCCTCGCGTATCTGCGCATCGATCCGTTGAAGGTCGATGTGGGCAAGGTCGCCGACACCATGAGCGCGGCCTATGCCGAGCGGCACAAGGTGCTGCCGGTGCAGGTCACGGCGAGCGAAGTGGTCGTCGCAACAGCGGAGCCTTTCCTCACCGACTGGATCGACGAGGTGGAGCGCCAGGCGCGCCGCACAGTGCGCCGCGTGGTCGCCAATCCGGCCGACATCCAGCGCTACACGGCGGAGTTTTTCGCGCTTGCGAAGTCAGTGAAGGCGGCGCAGAAGGCCGGCGGCAATGCCGGCGGTGCGAGCTTCGAGCAGCTGGTCGAGCTTGGCAAGAGCAACAAGACGCTGGATGCCAACGACCAGAGCGTGGTGCAGGTGGTCGATTGGCTGTGGCAATACGCCTTCGATCAGCGTGCCAGCGACATTCACCTGGAGCCTCGGCGCGAGCAGGGCGTGATCCGTTTCCGGATCGACGGCGTGCTGCATCCGGCTTATCAGATGCCGATGGGCGTGATGAACGCGATGGTCGCGCGCATCAAACTGCTCGGGCGCATGGACGTGGTCGAGAAACGCCGCCCGCTCGACGGCCGCATCAAGACCCGCAACATGCGCGGCGACGAGGTCGAAATGCGGCTCTCGACCTTGCCGACGGCCTTTGGTGAAAAGATGGTGATGCGGATCTTCGACCCCGACACCGCGGTGAAGGATCTCGATGCGCTGGGTTTCGCGCAGCACGATGCCCAGCGCTGGGAGCAGCTGGTCACCCGGCCGCACGGGATCATCCTGGTGACCGGGCCGACCGGTTCCGGCAAGACCACCACGCTGTATTCCACGCTCAAGCGGGTGGCGACGGAACAGGTCAACGTCAGCACGATCGAGGACCCGATCGAAATGATCGAGCCGTCGTTCAACCAGACGCAGGTGCAGCCGCAGCTGGATTTCGGATTCACCGAAGGGCTGCGCGCGCTGATGCGGCAGGACCCGGACATCATCATGGTTGGTGAAATCCGCGACTTGGCGACCGCCGAGATGGCGGTGCAGTCGGCGCTCACGGGCCATTTGGTTTTCAGCACCCTGCATACCAACGACGCGCCGAGCGCGGTCACGCGGATGATGGAACTGGGCGTGCCCTCGTATCTCATCAACGCCGTGATGCTGGGCGTGCTGGCGCAGCGCTTGGTGCGCACGCTGTGCCCGCACTGCAAGCAGCCCGACGAAACGGTCACGCGCGAGAAGCTGGCAGAGTTCGTAAAGCCCTGGCAGATCACCGGCTCGGTGCGCGCCTGCAAGCCGGTCGGCTGCGTCGACTGCCGCATGACGGGCTACATGGGCCGCATGGGCCTGTACGAACTGCTCAGCATCAGCGAGGACTTCAAGACGCAGGTCAACACGGCACCGAACCTGGGCGCGCTCAAGCGCCAGGCCGTAACCGATGGCATGCGACCCCTGCGGCTGGCCGGCGCGCTGCGCGTCGCCGAAGGCCTCACGACCATGGAAGAAGTGCTGAGCGCTACACCACCACTCGACTGAGGTTTTCGGGGATTACCCTAGCCCTGCGGTAGGTGGAATCCACATCCGCTGGGCCACTGCCACGCCACACAATCCGCTGTTCGATTTTTTCGAGGAGACTGTTTGTGAAAATCAAAAGTCAAAGAGACTTTTTTGCGGGGCTGATGTTCACCATCGTCGGGGTGGCATTCGCCTGGGGGGCGACCAACTACAACATCGGTTCGGGCGCGCGCATGGGCCCCGGCTACTTTCCGTTGATGCTGGGCATCCTTCTGGCGATCCTGGGCTGCCTCGGCATCTTCAGTTCGTTGGTGGTCGAGACGGTCGACGGTGAACCTGTCGGCAAGATCGCCTGGAAGCCGCTGGTCTTCATCATCGGCGCCAACCTGCTGTTCGGCATCCTGCTCGCGGGCCTGCGGACCTGGAACCTGCCCGCCATGGGTCTGATCGTTGCGATCTACGCGCTGGTGATCGTCGCCAGCATGGCCGGCTCGCAGTTCTCGCTGAAGCTGTCGCTGATCCTCGCCACCGTTCTGGCGATCGGCAGCTACCTGACCTTCATCGTCGGGCTCAGCCTGCAATTCCAGGTGTGGCCCACCTTCATCACCGGTTAAGGCGAGAATTCCATGTCGGATCTGATTAACAACCTTTCGCTGGGTTTCAGCGTCGCCTTCACGGTACAGAACCTGATTTACGCCTTCGTCGGCTGCCTGCTGGGCACGCTGATCGGCGTGTTGCCCGGCATTGGCCCGACGGCGACCATCGCCATGCTGCTGCCAGCAACCTACGCGCTGCCGCCCGTGGCCGCGCTGATCATGCTGGCGGGCATCTATTACGGATCGCAATACGGCGGTTCGACCACCGCGATTCTGGTCAACCTGCCCGGCGAGTCATCGTCGGTCGTGACGGTGATCGACGGACATCAGATGGCCAAACAGGGCAGGGCGGGACCCGCGCTGGCGGCGGCTGGTTTGGGCTCGTTTTTCGCGGGTTGCGTCGGCACGCTGATCCTGGCGGCGTTCGCGCCGCCGCTGACCGAACTCGCCTTCAAGTTCGGTCCGGCCGAGTACTTCTCGCTAATGATCCTGGGCCTGATTGGTGCCGTGGTGCTGGCTTCGGGCTCGCTGCTCAAGGCGGTGTCGATGATCATTCTGGGCCTGCTGCTGGGCCTGGTCGGCACCGACGTGAACTCGGGTGTGGCGCGCTACAGCTTCGACATCCCTGAACTGACCGATGGCCTGGGTTTCATTGCGATCGCGATGGGCGTGTTCGGTTATGGCGAAATCATCGCCAACTTGGCCAAGCCGGAAGAAGACCGCGAGGTGTTCACGGCCAAGGTGCATGGCCTGCTGCCGACCAAGGAAGACTTCAAGCGCATGACGCCTGCCGTGCTGCGCGGCACGGCGCTCGGTTCAGCGCTGGGTATCCTGCCAGGCGGCGGCGCGTTGCTGTCGGCCTTCGCGGCCTACACCATTGAAAAGAAGATGAAGCTCAAGGCCGGCGAAGTACCGTTCGGCAAGGGCAACATCCGCGGGGTGGCTGGCCCTGAAGCGGCCAACAATGCTGGCGCACAAACCTCGTTCATCCCGATGCTGACGCTGGGCATTCCGCCGAACCCGGTGATGGCGCTGATGGTCGGGGCCATGACGATCCACAACATCCAGCCCGGTCCCCAAGTGATGACCGGCAACCCTGAACTGTTCTGGGGCCTGATCGCCTCGATGTGGATCGGCAACCTGATGCTGGTGGTGCTGAACCTGCCGCTGATCGGCATCTGGATCAAGCTCCTGACGATTCCGTACAAGTGGCTGTTTCCCGCCATCGTGCTGTTCTGCGCGATCGGTGTGTACTCGACCAACAACAACGTGTTCGACATCTGGCTGGTCGCGATCTTCGGTGTGATCGGCTACATGTTCATCAAGCTGGGATGCGAACCTGCACCGCTGCTGCTCGGCCTGATCCTCGGGCCGATGATGGAAGAAAACCTGCGGCGCGCGCTGCTGCTCTCGCGGGGCGACTGGAGCGTGTTTGTCACGCGTCCTATCTCGGCCGGGCTGCTGGTCGCCGCGGCGTTGCTGATCGTGATCGTCTTCCTGCCGGCGGTGAAGTCGAAACGGGAAGAGGCTTTCGTCGAAGACTGAGAGCTCACCTCCGCTCTCGGATCACGGCGCCTTCGGGCGCCGTTTTTCTTCCTCCGACACAATCGATGCCATGACCTTCGACTTCGCAAATCCCTACGTTTCCACCCGCACGCCGGTCTTTGCGCGAAACGTCGTTTCCACATCGCATCCGCTGGCGGCCCAGGCGGGCGTGCGCATTCTTCAGCAGGGCGGCAATGCCGTCGACGCGGCGATCGCAACAGCGGCCGCGATGACCGTGCTCGAGCCGGTCAGCAACGGCCTGGGCAGCGATGCCTTCTGCATCTTCTGGGATGGCGAGAAGCTGCACGGTCTCAATGGCTCCGGCTGCGCGCCGCAGGCCTGGACGCCCGAGTACTTCCGCCGCAAGTACGGCGATGCGCCCACGCCGCCGCAGCGCGGGATCGATTCGGTTTCGGTGCCCGGTGCGGTCGGCAGTTGGGTGGCGCTCTCGGATCTGGCGGGCCAGTTGCCGTTCGCCGACCTGATGGCGCCGGCCATCGAGATCGCAGAGCGCGGTTACCTCGTGCCGCCGGTGGTTCAGCTCAAATGGGCCGCTGCCACGCCGATCCTGCAGGCGCAGCCCGGCTTCGCGCAGTCCTTTCTGCCGTGGGGGCGCGCGCCGAACGTGGGCGAACTGTTCCGCTTTCCGGCCGCGGCCCGCGCCCTCAGACTCATCGCTGAAACGAAAGGCGAAGCCTTCTACAGCGGCGAGATCGCCGAGGCCATCGAGCGTTTCTCCAACGCCAACGGCGGTAGCCTGAAGGTGCGCGACATGGCCAACTGGCGGCCCGAGTGGGTCGAGCCGATCGGGCACGACTACCGCGGCCACACGCTGCATGAGCTTCCACCCAACGGCCAGGGCATCGCCGCGCTGATCGCGCTGGGCATCCTCGAGAAGTTCGACATCGCATCGCTGCCTGTCGATTCGGCCGCGTCGCAACATTTGCAGATCGAAGCGATGAAGCTCGCTTTTGCGGATGTGTACCGCTACGTGGCCGAGCCATCGTCGATGACGTTGACGCCCGAGCAAATGCTGGATGACGCCTACCTCACCGCGCGTGCCAAACTGATCGACGTGAACAAGGCACAGGATTTCAAGGCCGGCAACCCGGTCAAGGGTGGCACCATTTACCTCACGGCCGCCGACGAGCGCGGCATGATGGTGAGCTTCATTCAAAGCAACTACATGGGCTTCGGGTCGGGCTGCGTGGAGCCCGAGTTCGGCATCAGCCTGCACAACCGCGGGCACGCCTTCAGCCTGGATGCGGCCAGCCCCAATCTGGTCGAGCCGCGCAAGCGCCCCTTCCACACCATCATCCCGGCGTTTCTCACGAAGGACGAGCAGCCCGTCATGAGTTTCGGCGTCATGGGCGCCAACATGCAGCCGCAGGGCCACATGCAGACCGTGGTGCGCATGCTTGATTACGGGCAGAACCCGCAAACCGCTTGCGATGCGCCGCGCTGGCGCTTCAATGCGGGCATGGCGATCAACGTCGAATCGACGATGAACCCGGCGGCCGTGCAGGGCCTGCGCGATCTCGGTCATCACACCGAAGTGATCAACGACTCGTACCAGGACTTCGGCGCGGGCCAGTTCATCTGGCGCGCCGGAGAGCCGGCCGTCGAAGGCTACATCGCGGCCAGCGACGCGCGGCGCGACGGCCTTGCGGCCGGGTACTGAGCGCCGTGATCGCTGCCAAGCACGTCGATGCGATGCCCGGCAAGGGGCTCGCTTCGGGGTTGATCCTCGCGACGCTGGGCGCCGTCGCCTTCAGCGGCAAGGCGATCATCGTGAAGCTGGCTTACCGCCACGGCGTCGATGCGGTCACGCTCATCATGTTTCGCATGCTGTTCGCGCTGCCGCTGTTCGCCGTCATGGCGTGGTGGGCCGGCCGCGGCAAGCCGCCGCTCACGCGACGCGACTGGTTCGGCGTGGTCGGGCTCGGGTTCTCGGGTTACTACCTCGCGAGCTTTCTCGACTTCGCCGGCCTGGCCTACATCAGCGCCAGTTTCGAGCGACTGATCCTTTACCTCAACCCGACCCTGGTGCTGCTGTTCGGCTGGTTGCTGTACGGCCGCCGCGCCTCGCGCGCGCAGATGATCGGCATGGCCATCAGCTATGCCGGCGTGGCCCTTGTCTTCGGCCACGAGATCTGGACGGTGGGCGGCGGCGCGGGCGGGCAGCTCGCCGCCTGGGGCGCCTTCCTGTGCTTCCTCAGCGCGATCAGCTACGCGGGCTATCTCGTGTACAGCGGCGAGTTCGTCAAACGGCTCGGCTCCTTGCGGCTGGTCGGGCTTGCGACCAGCGTGGCCTGCGTTCTGTGCATCGCGCAGTTCCTGCTGCTGCGGCCGATGAGCGCGGCATTGACTGTCGCGCCGGAGGTCGTCTGGCTGTCGGTGCTCAACGCCACGCTGTGCACCGCGGTGCCGGTGCTGATGGTCATGATGGCGATCGAACGCATCGGTGCGGCGGTCGCCGCGCAGACCGGCATGATCGGCCCCCTGTCGACCATCCTCATGGGCGTCGTCATCCTCGACGAGCCTTTCACCGCCTGGATCGCCGCCGGAACCGTGCTGGTGATCGCGGGCATTTTTGTTTTCACACGAACAGGGCGTTAGCCCGGGAGCCATCGACATGGATTTTGGAATCGCAGGCAAGACGGCGCTGGTGTGCGGCGCGAGCAAGGGTCTGGGCTACGGCTGCGCGCTGGCGCTGGTGCAGGAGGGCGTCAACGTGGTCATCGTGGCGCGCGGCGCTGACGTGTTGCAGGCCGCGGCCGCCAAGCTGGAAGCGGCGCGCCCCGGCGGCGCGGGCGCGGCCGCGCCCTTCGTCAAGGCGGTGGCGGCCGACATCACCACGCCCGAGGGGCGGGCGGCGGCGTTCGCCGCGCATGCCGACTACGACATCGTGGTCACCAACGCCGGCGGGCCGCCACCGGGCGACTTCCGCGAGTGGGACCGCGAAGCGTGGATCAAGGCGATCGACGCGAACATGCTCACGCCGATCGAGCTCATCAAGGCGACCGTCGACGGCATGGCGGCACGCGGCTTCGGGCGCATCGTCAACATCACGTCGAGTTCGGTGAAGGCGCCGATCGACATCCTGGGCCTGTCGAACGGTGCGCGCAGCGGCCTGACCGGCTTCGTCGCCGGGGTGGCGCGCAGCGGGCTTGCAGCGAACGGTGTGACCATCAACAGCCTGCTGCCGGGCCAGTTCGATACCGACCGCCTCAAGGGAACGATGGCCGGCACCGCCAAGAAGACCGGACAGGACGTGGACGCAGTGCGGGCCGCACGGCAGAAGGTCATTCCCGCAGGGCGCTTTGGCACGCTGGAGGAGTTCGGTGCCATCTGCGCGTTTCTCTGCAGCATGCAGGCCGCCTACGTGAACGGACAGAACTGGCTCGCGGACGGCGGCAGCTACCCCGGCACCTACTGAGGCTGCAGCGCCGCGCCGGCGCCACAACGCGCCCTTTTATTTTTCCGCCACAGACGACGCGCGCCGCGCGCGAGGAGCCATCCGATGAAGAGCAGAGCTATCCGCATCGACCGCCACGGCGGTCCCGAAGAACTGAAGATGGTCGAGGTCGACGTGGGTGAGCCGGGCCCCGGTGAAATTCGCATCCGCCACAAAGCCATCGGCCTGAACTTCATTGACACCTACCAGCGCAGCGGCCTCTACCCCTTCGCGATGCCGCTGCAACTGGGCATGGAGGCCGCGGGTGTGGTCGAAGCGGTGGGCGAGGGCGTGACGCACCTGCGGGTTGGCGACCGCGCCGCTTACGCCAGCCAGCCGCCGGGCGCGTACTGCGAAGTGCGCGTGATGCCGGCGAAATGCGTGTGCCAACTGCCCGACGCCATTTCCTTCGAAACCGGCGCAGCGATGATGCTCAAGGGGCTGACGGCGCAGTACCTGCTGCGCAAGACATTGCCCGCCGAGGGCCTGCAGACTGGCGACTTCATCCTGTTTCATGCAGCGGCAGGGGGCGTCGGGCTGATCGCCTGCCAGTGGGCCCGCGCGCTGGGCCTGCAGTTGATCGGCACAGCCGGCACCGATGCCAAGTGCCAGCTCGCGCTGGCGCACGGCGCGGCGCACGCCATCAACTACAGCACGGAAAATTTTGCAGCGCGCGTCAAGGACATCACAGGTGGCAAGGGTGTGAAGGTGGTCTACGACTCGGTCGGCAAGGACACCTTCGAAGGCTCTCTCGACTGCCTGCGCCCCTTCGGCTTGCTGGCCATTTTCGGCAATGGCTCGGGCCCGGTGCCGCCGTTCAACCTGGGCCAGCTGGGTGCCAAGGGTTCGCTGTACGTCACGCGCCCGACCCTGTTCACGCACATGGCGACGCGCGAGTCGACGCAGGCGATGGCCGACGAGCTTTTTGCTGTGGTGGCGAGTGGTGACGTGAAAATCCCGATCGACCAGCGTTACCCGCTGACCGAGGTGCAGCAAGCGCATCGCGACCTGGAAGCACGCAAGACCACGGGCTGCACCGTGCTGACGCTTTGAGAGCCAGCCGGCCTGCGCGCCTTTTCCTACCCGGGTCGGCGGTTGAAGCCTTCGGGGGCGACGGCAAGGCACCACTAAGCTCGCCTGCGAAAGGCGCGAGACACCATGCCAGCTGTCAGAGCATTCATCGTCGAAGACAACCCGCTGATCCGGGAAAACCTGATCGGTACGCTGCGTGAGGTCGCCCGCGTCGAACCTGTGGGGCACGCATCGACCGAAACCGAAGGCCTGGCCTGGCTGCGCGACCATGAGGCGCGCTGGGATCTCGCCATCGTCGACTTGTTTCTGGACGGTGGATCGGGCCTTCGAATCCTGGCGGCCCTGCGCGGCCGCAACGAGCACCAGAAGATCGTCGTGCTGAGCAACCATGCAACGCAGGACATGCGCTCGAAGTGCCGCCAGCTCGGCGCCGACGCCGTGTTCGACAAGGCGACGGAAGTCGACGACCTGATCGACTTCTGCCTGCAGCGGCGTGAACGCCAGCCTGCAGCGTTGCACTGACCACCCATCGCACTTTGGTGCCCTATGGCACCACCCGCCCTCAGGACTCCAGCGAATTCAGACGCGACTGCCGCAACCGGCTTGGCGCCAGCGCCCCGGCCGAGTCGAGGATCGGGTAGGCGATCGAACAGATGTGCGAATTGATCCGCTTCAGGTCGCTGATCAGATCGATGTGCAGCGAACTGGTTTCGATGCTCAACACCGTCTGGTCGGACAGCCGACCCAGGTGGGTGGTGGCATAGGCGCGCTCCAGGTCGCGGAACCGCGCCTTCTCTTCGAGCAGCTTCTGCGCATCGCGCACGTTGCCGTTCAGGAACACGCTCATGCCCAGGCGAAGGTTGGCGACGAGCCGCTCGTGCAGTTCCACAATCTCGGCCATGCCGGCCTCCGAGAAGTTGCGCTGCGGTTTGATCTTCTTGTCTTCGATGTCGATGATCACGCGCTCGATGATGTCGCCGATCTGCTCCATGTTGATGGTGAAGCTGATGATGTCCGTCCAGCGCCGGCTTTCTTCTTCGCCCAGATCCTCGCGCGAGATCCGCGTCATGTAGTACTTGATGGCCGAGTACAGCTGGTCCACGGTGTCGTCGAGCTTGCGCAACTCCTGCGCCAGCGCCACGTCGTTGTTCCGGATCACGTTCAGCATGCCGATGAGCATCGTCTCGACGATATCGGCCTGATGCAGCGCCTCGCGCGCGGCGTTGGAGATGGCCAGCGACGGCGTTGCCAGCGCGGACGGGTCGAGGTGCTGCGGCCGCGTGGTCGCGGGCGGCTGTGCGGGCTCCGGCAGCATGCGCTTGACCAGCGCCGCCACCCATTGCGTCAGCCCGATGAAGCCGATGCTGATGACGATATTGAATGCCAGATGGAACAGCACCACGCCTTCGGTCGCACCGGGCAACTGCGGCTGCACGTGACGCAGCCAGAGCCCGACGAAGGGCGCGACCACGGCCACGCCCAGCAGCTTGAACATGAGGTTGCCCACCGTCACCTGGCGCACGGACACGGCCGATTTCGCGGTCGTCATCACGGCCAGCAGCCCGCTGCCCAGGTTGGCGCCCAGCACCAGGCCCAGCGCAACGTCGAGCGGCACCACATTCGAACTCGCCATCGCGGCAACCAGCAGCACCACGGCCAGGCTTGAATAGGCGAGGATAGCCAGCACCGCGCCGAGTGTGATCTCGAGCAGTACATCGCTGCTCAGCGACGCGAGCAGGGCCCGCACCGGCGGGGCGGAGAACAGCGGCCCGGTCGCCTCGACGACCAGTTGCAGCGCCAGCAGCATCAAGCCGAGGCCGATCAGCACCTTGCCGATGCGCCCGGCGGTCGTCGACGGGCGGCTGATGAACATGACCACGCCGGTGAAGATGAACAGCGGCGAGAGCCAGGACAAGTCGGCCGAGAAGAGCACCGAAATCAGCGCGGTGCCGATGTCGGCGCCGCGCATCACCGCCAGCGCGGCCGGTAACGCGATCAAACCTTGCCCCACGAAGGACGAGGTCATCAGCGAGGTGGCGGTGCTCGATTGCACCAGGGCCGTGACGCCGATCCCGGACAGCGCCGCGGTGAACCGGTTGCGCATGCTTTGCACAAGGATCTTGCGCAAGTTGGTACCGAAAACGCGCAGGACGCCGGTACGGACGAGATGGGTACCCCACACCAGCAACGCGACGGCTGCCAGCAGGTTCAGTAGGTGCTTCATGGAAGCAATCCACTATACGCTGCAAGCGCCCGCTCCCGGGGGACGCCTGCCCCGCTCAGGACTTGCTCTTTCGCACCCGGCGGATCTCGTCGAGGATCATGCAGATGGCGCCGACGGTGATGGCGCTGTCGGCGATGTTGAAGGCCGGAAAGTGCCAGTTGCCCACGTGAAAGTCGAGGAAGTCGACCACGTAGCCGTGGATCATGCGATCGACGACATTGCCGATGGCGCCACCCAGGATGCAGGCCATCGCGAACGAGAAAAGCTTCTGCCCCGGATGCGACTTGAGCAGCCACACGATGAACACGGCCGCCGCGATGCCGATGCCCGTGAACAGCCAGCGCTGCCAGCCCGAGTGGTCGGCCAGGAAGGAAAACGCCGCGCCGGGATTGTGGGCCCGCACGATGTTGAAGAAGCTGGTGATCGGCGTCGCGTCACCCAGCCGGTAGTAGCCGACGATCAGGGTCTTGGTGAACTGGTCGACGATCAGGATGATCGCCGCCAGACCCAGCCACGGCCAGATACTGGCACTGCTGCGCGAGAGCGAAATGGCGCGGGCCATCAGGCAAAGCTCCGTTGTTCACCCGCGCCGAACAGGTTGCTGGTGCACCGGCCGCAGATCGTCGGGTGCGCCGGGTCGTGGCCCACGTCGGCACGGTAGTGCCAGCAGCGCTCGCACTTGGCGTCCAGCGAAGCCGTCACCACCGTGGAGACGGCGGCGCCCGTGATCAGCTCGATCGCAGACGTGATGAAGACGAACTTCAGATCGTCGCCCAGCGAGGCCAGCAGCGCGTGGTCTTCCGGTCCGGCCGTGAGTTGCAGCGTGGCCTGCAGCGACGAGCCGACCTTGCCTTCGGCGCGCACGGTTTCGATTTCCTTGTTGACCCCGTCGCGAATCGCGCGGATGCGCGCCCACTTGGCAAGCAGCGCTTCATCAGGGGCCGCGAACTCGCTGTAGACCTGCGTGAAGATCGACTCGGTGTGGCCCAACACGCTCCACGCCTCTTCGGCCGTAAAGCTCAGGAACGGCGCCATCCAGCGCAGCATCGCCTGCTCGATGTGCCACAGCGCGGTCTGCGCACTGCGGCGCGCGAGCGAGCCCGGTGCGCTGGTGTAGAGGCGGTCTTTCAGGATGTCGAGGTAGAAGCCGCCGAGGTCTTCCGAGCAGTAGATCTGCAGCTTGGCCACCACCGGATGGAATTCGTAGACTTGGTAGTGCGCGAGGATCTCGGCCTGGAACTGCGCGGCGCGCGCGAGCGCGTAGCGGTCGATCTCCAGCATTTCGCCAAGCGGCACCGCATCCTTCGAATGATCGAAGTCGCTCGTGTTCGCGAGCAGGAAGCGCAGCGTGTTGCGGATGCGGCGGTAGCTGTCGACCACGCGCGCCAAGATCTTGTCGTCGCCTGCGATGTCGCCCGAATAGTCGCTGGCCGCCACCCAGAGGCGGATGATCTCGGCGCCCATCTTCTTGCTGACCTCTTGCGGATCGAGGCCGTTGCCGAGCGACTTGCTCATCTTGCGGCCCTGCGCATCGATGGTGAAGCCGTGCGTCAGCAGGCCGCGGTAGGGCGCGCGGCCTTCCAGCGCGCTGGCCAGCAGCAGCGACGAATGGAACCAGCCGCGGTGCTGGTCGTGGCCTTCGAGGTAGAGGTCGGCTTCGGGGCCAGCTTCATGAAACTGCGGCGCATGCGTGCCGCGCAGAACGTGCCAGAAAGTCGAGCCCGAGTCGAACCAGACTTCGAGGATGTCGGTGCTCTTCGTGTAGCAGACCGCGTCTTCGGCGCCCAGGATCTCCTCGGCGGTCACGCGGCTCCAGGCCTCGATGCCGCCCTGCTCGACGATGTCGGCCGCCTGGTCGAGGATCTCCATCGTGCGCGGGTGCAGCTCGCCCGAATCCTTGTGCAGGAAGAACGGGATCGGCACGCCCCAGCTGCGCTGGCGCGAGATGCACCAGTCGGGCCGGTTGGCGATCATGTCGTGCAGCCGGGCCTTGCCGTTCTCCGGGTAGAAGCTGGTGTGCTCGATGGCGTCGAGCGCGATCTGGCGCAGCGTCTTCGCCGGCTTCTCCCCGGCCTTGGTGAACACGCCTTCGCCTTCGTCCATGCGGATGAACCACTGGGCCGCGGCGCGGTAGATCACCGGCGTCTTGTGGCGCCAGCAATGCGGGTAGCTGTGGGTGATGGCCTCGGTGGTCATCAGGCGGCCCGCTTCGCGCAGCGCGTGGATGACCTCGGGCACGGCCTTCCAGATGTTCTGGCCGCCGAACAGCGGAAAGTCGGGCGCATAGCTTCCGTTGCCCTGCACGGGGTTCAGGATGTCGTCATAGGCCACGCCGTGGGCAACGCAGGAGTTGAAGTCGTCCACACCGTAGGCGGGCGAGGAGTGGACCAGGCCGGTGCCGTCGGTGGCGGTCGCGTAATCGGCCAGGTAGATCGGCGAGAGGCGACGGTAGCCTGCATCCACGTCGTACAGCGGATGCTCGAACTCGAGGCCGCCCAGCGCTTCGCCTTTGGCCGTCGCCAGCACCTTGCCGTCGAGCGCATAGCGGTTCATGCACATCTCGACCAGCGAGTTGGCCAGCACTAGCAGGCCGCGCTCGGTGTCGACCAGCGAGTACTCGAGCTCGGGGTTCAGGTTGATCGCCTGGTTGGCCGGGATGGTCCACGCGGTGGTGGTCCAGATGACGGCGAAAGCGTCCTTGCTCAGCGAAGGCAAACCGAAGGCGGCCGCCAGCTTCGCCGGCTCGTGCGCCTTGAAGGCCACGTCGAGCGTCTGCGACTTCTTGTCCGCGTACTCGATCTCGAATTCGGCCAGCGACGAGCCGCAGTCGAAGCACCAGTACACGGGCTTGAGGCCGCGGTAGACGAAGCCCCGTTCGATCACACGTTTGAAGGCGCGCAGCTCGCCCGCTTCATTGGCGAAGTCCATGGTCTTGTACGGGTGGTCCCATTCGCCCAGCACGCCCAGGCGCTTGAAGTCGACCATTTGCTGGGCGATCTGCTCGGTCGCGAAGGCGCGGCTCTTGGCCTGCATGTCGTCGCGGCTCAAGTTGCGGCCGTATTTTTTTTCGATCGCGTTCTCGATCGGCAGACCGTGGCAGTCCCAGCCGGGTACGTAGAGCGCGTCGAAGCCTTCAAGCTGCCGCGCCTTGGTGATCATGTCCTTCAGGATCTTGTTGACCGCGTGACCCATGTGGATCTGGCCGTTGGCATAGGGCGGGCCGTCGTGCAGGATGAACTTGGGCGCGTCGTGGCGGGCATCCCGCAGCCGGTGGTAGCGGCCTTCGTCTTCCCACTGCTTGACCCAGCCCGGCTCGCGCTTGGCCATGTCGCCCCGCATCGGGAACGGGGTGTCGGGCATGTTGAGGGTGGCGCGGTAACCGGTGGCGCCGTCGGGCTTGGTGTCGGACATGGAATTTCCAGAAAACTGCGCTGCGGGGCAACGCTCGAAGAATCGATGGGGCGTGAGGCGCGCTGGAAAAGAGGGACTCTGGCGCGCGCCGCACGCAGCGGAAGCGAGGGTCCCGCTCTAAATTCGGTCGCGCGTGGTCTGGCGCAGCGTCTCTGCGTGCGTGGACGCAAAGAACGCGCGTGCATCGCGGCCATCCTTCGCGATGCCCGCAGTGAGGGCTTCGAGGCTGGTGTAGCGCAATTCGTCGTGCAGTTTGTGCAGCAGTTCCACGCGGGCGATTTTACCGTAGGCCCCTTCGGCCCCAAGCGCTGCGGGCCAGTCGAGGCAATGGGTCTCCAGCAAGACCCGGCCGCCGTTCACGTCGTTGGCGTCGAGTGACGGACGCACGCCCAGATTGGCGACGCCCTGTAGCGGCGTGTCGGTCAGCCCGTGGACGAGCACCGCGAAGATGCCGCTGGCCGCAGGTTTCCAGTGTTTGAAGCGCAGGTTCAGTGTGCGAAAGCCGTCGTCGCGGCCCGGCGCGGAGGCGCCCAGCGCTCGACCCAGCTTGCGACCATGCACCACATGGCCTGAGATCGCGTACGGCCGCCCGAGCAGCGTCTGCGCCCGCACCATGTCGCCGGCGGCCAGCGCGTCGCGCACGGCAGAACTGGAAACCCGCAGGCCATGCACCTCGTAGCTGTTCATGCGCGCCACGTCGAAACCGTGCCGTTCGCCGGCCGCATCGAGCATCGCGTAGTCGCCCGCCCGCTTTGCGCCGAATCGGAAGTCGTCGCCTACCAACACGTAGCGCGCGCCCAAACCTTCACGCAAGACGTGCTGGATGAATTCGTCGGGCGTCTGCGACGCCAACCGTGCATCGAAAGGCAGCACGATGGTTTGCGCTACGCCGCAATCGGCGAGGGCCGTGAGCTTGTCGCGCAGCGTGCCGATGCGGGCGGGTGCCAGTTCGGGCCGCTTGGTCAGCGCGGCAAAGTAGTCGCGCGGATGGGGCTCGAAGGTCAGCACGCAACTGGGCAGGCCGCGCTGGCGCGCTTCGGTTTGCAGCAGCGCCAGCATGGCCTGATGACCGCGGTGCACACCGTCGAAATTGCCGATCGTGAGCGCGCAGGCAGGCGCCACGCCGGGGTGTCGAAAGCCTCGAAAAACCTGCATGTCTTGGTATCGTTTTGATAGCACGCTGCGCCCGTCTCATGGGCGCAAGAGGCCGATTTGTCACAAAGCCGGTATATTGTGACGCAGTGCTCCGATTGCCAGTGGCAAGCGGCGCACCCCGGGTCTCTGGTCTTTCCGTGGTTCTTTCCTTTGTCGGTTCGATGATTGAGGAGGCGTGTGGTGAAGGTCTTGAAACTGTCGGCCCAAGGGCTGCCCCAGTCGTGGATTTCGCTCGAACAGGCGGTGACGCACTACGCCGCGGACGAGGTGCGCTGGGAAGTCGGTGCGCAGATCGCGGTGTTTCGCGGGGGCCACAACGCGATGACCGGGCTGCAATCGCAGATCGCGATCAGCAGCATCATCGGCACCAAGGGCGTGCCGCGCATCAACCCTTTCACCCAGCGGCCGGGCCTCTCCAACAGCAAGCTGTTCTCGCGCGACCGCAACGTCTGCGCCTATTGCGGCGGGCACTTTCATGAAGACGAGCTCACGCGCGAGCACATCATTCCGTTCGCGCAAAACGGCATCGACACTTGGATGAACGTGGTGACGGCCTGCAAGCCCTGCAACCATCGCAAGAGTAGCCGCACGCCCGAGCAGGCGAACATGCCCTTGCTGTACGCACCGTACGTGCCAAGCCTGTGGGAAGACTTCATCCTGCGGAACCGCCGCATCCTGGCGGACCAGATGGAATTCCTGATGGCGCATTTGCCGCAGAGTTCGCGGCTGCACGGTTAGCGCGGCTTCCAGTCCGGCGGGCGTTTGTCGATGAAGGCCTGCACGCCTTCGAGCGCGCTCGCATCCATCATGTTGCAGGCCATCGTGTGGCTGGCATCGGCCAGCGCGGCTTCGAGGCCGGTTTCGAGCTGGCGATAGAAAAGCGCCTTGCCCAGCGCCAACGCGCGCCGCGGCTTGGCGACGATGCTGGCGACCAGCGATTCGACTTCGGCGTCGAGCGCCTCGGGCGCCGAGACGCGGTTGATCAGGCCGAGCACCTTCGCCTCGTCGGCACTCACGAAGTCGCCCGTCACCAGCATCTCGAAAGCGGCCTTGCGCCCCACGTTGCGCGAGAGCGTGACGCTGGGCGTGGCGCAGAACAGCCCGACGTTGATGCCGCTCACCGCAAGTCGCGCATCGCTCGCCGCCACCGCCAGGTCGCAGATCGCGACCATCTGGCAACCGGCCGCGGTGGCAATGCCGTGCACGCGTGCGATCACCGGCACGGGCAGCTGCTGGATCGCCAGCATCATCGCGCCGCAGCGCGCGAACAGCGCCTCGTAGTACGCCTCGGACGGAGCGGCGCGCATCTCTTTCAGATCGTGTCCGGCGCAGAAGGCCTTGCCGGCGCCCGCGATCACCACGGCGCGCAGCGTTTCGTCGGCGGCCAGCGTGTCGAGGGCGCGGGTGAGTGCGTCGATCATTCCCTCGGACAGCGCGTTGAACGCCTGCGGCCTGTTCAGCGTCAGGGTGACGACGCCGCGCGCGTCGCGTTGCTGCAGCACGAAGTCGTCGTTGGCCATGCGGTGTGCCTCAGTAGGTGAGTTCGAGCAGGGTCATGTGACCCTGCGCGGCCGCCCAGGTCTGACCCGTGACGCGCTCGCCGTTGAACTCGCCCGAGATCGCGCGCTGTGCATCGGTGCTCAGCTTGAGCTTTGAACTCGACACGCCCGCGCCCTTGGCCGGTACGCCGGGCAGCTTGGCCTGCCCGTCGAAGTTCATCGTGTCGCGCTCGGCATCGAAATAGCCGCGCGGCCGCGTGAAGATCACGAGGGCCTGTGCGTCGCGGTCCGCGGGCAGGATGCGGTCTGGTCGCAGGTTCACGATGCTGCTGCTGCGTGGGAAGGGGCTGCGATAAATGTGCGTCGTCGCGTAGCTGGGAGCGCTGATCTCGAACTCGTACGCCGTGCCCGCCTGCGCCGTGAAGGGGCCCCACCGGCCGTCCGCGCCGATGGTCTTGCGATGCACCGCTGCGCCGCGCCGTGCGCCGGTGGCCGGGTCGGTCGCGTACAAGGCCAATTGCGCGCCGACCACGGCGAGGTTGTTGGTGAACTGGCCGCTCGCGGCGTCGGTGCTGGACAGGCCCAGGCCCGTCAGACGGCCACCGAGTGTCACGTTCGCTTCGGTTGCGATGACCGGGACTTTCGGCGCCTCGCCCGTCAAGAACTGCCAGGTCGCCGCGAACGCGGCGGGCGAGAACGAGGTCTCGCGGTGGTCGACCCGCGGCAGCACCACGTTGGTTGCGCCCTTGAGCGCCGGGCCGTCGAAGCCGATGTTCGTCGCCTTGCCGGGCTGGCCGATCCACAGTCCATCGGGCTGCGCGTACTTGTCGTTGTTGTCAGATCGCAGCGTCAGCCACCTCACACCGGGCGTGACCTCGTCGCCGTTCGGGCCGTTGGGCGCATTGAGCTGCTGCATGAAGCTCGAGAGGCCCGAGAACTCGCCTTGTTCGTTGAAGCCCTTGATGGCATAGATGCCGTGCGCCGGATTGCCGCCCAGCACCGCATGGCTGACCACCGCGGCGCCGCCGCCGTTCTGGACGTAATTGCGGATCGTGTTGCCGCCGCGCGAGTTGCCGATGAGGATCACCTTGCTCGCGCCCGTCGCCTTCAGCACCTTGTCGACCTCGGCTTTCAGGAATGCCGCCGACTCCGCAGTCGACGTTCGGCCGGGTTGTGCCACGGGGTCGCTGTCGCGCGCGAGCGGGTAGGGCTGGTCCACGGCAAAGAGCCGGTCGCGCGGCCAGCCGTTCGATTCAAAACGCCAGATCGTGGTTTGCCACAGCGCGGCGGAATCGCCGTTGCCATGCACGAAGACGATGGGCGGACGATCGGTGGACGAGGTGCTCATGGTGCTGCAGGCGGCAAGCGAGGCGGTGGCGAGGGCAGTGAGGATCAGGTGGCGGCGAGTGGGCATGGGGATTCTCCGGTCCAAATGAAAACGCCCGTCAGCACGAGGCTGGCGGGCGCAAAGACTATCAAAAGATCGCGTGGTCGCGGGTCAGGCAAAGACGCCGGCCGTGTCGTTCATGCGGGCCGAAACTTCGCCCAGATGGTGCAGCGAATCGCCGAAGGTCATTTCCATCTGCGTGAGCTTGCGGAAGTAGTGGCTGCCGATGTACTCGTCTGTCACGCCGATGCCGCCGTGCAGTTGCACCGCGTTGGCGGCCACGTAGCGCATGGACACACCCAGCTGGTACTTGGCGCGGGCGATCGCCTGCCGGCGTTCGTCGGCCGGTGCGTTCAACTTGAGCGTCGCGTAATAGCTCATCGAGCGGGCGAGTTCGAGCTGCATCTTCATGTCGGCGACGCGATGGCGCAGCGCCTGGAAGGTCGAGATCACCACGCCGAACTGCTTGCGCTGGTTCATGTAGTCGATGGTGAGCGTGACCGTCTTGTCCATCACGCCCACGGCTTCGGCGCACAGCGCGGCGATGCCGATGTCGACCGCATGTTCGAGTGCGGCCAGGCCGTCGGTCGTGACCAGTGCGGCAGCCGCCTTGTCGAACACCACCTCTGCCGCGCGGCCGCCGTCTTGCATGCCGTAGCCGCGCGACTCGACACCGCTGGCGCTGCGCTCGACGAGGAAGAGGGCGATCTTGCCGTCGAGTTGCGCGGGCACGAGGTAGGCGTCGGCTTTGTCGCCGACCGGAACCACACTCTTGGCGCCGGTCATGGTGTAGCCCTCGCCGGCCTTGGCCGCCTTGGCTTCGCACACGTCGAGCTTGTAGCGCGCCTTGCGCTCCTGGTAGGCCAGCACGACGATCGCCTGACCGCCGGCGATGCGCGGGAGCCAGTTGTCCTTGACGTCCGCGCCCGCATAGGCGCTGATCACGCCGCTGGTGATCAGCGTCTGCGCAAACGGCTCGAGGACGATGCCGCGGCCGAGTTCTTCCATCACGACCATGCCGGCCACCGGGCCCATCCCCAGGCCACCATCGTCTTCGGAAATATAGAGACCGCCGAGACCGAGTTCATTGATCTCGTCCCATGCCTCGCGCGAGAAGCCGCCGGCCGCTTCGATCTTGCGACGGCGTTCGAAGTCGTAGCCCTTGTCGACCCACTTGCGAACGGCGTCGCGCAGTTGTTCCTGATCGTCGGTGAAATTGAAATCCATGTTCTTGTTCTCCTTAGCCGAGGACCGTCTGGGCCACGATGTTGCGCTGCACTTCGTTGGAACCGCCGTAGATGGTGGTCTTGCGCATGTTGAAGAAGGTCGAGGTGAGCGGCGCCAGCGCCGGGTTGCCGCCAGGGAAGTTGCCCTGGTAGCCGGCTTCCATCGCTTCGCGGATGAGCGGCAGCGAGTAGGGGCCGCCGGCCAGCATCATGAGTTCGCTGTAGCGCTGCTGGATCTCGCTGCCCCGGATTTTGAGAAGGCCCGCCACGTCGAGCGAGTTCTTGCCCGAGGTGGCGGCCGACAGCACGCGCAGAACCATCATCTCGAGCGCGACCACGTCGACTTCGAGCTTGGCGATCTCGTCGCGGAAGCGCGAGTCTTCCCAGACGCCTTCGCTCTTCGCGATGCGTTTCAGGCGCTCGAGTTCGCGTTTGGCGCGGTTCACGTCGGCGATGTTGGTGCGCTCGTGGCTGAGCAGGTGCTTGGCGTAGGTCCAGCCCTTGTTCTCCTCGCCGATCAGGTTCTCGGCCGGCACTTCGACGTTGTCGAAGAACACCTCATTCACCTCGTGGCCGCCATCGAGCAGCTTGATCGGGCGCACGGTCACGCCGGGCGACTTCATGTCGAGCAACAGGAAGGAGATGCCGGTTTGCGGCTTGCCTTCGTTGCTGGTGCGCACGAGGTTGAACATCCAGTCGCCGTACTGGCCGAGCGTGGTCCAGGTCTTCTGGCCGTTCACGATGTACTTGTCGCCCACGCGCTCGGCCTTGGTCTTGACCGAGGCCAGGTCGGAACCCGAGCCGGGTTCGCTGTAGCCCTGGCTCCACCAGACTTCGCCGCTGGCGATACCCGGGAGAAAGCGCTTTTGCTGTTCGGCGTTGCCGAAGGCCATGATCACCGGCGCCACCATGACGGGGCCGAACGGGATGATGCGCGGCGCGCCCGCCAACGCGGTTTCTTCTTCGAACAGGTGACGCTGAATCGCAGTCCAGCCGGGGCCGCCGAATTCCTTGGGCCAGCCGTAGCCCAGCCAGCCCTTCTTGCCGAGGATCTTGGCCCAGTGCTGCAGGTCTTCGCGCGTCAGTTCGAGCGCGTTGTGGACCTTGTTCGAAATCTCTTGCGGAAGGTTTTCCTTGACCCAGGCGCGAATCTCTTCGCGGAACTGCTGTTCTTCGGGCGTGAAGCTCAAATCCATGCGTGCCTCGCTGTGTTGATCGGGTCGCCGTCGCGGCGCTGTCTCCGGAACTTCGCGTTTTAGCACGGTCGTGCTGATTTGCGGTGTCCGTGTGGTGACAGAACCTGCGGCAAAGGGGCCCGGAGGCCTGCACAGATAATCCGCCTCCCATGAAGAACATCGTGATCCTGATCTCCGGCGGCGGCTCCAACATGGCGGCCATCGCGCAGGCCGCGGAGCGCGATCGGTGGCGTGAACGCTTCGGCGCGCGCGTGTCCGCCGTCATCAGCAACAAGGCCGACGCAGCAGGCTTGGCACGCGCGCAGGCACTGGGTCTTGCGACCGCCGTGGTGCCTCACACGGACTATCCGGACCGGGAGACCTTCGACGCTGCGCTCGCCGAGGCGGTCGATGCCCATGCGCCTGCGCTGGTTGTGCTGGCCGGCTTCATGCGAATCCTCACGCCGGGCTTCGTGGCGCGCTATGCCGGCCGGCTGCTGAACATCCACCCCTCTTTGCTGCCGGCCTTTCCCGGTCTGCACACGCACCAGCGCGCAATCGAGGCGGGCTGCAAGGTGGCCGGGCTCACAGTGCATCAGGTGACGGCGGACCTGGATCACGGTCCGATCCTGGCGCAGGCGGTGGTGCCCGTTTTGGCGGGCGACACGGCGCGGGGGCTGGCCGCCCGCGTGCTGACGCAGGAACACCACATTTATCCCCGGGCGATCGCGGATTGGCTGGCTTCAGATACACAATGACACAATCGGTCATTGACGAGCCGGCTTACCGTTTTGGAGCAACCCGTGAAACATGCTTTTCTTTTCGCGCTGGCCACTGCCGGCTTTTTGGCGGGCTGCGCAGGGCTCGCCCCGGCGCCTCAGTCCGCGACTGCCGCCCCCGTTGCCGCTGCGCCCGCCGCCGCACCGCCCGCGCGTTGCCAGGCTGAAGGCGCCCGCTTCGCCGTCGGCCAATTGGTCACCCCTCAACTCGAGGCGGCCGCCCGCTTCCGCGGCACGGCCGACAGCGTGCGCGTCATCAAACCGGGTCAGGCCGTCACGATGGAGATCAACGAAGGGCGCCTGAACCTCGATGTCGACGCGCGTGGACGCGTGACCGACGTGCGCTGCGGCTAGCCCGGGCGCAGCACGCGGTCCCGAAGACGCTCGACTGCACAGGCGCTGCCCGTGTCGACGACGCTTTCCCTCATTCCTCGATCCGGGCGAAGCGCGGCCGCGTCTGGCCGTCGACCCTCACTGTTTCCGCAAACATGTCGGCCGGCCTCACCCAGAGGCCCTGCGACCCGTACAGGGCGCGGTACAGCGTCATCGGCGCCAGCGTTTCGCTGTGGCGCACGGTGCCCAGCACCTCGTACTCGCCGCCCTTGTAGTGGCGATAGCGGCCGGGCGGTGTTTCGATCAGGGGCGGCAGGTCGTTGTCGGTCATTCGGCGTTTCTTTCAGGGTCAAGGGAGCGCCGGGGTGAACCGGGCAGATTTCATTCACCTGGTGCGGCTGAGCGAGCATGCCAGTGCCGACAACAGCGCACGCTACCGACGAGGCGTGGCAGCTTTTGCCGCGCTGGGCTACGCATGGGTGCTGGCTTGTCTGGCGCTCTCCGTCGGCATCATCGCTTGGGCGGCCGGTGCACTGGGCGCAGGGCGCTTCAGCTTTGCGCGCGGATGGGCGTTGCTGTTTGCGCTGGGCCTCCTTTGGACCACCTTGCGCGCGCTGTGGGTGCGCTTCGATCCACCCGAAGGCGTGCGCCTTGCGCGGGCGGACGCGCCCGCTCTGTTCGAAGGCTTGGACCGCATCCAGCGCAAGATCGACGGCCCGCCAGTGCACCATGTGTACCTCGACGACGAGTTCAACGCCAGCATTCGGCAACTGCCGCGCTTCGGCTTGTTCGGTGGCGCGGTGAACACGCTCAACATCGGGCTTCCGCTCCTGCTGGCTCTCGACCGGCGCCGGATGCTGTCGGTGCTGGCCCACGAGTACGGTCACCTGCGCGGCAACCATGGCAGGCTGAGCGCCTGGATCTACCGCACGCGGCTGTCATGGCTCAAGCTCGATGCCAGCCTGCGACGCGAAGAAGGCGTCATGGCCTTCGCGTCGCAAGCCTTCTTCCGCTGGTACTTTCCCCGTTTCGCGGCGCGCACCTTTGCGCTCGCGCGCCAGGACGAGTATGAAGCTGACCGCATTTCGGGGCGCCTGCTCGGCGGCTCTGTGGCTGCGGCGGCGCTGACCGAGATTTCCGTCAAGGGCGCGTGGTACGCCGAAGCGTTCTGGCCGGGCCATTGGTCCCGGGCGGAGCGCGAGCCTCAACCGGCAGGGCCGTTCGCTGCCCTGCACGAACGCGCAGCCATCGCACCGCCGCCTGACTTCGCGCGCCGGGCGCTGCGCGCTGCCCTGCGTCGGGTCAGTGACGTCGACGACACGCACCCCGTGCTGCGCGACCGACTCCAGGCGCTGCGTCAAAAGGCACACCTGCCCGAATGGTCCACCGAGCCCGCACTCGAACTGCTGGCCGACGGCGCGCGATGGGTGGCGCACTTCGACAGCCAGTGGTGCCGGCAGCATGGCGGCGATTGGCAGCAGCATCACGCCCACCTTGCCAGGGTGCGTGCAAGGGTCGCGGAACTGGCGGCTTCTGCCGTGCACAACAACGCCGACCAGATGGTGGAGTGGGCGGATTGCGAGCGGCGGCTCAATGCGACCGCATCGGTGCGCGCGCGTTACGAGCGTGCGCTGGAAATCGCCCCCGATCACGCGGGCGCGTTGCGGGGCCTGGCCCAGATGCTGCCCCCGGGCAACCGCGTCGCACGCCTTGCGGTGCTGGAGCGCCTGCATGCGACCGGCGCAGCCAGCCGCTGGTGGGCCGCGAAGGACGCGGTGGCGCTGCTGGAAGACCGCGACACTGGCGCGCACGATCCGGTGGCGCTCAAGCTTTGGCGGGAACGGCTGCGGCAGGCCGAGGAGGGCGAGGCGAGGGCCTGGGAAGAAATCACCGAAACACCGTGCTTCAGCCAGATCGCGCGGCACGATCTGAGCGAGTTCGAACTGGGTGAAGTGCAGGCAGACCTGGCGCGTTGCGAGCCAGTGACCCGCGCCTGGCTGGTTCGCAAGAATTTGCGCGAGTTTCCGTGGCGCCGTGCCTATGTGATGTTCGTGGCGTTGCCGGGGCTCGACGACGATGACAGCTGGCAGCTCTGCCGTCAGCTGGAACACACGCTCACGCTGCCCGGCGCTGTGCTGGTGCTGTGGGCAGGCCATGCGCCGACGCTGACCGAGATCGAGCAGCAGGCGTTTGGCGAGATCTGGGCGCGCCGGCCAGCCCGTCAGGCAGGCGTCCGCGACTGAGACAATCGGGGGATGCACCCCAAAGCCCTGTTGGAGGCGACCGCCGATCTGGTCGGCCTCGTCCTGAAATTCGATCACCCCGCCGACCAGGTCGTGTCGCGCTTCTTCCGCGACCATCGCGAGTTCGGTCCGCGCGAGCGGGCCACGCTGGCGGAGACCGTCTACACGGTGTTGCGCAAGAAGCTGCTGTTCGATCATCTGTCGCCGTCGGGCAGCGGCTCGAAAGAGCGGCGCATGGCCATCCTCGGCTTTCATGGACCGCGGGACTTTTTGAAAAGCGCGTTGAACGACACCGAGAAGCGCTGGCTGGACAACTGCGACGCGGTCAAGCAGGACGACCTCCTCGAGCGCCACCGGCACAACCTGCCCGAATGGCTGGTCGCCCCGCTCAAGGCGCAGTTGGGTGACGGCTTCTGGCCGCTGGTCGAAAGTCTGCAACAGCCGGCGCCGCTCGATCTGCGCGTCAATGCGCTGAACGACAAGCGCGCCGACGTCAAGGCGGAGCTGGCGAAGGCGGGCGTGCCGTCGACGGCCACGCCGTTTTCCCCCTGGGGCCTGCGCATCGACGGCAAGCCGGCGCTCAACAAGCTCGAGGTGTTCACGCGTGGCGCCGTCGAAGTGCAGGACGAGGGCTCGCAACTGCTGGCACTGATCCTCGACGCCAAGCGAGGCGAGATGGTGGTGGATTTCTGCGCCGGGGCTGGCGGCAAAACCCTCGCAATCGGTGCCAGCATGCGCAACACCGGTCGGCTCTATGCTTTCGACACGTCCGCGCACCGGCTCGACGCGCTCAAGCCACGGCTGGCCCGGAGCAAGCTGTCGAACGTGCACCCGGCGGCCATCGCGCACGAACGCGACGAGCGGATCAAGCGCCTCGCCGGGAAGATCGACCGGGTGCTGGTCGACGCGCCGTGCTCCGGCCTCGGCACACTGCGCCGCAATCCCGATCTGAAATGGCGGCAGTCACCCAAGTCGGTGGAAGAGCTGACCGCCAAGCAGACGGCAATCCTTCAAAGCGCGGCGCGACTGGTGAAGCCTGGCGGCCGACTCGTTTACGCCACATGCAGCGTGCTGCCGGAGGAAAACGAGGCGATTGCCGAAGCGTTCACCGCGGCCAACCCCACCTTCGTTCTTCAGGATGCGGGCGAAGTGCTGGCGGCGCTGAAAGTCGAAGGTGCAGCGGATTTGTGCGCGGGCGGCGACAGCGCAACGCGATACCTGCGCCTGTGGCCGCATCGCCACGCGACAGACGGATTCTTCGCCGCCGTGTGGAACCGCGCCTAGGTGCAGGGCTCCAAACAGCAGGGAAACTTGCGCCTCATCAAGGATTTAGCCCCTTTTTCAGGGTCGATCCTTTAAAATCGCAAGCTACCTGAAGGCTGCACCTTCGTGCGGCCATGGAGTACCTGACTCAATGTTGCTTCCTGACTCTGCCGTTCTGAGCGCGGCCATCGACTGGCTCGGACACGGCTTGTGGGACCTGACCTGGTGGCAAGTGGTGTTGTACACGCTCGTCACCACGCACATCACGATCGCGGGCGTCACGATTTTCCTGCATCGCACGCAGACGCACCGGGCCATGGACCTGGGCCCCATTCCTTCGCATTTCTTCCGTCTTTGGCTGTGGCTGGGCACGGGCATGGTAACCAAGGAATGGGTGGCCATTCACCGCAAGCACCACGCGAAGTGCGAAACCGAAGAAGACCCCCATAGCCCGCAGGTCAAGGGCTTCGACGAAGTCATGTGGCGAGGCGCCGAGTTGTATCGGACCGAGTCCAAGAACAAGGACACGATGGCTCGCTACGGTCACGGCACGCCTGATGACTGGATCGAGCGCAACCTCTACACCCGCTACAGCTGGCAGGGCGTGGGCTTGATGCTGGTGATCAACCTGGCGCTGTTCGGCGCGCTCGGCATGGCCGTCTGGGCTGTGCAGATGCTCTGGATTCCGTTCTGGGCGGCCGGCGTGGTCAACGGCATTGGCCACTTCTGGGGCTACCGCAACTTTGAGGCGGTCGACGCCAGTCGCAACATCTCGCCGATCGGGATCATCATCGGCGGCGAAGAGCTGCATAACAACCACCACACCTACCCGACTTCGGCCAAGTTCTCGGTCAAGAAGTACGAGTTCGATATCGGCTGGGGCTACATCCGCGCCATGGAAATGATTGGCTGGGCCAAGGTCAAGAAGGTGCCGCCGAAGATGCTTCTGGGCGATGTGCGCCCGGTCGCGGACGAGAAGACGCTCGAGGCCGTCATCGCCAACCGCTACGAAGTCATGGCCGGCTATGCCCGCGGCATGCAAATGACGGTGAAGGACGAACTGGCGCAGTTGAAGGCCAAGGGCGCCGACCTCTCGGTGTTGAAGGCTGCCAATCGCTGGCTGCATCGCGACGACGACAAGGTACCGGCGGCGGCCAAGCCGAGCCTGGCGCAGGCGCGCGCCGCGCACCCCGTGATCGACAAGATGGTGACGATGCGTGAAGAGTTGCGCCAGCTCTGGCTCAACACCTCGCAATCGCGCGAGCAACTGGCCGTCGATCTGGCTGCCTGGTGCCATCGCGCCGAAGCCAGTGGCATTGCCGCCCTGCACGAGTTTTCAGTCCGTCTGCGCGCTGCGCGTAGCTGAGCGTTTCCACGCTCAACAAACAAGCCGGCTTGCGAGTCGGCTTTTTGCTGTCTCAACAAACGCGAGCCATAAAAAAACCCGCTGGATCGCAGCGGGTTTTCGGGAGTCGCGCTGAATTACTTCAGCTTGATTTCCTTGTATTCGACGTGCTTGCGCGCCTTGGGGTCGAACTTCATGATCGACATCTTTTCAGGCATCGTCTTCTTGTTCTTGCTCGTCGTGTAGAAGTGGCCGGTACCCGCAGTGGATTCCAGCTTGATCTTTTCGCGTCCGCCTTTGCTCGTTGCCATGGTGTTCGCTCCTTAATTAAGCTTGACCGCGTGCACGCAGGTCTGCGAGCACGGCGTCAATGCCGTTCTTGTCGATCAGGCGCAGAGCGGCGCTCGAAACGCGCAGACGCACCCAGCGGTTTTCTGTTTCGACCCAGAAACGACGGTATTGCAGGTTCGGCAGGAACCGGCGCTTGGTTTTGTTGTTGGCGTGGGAAACATTGTTCCCGACCATCGGGCCCTTGCCCGTGACTTCACATACGCGTGCCATGTGGACACTCTTTCATGAACAGCTGG
>SEGS01000026.1 GCA_004210915.1 Variovorax sp. | reverse complement strand
TACGGCGGCGGCGGTGGCGGCCGTAGCGGTGGCGGCGGTGGTTACGGCGGCGGCGGCGGTGGCCGCGGCGGCTACTAAGCCCTCGCACTCAACTGTACGATTAAAAAAAAAAGGCTCCCTCGGGAGCCTTTTTTCATGGGCGCGCGCCGGGCCGCGCGAGAGAAGTTGCGATCAAGTGAGGGCTCTGCGCAACTCCGCGGCACACAACGCCACGGCCGTGTGCGCCTCGTCCAACACGCGGCCCATCGTGATGAACCCGTGGATTTGCCGTTCGAAACAGACGTAACTCACCCGATTCCCTGCAGCGGTGAGCGCGCGTGCGTAGTCGAGCCCTTCGTCGCGCAGCGGGTCGTAGCCCGCGGTGAGAAGCAGCGCGGGCGGCAACCCCTTCAGATCACTTCGTAGCAACGGCGAGGCGCGCCAGTCCAGATCGTGCGCGGGGTCGGTGATGTAGTGGTCGTGGAAGTAGGCGATCGTGTCTTTGGTCAGCACGTAGCCGTCGCCATTGGTCAGGTGCGAGGCATGGCCGCGGCGCATGTCGGTCGCAGGATAGATCAGCAGCTGGAACGCGATCGGCAGATCCCCCGCATCGCGCGCGGCGATGGCGACGACGGCCGCGAGGTTGCCACCCGCGCTGTCGCCGCCGACGGCGAGGCGGCCGGCGTCCACGCCCAGGCCCTCCGCGTTGGCGCGCACCCAGCGCGTGGTGGCGAGCACGTCGTCGACCGCTGCCGGAAAGCGATGCTCCGGCCCCATGCGGTAGTCGACCGCGACCACGGCGCAGCCCGAACCGTTAGCCAACTGGCGGCAGAGCACGTCGTGCGTGTCGAGGTCGCCGATGACCCAGCCACCGCCGTGGTAGTACACGAGCACGGGCAGGCGCGCGCCAGCGGTCGATGCGGCCGGCCGGTACAGACGCACCCGCACCGCGCCGGCCTGGAGATCTTGCACCTCGGCGACTTCCGGCGGATCGGGTTGCGTGAAGCTGCGACGCTCACGATAGAACTGGCGAGCGTCGGCGGGCGACAAGGTGTGGGTCGGCGGAACGCCGCGCTCGGCCATCAAGTCGATGAGCGCGCGGGCCTGGGGGTGCAGCATGGAACAGGTACTCCGAAATGAACCAGTGATTCAGGAAGCCATACGCGGCTTCACCCGCGACGCCGCGTCCTTGGCGAGCGTGCGCGCCGTCCCCACGTCGGCCGCGTGCACCAGCGCCACGCCCATACGGCGGCGCGTGAAGCTCTCGGGCTTGCCGAAGAGGCGGACGTCGCTACCGGGCACTTCAAGCGCGTGCGCCACGCCATCGAAGGCGATGCCAACGGCGTCGACGCCGCCGTAGATCACCGCGCTCGCGCCCGGGCTCTTCAAACGCGTATCGACCGGCAGCCCGAGGATCGCGCGGGCGTGCAGTTCGAATTCGTTCTGCCATTGCGTCGCCATCGTCACCATGCCGGTGTCGTGTGGACGCGGGCTCACTTCGCTGAACCAGACTTCATCGCCCTTCACGAACAGCTCGACGCCGAAGAGGCCCTGGCCGCCGAGGTCGGAAGTGACCTTCTCGGCGATCTCCTGTGCCTTCAGCAGCGCGGGCGAGGCCATCGGGTGGGGCTGCCAGCTCTCGACATAGTCGCCGCTCACCTGCACGTGGCCGATCGGCTCGCAGAACGACGTTTGCACCTCGCCTGTCGCGTCGAGCGAACGCACGGTCAGGAGCGTGATCTCATAGTCGAAGTCGATGAAGCCTTCGACGATGACGCGGCCGTGGCTGACCCGACCGCCGGCCATCGCGTAGTCCCACGCCTTCTTTACGTCGGCCGGGCCGTCGATCTTGCTCTGGCCCTTGCCCGAACTGCTCATCACCGGCTTGACGATGCAGGGGTAGCCGATGCCGCCGTCGACTGCGGCCTGGAGCTCTTCCAGCGAATCGCAGAATTTGTACGGGCTGGTCGGCACGCCGAGGGTTTCGGCGGCGAGGCGGCGAATGCCTTCGCGGTCCATCGTGAGACGGGCGGCGCGGGCGGTGGGAATCACGCGCACCGTGCCGGCGTCTTCGAGCGCTTGCAACATCGGCGTGGCGATGGCCTCGATCTCGGGCACGACCAGCATCGGCTTCTCGGCCTCGATCAGCGCCTTGAGCGCGGCCGGGTCGCTCATCGTGATGGTGCGTGCATGGTGCGCCACCTGCTGACCGGGGGCGTTGTCGTAGCGGTCGACCGCGATGGTCTCGACGCCCAGCCGTTGCAGGGCGATCAGCACCTCCTTGCCGAGTTCGCCGGAGCCCAGAAGCATCACGCGGGTTGCAGAGGGAGAAAGGGGAGTGCCGAGGGTGGTCATGGCCGTCACTCTAAAGCACTGTCACGCGCGGGAATCACGGCCGCGCCGGCGTGCGACACAATCCAAATTCCGGACGGCGCACACCCTCCGCACCTCTTTCAATTCCCCCAGGAGATTCTTCATGACCATTCAAACCGTTGGCATCATCGGCGCCGGCACCATGGGCAACGGCATTGCGCAGGCTTGCGCGGTCGCGGGCGTCAACCTTGTGATGGTCGACATCGCGCAGGCCGCTGTCGACAAGGGCATCGCTACCGTGTCGGGCAGCCTCGACCGGCTGATCAAGAAAGAAAAGTTGACCGAGGCGCAGAAGACCGCCGCGCTCGCGCTCATTAAAGGCTCGACCGACTACGCCGACCTGAAGGGCGCGCAACTCGTGATCGAAGCCGCGACCGAGAACCACCCGCTCAAGTTGAAGATCCTCAAGCAGGTCGACGAGCTGCTGGCGCCCGAGGTGATCATCGCGTCGAACACCTCGTCGATCTCGATCACGCAGCTGGCCGCGGCCACCTCGCGCGCAGACCGCTTCATCGGCATGCATTTTTTCAACCCGGTGCCGATGATGGCGCTGGTCGAGATCATCCGCGGCTACCTCACGAGCGACGCCACGCACGACGCGGTCAAGGAACTGGCCGTGAAGCTCGGCAAGTCGCCGATCACCGTGAAGAACGCGCCGGGCTTCGTGGTCAACCGCATCCTGGTGCCGATGATCAACGAGGCCTTCTTCGTGCTGGCCGAAGGGCTCGCCACGGCCGAGGACATCGACGACGGCATGAAGCTGGGCTGCAACCAGCCGATCGGGCCGCTGGCGCTGGCCGACATGATCGGCCTGGACGTGTGCCTGGCCGTGATGGAGGTCTACCTGGAGCAGTTCGGCGATTCCAAGTACCGCCCCTGCCCGCTGCTCAAAGAAATGGTTGCCGCCGGGCAGCTCGGCCGCAAGACGAAGCGCGGCGTGTACATCTATTGACCCCCCGTCATCGCGCACTGCGTGTCCCTTCCAGACCCCTTCCACGGGGCAGCACCAGCGGCCTGGCAAATCGGGGTTGCGGTGTTCCCGCTTGCGTTACAGGAGACAACCCATGACCGTCATCGCCACCACGCCACCGCCCGAAGGCTGCATCGACACGCAGGTGCTCGACCATGTGCTGCTGATCGGCATCAACCGCCCGGCCAAGCGCAACGGCTGGACGCCGCAGATGTTCCGGCAGCTGGCCGAGGCCTACACGCGACTCGACGACGACCCGGCCTTGCGCGTGGGCGTGCTGCATGCGTTCGGCGACCACTTCACGGCCGGTCTCGACCTGCCGCTGATCGCGGAGTTCGTGAAGAATGGCGGCAAGGCGATCCCGGACGACGGCACGCTGGTCGAGCCGCACAACATGGGCCAGCCCGGCTACCGCCGGCGCACCAAACCGATGGTCGCGGCGGTCAAGGGCATCTGCTTCACGGTCGGCATCGAGCTCATGCTGGCCGCCGACATCGTGGTGGCGGCTGACAACTGCCGCTTCTCGCAACTGGAGGTGCAGCGTTGCATCATGGCCTCGGGCGGCGCCACGCTGCGCATGGCCGAGCGCGCCGGCATGGGCAACGCGATGCTGCACCTGCTGACGGCCGACGAGTTCGACAGCACCGAGGCCTATCGGCTGAACTTTGTGCAGAAGGTGGTGGCGGCGGGGCAGGAACTGGACGAGGCACTGGTCATTGCGCAGAGGATCGCCGCGCAGGCGCCGCAGGCCGTCGTCGCCACGCGGCTCAACGTGCTCAAGGCGATCGAACAAGGCCCGCTGGCCGCCATCGAGGATTTCGATCCGGTGCGACAGCGCCTGATCGCCAGCGAAGATGCCGCAGAGGGCGTGCGCTCGTTCATCGAGCGGCGGCCCGCGCGCTTCACAGGAAGATGAAAGGCAAATCCATGCACCGTTCCCTCGTCACCTTGTGCGGCCTGGCGCTCTGTTGCGCCGGCGCATTCGCGCAGGCCCCCAAGGTGCCGCTTCAGAGCGGGGAGAAGGGGACGCTGTATGTCGAGCCGAACCTGTCGCCGACCGAGACCTCGATGGAATCGAAAGGCGCCACGGTGGGCGTGAAACGGCCCGACGGCAGCGGCGCTTACACCGGCGTGGACAAATCAGGAGAGCGCCCCACCTATTCGGTGGGCGGCAACACGGGTGGCAACGTCTCTTTCTCGGCCGGAGTCGAATCCGACGGCGCCGAGCGCAAGGGCGTGAAGGCCGGCATCGAGATCAAGTACTGAAGGCGTCCGGCAGCATGAGGGCTATCGCCGCTTACGCTTCCTGACATTTATATTGCGCACAATCTAATTGCGCGCATACAATCGCTGCATGCGCTCCGCACCCACCACCGACGAACTGCTCAAACTGGACAACCAGCTGTGCTTTGCGGTGTATTCCGCCTCGCTGGCGATGACGCGCCTGTACAAGCCCCTGCTCGACAAACTCAATCTCACCTACCCGCAGTACCTGGTCATGCTGGCGCTGTGGGAGCAGGACGGCGCCATGGTGTCCGAGCTCGGCGCGCGCCTGTCGCTCGATTCCGGCACGCTCACGCCGCTGCTCAAGCGCCTCGAAGCCAACGGCCTGGTGTCGCGCGTGCGCGATGTGGCAGACGAGCGGCGCGTGCACATCACGCTCACTGCCGCGGGCCGCAAGCTCAAGACCAAAGCCGCCCACGTGCCGAACTGCCTGCTCAGCGCGAGCCAATGCTCGATTGCCGAACTCGTCGGCCTGACGAAACAGCTGCAAACCCTGCGCGACCGCGTCAAGGCGGCCGCCTGAACTGTTTTCCCCGTTCCCTGTTCCCTTCACTCAACCCAAAGGAAATCACCATGACGACCAAGCTCGACAAAGTTCTCTACACCGCCGAAGCGCACACCACGGGTGGCCGCGACGGCGCCGGCAAGTCCAGCGATGGCGCCATCGACGTCAAGCTGAGCTCGCCAGGTTCGGGCAAGCCGGGCACCAACCCCGAGCAGCTGTTCGCGGTCGGCTACGCCGCCTGCTTCATCGGCGCCATGAAGGCCGTCGGCCCGAAGATCAGCGTGAAGGTGCCCGACGACGTCGCCATCGACTCGAAGGTTTCCCTCGGCCCGACGAACGGCGGCGCCGCGTATGGCATCTCGGTCAAGCTGGCGATCACGCTGCCGGGTCTGGACGACGCGCAGAAGAAGCTGCTGGTCGACACGGCGCACCAGGTGTGCCCGTACTCGAACGCCACGCGCGGCAACATCGACGTCGATCTCGAAATCGTCTGATCCTGCAGCGGCCATGTCCCGAATGATTCCGCGGATCGCGGTCGCGCTGGTGGCGATCGAGCACGTGTACATCCTCGTGCTCGAGATGTTCTTCTGGAACAAGCCGCTCGGCATGAAGACCTTCAACACCACGCAGGCCTTCGCCGACGCCAGCGCATCGCTCGCCGCGAACCAGGGGCTCTACAACGGCTTTCTGGCAGCCGGGCTGTTCTGGGGGCTGTTCACGAACAACCGCACGTTCAAGATCTTCTTCCTGGCCTGCGTCATCGTGGCCGGCGTATTCGGTGGCCTCACCGCCGCGCCGAAGATCATGCTGACGCAGGCATTGCCTGCCGCCATCGCGCTCGCGCTGGTGCTCTGGTTCGGCAGGAAGAGCGCGCAAGGCTGAAACACGCCTGAAGAGCCAGGCAAGGTGCGTCAGCGCCCATCCCAAGCCGTCGCCTCGGGCACACCCGAGCTGGCGGCTTTTTCACGTCTGGGCTAAGGTCGATGGCATGAGCACCACCCAACTCCTGGTACGCAAGGACCACCTCGCCACGACGCGCCTGCAAACGCGCGAAGACACCGCCTTGGCCGAGGGCCAGGTGCGCGTGCGGGTCGATGATTTCGCTCTCACATCCAACAACATCACTTACGCCGCTTTCGGCGCAGCGATGAGTTACTGGGATTTCTTTCCGAGCGGCGAGGACGATTGGGGCGTGATCCCTGTCTGGGGTTTCGGCACGGTGGTGCAGTCGCTGCACCCCGGCGTGGCCGTCGGCGAGCGCCTGTACGGCTACTTCCCGATGGCCGGGCACGCAGTGTTGCAGCCCGACCGATTGAAGCCCGATGGCTTCGCTGACGCGGCGCCCCACCGCGCCGGCCTGCACGCGGTCTACAACCGCTACACGCGCTGCAACGCCGACCCGTTCTACACCGCGGACACCGAGGCCATCCAGGCCCTGTTGCGCCCGCTCTTCATCACGTCCTGGCTGATCGACGACTTCCTGCTCGACAACAATTTCTTCGGCGCGACCACGGTGCTGTTGTCGAGCGCGTCGAGCAAGACGGCCTACGGCACCGCGTTCCAGCTCGCGCAGCGGGCCGGGATCGAAGTGATCGGCCTCACCTCGCCCGGCAACAAGCTCTTCTGCGAAAGCCTGGGCTGCTACACGCGCGTGATCGGCTACGACGAGCTGGAGCAGGTGCCGTCCGACACCGAATGCGTGTATGTGGATTTCGCCGGCAATGCGGCGCTGCGCTTGGCCATCCACACCCGCTTCGTCAACCTGCGCTACAGCAGCGCGATCGGCGGCACCCACGTCGAGCAGCTGGGCGGCGCGAAGGATCTGCCCGGCCCGCGGCCCACGCTGTTCTTTGCACCGGCGCAGATCAAGAAGCGCAGCGACGAGTGGGGCGGCGCGGTGCTCAACGAGCGCTTGCTGGCCGCCTGGACAGCCTTCACGGCACAGGTCACGGCGCCGGCCGCGCCATGGCTGGTGCCCGATCACTTCCGCGGACCGGACGCGGTGCAGGCCGCCTACCTTGAAGTGCTCGGTGGTCGCGGTCACCCGCGCGTGGGGCACATGTTGTCAATGCATCCGGCCTAGGTGTGCACAGGGCGCGGGGCGCGGCGCGCGACAATCACCCATGCATCCAGACCACCCCGACGCCGCGCCCCCGCCGGCCGCGCCGTCCGCCCTCCACCCGTACGAATCGCTCACGCCCGACGTGGTGCTCGATGCGCTCGCCACGCTCGGCCTCCACGGCGACGGCCGCCTGCAAGCACTGAGTTCCTACGAAAACCGCGTCTACCAGATCCACCTGGAAGACCGAAGCGTGGTGGTCGCCAAGTTCTACCGGCCGGGCCGCTGGAGCGAGGCGCAGATCCTTGAAGAACACGCCTTCTCTGCCGAACTCACTGCGGCTGAAGTGCCTGCGGTCGCGCCGCTGGCGCTGAACGGCGCCACGCTGCACGACCATGCGGGCTTCGCCTTCAGCGTGAGCCCCTACCGCGGGGGGCGCCCGCCCGAGCTGGACGACTTCGAAGTGCTCGAGTGGATCGGCCGCTTCCTCGCGCGCATTCACGCGGTCGGTGCACGGCAGCCATTCCAGACGCGCCCTGCGCTCGACCTGCAGAGTTTCGGCATCGCCTCGCGCGACTGGCTGCTCGGCCACGACAAAATCCCGCTCGATGTGCAAACGTTGTGGGAGAAGCACTGCAACGAAGCCCTCGACATGATCGCGAAGACGGCGCTGGCCGCCGATGCACAGGGCCACTTCGGCACCGAGTTCAAAAGCCTGCGCCTCCACGGCGACTGCCACCCCGGCAACATCCTCTGGACACCGACCGACCGCCCCGGCGGCGGGCCGCACTTTGTCGACCTCGACGATGCGCGCACCGGCTTTGCCGTGCAGGATCTGTGGATGCTGCTCTCGGGCGACCGTGCCCAACGCACCGGCCAGCTGAGCGGCCTGCTCGAGGGCTACGAACAGTTCCGCAGCTTCGACCGCCGCGAGCTCGCGCTGATCGAGCCGCTGCGCACGCTGCGCCTGATTCACTACAGCGCCTGGCTCGCGCGCCGCTTCGAAGACCCGATCTTCCCGATCAATTTCCCGTGGTTCGGCACAAGCGATTACTGGAAGAGCCAGATCCTGATGCTGCAGGAGCAGTGCGAACAGATGGCGGAAGAGCCGCTGTACGCCTGAGGTGGCGACACGCTACCCGCTCTGAGCAAGCGCGCACCGTGTCTTAAGGCGCTTCGACATCACCGGGCAGGCGCCGCCCGTAGCCGGGGCCCGGCACCACCGCGCCCGGCTGAACGGCGCCCATCACCGACGGGCTGCCGGGTGGCGGCGGCAACAGCGGGTCGTACAGCACCGCGCTACGGCCCACCCCGACGCCCACCGGTCCGGCCGAGGCGCCGATGCCGGCCGAGCCGACCACCCGCCCGCCGCCATCGATGCCTACGCCCGCGCCCAGCGGACCCCAGCCAGTGCTCAGGCCGATGGAGGGCCCACCCGTGCCAACGCCGATGCTGAGCGACAAACCCGGCACCAACGGAATGCCGATGCCCACGCCGGCGCCGATGGATGCGCAGCCCGTGAGCAGCAGCGTCGCGGAGGCGGCGAGTGCCAGCGCCGGAAGCCGAAGCCAACGCGAACCTCCGCGTGCGACGCGCGCCGCTGTCAGGACGGTGCCGGGCATGGCAGAAAGACGAAACGGTGTCATCGGTGGCTCCCTTGATCGCGAGGCGACATCATCGCCCAGGGCATCGCTGCCAAATGCGTGAGCAACAAAAAAGGGGCGCTCGATGCGCCCCTGTTCCGTGCGAATGTGCCGCGGCAATTGCGGCACCTCGTCCCGATCCTCAGACCAGCAGGCCGTTCACGCGGCGCACATACGCCGCCGGGTCGGCCGGCATGCCGCCTTCGGCCAGCAGCGCCTGGTCGAACAGGATGTTCGCCAGGTCGTCGAAATGCGCCGAACCGTCGAGCTTCTTCACCAGCGGATGGTCGGCATTCACTTCCAGCACCGGCTTCAGGTCGGGCGCGGGCTGGCCGGCCTGCTTGAGCATGCGCGCGAGCTGCGTGCTCATGCCGCCGTCGGACACCACCAGGCAGGCCGGTGAGTCGACCAGGCGCGTGGTCACCCGCACGTCTTCGGCCTTGTCCTTGAGCGCCTCCTTCAGCTTCTCGAGCAGCGGCTTGAAGGCTTCGGCGGCTTCTTCCGCGGCCTTCTTCTCGTCCTCGTCCTGCAGCTTGCCGAGGTCGACTGCGCCCTTGGCCACGCTCTGCAACGGCGTACCGTCGAAGTCGTTCAGGTAGTTGAGCGCCCACTCGTCGACCCGATCGGTCATCAGCAGCACTTCGATGCCCTTCTTCTTGAAGACTTCGAGTTGCGGGCTGTGCTTGGCAGCGGCCAGCGAATCGGCGGTGATGTAGTAGATGGCCTCCTGGCCGTCCTTCATGCGCGCCTTGTAGTCGGCAAAGCCGACGGTCACGGTGTCGGTGGTGGAGGAAGCGAAGCGCAGCAGTTTCGCGATGCGCTCCCGGTTGGCGTGGTCTTCGCCCAGGCCCTCCTTGAGCACCGCGCCGAACTCGGCATAGAAGGTCGCGTACTTGCCGGCATCGGCCGCGAAGGCGGCGGCGGTTTCGGCGGCCGGCTGCACGTCGGCGTTCTTGTCGACCACGTCGGTGATGCTATCGGTCGGCTCGGGCGCCGGCACCGATTCGCCGGAGCCGACGTCGATCTTGCCTTCGGCGCTTTCGGTGGCGGCGGTCGTCTGCTTCTTCGCCAGGTCCTCCAGCATGCCGAGCACGCGCTTCGTGCTGCCTTCGCGGATCGCCTTCACATCGCGGCTTTCCTGCAGCAGTTCGCGGCTCACATTCAGCGGCAGATCGGCCGAGTCGATCACGCCCTTGACGAAGCGCAGGTAGCTGGGCATCAGCGCCTCGGCATCGTCCATGATGAACACGCGCCGCACGTAAAGCTTGACGCCCGCGCTCTTGTCGCGGTTCCACAGATCGAAGGGCGCCTTGGCCGGGATGTAGAGCAGTTGCGTGTACTCGGTGCTGCCTTCGACGCGGTTGTGGCTCCAGGCCAGCGGCGCTTCGAAGTCATGGCTCACGGCCTTGTAGAAATCTTCGTACTGCTCGGGTGTGATGTCCTTTTTCGGACGGGCCCACAGCGCGTTGGCCTTGTTAACCGTTTCCCATTCGCCGGTCTTGACCATATCGCCCGGCTGGTCGTTCTCGCCCTCCTTCCACTCCTCTTTCTCCATGAGGATCGGCAATGAGATGTGGTCGGAGTACTTGCCGACGATGGACTTGATCTTCCAGGCGTTGAGGTACTCCTCGGCATCGTCGCGCAGGTGCAGCGTAACGCTGGTGCCGCGCTGCGGGCGCGTAATCTGGTCGACCTCGAAGTCACCCGCCCCGCCGCTGGCCCAGCGCACGCCCTCTTCGGCCGGCTTGCCCGCGCGCCGCGACTCGACCGTGATCCTGTCGGCCACGATGAAACCCGAATAAAAGCCCACGCCGAACTGGCCGATGAGTTGTGCGTCGGCCTTCTGGTCACCTGAGAGCTTGCTCATGAAGTCCTTGGTGCCGCTCTTGGCGATCGTGCCGAGGTTGTCGATCGCCTCCTGGCGTGACAGCCCGATGCCCTTGTCGGTGATGGTCAGCGTCTTCGCCGCCTTGTCGAACGAAATACGCACATCCAGATCGGGCTGGTCTTCGTACAGGTCAGGCTGGTCGAGCGCTTCGAAGCGCAACTTGTCACAGGCATCCGACGCGTTCGAGATGAGCTCGCGCAGGAAGATTTCCTTGTTGGAGTAGAGCGCGTGGGTGACGAGATGCAGAAGCTGGGCGACTTCGGCCTGGAAGGGGAGTTTGGTGCTGGCGCTGGTCATGGGAAACAAAAGAAAAATGGAACGGGATGCAGTTGGGCATCGGGGCGGCATTTTCAACGACAGCCCCGCGGGTGCGCGTGTGCGCCATGTCGCCGCTCTCGCCGGCTTGATGCATCGCGGCCACGATCGCGCGTGTTTTTTTAACAGTTCCGTCAAATACGCTAACAAACGTCAACTACAGATGTAGTCGTTGTCTTACATTCGCCATCACAGACAGAGGGCTGTCGCCCCGTTCACATCAACTTCACCACTCAATTGTCATGAAAAAATTACTTCTGATGTCTATTTTGACAGCCCTCGCCGCACCGTTCGCAGCGCAGGCCGAGTCCGTCCTGGTGGCCCCTGCACTCGCGAATGCCCAGGCCGCTGCACGCCTGGACTTCCGCATCACCATCCCGCGCGTGCTGTTCCTCCAGGTCGGTACCGGCACCAGCTTCACCAGCAACGCCAGCGTCGACCTGATCGATTTCACCGTGCCGGCCGCCACCGTGGGCAATGGCACTGCCGTGGCCGCCACTGCCGTCAGCGGAAATCTGACGAACGGTGCAGTCACCGTCCGCGTCATGGGCAACGGCGCCAGCACCATTTCACTGAACTCGTCCACCACCGGCCCGATGACCAACGGTGCCGGCTCGACGGTCGGCTGGAACCGCATCGCCGTTGTCGCGGCGCCCTTGACAGCCGGCACCACGCCCGGCTTCAACAACACCGGCATCACCCACCCGACGTTTGCTGCCTCGAACACCGGCAACGGCACCGCCACCACGCTCAACGCAACCAACGGCGTGGTCCGCGAAGAAGGCCGCTGGACCTTCTCGTACCTGAATCAGGACGTGCTAGCAGCAGGCACCTATGGCGGCGTGGACACCAACGCCGGCCGCGTGACGTACACCGCCACGATGCCCTGAGCATCCACGGATTGAGCACCATGTGGATCGGGGTGCGGTTGGCGCTGCTGGCCGGGCTGGCCGCCGCGCTTGCCCCGACCCACGCCGAATCAGATTTCGACGCGCCGCTGCTCGGCCTCGGAGACCTGTCGGCCACCGCGCGCCTGGACTTCATCGTCACGATCCCGCGCGTGCTGTACCTGCGGGTCGGCGCCGGCACCGACTTCAGCAACCTCGCCAGCGTCGACCGGATTGATTTCACCGTGCCGGCCGCCGCGATCGGCAACAGCACCGCTGTGGCGGGCACCGGCGGCGACCTCGGCGCCGGCGCGGTCACAGTGCGGGTGATGGGCAACGGCGGCAACATCACGCTCAATTCGACCACCACCGGCCCACTGACCAACGGCGTGGCAGGCCAGCAGATCGGCTGGAACCGCATCGGCGTGGCGAGCGCCGCGCTGCCCGCGACCACCGCTGGCTTCAACAACGGCGCAATTCCCCACCCCGTGTTCAATGCCACGGGGGGGGCCGGCACGGCGGTGCTGCTCACGGCCAGCAACAAGATGGTGCAGCGGGAAGGCCAGTGGACCTTCAGCTATGCCAACGCCGACGTGGTGGCGGCGGGCACCTACGGCGGTGTCGGCGTCAACAACGGCCGGGTCACTTACACGGCTTCGATGCCCTGACTGGCGCCGGGGGACAATTGCCAACTGTGAAATCCTTCCCGCGCCCCCAATCCCTCGGCCCCGTGCTCGCACTGGCGGGCGCGCTGGGCTGCGGTGCGGCGCAGGCGTTTCTGATCACCATCTCACCGGGCGCGCGTGCGCTATACCTGCAGGTGGGCACCGGGAGCTTCACCGGCACCTATTCGGGCGGCGGCACGCCGGGCGATAACCCGACCGTGAACACCGCATCCGTTACCGTGCCGGCCGCGGCACTTGGCACCGGCCCACAGCCCATGGCGACCAACAGCACCACGGCCAACAGCCCGTACGACAACTTCGCGTTCTGCACGCCCGGCACCGGCCAGGTGTATGTGGGTGGCTTCTACCGCACGCTCCTCACCGCCGGAAACGCCACGCTCACCGTACAAACCCCGCCGAACCTGGTCAACACCACCAGCGACACGATTCCGTTCAGCACCATCTCCTGGGTCTCGGGCGGCAACGGGGACACGTCGGGCACGGTGCCCAGCGGCAGCTTCGCCGGCGGCACAACGCAGACGCTGATGTCCCTCGCGCGCAACAACTGGTTCGAAAGCTGCCTCACCTTCCGCTACGCCAACACGCAACTGGCGCCGGCCGGCACCTTCACCGGCCGCGCCACCTTCCAGCTGGCGGCGCCATGAGGCGAGCCGCACTGCTAACGGCGCTGCTGCAAGCCGCAACGCTGGCGGGCCACACCAGCGCCGCCACCTACCGCGTCGACGACACCGGTACCGTGGTGAACCAGCCGGTGACGGCGATGAAGTGGCGCCAGCTGGTACCCTCGCGCGCTGGTGACAACACGGTGGAGGGCCAGGTCAATGTGGCGCTGCGGCTCAACCTGGCGAGCTGGGTGAACCGACCGGCCCGCATCTACATGGTGCTGGCGCCGACCGAAGGCGAGCAGTTGCAGGCCAGCTGGCGCACCCAAGGCCGGCTGCTGCCGGGCGCTTTGCGCAGCGGCGGCCGCACGCTGGTGTACGACGGGCTGGTGCGCGACCCGTTCCTGACCGAGACGATCCAGCTCAGCCTCGCAGCCGACGGTAGGCTGCTCACACGCACGCAGTCGCTCCAGTTCCATTTCGAAATCGAGGTGCTGCCTTGAATTCATTCTTCGCCCGCCTGCCCGGGCGCCACGCGGCGCTGCTGGCGCTCGGCCTGGTGCTGGCCTGCCCGGCCGCTGTCGCGCAGTTTGCGCTGGCGGTCTCGCCCCCGCGCTTCGAGCTGACCGGCACGCCCGGCACGCCGCTGCGCAACGTGATCGAGCTGTCACAGGTCGATGTGCGACCCGGCAACTACACGGTGCGCACCGCCGACTGGACTTTCAAGCCCGACGGTTCGGTGGAGTTCGCCGAGCCGCTGGCGCCCGACAGTTGCCGGCCCTGGGTGGCGATCGAGCGCAAGGAGCTGACCGTCGCGCCCGGCCGGCCCTACCGCTACCGCTTCGAGATAACGCCGCCGGCCGGGACAGCGCCGATGGAGTGCCGCTTCGCGATCCTGATCGAGGGCAAAGAGCAGTCGGCCGGGCCGGGCGTGCCGATCGGCCTGTCGGCGCGCGTCGGCGTGATCGTCTACGTGGCGATCGGCGGCGTGAAGCCCGCGTTGAGCGTGGTCGGCAGCGCGGTGCAGCAGGTCAACGGCCAGCCGGTGCCGGTGCTGAAGGTGCGCAACGACGGCACGGCACACGGCCGGCTGAGCGGGTTCCTGAACGGCACCGACGTCGGCGGCACCTCGCTCGAGTTCACTGCCGCTACCTCGCCAATCCTGCCCGGCGAGACGCGCGACATCGCACTCAGCGCCACCCGCCCAGGCAACATCGACGCGCAGGTGCAGATGCGCTTTCCGGTCACGGTGCGCGGCAGGCTCGAATGGGGTGAGTCTGGATCGACTCCGGTCGACCTGCGCTTCGTTCCATGAAGCGCAGGCTGGCCGGCCTCGCGCTCGGCATGCTTGGCGCGGGCAGCGCGCTGGACGGCCGTGCCGCCGAGCCGGCGCCGGCCGCGTACGAGGACCGCGTGCTGGATTCCGCGCCGCAGGCTGCGGTTGACGCGCCGGAAGAACAGCGCGTCGACACCGGCTGGCCGCGCGGCGGCAGCGTCGAGCTGCAGTCGCTGCGCCAGCGCGGCGTGACCGACACGCGCAACGAAACGCTCAAGCTCGACGGCTACCTCGACACGCCGAATTACGGCGCGTTCTCGGCCAGCCTGAACATCAACCGCTACCGCAATCCGGCGACGGCCTACGACCTTTCGGGCCAGACCGGCAATCTCTACAGCCTGGCCTATCGCAATGGCAACACCGGCCGTCTCGACCAGCGTGCGATGCCGCTGGCCAACGGCTGGTTCATGAACAACAGCCTCGGCAACATCAACACCGCCGCCACGCCGCTGTCGCGCGGGCTCGGGCGGGTGGTGCTGCCGTCGCTGCCGATCGAAGGCGTCTCCACCACGCTCGAGCGGGGCGGCAGCACGCTGCTCAACGTGTCGGCCGGCCGGCTCGGGTTCTTTGACGGACTGGATTCGCAAGGCTTCGCGGTGGGTCGCGGCCGCGCCGCAAGCCTCGGCGTGCAGCAGCAACTCACCGGCGACCAGAGCGCGCTCGGCATCGGACGCACCGATGCCGCGTTCCAGTGGGTGGACACGCGCGACTTCAACCTCAACGGCCTGCCCGGGTTCGCCCAAGACACCCAATCTTTCTGGGGCGCGGTGTCCTGGCAAGGCGCCGCGCCCTGGGCCGAAGCGATCGGCCCGGGCGTCGGCCCGCTGCAGGAGCGGCCCGGCGGCCTGCGCGTGCAGGCTAACCTCGCGCGCAGCACCGGCAGGCCCTCGCATGCGGGCTCCCTCGCTCCAAGCGACTCGGCAACGGGCTACTGGGTCGACGCCACCTGGCGCAGCGACTGGGCCCAGCAGGGCGCGAGCGTGTTCCATTTCGACCCGGCCCTGCGCTGGGGCAGCAACCCGATCGCCGGCGACCTGCGTGGCGCGAGCTGGCGCGCCGACGTGTCGACGCGCCAGTGGCAACTCGGCGGCAACGTCGAACTCAGCGAGAGCGTGAGCGGGCTTCAGGGCCGCTCGCTGTTCGGCAACCTGTTCGGTCGCTACCGAATCGATTCGCGCGACGCGCTGTCGGTCACCGTCGCGGCGCGCACCGGCACGCTGGCCGCACAGTCGCTGCAGCTCACCTGGGAGCACATCTCGCCGCAGTGGGGCCAGAGCCAGTGGCGCGCCGACTTCGCACACGGGCGCGCCCAGAGCGTCGCGCGTGTCGGTATCGACCACGCCTGGGCGATCGGCGAGACACGGACCCTCTCGACCACGCTCGCGTTCGAGCAGAACGAGCAGGCCGGCCTGCAGACGCGTTCGGTGATCTGGGGGGTGCTCGGCAGCACGCCCTTTCTTGCCAACGCTCGCATCGACCTGAGCCTGCGCGGCAGCAACGGACTGGGCGCCAGCAGGGGCCGCTTCCTCAACGCGAATGCCCGCGTGAGCTGGCCACTCGGCGGCGGCTGGTCGGTGATCGGGCAGTACACGGCGGCCCGCGGCCAGGAGTCGCTCAACCCGGCCGTGGTGTCTGCACTGACCACCGCCACGCAGGCGCCGATCCTCACGCTGCCGTCGATCCACACCATGCAGGTGGCCCTGCGCTGGGAGGCCAGCGCGGGGCGCGCGACGGCACCGATCGGTGGAAGTGCGGGCGGCGGCTCGGGCCGGCTCGAAGGGCATGTGTTCTTCGACCAGGACCACAACGGCCAACGCGAAGCCAGTGAGGGCGGCGTACCCAACGTGACCGTGATGCTGAACCGCCGCTTCGTTGCCCGCACCGATGCACAGGGCTACTACAGCTTTCCAACTGTCGCCGCCGGCAGCTACCAGGTGGAAGTCGTGCCCGACAACCTGCCGCTGCCGTGGATACCCTCTGCGCGCGAGGCGAGACCGGTGGAGGTCTACGTGCGCGGCACCGCAAAAGCTGACTTCGCAGTGCATCGCGAGCGATAGATATCCAGGCGCCGCAGACGCTCCCGGCGGCGCTGATGAAAGCCCTCTGGGCGACCTTTAGCCCGTCGCGAGGTGGCGAATCAATGACAGGCGGCTGTGCCGCTCACCGCGGCAACGCCTCCACTTCCTTCGTCCACCGATCAATCAGCCGGCGCCGCTCGGCCGACTTGCCGTATTTCTCGAAGTCGTACTTGATCAGCTTGACGCTGTCGATCGAGGGGATGCGCGGATCGGCCTTGAAGGTCTTGTTGGCCGGCGTCTGGTAACTGCCGACCTTCGCGCCGACCGCCTGGCCGGCCGGGCTCATGAGCCAGTCGTAGTACTTCTGCGCGTTGGCCTTGTTGCGCGCGCCCTTCACGAGTGCGATGCCGCCGATCTCGTAGCTCGTGCCCTCGCAGGGCGCGGCTGTCTTGACCGGAAACTTGTCCAGCTTCCACTTCTCGAAGTTGAACGCGAAGGTGATGCCGATGGCCACCTCGCCCTTGGCCACGTTGGGCGCCTGGGCCTGTCCGCTGCGCGTGTAGGTTGTCACGTTCCGGTGCAGCTTCTTGAGGTAGTCGAAGGCCTGCTCTTCGCCCATCTGCTGGACGAGGCCGGCGATGGCCGTGTAGGCCGTGCCGCTCGACGCCGGATGCGAAATCTCGATCTCGCCCTTGTATTCCGGCTTGATCAGATCGGCCCAGCAACGGGGCTCGGCCAGCTTTTTCTTCTTGAGCACATCGGTGTTGAAGCCGAAGCCGATCGTGCTGGTGTAGAAGCCGCCGACCTGGTTGCCGCTCATCGCGTACTGGCGCACCGCCCACTCGTGCAGGTCGTTGATGTAGGCCGGGCGGTAGGCCTCCAACAGCCCGACTTCGGCCGCCTGCAGGAACGGATCGCCGGTGCCGCCCCACCAGATGTCGGTCTTGGGGTTCTGCGCCTCGGCGCGCAGCTGGGCGCCGATCTCGCCGGTGCCCTTGTGGGCCTGGTTGACCTTGATGCCGGTCTGGCGCGTGAACTCGGCGGCCGCCGCCTCGCACCAGGGCGCATCGGTGCTGCACAGCGCATTGACCACGCCCTGCGCGCCGGCGTTGAACGACACAAGGGATGCAAGCGCCAAGAGGCCCGGTGCGGCTTTTTTCAGGAAGACAGAAGAGGTCATGTGGGGGCGTGTGGTTTGAAAAGTGAACCCACGGAATCTAAGCCCCGGCAGGAACGAGCGAAATGCGGGTAATCCGTGAACAGATGCGGTGCCACACTGGCTGTTGCACAAGGAAACGAGCAAACCCGTCCCACAATCCTGCCGCGCGTGCCCCTCGGCACGCGTTTGCTTTTTCATCACAACAGGATTCAGGGATATGGAACACAGCACATTCAAGAAGTGGGCGGCCGAGTTCGTCGGCACTTTCTGGCTCGTCTTCGGTGGTTGCGGCAGCGCGGTGCTCGCTGCGGGCTTTCCGGGCTTCGGTATCGGCTTTGCGGGCGTGTCGCTGGCCTTCGGCCTCACCGTGTTGACGGGCGCGTACGCGCTCGGCGGCATTTCAGGCGGGCACTTCAACCCGGCGGTGTCGGTGGGCCTTGTGGTGGCCGGCCGCTTCCGGGCATCCGAGCTGCCCGGCTACGTGGTCTCGCAGGTGCTGGGCGCCATTGCGGGTGCAGGGGTCCTGTACCTGATCGCGACCGGCAAGGCGGGCGTCGACATCGGCGGCTTTGCGACCAACGGCTTCGGCGCCCATTCGCCCGGCGGCTACAGCCTGACGGCGGCGCTGCTGTGCGAGGTGGTGCTGACGGCGATCTTCCTCATCGTCATCCTGGGCGCCACGTCCAAACGCAATCCGGCTGGCTTCGGCGGGCTCGCGATCGGCCTGTGCTTGACGCTGATTCACCTCGTGTCGATCCCGGTGACCAACACCTCCGTCAACCCGGCGCGCAGCACGGGCCCGGCGCTGTTTGCACCGCAGTACGCCCTGAATGAACTGTGGTTGTTCTGGGTCGCCCCGATCGTGGGCGCCATCCTCGGCGCGCTGATCTACAAGCTGCTGCTGACCAGCCCGGCCGACGAGCCGCATCCGACGCTGGCACGCGACGCCGCCGTCTGAACGGTACTCGTCAAAAGCGCTCGTTCTGCCCGAGGTAGCGCCACTGCCCCGCGGGCAGGTTGCCCAGCAAGACCCGCCCGATGCGGATGCGCTTCAAGCCCACCACCTTGAGGCCCACCTGCTCGCACATGCGGCGGATCTGGCGCTTCTTGCCTTCGGTCAGCACGAAGCGCAACTGCTCGGGGTTCTGCCACTCGACCTGCGCGGGCTTGAGCGGCTGGCCATCGAGGCTCAGTCCGTGGCGCAGCCGCGCCAGCAAGGCCGGCGGAAACACGGCCCGCACGTTGTTCGTGATCGGGTCGTCGTCGTCCATGCGGACGAGCTGGCGCGGCGGCGCCGGCTGGTCCAGCCCGTGGTACGCCACGCGCACCAGATATTCCTTCTCCATGCCGGAGTCTTCGCCGATCAGCTGGCGCGCGATGCGGCCGTCCTGCGTGAGTACGAGCAGGCCGACCGAATCGATGTCCAGCCGCCCGCAAGGCGCGAGCCCGCGCAACTGCGGCGGCGAGAAGCGGTTGCGGCTCGGGTCCTCGCGCCAGTGCGTGCGCGGGTTGACCAGAACCACCGCCGCCTCGTGCCCGTCTTCGGGCTGCCCGCTCACGTAGCCCATGGGCTTGTGCAGCAGGATCGTGACCTGCTGCTGCTGCTGTTGCTCGGCCTTGCGGTCGACCTCCACACGATCGGCCGGCGTGACCTTCACGCCCATCTCGGCCGGTTTGCCGTTGACCTTGACCCAACCTTGCGCGATCCAGTCGTCGGCCTCACGGCGCGAGCACAGGCCGAGTTCGGCCATGCGTTTGTTCAGGCGCACGGCGCCGGGCGCGCTGGAGGACGAGGAAGTCGGATCGGTCATGGGTGCGATTTTCGCGGAACGCGCTGTGCGGGGTCGTAGAAGAAGGTTTCCTCGGCCAGACGCTCGCCCTCCCAGCGCTGCCAGGCCACTTCTTCCATGTGCGTGGCGGTGCCGTCCGGCCATTCAAAATGGAAGATCCAGCGGATGACCACGTGGTCGCCGTTGACGAACACGGGCCGCACGCATTGCGATGTGACGCTGCGCGCCTTCGCCATCACGGCGCGCTCGCGTGCGATCGCTTCATCGCGGCCGATGCGCGGTGGCGCCTGGTTCTCCTGCATCGAAACGTTGGGCGCGTAGAACTCCTCGACAGCTTCGGCGTGCGCGTTGGCTTCGACGCGCGCAATGAAACGTTCGAGCGTTTCAGGGGTCGGCATGGTGTGGCTCCTTCTTCACATGGGCATTGAACGAATGCGCGAGCGGTGCTATTGTTGATCCCAGACGCGAGTTGATCGCGTCCTTTTTGGGGGATTCCCAATGAACAGCCAGCACAGTCACAGCACACGCAAGTTTCAATACGCCATCGTCATCGGGCGTTTCCAGCCCGTCCATTTCGGTCACCAGCGACTCATCGAAGAAGGTCTTCGTGCGGCCGAACGCGTGATCGTCGTCGTGGGCTCCGACCGCAAGCCCCGCAGCGTCAAGAACCCGTTCACCTTCGATGAACGTGAACGCATGGTCCGCGCGTCGTTGCGCGGTGCCGAGCAGATGCGCGTCTCCGTGATCGGCGTCGGCGACTCGCCCTACAACGACCAGATCTGGATCGCGTCGATCCAGTCGGCGGTCGACCGGCTGATCGCGCAGGACGGCGTGAAGCCGGCCGCGGCGAAGGTCGCGCTGGTCGGGCACCTCAAGGACGCATCGAGCTACTACCTCAAGCTCTTCCCGAGCTGGGAGTTCGTCGCGCACCACGTGGTCGAGAGCATCAACGCGACCGACGTGCGCGCGCTCTACTTCAACCCCGAGATGCGCGGCCAGTTGAACCCGGCCGATTTGCCCGACGGCACTGCCGCCTTCCTCGACCGCTTCACCAGTACAACGGACTACGCGGACCTCTGTGAAGAGCGCGCGTTCCTCGTCGACTACAAGGACAAGTACCGCTACGCCGGCAGCGAGTTCCCGCCGATCTACACGACCGTCGATGCCGTGGTGGTCGAGGCCGGCCACATCCTCTTGGTGCAGCGCAAGTTCCACCCCGGCAAGGGCACCTGGGCGCTGCCCGGCGGCTTCGTCGGTCAGCAAGAGCGCTTGCAGGAAGCAGCGATCCGTGAGCTGAAGGAAGAGACGCGCCTGAAGGTGCCCGTGCCCGTGCTCAACGGCAGCATGAAGGCCAGCCACGTGTTCGACGCACCCGACCGATCGCAGCGCGGCCGCACCATCACGCACGGCTTCTTCTTCGAGCTCGCGCACAACCAGTGGACGGGCCTCTCCGACGTGCGCGCCGACGACGACGCGGCCGATGTGCGGTGGGTGCCGATCGCCGAGTTCCTCGACATGCAGGAGCGCATGTACGAAGACCACTATTTCATCGCCAATCACTTTCTAGGAGGCCTCGGAAAGAGTTGATATTTCCAGGCCATTTCAGCAACGGCGCCGGTTGACGGCGCCACCGTGAAAGGAGCTTTCACATGACTCGCAATCCCACCTCCCTCGGCGGCAATCTCCTGCTGCGCACCGACTCCTACAAGGTGTCGCACTGGATGCAGTACCCGCCCGGCACGCAGACGGTGTTCAGCTACATCGAATCGCGCGGCGGCGCCTTCAGCCATTCGGTGTTCTTCGGCCTGCAGGCCTACCTGCGCGAATACCTCTCGACGCCTGTGACGGTCGAAGACGTCGACGAAGCCGCCGCCCTCATGGCTTTGCACGGGGAGCCCTTCAATCGTGAAGGCTGGCTGCGCCTGATCGAAAAGCACGGCGGCCTGATGCCCGTGCGCATCCGCGCGATGCCCGAAGGCAGCGTGGTGCCGGTGCACAACGTGCTCGCGACGATCGAGAACACCGACCCCGAGTTCTTCTGGGTCACGAGCTTTCTCGAAACCGAACTGTTGCGCGCCATCTGGTACCCGACCACGGTCGCCACGCTCTCCGGCGCTGCCAAGGCCACGCTGATGCGCTACCTCGACGCGACCTGCGAAGACCCGGCCGCGCAAATCGGCTTCAAGCTGCACGACTTCGGCGCGCGCGGCGTGTCGAGCCTCGAATCCGCCGCGCTCGGCGGCATGGCGCACCTGGTCAACTTCCTGGGCACCGACACGATTGCCGCACTGGTCGCGGCGCGCCGCTACTACGACTGCGACGTGGCCGGCTTCTCCATTCCAGCAGCCGAACACAGCACCATCACCGGCTGGGGGCGCGACAAGGAATCGAGCGCCTACCGCAACATGGTCGAGCAGTTCGGCAAGCCCGGCGCGATCTTCGCCGTGGTGAGCGACAGCTACGACATCTTCAATGCCTGCGACCAGATCTGGGGCACCGAATTGAAGGACCTGGTCGTGCAATCGGGCGCCACGCTGGTGGTGCGGCCCGACTCGGGCGACCCCGCCGAAACCGTGCTGAAGGTGGTGCGCATCCTGGCCGCGCGCTTCGGCACCACGCGCAACACCAAGGGTTACCTGGTGCTGAACAACGTGCGCGTGATCCAGGGCGACGGCATCAACCTGGACTCGCTGCGGCTCGTCCTCTCGAACCTCTTTCACAACGGCTTCTCGGCCGAGAACGTCGCCTTCGGCATGGGCGGCGGACTTTTGCAACAGGTCAACCGCGACACCATGCAGTGGGCGATGAAGTGCTCGGCGATGCAGGTCAACGGCGAATGGCGCGATGTGTACAAGGCGCCCGTCGGCGACATGAGCAAGGCATCGAAGAAGGGGCGCCTGACGCTCACGCGGGATGCGAAGGGCGCCATGCAGACGCAGCGCATCGAGACCCTGGACGCCACGCAAACCGACCTGCTCGAGACCGTGTTCGAAGACGGCCGCATCGTGCGGCAGACCACCTTCGACGCGGTGCGCGAACGGGCCGCGGCGGGCGCACGCGCCCTCGTCACGTCGCGCGCGCCGCTGTGAACCTGCTCGGCCAACCCGTCACCGCGCTCGAAATCGCGGCCTTCGTCACCGGGCTCGCCACGGTGTGGCTCACCAAGATCCGCCACATCTGGAACTGGCCGGTGAGCCTTCTCAACGTGGCCTGCTTCATGGTGCTGTTCTATGGCGCCAAGTTGTATGCCGATGCGCTGCTGCAGATTGCCTTTGCGGTGCTCGGCATCGTCGGCTGGTGGCAATGGACTCGCGCTGCCAACGGCGACGCTGCGCACGACGTGCCGGTGACGCGCACCCCGCTGCGCGAAGCCGCGCTGTCGCTGGCGCTGTGCGCCGTGGCGATCGCCGCAGGCGCCTGGGCGCTGCGCCGATGGACCGACAGCCCCGTGCCCATCGCCGACACCACGCTGCTGGTGCTGAGCCTGCTCGCGACCTGGTGGCAGGTGCGACGTCGGCTCGAATGCTGGCTGATGTGGATCACGGTCGACATCATCTCGGTGCCGCTCTACTGGCAGCGCAGCCTGCCGCTGACCGCGGTGCTCTACGTCATCTTCCTGCTGATCTGCCTCGCGGGCTATGTGGAATGGCGGCGCGCCTGGCAGCGGCAACAGGCCACACCGCAACCGATCCTGGCCAACGCATGAGCAACCCGCACGGCCTCGTCATCGGCAAGTTCTACCCGCCGCACGCAGGGCACCAGTTGCTCATCGGCGCGGCGGCGTCGCAATGCGCGCGCGTCACGGTGATCGCGATGGCGGCTTCGCACGAATCGATTCCGCTCGCAGTGCGCATGCGCTGGCTGCGCGAGTTGCATGCGGCGCTGCCGAACGTGGTGGTGACCGGCATCGTCGACGACATCCCGGTCGACTACGGCAACGATGCGATCTGGCTTGCGCATGTCGCGCTGATGCGCGAGGCGCTGGCGGGCATCGATGCACCGCCGGTCAGCGCGGTCTTCACCTCCGAGCCCTACGGCGAAGAACTGGCGCGGCATTTCGACGCGATGCCGGTCACGCTCGATACCGCGCGCCTGCTCGCGCCGATCTCGGCCACGCGCTTTCGCAACGATCCCTCCGCGTACTGGGACTTCATCGGCGCACCGGTGCGCGCCGACATTGCGTGGCGCATCGTGGTCGTCGGCGCGGAATCGACCGGCACCACCACCCTGTCGATCGCGCTGGCGCAGGCGCTGCGCGCGCGCGGCGGCGCGCATGGCCTCACGCGCTGGGTGCCCGAGTACGGCCGCGCGCTCAGCGTGGAGAAGTTGGCCTCCGCCATCGCGCAGGCGCAACTGCGGGGCGCGCGCCGACCCGGTCCCGAAGACCTGCTTTGGCCCAGCGACGAGTTCACGCACATCGCCGCCACGCAGAACGCGATGGCCCGCGACGAGGCCGCGGTCGGCGGCCCGCTGCTGGTGTGCGACACCGACGCCTTCGCCACCGCGATCTGGCACGAGCGCTATGTGGGCCACCGCAGCGCTGCTGTCGAAGCCATCGCCGAACAGGACCGCGGCCGGCTCTACCTCCTGACCCACCACGATGGTGTGCCGTTCGAAGACGACGGCCTGCGTGACGGCGAAGCGATCCGCGAATGGATGACCAAGCGCTTCGCCGACCGCCTCGCGGACACCGGCCGCCGCAGCGTGGTGCTGCACGGCGACCGCGCGCAACGCCTCGACGCGGCGCTGCGCGCCATTGACGCGTTGTTGGCCGAGGGTTGGGGATTTGCGCCGCCGCTGGGCTGACGCGGCGCCCTGCAGGCACTGTAGTGCTATTTTTTTAATAGCAATATACGCCCGCCAGGCAACGGCTTCCGGCACTTTTGGCTTGAAGCGAAGCTTGGCCAAAGGGCCTATCGCGCGGCCGGGAATCGCACCAGGCGGGGTGCGCAACCGCGATCATCGTGGCCCTTATTTCAGCCAAGGCCCCTTGTGCAAAGTCTCCAAGCCCTTTTTTCCGACCCGACCGCCTGGGCGGCTCTCGTCGCCCTCGTGATCATGGAAGTCGTGCTCGGCATCGACAACCTGATCTTCATCTCGATCCTCTCGAACAAGCTGCCGGAGCACCAACGCGCAAGAGCGCGGCGCATCGGGATCTCGCTCGCGCTGGTGATGCGCCTGGGCCTGCTGTCGATGATCGCTTGGCTGGTCGGACTCACGGCGCCGGTCTTCGACCTGGGCTGGACGGGCCCGCTCGACGCCGCCAGCAAGCCCAGCTTCGAGACGCAGTTCTCGTGGCGCGACCTGATCCTCATCGCCGGCGGCCTGTTCCTGATCTGGAAGGCCACCAAGGAGATCCACCACCACGTCGATCCGGCGCCGGCCACCGCGACGCTGACGGGCCAGGCGGGCAAGGTCGCCACCGTCGCGTTCTCGTCGGTGCTGGTGCAGATCGTGCTGCTCGACATGGTCTTCTCGGTCGACTCGATCCTCACCGCCGTCGGCATGACCGACAACCTGGCCGTGATGGTGATCGCCGTGGTCGCGGCCGTGACGGTGATGTTGCTGGCCGCCGAGCCGCTGGCCAACTTCATCAACCGCAACCCGACGGTCGTGATGCTGGCGCTGGGCTTCCTGCTGATGATCGGCGCGGTGCTGATCGCCGACGGTTTCGGCGTGCATGTGCCCAAGGGCTACATCTATGCGGCAATGGCGTTCTCGACCCTGGTGGAGGTGCTGAACATGCTGTCGCGGCGCGCCAAGGGCACGGCCGGGTGATGGTGGCGCGCGTGCCGTGGCGCGCTCACGGCACCGGCCTGAGCAGGCCCAGGGTCTGCGCATCGCGCGATCCCGCATGGAAACGGTCCAGCACCCGGCCGAAGAGCGGTTCCTCGGGCACGGCGGCCTCGAACAGGGTCATGCACGAACAGAGCTTCAGATCGTCGGCTGAGCCGAAGATGTCGTGCGCGCTTCGGCCTTGCGTTGAGAGCACAAGTTGGCTGCACTCGCGAAGCCGCGTGCCGAGTGTCGGGCGTGCCCAATAAGCGCGCGCGTGCACTGCGTCGGCCAGGCCGTAGAACTTTGCCGTGCCGCTGCGTCCGAGCGCGGCGAGCTGGGGAAAGACGAACCACATCCAGTGGCTGGTCTTGCGACCTCGCGCCAGCTCGGCGCACACGGTCGCGTAGACGCCGGCCTGCGCGTCGACGAAGCGTTGCAGCTGGAACGGATCGGCATCCATCGGTGGCTCAGGAAGCAGGCAGGGGTTCGTCGAGCGCCGCCCGCATCGACTCCGGATTCACCCGCGCCAGATAGCTCGGAATATTCCGCCACAGCGTGTGGTATCCGAAGCCGCCGCGAAACATCTCGTGCCGCGCGGCGTCCTTGCTCCAGCCTTGCAGGGCCATGCGGTAGACCGCGGCGACCACGCCGGTGCGGTCGGCGCCATGCCAGCAGTGGATGAGGACAGGGCCCTTCTTCTCGGCTTCGCGGATCGCGATGAGCGCGCGGCGCACCTCGTCGTCGTTGATGGACCAGGTGTCGATGGGCACGCGCACCAGGTCGATGCCGCTGTTACGCAAGGCACGCTCGTCGCTGTTGAAGGAGCGAAAGCTGATGACGGTCTTGATGCCCAGCGCCTGCAGCGCCGGTACGTCTTCGCGCCTGGGCTGCGCACTGCGATACAGCGTGGGCGTGATGCGGTGCAAGTTTTCCACGCGATGGCTCGCATCGGCCTGCGGGCCATGGAGCGGATGCGCCCAGTCGTCGGGGCGTACCGCGACTTCGGCGTAGTGGCGTCTGGAACGGCGCTTCATTGCGGGGTCTCCTGCGCGTCGCGTCGCGCCGGGCGGCGGTGCCGCACGAAGAGGATGAGCGCCGCGACAGCGAGGCCGCCCCAGTAGTCGATCGGCGCGCCGAACAGCCAGCGCTTGTGCCACGGCACGTCGGCCGGGTTGAAGCGCGCCCACCCGAACTCGGGGTTGATGATGAACCAGAGGAAGTCCTCGACGACCCAGAACACGATGAGGCCGACCAGCGCCAGGCCCGCATCGCGCCAGCTGAAGCGGCCGTTGAAGGCGAGCGGTGCGAAGAACACCAGCGCCATGAAAGAGAAGACCCACGCGTGATACCCCGTCATCGCGCGGCCGCCCCAGAAGATGTCGAGCAGCCAGTGCTGTTCGATGCGCCAGGTCGGCAGCGAGGTGGCCCAGCCGGCACCGCCTTCGATCTGGATCTCGGCGTTGGCGAAGAAGTAGGCCATCACGACCACCCACGCCAGGTAGACGAGGGTGCGGCCGACGCGCCGCTCGTCGCGCTCGGCGGCGTTCACGCGCTCACCTTTTTTGCGAGCACGCAATCGAGCACCGCACGCGCGGCGCCCGGCTTGCCCAGCGCGCGGCTGCGCCCGGCCATCAGCGCGAGCTTGTCGCTGGATTCGCCAGTCCGGGCCATGAGGCGCGCGATCTTGTATTCGAGCCCGATCGCGTCGTAGGCCAGCCAGGCAGCGCCCTCTTCCATCAGGAAGCCGGCGTTGTGTTCTTCCTGCCCCGGGATCGGCGAGACCAGCAGCATGGGCTTGCCGAGCGCGAGGCATTCGGAGATCGTGAGCCCGCCGGGCTTGGTGACGACGAGGTCGGCCGCCGCCATCAGCTTTTCCATTTCGTTGGTGAAGCCGATGGCAATCAGCCGCTGCGGGAAGCGCTGCGCCAGCGCCTTCAGGGATGCGTGGGCGCTCGCGTTGCGACCAGCGACCGCGATCACCTGGAAGTCCGCGCCGTGCAACGCCAGCACGCGCTCGACCATGCTCGGCAGATCGCCGACGCCGGCACCACCCGAGGCCATCAGCACGACCTTGCGCAACGGATCGAGCCCGAGCCGCGCGACGTTGGCGTCGCGTGCCAGCCCGGGCGCCGCGGGCTGCGCGAAGGCGGGCATCAGGGGAATACCGGTGACGTGGATGCGCTCGGCCGGCAGCCCGCGTGCCCGCATGCGGAAAGCGACCTCGTCGGTCGCGGCGAGGTAGCCCGCCATGCCCGGCACGATCCACATGTTGTGCAGGTCGTAATCGGTCACCTGCAGCCACACGGGACAGTCGATGCGACCCTTCGCCTGCTCGCGCATCAGCAGTTCGGCCGGAAGGAAATGGGTGCAGACGATGGCGTCGGGCCTGGCGCGATGGATCTCACGCAACAGTGCGCCCGCGCTCACGCGCTCGATGCCGCGACGCAGGCGCTGAGAGGTCGCGCTGTGCGGTGTGCTGTCGGCCTTCTGGTGCAGGTACGACCAGACCTCGGGCGCGCGGTTGACGAGCTGGAGGTACCAGTCGGTGTAGACCTTGCGGAAGCCGCCGGCCACATGCGCCATCGCGTCCACATGGGTGGCGTGGCACGGCGGCGCCAGCGATTCGGCGGTGGCGGCCAGGGCCTGTGCCGCGCGCACGTGGCCGTTGCCGGCGCTCACGCTGAGGATCAGAAGTTGGGTCATGACCCCGAAGGCTAGCATTGGCGAATTGCAACTCACACCGAAGGCGACAACCATGGCACTCGAACTGCGCTCCCTCCTCCAGCCCACGGGCGAACTCGAAATCTCGCTGGTCGATGTGCCAACGCCCGCGCCCACGGCCGACGAGGTCGTCGTGCGCGTGGAGGCCGCGCCGATCAATCCATCGGACCTGGGGCTGCTGCTGGCCGCGGCCGACCCGGCGAGCTTCAAGGCTTCGGGCAGCGCCGATCGCCCCGTGGTCACCGCCGCCGTGCACGAGCGCGTGCTGCCCGCGATGAAGGCGCGCCTGGGCGAATCGCTGCCCGTCGGCAACGAAGGTGCGGGTGTGGTGATCAAGGCCGGCACGTCGCCGGCTGCGCAGGCGCTGCTCGGCAAGACGGTGTCGATGATCGGCGGCGCGATGTACACGCAGGAGCGCGTGATCCGCGCCGACCAGTGCATGGTGCTGCCCGACGATGTGACGGCCGCCGAGGGCGCCTCGTGGTTTGTCAACCCGATGACCGCGCTGGCCATGACCGAGACCATGAAGCGCGAAGGCCACAAGGCGCTGGTGCACACCGCGGCCGCATCGAACCTGGGCCAGATGCTCAACAAGATCTGCCTGAAGGACGGCATCGCGCTCGTCAACATCGTGCGCAAGCCCGAGCAGGCGGCGCTGCTGCGCGGCATCGGCGCGAAGCATGTGGTCGATTCCAGCACGCCCACCTTCATGGAGGACCTGACCGCCGCGCTGGTCGAGACCGGCGCCACGCTGGCCTTCGACGCCATCGGCGGGGGCAAGCTCGCGGGCCAGATCCTCGGCGCGATGGAAACGGCCATCAACCGCACTGCCACCGAGTACAGCCGCTACGGCTCGGCCGTGCACAAGCAGGTGTATGTCTACGGTGGCCTCGACCGCAGTCCGATCGAGGTGGCGCGCAACGTCGGCATGGCCTGGGGCATCGGTGGCTGGCTGCTGTTCCCGTTCCTGCAGAAGATCGGCGCGGCCGATGTTGAGCGGCTCAAGCAGCGCGTGGTGTCGGAACTCAAGACCACCTTCGCAAGCCAGTACACGCAGGTGGTCTCTCTGGCCGGCGCGCTGACGCTCGATGCCATCGGCGTCTACGGCAAGGCCGCGACGGGCGAGAAGTACCTGATCAACCCGAGCAAGTGAGGGTCGGGAGAGCCGTTCAGCCTTTTCCGAGCGCGGGCCGCCCGAACAGCGTGGACGCATTGCTGATGGGGCCGAGTTCCGCAGAAGCGGCCTGCAGTGCTGGTGCCAGCTGATGCATGTAGTCTGCCGACAGGCGCGATCGGGGCCCGGCAATGCTGATGACGCCCACGGCAACGTTGCGGCGGAACACCGGCACGGCGAGGGCCGCCATGCCGGGCGCAAACACCTCTTCGATCATGGCGTAGCCACGCACCCGGGCTGCATGCAGGAAGCCGAGCAGCGCCTTGAGCGTGGTCGGCGCCTTCGGGCCGTAGTCGCCTGGCGCGCCGAACCCTTGCCGCAAGACCAGCTCGAGGGCGCGCTCGTCGCTCAGCGTCATCAACCACGCATGCCCGGAGGAGGTGCAGGACAGGCGTGCCTCCATGCCCATGTCGGGGTCGTAACGCAACCCGGACTGCCGCACGCCTTGCGATTTGGCGACCCAGATGAGGCGGTCTTCGTCGACGATGGAAAGGCGCACCAGTTCGCCCGAGCTCTCTGCCAGCCGGTCGAGCAGCGGCTCTGCAACATTCACGATCCCGGCGCTGCTCAGGAAACCCAGGCCCAGGGAAACGACCTTGGTGGTCAGCAGGTAGTCCCCTTGCGCTTCGACTTGCCGCACGTAGCCGAGCCGTCGAAGGTCCGCAAGCACCCGGTGGCAGGCGCTGAAAGGAATGTCCAGCTCGGTTGCCAGAAGGGAAAGTGGCGCGCCGTGCGGATAGCGCGCAAGGTGTTCCAGCAGGGCCAAGCCGCGGTCGAGTGCGTTGCTCATCTTGAGATGTGGAATGTCTTTCCAGTTTGGAAAGATTGTGGCATGGGTGGTCAAACAATCGCGCAGCGGCCAGATTCGAGCCGTCCCGGGACAACAAATGCAACTGACAGAGACTTCCTCCGGCACAGCCAACGCAGCCGGGACCGCGCGCACGGACCCTGCTGGCCGCGCCATCTACATCCTGAATGGCCCCAACCTCAACCTGCTCGGCGTGCGGGAGCCGCACCTGTATGGAAGCACGACGCTGGCGCAGGTCGAACAGCTTTGCCAGCGCGTCGCGGCCGAACTGGGATTCGGATGCGAGTTCCGCCAGACCAATCACGAAGGCGTGATGGTCGACTGGGTGCAGGAGGCGCGGGAAAGCGCCGCAGCGATCGTCATCAACCCGGCGGGCCTGTCCTTCCGTTCCATTCCGCTGCTGGACGCCCTCAAGACGGTCGACCAGCCCATTGCGGAAGTCCATGTGACCAACATCCACCAGCGCGACCCGCTGTACCAGAAGTCCCTGGTGTCGCTGGTCGCCACCGGCGTCATCTGCGGCTTCGGCCCCTTCGGCTACGAGTTGGCGCTGCGTGCCGTTGCACAACGCGTGACCGCCGCCAGGTCCACCTAGTTCCTCGCACGCTTTTCACACAACAAACAGGAGACTTCATGAACCATTCGATCGCTCGCCGCACGCTGCTTGGCGCCGGCGCCACGCTGGCCGCCACCGCGGCCTTCCCGACCTGGGCGCAGGCACCCGCCACGCTGCGCTTTGCTGCCGTGTTCTCCGACAAGGACATCCGCGCCGACATGATGAAGATGTTCGCCAAGGACATCGAGGCCGACTTCAAGGTCGAGCCGCACCTGAACTCCACGCTCTTTCGCCAGGGCACCGAGCTGGTGGCACTGCAGCGCGACAACCTGGAGATGGGCAACATCGCGCCGCAGGACATCTCCAAGCAGGTACCCGCCTGGTCACTGCTCACGTCGGCCTATCTGTTCCGGGACCCGGAACACCTCACCCGCTTCTTCGCCAGCGACCTGGGCACGCAGATGAAGAAGATGGTCGAAGATCAGCTCAAGGTGAAGATCCTCGGGCCGACCTTCTTCGGTACCCGCCACGTGGGCCTGAAGACCAAGAAGAAGATCAACGTGCCCGCCGATCTGGCCGGCGTGAAGCTGCGCATGCCGCCCGGAGACACCTGGCAGATGCTGGGCCGCTCGATTGGCGCGAACCCCACGCCCATGGCCTATGCCGAGACGTACACCGGCCTGCAAACCGGGGCGATCGACGGCCAGGACAACCCCCTGCCCAACGTCCAGAACATGAAGTTCTACGAGGTGATGTCGCAGATCGTCCTGACGTCGCATCTGGTGGCCTTCGATCTGCTGACTGTCAACATGAAGACCTGGCAGGCGATGTCTCCCGCCAAACAGCGCAGCTTCCAGGCTGCCGCCGACAAGGCCATCGCCTGGAGCACCGCCGAGCACCAGAAGCGCGAGGCCGAACTGGCTGAGACCTTCCGCAAGCAGGGGCTCGATGTGTACGTGCCCAACATCGCGGCCTTTCGTGACCAGGCCTCCGATGAAGCCAAGACCTGGCCGGCCGGCATGCTCGACAAGATCAACGCGCTGAAATGAGCGTTCGGGCCACCCTCCACCGCGTGACGGCCGCGCTGCACCGCTTCGCGGAAGGGGTGGCCGCGCTCCTGCTCGCGTTGATCTTCGTCGCCTTCATCGTCCAGATCACGCTGCGCTACCTGTTCAACTGGCCGGTCGGCTGGACGACGGAAGTCTCGCTCGCAGCATGGCTCTGGCTGGTGCTGTGGGGCGCGGCCTTCGTGTTGAAAGACGACGAGGAAATCCGGATCGAGCTGCTCCCGGCGCGAGCGGGCTGGCGAACCCGCCGGATCGTCGGCGCCATCGGCGCGCTCTCGGTGATCGTGCTGTTCGGCATGTCGCTGCCGGCCTCCTGGTCTTACGTGACCTTCATGAAGGTCGAGAAGAGCGCCACCCTCGGCATCCGCCTGGATGTCATGTATTCCATCTACATCGTCTTCGTCGTGGCGGTGATCGCCCGCGCCCTGCGCCATCTGGTGCGCGGCCCGGCGCCTGCCGGCGATTCGTCGATCACCTCCTCTGCCCTGTGAATCTCACCAGTCCCTTTTCGCTGGCGCTTGCGGCCATCGTGGCGCTCAGTCTGCTGGGCGTGCCTGTGGGTCAGGCCATGATCGGCGGCTCCGTCCTGTACCTGTACCTCAAGGGCATGGACATGGGCGCGGCGGCCGAACAGCTGCTCAACGGCACGTACTCCAGCTTCCTGCTGCTGGCCATTCCGCTGTTCATCCTCGCCGCGACCATCATGAGTTCGGGCAGCATCCTCGAACGCCTGCTGCGCTTTTGCAACGCCATCGTGGGCCGCTTCCCGGGTGGGTTGGCGCAGGTCAACGTGCTGCAGAGCGTGGTGTTCGCCAGCATGTCGGGCTCCGCGCTGGCGGATGCCGCCGGTTCCGGCAAGCTGATGCAGGCCATGATGACGCGCGACGGCAAGTACACGCCCGCGTTCGCCGCGGCGCTGAGTGCCGTGTCGTCGGTGATCGGGCCGATCCTGCCCCCGTCGATTCCGCTGGTGCTGTACGCCCTGGTGTCCGGCACGTCGATCGGCTACCTGTTCATCGCGGGCGTCCTGCCCGGCCTGCTGCTGGGCGTCGTGCAGATGGTGCTGATCTACGTGATGGCGAAGCGGCGCGGCTTCCCGCTGGAGCCCCGCGTGCCGCTGCGCGAGATGCCGCGCATCACGCGGGACGCCTTCCCCGCGTTGATGTTGCCGGTCATCCTGCTCGGCTGCCTGTACACCGGCATCACCACGCCGACCGAAGCCGCCGGCGTGGCAGCGGCCTACGCGCTGCTGATTTCGATCGTCCTGTACCGCAGCCTCGGTTGGCGCGACATGTACGACGCGCTGCTCTCCAGTGCCCGCATGAGCATTTCCATCGGCATGCTGATTGCGGGTGCGCTGGTCTTCAATTACGTCATCACCTCGGAGAACATCCCCGCGACGCTCAGCGTGGCGATGAAAGGCCTGGATCTTTCACCGCTGCAGTTTCTGCTGCTGGTCAACCTGATCCTCCTGGTGCTCGGCGCGCTGCTGGAAGGCTCCACCATCATCCTGATCATCCTGCCCGTGTTGCTGCCGACGGCGGTTGCGCTGGGGATCGACCCGGTGCATTTCGGCGTCATGGCGGTGCTCAACATCATGATCGGCCTGGTGACGCCGCCCTACGGCCTGCTGCTGTTCATGATGATGAAGATCGCCAACGTGTCGCTCATGGTGCTCGTGCGCGAGGTGATGCCTTTTCTGCTGGTCATGCTCGGCGCGCTCGCCCTGGTGACTGTCTGGCCGGACATGGTGCTCTGGCTGCCGCGGCTGGCCGGCTACACGGGTTGACCGTCGCGCCCGACAATCGCGGGATGGACCCGACACACGACATCGAACGCCGGCTGAACGAACTGGAGATCAAGGCCAGCTTCACCGACGACCTGCTGGACGAGCTCAACCTGACGATCTACCGCCAGCAGGAGGCGATCGACGGGCTGGTGCAGCAGGTGGCGCAACTGCGGCAGCAGCGCCCCGAGGGCGCCGCCGGCGGTGCGCACGATGCGCGGCACGAGCTGCCGCCGCACTACTGAGGCGCAACGCGCGCTGCTAGCACGCGGCTACAGCCCGAGCCGGTACCCCACCGCGGTCTCGGTCAGCAGGTGCCGCGGCTGGGCAGGATCGATTTCCAGCTTTTGCCGCAGATGCCCCATGTACACCCGCAGGTAGTGGGTCTGCCCGGCGTGGGCCGGCCCCCAGACTTCCCGCAGCAGCTGACGCTGCGTGAGCACGCGGCCCGCGTTGGCAGCCAGCACGGACAACAGGCGGTATTCCGTGGGGGTGAGGTGGACTTCGCTTCCCGCGCGGCGCACGAGACGGGCATGGCGGTCGATCTCGACGGCGCCCGCACCTTCACCGAAGCGAAACACCCGGGCCGCCGCGTCGTCAGATCCCTGGGCGCCGCGCTGCCGCCGCAGATTGGCACGCACGCGGGCCAGCAGTTCACCTGTGCCGAAGGGCTTGGTCAGGTAGTCGTCGGCGCCGGCGTCCAGGGCGGCGATCTTGTCGACCTCGTCGACGCGCGCCGACAGCACGATGATCGGCACGGCCGACCAGTCGCGCACGTCGCGGATCAGCGCCAGGCCGTCGCCATCGGGCAGGCCCAGGTCGAGCACCAGCAGGTCGGGCTGGCGCGTGCCGGCTGCCGCCAGCCCTTCTCGACGGGTGGCGGCCTCGTGGACCTGCCAGCCTTCGGCCTCGAGCGCACTGCGGACGAAGCGGCGGATTTGCGGCTCGTCCTCGATCACGATAGCGACGGGGGTCAGGGACATGGGTTCAGGCGGGTCAGGCAGGCTCAGACAGCGCCGGCGCCGGTCGGCGCGGCAGCGTGACGGTGAATTCTGCGCCGCCGCCGCTGCCATCGGGCGCCGCGTTCGACGCCGAGATGCTGCCGCCGTGCGCCTGCACGATGGCCTTGCAGATCGCCAGGCCCAGGCCCACGCCGGGCGTGGCCGATTCGTTGTCGCCCCGGGTGAACTTCTCGAACAGCGCCGCTTCGCGTCCGCGCCACTGTGCCGGCAGGCCGGGCCCGTGGTCGCGCACGCCGATCTGCAGCGATGTGGGCAAGGCCCGTGCGGTCAGCACGAAGGGCGGCGCACCGTAGCGCACGGCGTTCTCCAGCAGGTTGACCAGCACGCGCTCGATCAGCACCGCATCGAATTCGACCAGCGGCAGGTCGGCCGGCAAATCGGTGCGCACCGGCTGATCGCCCAGCGCCGGACGCGCCGCGCGAATGGCGGCACCCACCACCTCCTCGACCGATTGCCAGTCGCGCCGCAGATTCACGGCGCCACCCGCCACGCCGCTTTCGAGCCGCGCCATGTCGAGCAGGTTGCTGACCAGCGCATGCAGCGCGTGGGCCTGGGCCACGATGGCGCGTGTGGCGTCGGCCCGCGTATCGGCCGGCAGCCCCTGCAGCGATTCGGCCAGCCCGATCAACGCTGTCAACGGCGTGCGCACGTCGTGCGAAATGGCGTTGAGCAAGGCGTTGCGCAGCCGTTCGGATTCGATGTCGACCACGGCCTGCTGCGCCACCTCCACGTAGTGAACGCGTTCGACGGCGATGGCGATCTGCCGGGCCAGCGTGTCGAGCTGCTGCACCTGCTCGGGAATGAACAGCCAGCGCGGCTGCGCCGGGCACAGCGCGAGCACGCCGCGCACGCGCATCGGCGCCTGCAACGGCACGTAATGCCAGGTCTGCGCAGCCAGCGTGGCGGTCGCCAGGCCGGCCGATTGCGCCTGCCGGAACGCCCAGTCGGCCACGTTGGCGTCGAACCCCTCGGCGGCCTGCGCGGGCGACGGCAGGCGGTCGGACGCGTCGGCCACCAGCACCAGGGCCTGCCCGCCGAAATGGCGTTGCACCGCCGCAGCGCCGAGCGCGGCGACCTGTTCGCTCTGCAGCGCGGCCGACAACTCGCGCGTGAGCTCGAAGAGCGACTGCGTTCGACGCTCCCGACTGGCCGACACGCTGGCCGAAAAACGCAGTCCGGCCGTCAGTTGGCCCACCAGCAGCCCAACGCCGAGCATCACAGCGAAGGTCAACAGGTACTGCACGTCGCTTACGGCGAACGAGAACTGCGGCTGCACGAAGAAAAAATCGAAGGCCAGCACATTGAGCGTCGCACTGACGGCCGCCGGGCCGCGTCCGAAGCGCCAGGCGATGCCCACGACGCCGAGCAGAAAGAGCATGACGATGTTGCTGAGCTCGAGCACGCCGGTCAGCGGCGTGGCCAGCAACGTAACGGCCACGCTGGCGGCCGCGGCCCAGGCGAAGCCGGGCCAGCGCGCAGGAGCGCGTTCGGCGCCATCGGTCAGCGCGTGGTCCGCAGCGGACCCGCTCCAACGCGCGCGCGGCAGGCGACGTGCGCTGTCGCTGCGCGCGGCAGTGATTACATCCAGGCCCGGCGCCTGTTGTGCGATCTGCCGGGCCAGCACTGGCCGCCATACGCGCCACAAGCCGGCGTCTTCCGTGGCACTGCGGCCAACCACCAGCGTTGCGCAGTTCAGCCGCCTGGCATGCGCGGCCAGTTCGGCGGCCGGCTGCTCGCCGGTCAACACCGCCGTGTCGGCGCCCAGTTCTTCGGCCAGGCGCAGGACGGCCAGGATGCGGTCTCGCCGCGCAGCGGGAAGGCGCGCCAGCCGTGGCGTCTCGACGTAGGCCGCATGCCATCGCACGTTGAGCTGGCCGGCCAGCCGGGCCGCCGTGCGCACCGTTTGCGCTGCTGCGCCTTCGGTGCGGTCGGTGCCATCGCCGGGTCCCACCGCCGCCAGAATCGCGCCCGACGTGTTCCACGCCGGCGTGCCACCCGACTGCTCCACGCGCCACCCGCGCACATCGTCTTCCACATGGTCGGCCGTGCGCCGCAGGGCGATCTCGCGCAGCGCGATCAGGTTGCCCTTGCGAAAAAAGTTCTGCGCCGCGCGCTCCGCCTGCTGTGGCAGGTAGACCTTGCCCGCGGCCAGCCGTGCCGTGAGTTCGTCAGGCGTGGCATCGACCAGCACCACCTCGTCGGCCTCGTCGAGCACGCTGTCGGGCACCGTTTCGTGCACGCGGATGCCCGTGATCGCGCCGACCGTGCCGTTGAGGCTTTCAAGGTGCTGCACGTTCAGCGCGGACCACACGTCAATGCCGGCGGCCAACAGCTCCTGCACGTCCTGCCATCGCTTGGCGTGGCGCGAGCCGGCCGCGTTGCTGTGCGCCAGTTCGTCGACCAGCAGCACCTCGGGCCGTCGCGCCAGGGCAGCGTCCAGGTCGAACTCTTTCAGCGTCCGGTCGCGGTACGGCAGCTCGCGCAGCGGCACGGCATCGAGCCCCGCGACGAGGGCTGCGGTTTCGCTGCGGCCATGGGTTTCGACGACGCCGATCAGCACGTCGCGGCCCGTGGCCCGCTCCCGCTGCGCGGCGGTGAGCATCGACCAGGTCTTGCCGACGCCGGCGTTGGCGCCGAAATAGATGCGCAGCCGGCCGCGTGCCGTGCGGGCCTCGTCGGCACGCATCTGCGCCAGCAGCGCATCGGGATCGGGGCGGGGGGCGTCGGCCATCGGTGCGGCAGGTTAGCGCAAGGGCGACCGGGATCGATCGCCCTGATCCAGCGCGAGGTTCAGTGCCAGCACGTTGACGCGCGCTTCGCCGAGCAGGCCTAGCAGCGGCGCTTCGGTGTGGTGGTCGAGCAGCGCTTCGACGTGCGCCTTCGGCAGCCCACGCGCCTTCGCCACGCGCTCGAGTTGGTAGCGCGCCGCCGCAGGGCTGATGTGCGGGTCGAGCCCGCTGGCCGACGTGGTCACCAGATCGACCGGCACCGGCGCGCTGTTGCCGGGGTCGGCGGCGCGCAAAGCCTCGATGCGCGCCTTCACCGCGTCCGCCAGCGCCGGATTCGTAGGTCCCTGGTTGGCGCCGCCGGATGCCGCTGCGTTGTAGGGCATCGGCGCGGTGGCGGATGGCCGGCCCCAGAAGTGGCGCGGGTCGCTGAAGTTCTGGCCGATAAGCGACGAGCCGAGCGCCTTGCCGTCCTTCATCACGAGACTGCCTCCGGCCTGCTGCGGAAAGACCGCCTGCGCCACCCCCGTGACGGCCAGGGGGTAGGCGATGCCGGTGATCGCGCTCAGCAGCACGAAGATGACGAGCGCAGGGCGCACGATGCGGGAGACGATGTTTGTCATGACGATTCCTTTCAGACGAGGCCCACCGCGGCGAGCAGCAGGTCGATGAGCTTGATGCCGACGAAGGGCACCACGAGGCCGCCGAGGCCAAAGACGGCCAGGTTGCGGCGCAGCAGCGCGGCGGCACCGACCGGGCGGTAGCGCACACCCTTAAGCGCCAGCGGAATCAGGCACACGATGACGAGCGCGTTGAAGATGACCGCGCTCAGGATCGCCGACTGCGGGCTCTCCAGCCGCATCACGTTCAGCGCCCCCAGCTGCGGGTAGGTGCTCACGAAGATCGCCGGAATGATCGCGAAGTACTTCGCCACGTCGTTCGCGATGCTGAAGGTGGTGAGCGAGCCGCGCGTCATCAACAGCGCCTTGCCGGTCTCGACCACTTCGAGCAGCTTGGTCGGGTTGGAGTCGAGGTCGACCATGTTGCCGGCCTCCTTGGCAGCCTGCGTGCCGCTGCCCATCGCCACCGCCACGTCGGCCTGGGCCAGCGCGGGCGCGTCGTTCGTGCCGTCGCCGGTCATCGCGACGAGGCGGCCATCGGCCTGGTACTGGCGGATCAGCGCCAGCTTGTCTTCGGGCGTGGCTTCGGCGAGGAAGTCATCGACGCCGGCTTCGGCGGCGATGGCGGCGGCGGTGAGCTTGTTGTCGCCCGTGATCATCACGGTGCGGATGCCCATGCGACGCAGCTCGGCGAAGCGCTCCTTGATGCCGGTCTTGACGATGTCTTTCAGTTCGACGATGCCCAGCACGCGCGCGCCTTCAGCCACCGCCAGCGGCGTGCTGCCGCGCCGCGCCACATCGTCGGCGGTGCGCACCAGCTCGGCCGGCAGGTGGCCGCCCAGCGCCTCGACGTGGCGACGGACGGCTTCGACCGCGCCCTTGCGCAGCGCGGCGGGCTCGCCGCCCCGATCGGATGCGGCAGCAGGCAAATCGACGCCACTCATGCGGGTCTGGGCGGTGAAGGGCACGAAGACGGTGCCCTCCGCCGCCGTCGACGCAACGCCATCGCGCCGCGCCAGCGCAACGATGCTGCGGCCTTCGGGCGTTTCATCGGCCAGCGACGCAAGTTGTGCGGCCTGCGCGAGACGGGCCTTGTCGACACCCGGCGCCGGCAGGAAGGCCGAGGCCTGGCGGTTGCCATGCGTGATGGTGCCGGTCTTGTCGAGCAGCAGCACGTCGACGTCGCCCGCTGCCTCGACCGCGCGGCCCGAGGTGGCGATCACGTTGGCCTGCATCATCCGGCTCATGCCGGCGACGCCGACGGCCGACAGCAGGCCGCCGATGGTGGTGGGAATGAGGCAGACCAGCAGCGCCACGAGCGCGGTCAGCGACACCACGGTGCCCGCGCCCGCCGCCTGCACGCTGAACAGCGAGAACGGCAGCAGCGTGACGGTGACGATGAGGAACACGATGGTCAGCGCCACCAGCAGGATGGTGAGCGCGACCTCGTTGGGCGTCTTGCTGCGCCGGGCCGCTTCGACCATGCCGATCATGCGGTCGAGGAAGGACTCGCCCGGGTTCACACTGATGCGCACCACCAGCCAGTCGGACAGCACGCGGGTGCCGCCGGTCACGGCCGAGAAGTCGCCGCCGGACTCGCGCACCACGGGCGCCGATTCGCCGGTGATGGCGCTTTCGTCGACCGATGCCACGCCTTCGATCACCTCGCCATCGAGCGGGATCACGTCGCCGGCTTCGACCAGCACGACGTCGCCCTTGCGCAGGTTCGGCGCCTGCTCGGGGAGGAAGGCGGAACCATGGCGCGGCTCCTTCAGCTTCTTGGCCCAGGTGTCCTTGCGCAGGCCACGCAGCGAGGCCGCCTGCGCCTTGCTGCGGCCTTCGGCCAGCGCCTCGGCGAAGTTCGCGAACAGCACGGTGAACCAGAGCCAGATCGCCACCGAGAACACGAAGGCCGGAGCCATGTCGGTGTCACCCGGATAGCTCAGCGTGTGCACCCACAGCAGCGTGGTGACCACGCTGCCGATGTAGACCACGAACATCACCGGGTTGCGCCATTGCACGCGCGGGCTCAGCTTGGCGAATGCGCCGGCCAGCGCGGGCCGCACCAGCGCGCCGTCGAGGAGGGAAAAGGTTTGCTTCCTGTCGGTCATGGTGGACCTCACTTCCAGAGAATCAGGTGCTCGACCACGGGGCCGAGCGCGAGCGCCGGCACGTAGTTGAGCAAGCCGACCAGCAACACCGTGCCGATCAGCAGGCCGACGAACAGCGGGCCGTGCGTGGGCAGCGTGCCGGCGGTCACGGGCAGCCGCTTCTTGGCGGCCAGCGCGCCGGCGATGGCCAGCACCGGCACGATCACGCCGAAGCGGCCCAGCCACATCGCCACCGCCAGCAGCGCGTTGTAGAACGGTGTGTTGGCCGAAAGGCCGGCGAAGGCACTGCCGTTGTTGTTGGCAGCCGAACTGAGCGCATAGAGCACTTCCGAGAAGCCATGGGCGCCGGGATTCGCGATGCCGGCGCGACCTGCACCGGTGCTGACCGCCACGGCCGTGCCCAGCAGCACCAGCAGCGGCGTGACCAGGATCGCGATGGAGACCAGCTTCATCTCCTGCACTTCGATCTTCTTGCCGAGGTACTCGGGCGTGCGGCCGATCATCAGACCCGCGATGAACACCGCGAGGATGGCGAACACCAGCATGCCGTAGAGCCCCGCGCCGACGCCGCCGAACACCACTTCGCCCAGTTGCATCAGCACCATCGGCACCATGCCGCCCAGCGGTGTGAAGGCGTCGTGCATCGCGTTGACCGCACCGCACGAGGCCGCGGTCGTGATGACGGCGAACAGCGACGAGGCGCCGATGCCGAAACGCAGCTCCTTGCCTTCCATGTTGCCGCCCGCCTGCCATGCGCTGGCCGCCTGATCCACACCCAGCGCCGCGAGGATCGGGTTGCCCGCTGCCTCGGCGCCGGTCAGCGCCACGACGGCGACCACGAACATCACCGTCATCGCGGCCAGCAGCGCCCAGCCCTGGCGGGTGTCGCCAACCACGCGGCCGAATGCGAAGCACAGCGCGGCGGGGATCAGGAAGATCGCCAGCATTTGCACCAGGTTGCTCAGCGCCGTGGGATTCTCGAACGGGTGCGCGGAATTTGCGTTGAAGAAGCCACCACCGTTGGTGCCCAGCATCTTGATCGCCTCCTGCGACGCGACCGGTCCGGTGGTGATGGTCTGGGTGGCGGCGTTCAGTGTTTCGAGCGGCGCGACGGTGATCGAGGGCGCGAAGCTCTGCACCACACCCTGACCTGCCAGCAGCAGGGCGATCACGAAGGCCAGTGGCAGCAGGAGCCACAAAGTGATGCGAACCAGATCGGACCACAGGTTGCCGATGCGCCCGGCAGGCTCGTCCGGCGTACGCCGGCCGCGGGGCGCGAAGCCGCGTGCCAGGGCAAAGGCCACCGCGATGCCGGTGGCCGCAGAAAGAAAGTTCTGCACCGAGAGGCCCAGCATCTGGGTGAGATGGCTCATGGTGCTTTCGCCGGCATAGCCCTGCCAATTGGTGTTGGCCACGAAGCTCACGGCGGTGTTGAAGGCAGAGTCGGGCGAGACCGCGCCCATGCCCGTCGGGTTGAGCGGCAACGCGCCCTGCAGCCGCTGCAGGCCGTACAGCACCAGGGCTCCGAGTGCGTTGAACGCCAGCAGCGCCATCGCATAGCCGCGCCAGCCCATCGAGGCGTCGGGTTGCACGCCGGCCAGGCGGAACAGCGGTGTCTCGACACGCAGCATCCAGCGTGGCAGGCGGCCGTCGCACAGCGCCGCGATCCAGCGGCCCAGCGGCCAGGCGAACAGGCCGAGCAGCGCGAGGAACAAGGCCAGCAAGACCCAGGAAGCGCTGTTCATCAAAACTCCTCGGCGCAGATCAGCGCGAAGACGAGATAGGCCAGCAGCAGCACCGCGATCAGCGCGCCCACGCCATAGAGGGCTTCAAGCGCGATCACGACCGCTCTCCTTGCGGCCGCCCGAGCTTGTTCAGCCCGACGACCAGCTCCGCCACAGCCACCCACAGCAGCGCGAGGGCGGCGATCCAGACGATATCCATGCGTTTCTCCTGCAATGCAAACGATGCAGGCAGTCTCGACACGGGCGCGTCAAAACGGGGTAGAGGTTGCGGGGCGCCGTATCAAAAAGTCGTAAAGGTCGACGGGGCAAATGAAGACGGGCAGCTCCGGCTTGCGGCACACTGCCGGTCCGCGCAATCCAACGCGGCCTCCGGCCGCGCCCAACAGAGACATTCAATGATCCGAAAACTTCTTTCCTTCGCCGTGCTTGCGGTTGCCGTGACCGCGGGAGCCCAGGCCCAGACGTACCCGACCAAGTCCGTGCGGCTGATCGTGCCCTTCCCGCCTGGCGGCGGCACCGACATCCTGTCGCGCCTGGTGGCCACCAAGCTCACCGAAGTCACCAAGTGGACCGTGGTGCCCGACAACCGGGCCGGCGCCGGCGGCACGATCGGCATCGCCGAGGCCGCGCGCGCCGCCCCGACCGGCTACGAGATGGTCATGGGTCAGAAAGACAACATGGTCGTGGCGCCTTGGCTCTACAAGAACCTGAGCTACAACCCGACGAAGGACTTCTCGGCGGTCGCGCATGTGGCGTACACGCCCGTCGTGATCGTCACGCGCACCGAATCGAAGTTCAAGACGCTGGCCGATGTCGTGAAGGCTGCGCAGGCCGCGCCTGACAGCGTGACCTACGGCTCACCCGGCAACGGCACCACAATCCACCTGGCCGGCGAGATCTTCAACAGCGCTGCCAGGATCAAGATGCGCCACGTGCCTTACAAGGGCTCGAACCCCGCGATGATGGACGTGCTGGCCGGCAACGTCGACCTGATGGTGTCGTCGCTGCCATCGGCCATGGGCCAGATCAAGGCCGGCAAGTTGCGACCGCTGGCCGTGACTTCGGCCCAGCGCAGCACCGCGGCACCCGACATCCCGACCGTGGCCGAACTGGGCTACAAGGGTTTCGATGTGGCGACCTGGTACGGTCTCTTCATGCCCGCCGGTACCCCGAAGGACATCATCACGACCGTCAACGCCGAGGTGAACAAGCTGCTCGCCACGCCCGAGATGAAGGCCGCGATCGTCGCCCAGGGCGCCGAGCCGCAGGCCATGACGCCGGAGCAGTTCGGCACCTTGCTGAAGACCGACTACGACCTCTGGAAAGACATCGTGAAAGCGTCCGGCGCCACGATCGAATGACCGCGGGCCGCCGCGCCTCAGAGGCCGGCGGCTTCAGTCCGGCACGAACTTCGACTTGAACTTCGTCTCGTCGTCGGCCTGCTCGAAGGTCGCGAGCTGGCCCATCTTGCCGTCCGCCATGCGGCAGGCCGCGAACAGGCTGTAGCGGCCCTTGAGGTAGTAGCTCTCCATCTCGATGAGCATGTATGGGTAGGGCAGGAACACCTGGTGTTCGAAGACGACCCGGTGCACATTGCGCGGCGACGGAAAGAGCTTGTATTCGCCGGTGTCGATCGATTGGGCGGTGGCCATGGCAGGTCCGCTCAAACGTCGCGCACGTCGGCCACGGGCTTGCTGCCGAAATCGGCACGCGCCAGATAGCCGAGCACCTTGGCCGCAGCCGATTCCGGGCTGTCGAGTTGGCCATCGGCCTTGAGCCGTTCGAAGCGGCCGCGGTCCGGGAACAGCGCGGCATCGACGCTGCGCAGTTCCACCTGCATGTCGGTGTCGATCACGCCCGGCGCCAGCGACACGATGCGCGCGCCGTTGGCCGCCGATGCCTCTTCCAGCGCCACGGCGCGCGAGAAATGGTCCATGCCCGCCTTGGCCGCGCAGTACGGCGCCTGGCTGCCCATGGCATTGCGCCCGAGGCCCGACGAGATGTTGAGCACCTTGCGCGCGCCGCGCCAATCGCGCGTCGCGCCCAGGAACGCGGCGGTCAGCAGCATCGGCGCCTCGAGCCCGACCCGCAGCGCCTGCGCCAACTCATCGGGCAGCGCTTCGGCGAGCGGCCGCGGCCGGCCGATGGTGCCGGCGTTGTTGATCAGCGTGGCGCTGTCGAAGCGTTGCGCATCGAACGCGGCGAGCCACTCGCTCAGCCGGGCCGCAGCAATCACCGGGTGCGCCAGGTCCTGCTCCCATTGCACGAGTTCGACGCCGGCGGCCTGCGCAGCCTCGGCCAATGAAGGGTCGGAGCGGCGCGAAAGGCACAGCAGCACGCGGCCGGGTTGCAGCAGTTGCTGCGCCATGGCGCGGCCAAGGCCGCGCGAGGCGCCAGTGAGAACGGTGAGGTGGGAAGCAGTCATGCGCGGTCTTCGAGGTCGGGGTTCAGCGAACGGAATCGGGAGCGTACGCGAAGGCAAGCAGGGGCGCCGTCAGCCGGCCTTTTACCTCGCGGTTCAAGCAGTGCGGAACTGCTTGCGCAGCCAGGGGCGATGCCGGTCGATGTGGGCCAACTGCGCCTCCGCCACCAGGCCTCCCAGATCGACGCCGTCGCCGTTCAGCACCTCGTTGGCATGCGCCATGGCGCGCGCGACGACGGTCTCTTCGCTCACCCCCTGCGCCGCCGCGAGGTCGACCGCAACGCGCTTCATCGCGCGCTGGGACAGCACCCACATGGCGCCGAAGGCATCCCATGCGGCGGCGGCCTCGCGGGCCTTGTCGGCGTCCGCCAGGATGTCTTCAAGCGGGCGGGCCAGCACGGCATTGAGCGTTTCCAGCTGCGCGGACAGCGCTTCTACCTGCGCGCGGGCCGCTTGCAGGGCATCGTCGGCGGCGGCGTCCGGCGCAAGGAGGTTGTCGATCGGTGGCATGGCTTCAACCCGCCCGTGCGGCCTCGATCGCAGCGACGTCGATCTTTCGCATGGTCATCATCGCCTCGAAAGCACGCCGCGCGACTTCGGGGTCCGGGTCGGCAATGGCCTCGGTCAGCACGCGCGGCGTGATCTGCCACGACAGGCCCCAGCGGTCCTTGCACCATCCGCAAGCGCTCTCCTGCCCGCCATGGCCGACGATCGCGTTCCACAGCCGATCGGTTTCGGCCTGGTCTTCCGTGGCGATCTGGAACGAGAAAGCCTCGCTGTGCTTGAACTCCGCGCCGCCGTTCAGGCCCATGCAGGGAATGCCCGCCACGGTGAACAGCACCGTGAGCACGTCGCCCTTCTTGCCGGCCGGGTAGTCACTTGGCGCGTGGAAGACGGCCCCCACCGCGCTGTCGGGGAAGGTTCGCGCGTAGAACTGCGCGGCGTCGAGCGCGTCGCCGTCGAACCACAGGCAAATCGTGTTCTTGCTGGTCATGGGAAGTCTCCTGAAAATGAAAATCCGGCGTCGGGTCGCGCGCTCGGCGGCAAAGGCTACCGCGCTGGTGAAGCGCCGGTTGTTTCGGCCGGTATCTTCCCCGGCGGAATCGCCGAAGCGCGCAGGCCCGCCAGATCGAGCACGCGCACCCCGCCGTAGTCGACACGGATCAACCCCTGCGCAGCCAGTGTGTTGAGCGCCTCGTTCACGCGCTGGCGCGACAGACCCACCAGGTACGCCAACTCCTGCTGCGTGATGCGCAGCACCTGACCGACGCCGGGGAACAGGACCGGGTTGAACAGCGCCGCCAGATTGCGCGCCACCCGCACATCGGGGTTGTTCAAGCGGTCGGCTTCGCGCGCCGCGATGAACTGGGCCAGCCGCTCGTTGAGCTGGTTCATCACAAAGCGGTTGAAGCCGATCGAATGGTCGAGCAGCCAGTGGAATTCGTCGATCGGTAGGCCTGCGACCACACTGCGCCGCAACGCCTGGATGTTGTAGCGGTAGGGCTCGCGCTTCATGGCCGTGCCTTCGCCGAACCAGCCGCCGGGCGGCAAGCCGCTGTAGGTCATCGACGTACCGTCGGCGTTGTCGTTGCTCATCTTGAGCAGGCCTTCGACCACGCCGAACCAATAGGTCGGCGCACGGCCGATGCGGCAGACCAGATCCCCGGGCTCGGCCTCGCCCACCACCACGGCGGCCTCGGCGCGGCGCCGCTCGGGCGGCGTGAGCGTGCGCAGCCACGGGATGCTGTCGAGTTCGTCATCGCGCGCGGGCCGCACCCGATCACGGATTGAGTTGCCGCTGGGATTGCCGATCGTCATGCGCGCAATGCCTCTTTTTTCATCGGGAAACTCCGGGGGGTAGTGTCCCTAGGATTGTCGTCGTAACGACAACATGGCGTCAAAGTCGAGCCTACGATCCGCCCACTGTGACCACCCTTCCTCCCCTTCCCGCCGACACCTTCCCGCGCCTGCTCGCGGCGCATGCGCAACGCCAGCCCACCGCGCCGGCCGTGCGCGAGAAAGACCTCGGCATCTGGCAAACCTGGACCTGGGAAGCGACCGCCCGCGAAGTCCGCGAGCTGGCCTGCGGGCTGGCGAGCCTCGGCTTCAAGGCCTTCGACAACCTCGCGATCGTCGGTGCCAACCGGCCGCACCTGTACATGGCGGTGATCGCGGCGCAGAGCCTGCGCGGCGTGCCGGTGCCGCTGTACCAGGACGCGGTGGCGGGCGAGATGGTCTTCATGCTGGACGACGCCAGCATCGAGTTCGTGGTGGTCGAAGACCAGGAGCAGGTCGACAAGCTCCTCGAGTGCCGCGAGCTGCAAGCGGGCAAGGCCTCGGGCATCCGCCACATCATCTACGACGACCCGAAGGGCCTGCGCCATTACGAGCAGCCAGGGCTGCTGAGCTACGACCAGCTGCGCGAGCGCGGTCGCGCGTTCGACCAGGCGAACCCCGGCTTCTTCGACGCCGCGGTGGCCAGCGGCGAGACCACGGACGTCGGCGTGATCCTCTACACCTCGGGCACCACCGGTCGGCCCAAGGGCGTGTGCCAGACGCACGCGAGCTTCATCGCGTCGGGCCACGGCGGCGTCGCCACCGACAAGCTCGGCCCCGGCGACAACATCATGAGTTACCTCCCGATGGCCTGGGTCGGCGACCACCTTTTCTCGGTGGCGCAGTGGCTGGTCGGCGGCTTCACGCTCAATTGCCCGGAGTCGGCCGAGACGGTGATGAACGACATGCGCGAGATCGGGCCCAGCTACTACTTTGGCCCGCCGCGCACCTTCGAAGGGCTGCTGACGGCCGTGTCGATCCGCATGGAAGACGCGGCTGCGCCGAAGCGCTGGCTCTATGGCAAGTTCATGGCGCTGGCGCAGCGCGTGGGCGCCGACATCCTGAACGGTGCGCCGGTCGGCGCGGGCGACCGCTTCATGTACGCGATCGGCAATGCGCTGGTCTACGGACCGCTGCGCAACGTGCTGGGCATGAGCCGCATCCGCGTGGCCTACACGGCGGGCGCGGCGATCGGGCCGGACCTGTTCCGGTTCTATCGCTCGATCGGCGTCAACCTCAAGCAGTTCTATGGCCAGACCGAAACCTGTGCCTACGTTTGCCTGCAGGAAGACGGCAAGGTCAAGCTGTCGACCGTCGGCACCGCGGCGCCGGGCATCGAGCTGAAGATCGCGGCCGATGGCGAGGTGCTGGTGCGCGGCGTGTCGGTGCTCAAGGAGTACTACAAGCGACCGGACGCGACGGCCGAGGTGCTCGATGCCGAGGGCTACTTCCACACCGGCGATGCCGGCGTGCTCGACAGCGAAGGGCATCTGCGCATCATCGACCGCGCCAAGGATGTGGGCCGCATGAACAGCTCGCAAGGCGGTGGCCACGGCGCGATGTTCGCGCCCAACTACATCGAGAACAAGCTCAAGTTCTTCCCGCAGATCAAGGAAGCGGTGTGCTTCGGCGATGCGCGCGATGAAGTCTGCGCCTTCATCAACATCGACTTCGACGCGGTGGGCAACTGGGCCGAGCGGCGCGGGCTGGCCTATGGCGGCTATGTCGACCTGGCCGGTAAGCCGGAAGTGCTGGCGCTGGTGGCCGAGTGCATCGGCAAGGTCAACGCCGACCTCGCGGCCGAAGACGGCATGGCCGACACGCAGATCGCCCGCTTCCTGGTGTTGCACAAGGAACTGGACCCCGACGACGACGAGCTCACCCGCACGCGCAAGGTGCGCCGCGGCTTCATCGCGCAGAAATACAGCGTGCTGGTGGACGCGCTCTACGGCGGCAAGGCCGAGCAATTCATTGAGACGCAGGTCAAGTTCGAGGACGGCCGCACCGGCGTCGTGAGCGCCAACCTGAAGATCACGGAAGCCCAGCGCTTCCCCGCCGTGAAGGCCGCCGCATGAGCACTCGGAAAACCGGGGAGGTCATCCTCGACGTGCAGAACATCAGCTTGAGCTTCGGCGGCGTGAAAGCGTTGACGGACATCAGCTTCAACGTGCGCGAGCACGAGGTGCGCGCCATCATCGGCCCCAACGGCGCGGGCAAGAGCTCGATGCTCAACTGCATCAACGGCGTCTACCAGCCGCAGCAAGGCAGCATCACCTTCCGCGGCCAGACCTTCAAGCACATGAACTCGCGGCAGGTGGCCGAGATGGGCGTGGCGCGCACCTTCCAGAATCTCGCACTGTTCAAGGGCATGAGCGTGCTCGACAACATCATGACGGGCCGCAACCTCAAGATGAAGAGCGGCCTGCTCGCGCAGGCGCTGCGCTGGGGCCCGGCGGAGCGCGAAGAAATCCGGCACCGCGAGTTCGTCGAGCACATCATCGACTTCCTCGAGATCCAGGCGCACCGCAAGACGCCAGTGGGCCGCCTGCCCTATGGCCTGCAAAAGCGCGTCGACCTCGGCCGTGCGCTAGCGATGGAACCGCAGGTACTGCTGCTCGATGAGCCGATGGCGGGCATGAACGTGGAGGAGAAGCAGGACATGAGCCGCTTCATCCTCGACGTCAACGACGAACTGGGCACCACCATCGTGCTGATCGAGCACGACATGAGCGTGGTGATGGACATCTCCGACCGCGTGGTGGTGCTCGACTACGGCAAGAAGATCGGTGATGGCACGCCCGATGAAGTACGCAACAACGAAGACGTGATCCGGGCTTACCTCGGCGCGGAACACTAGGAACGGCGGGCCCCATGGGTTTCTTTCTCGAGACGGTCTTCGGCGGCTTGATGGCCGGCATGCTGTACGCGCTGGTGGCACTGGGTTTCGTGCTGATCTTCAAGGCCTCCGGGGTCTTCAACTTTGCGCAGGGCGCCATGGTGCTGTTTGCAGCACTCGCGATGGCGCGCTTTGCCGAATGGTTTCCGCTCTGGTTCGGCTTCGAGAGCATGGTGCTCGCCGCTGCGCTCGCCTTCTTCGCCGCGGCGCTTTGCATGGTCGCGGTGGCCTGGCTGATCGAGCGCCTGGCGTTGCGCCGGCTGGTCAACCAGGAGGGCATCACGCTGCTGATGGCCACCCTGGGCATTTCGTACGTGCTCGATGGCGCCGGGCAACTGATCTTCGGCAGTGCCACCTACAAGATCGACATCGGCATGCCCAAGGACCCGCTGCTGGTGCTCGAGAGCGTGTTCGAGGGCGGCCTGCTGCTGAGCAAGGAAGACCTTTACGCCGCCGTGATCGCCGCCGTGCTGGTGGTGGTGCTGACGCTGTTCTTCCAGAAGACCGGCACGGGCCGTGCGCTGCGCGCGGTGGCCGACGACCACCAGGCCGCGCAGTCGATCGGCATCCCGTTGTCGCGCATCTGGGTCATCGTCTGGTCGATCGGCGGCATCGTCGCGCTGGTCGCCGGGATGATCTGGGGCAGCAAGCTCGGCGTGCAGTTTTCGATCTCGCTGGTGGCCCTCAAGGCCTTTCCGGTGGTGATCCTCGGCGGACTCACATCGGTGCCCGGCGCGATCATCGGCGGCCTGATCATCGGCATGGGCGAGAAGCTGTCCGAGATCTACCTCGGGCCCTTCCTCGGCGGCGGTATCGAGAACTGGTTCGCGTACGTCCTGGCGCTGGCGGTGCTGCTCATCCGGCCGCAAGGGCTGTTTGGCGACAAGATCATCGACCGCGTCTAGAAGGCACACAGATGTTTTACAGAGAAAACGGTCAATTCAAGAGCAGCTACCGCGCGGACCTGGCGCTGTTCCCGGTCGCGCAGGACCGCTGGGCCATGCTGGTTTTCGCGGCCGTCGCTTTCATCGCCCTGCCTCTGCTGGCGAGCGACTACACCTTCCGGGCGGTGTTGATTCCATTCCTGATCCTCTCGCTGGCCGCGATCGGACTGAACATCCTGGTGGGCTACTGCGGCCAGATCTCGCTGGGCACCGGAGCCTTCATGGCCGTGGGGGCCTATGCCGCCTACAACCTGCAGGTTCGCATCGAGGGCATGCCGCTGCTGGTGGCGCTGATCGGCGGTGGCCTGGCGGCCACCGTGGTGGGCGTGCTGTTCGGCATTCCCAGCCTGCGCATCCGCGGGCTCTATCTGGCGGTGGCCACGCTGGCCGCGCAGTTCTTCATGGACTGGTTCACCAACCGCGTGAAATGGGTGACCAACGATTCATCCTCCGGCTCGGTCAGCGTCAACTCGCTGCAGATGCTGGGCTACGAATTCAGCACGCCGGTGCAGAAGTACCTGCTGTGCCTGAGCCTGGTGGTGGTGTTCGCGCTGCTGGCCCGGAACCTGGTGCGTGGCGCGATCGGACGCGAATGGATGGCCATGCGCGACATGGACGTGGCCGCGTCGGTGATCGGTATCCGACCGGTGTACGCCAAGCTGACCGCCTTCGCGGTGAGCAGCTTCATCGTCGGCGTGGCCGGCGCGCTCTGGGGCTTCGTGCACCTGGGAGCCTGGGAGCCCGCGGCCTTCGGCATCGACAAGTCGCTGCAACTGCTGTTCATGATCATCATCGGCGGGCTGGGCTCGATCGCCGGCAGCTTCTTCGGCGCGGCTTTCATCGTTCTGCTGCCCCTGCTGCTGAACTACGCGCCGCACTGGTTGGGGCTCTCGATCTCCACGGCCACCGCATCGCACCTGGAACACATGATCTTCGGCGCGCTGATCGTCTTTTTTCTGATCGTCGAGCCGCACGGCCTGGCGCGCCTGTGGGCCACCGCGCGGCAAAAACTGCGGCTGTGGCCCTTCCCTCACTGACTTTCGTTTCACCACGCACTCACGTGCTCAATAAAAGGAGACATGCCATGCAATTCAGGAAACTCGCACGCACCGCGGCACTTGCCGCTGCGGGGCTTTCGATGGTCGCCGGGGCCGCGCTCGCGCAGGCCCAGACAGCAGAACAGTTCGTGCCTCTGCTGGTCTACCGCACCGGGCAGTTCGCGCCCCTGGGCATTCCGTGGGCCGACGGCAAGCAGGACTACCTGAAGCTGGTGAACGCGCGCGATGGCGGCGTCAACGGCGTCAAGCTCACGTATGAAGAATGCGAAACCGCGTACGACGCGGCCAAGGGTGTGGAGTGCTACGAGCGCCTGAAGAACAAGGGCTCGGGCGCCTCGGGCTTCGACACGCAATCGACCGGCATCACCTTTGCCGTGACCGACAAGGCCTTCGTCGACAAGATGGTCGTCGAGACCCCGGGCTATGGCCTCTCGCAGTCGGCTGACGGCTCGGTGTTCGAATGGAACTTCCCGCTGCTGGGCACCTATTGGACCGCCGCCGACGTGATGATGCAGGACATCGCGAAGAAGGAAAAGGGCAACCTGAAGGGCAAGAAGATTGCGCTGGTCTATCACGACTCGCCCTACGGCAAGGAACCGATTCCGCTGCTGCAAAAACGTGCTGAAGCGCAGGGCTTCGAGCTCTCGCTGTTTCCTGTTACGCCACCCGGCGTCGAGCAAAAGTCGACCTGGCTGCAGATCCGCCAGCAAAAGCCCGACTACGTGCTGTTCTGGTCTGCCGGCGTGATGACGCCTGCGGGCATCCGCGAGGCGCAAGCCAGCGGCTATCCGCGCGACAAGATCTACGCGATCTGGTGGGCCGGATCGGACCACGACGTGAAGGACATCGGCGCCGGTGCCAAGGGCTACAACGCGATCACGCTGCACAACAGCGCGGCCAAGGACAAGGTCCAGGACGATCTGAAGAAACTGGTGCATGACAAGGGCCAGGGCACCGGTCCGGCCTCGGGCATCGGCTCCATCGCACACACCCGCGGCATGATGATTTCGATGCTGCAAGTCGAAGCGATTCGCGCTGCACAAGAGAAGTACGGCAAGGGCAAGGCGATGACGCCCGAGCAGGTGCGCTGGGGCTTCGAGAACCTGAATCTCACGGCCGAGAAGCTCAAGGCGCTGGGCTTCGGCGAGATCATGCGACCGGTCAAGACCTCGTGCAGCAACCACATGGGTGACGACTGGGCTCGCATCATCCAGTGGGACGGTGGCAAGTGGGAGATCAAGTCGGGCTGGTACCAGTCCGAGAAGACCTACATCGATCCGCTGATCAAGGAATACGCGGCCAAGTACGCCAAGGACAAGAACGTGAAGCCACGCGCTTGCTGATCGCCACAGAGGGCGTGCGCGCGGCGCTGCCCTCTTCGCCGGCTCCCCGGAGCCGGCATGTGAAAGGCGGTAACGCTGCCTTTCACATGCTTCGGACACCACCATGAGCGAACCCAACCACTTACTCAACGTCAACGGCATCGAGGTCATCTACAACCACGTGATCCTGGTGCTCAAGGGCGTCTCGCTCGTGGTGCCGGAGCGCGGCATCGTCGCGCTGCTGGGCGGCAACGGTGCGGGCAAGACGACCACGCTGCGCGCGGTGTCGAACCTGCTGGCCGGCGAGCGCGGCGCGGTCACCAAGGGAACGATTGAATTGCGCGGCGAACGCATTGAAGCGCTGTCGCCCGCCGCGCTGGTGCAGCGCGGGCTGATCCAGGTGATGGAAGGCCGCCACTGCTTCGCCCACCTGACCATCGAAGAGAACCTGATGACCGGCGCATACACGCGCAAGGACGGCAAGGCGGCGGTCGACGCCACGCTCGAGAAGGTCTACACCTACTTCCCGCGGCTGAAAACGCGGCGCACTTCGCAGGCGGCCTACACCTCGGGCGGCGAGCAGCAGATGTGCGCCATCGGGCGCGCGCTGATGGCGAACCCGACCATGGTGCTGCTCGACGAGCCCTCGATGGGCCTGGCGCCGCAGATCGTCGAAGAGGTGTTCGAGATCGTGAAGGACCTCAACCAGAAAGAAGGCGTGACCTTCCTTCTGGCCGAGCAGAACACCAACATGGCGCTGCGCTACGCCGACTACGGCTACATCCTGGAGAGCGGCCGCATCGTGATGGATGGCAAGGCCACCGACCTGGCGAACAACGAGGACGTCAAGGAGTTCTACCTGGGCGTCGGCGGCGCCGATCGCAAGAGCTTCAAGGATGTGAAGAGCTACAAGCGCAGAAAGCGGTGGTTGGCATGAGCGACTACTACGATCAACTTGAAATCCGCGACCCGGCCGAGCGCGAGCGCGATCTGCTGGCCGCGCTGCCGAAGCAGATCGCGCAGGCGCAGACGGCCGCACCCGCTTTCGCGCAGATCCTGGAGGGCGTGAGGCCCGCCGACATCACCAGCCGCGGCGCGCTCGCCAGGCTGCCGGTGACGCGCAAATCGGAACTGTTGGCGCTGCAGAAGGAGCGGCGCGCGAGCGACCCCTTTGGCGGGTTCAGCGCCATCGCCCGCGGTGCGCGCATGCGGCGCGTGTTCGCGAGCCCCGGCACCATCTACGAACCCGAAGGCGAAGCGCGCGACTACTGGCGCACCGCGCGCGCCCTGTTTGCGGCAGGCTTTCGCGGCGGCGAGCTCATCCACAACAGCTTCAGCTACCACATGACGCCGGCCGGCTCGATCATGGAGACCGGCGCACACGCGCTCGGTTGCACCGTGTTCGCGGGCGGTACCGGACAGACCGAGCAGCAACTCGATGCCATCGCCGAACTCAAGCCCGAAGGTTATGCGGGCACGCCGAGCTTCCTGAAGATCCTGCTGGAGAAGGCCGAAGAGAAAGGCACGCCGCTGCCGTCGCTCACCAAGGCGCTGGTGTCGGGCGAAGCGTTCCCGCCGAGCCTGCACGACTGGATCGCCGCACGCGGCGTCGCGGGCACACAGTGCTATGCCACCGCCGACCTGGGCCTGATCGCGTACGAGACGAGCGCGCGCGCTGGACTGGTGCTGGACGAAGGCGTGCTGGTCGAGATCGTGCGCCCCGGCACCGGCGATCCCGTACCCGAGGGCGAAGTCGGCGAAATCGTCGTCACGACCCTCAACCCGGACTACCCGTTGATCCGCTTTGGCACCGGCGACCTGTCGGCCGTGCTCGCAGGCCCCTGCCCGACCGGCCGCACCAACCAGCGCATCAAGGGCTGGATGGGCCGCGCCGACCAGACGACCAAGGTACGCGGCATGTTCGTGCATCCGTCGCAAGTGGCCGAAATCGCGCGTCGCTTCCCGGAAGTGGAGCGCGCCCGACTGGTGGTCGAAGGCGAAATGGGCGACGACCGCATGACCTTGAAGCTCGAATGCAACGGCGCGCCCGACGCCCTGGCCGAGCGTGTGGCGGAAGCCATCCGCGATGTCACCAAGCTGCGCGGCAACGTCGAACTGAACGCACCGGGCAGCCTGCCCAACGACGGCAAGGTGATCGAGGACGCGCGCAGCTACAAGTAGCAGCACGGCGCCGCGCGCGCTCAGATGGCGCCGACGTCGCCCGTGATCGGCAGCACGATGCCGGTGATGTAGCTGGCGCACACCGGCGACGCCAGGAACACGTAGGCCGGCGACAACTCTTCGGGCTGGGCCACGCGGCCGAACGCGGTTTCACGCCCGAACTGGCGCACGTCCTCGGCTTTCTTGTCTGCCGGGTTCAGCGGCGTCCAGACCGGTCCGGGCGCCACTGCATTCACGCGGATGCCGCGGTCCAGCACGTTGAGCGCCAGCGCTTTGGTCAGGGCGTGGATCGCGCCCTTGGTCGCTGAATAGTCGATCAGGTTCTTGCTGCCGGACAGGCCGGTGCGGGACCCCGTGTTGATGATGGAAGCGCCCTCTTTCATGTGCGGCAGCGCGGCCCGCGCCATGCGCAGGTAGCCCGCCACGTTGGTCTGCAAGGTCAGGTCGATGCGCTCGTCGGTCAGGTCTTCGAGGCGGTCCGCGTGCATCTGGAAAGCCGCGTTATTGACCAGCACGTCCAGCCGCCCGAATGCCTTGACCGTGCGCGCCACGGCCCTGTCGCAGAAAGCGGCGCGCCGCACATCGCCCTTGATGAGGAGGCAGCGCCGCCCTTCGGCTTCGATGGCTGCCTTCGTTTCCTGCGCGTCGACGTCCTCGCTGAGGTAGAGCACGGCCACATCGGCGCCTTCGCGCGCGAACAGCACCGCCACGGCACGGCCGATGCCGGAATCTCCGCCCGTCACGATGGCGGCCATGCCCTCCAACTTGCCGCTGCCCGCATAGTCCGGCGCCTGGTAGCGGGGGCGCAGGGCCATGTCGGCTTCGCGTCCCGGCTTCTTCAATTTTTGATCGGGCAGGTTCGTGGGCTGCCGGCGCGTGCCGGCCTGCACCGCACGCTTGCGCGGCGTGGCAGCAGGCGTGGCAGGCGCCGCACCGTCGCGCGCATCCTGCTGCCGCTGAATCTTCTGATGGGTCTTGACGAGAGAACGGGTCGCCATGTGCACCTCCGCAAAATGGCTCACCGTAGCGACGTGCGTGCGTCGTTCGTGTCGGCGCGCGCCGCACTGGCGCGGCGGTCACGCCCGCGATCTTGGTAAGCCCTTAAGGGCAAACAGGGATTTTTGAGAGGGACGGCTGTCGATATGATCGCGGACTTTTGTATCACCCGGAAACAGACCGACCATGAAGAAATTGCTCGCCCTTGCGGCCATCGCCGCTGTTGTCACCGGCGCCCACGCTCAGGACTTCCCGGGCGGCAAGCCCATCACCATGGTCGTGCCCTTCGCGGCCGGCGGCCCGACCGATCGCGTGGCACGCGACCTGGCCGAAGCCATGCAAAAGGAACTGGGCGCGACGATCGTGGTCGACAACACCGCGGGTGCCGGCAGCACCATCGGCAACGCCAAGGTGGCGCGTGCCAAGAACGATGGCTACACCCTGTTGCTGACGCACGTGGGCATGGCGACCACGCCCGTGCTCTACCGCAAGCTCTCGTACAACTACGAAACCGACTTCGAATACCTGGGCATGGTCAACGACGTGCCCATGACCCTGATCGGCAAGCCGCAACTCGAAGCCAACAACTTCAAGGACCTGCGCGACTGGATCGGCAAGAACAGCGGCAAGGTGAACCTGGGCAACGCCGGCATCGGCTCGGCTTCGCACCTGTGCGGCCTGCTGTTCCAGAGCGAACTCAAGGTTGAAATGACCACCGTGCCCTACAAGGGCACCGCACCGGCCATCGCCGACCTGCTGGGCGGCCAGATCGACCTCCTGTGCGACCAGACCACCAACACCACGGGCCAGATCGAAGCGAAAAAGGTCAAGCCTTACGCTGTGACCACGCTCAAGCGCCTGAGCACCCCCGCGCTCAAGGACATCCCGACCCTGGACGAGTCGGGCCTGAAGAACTTCCAGGTCACGATCTGGCACGGCCTGTACGCGCCCAAGGGCACGCCGGCACCGGTTCTCAAGAAGATCAACGACGCCCTCAAGGTCGCATTGAAAGACCCGAACTTCATCAAGAAGCAGGAGGGCCTGGGCGCCGTGGTGGTGAACGACAAGCGCGTCGAGCCCGCAGAACACAAGAAGTTCGTGCAGGCAGAAGTCGCGCGCTTCGGCCCTGTCATCAAGGCCGCTGGCGTCTACGCCGACTGACCCTGCGCACAAGGCCCCGGCGCCCGCGCCGGTGGCTGTGCATGTGAAGGCCGCTCGCCCCTCGGGGCCGGGCGGCTTTTTTGTGGGCGGATGCGAGTACGCGCTTTCGCTTTCGGCCTATGGCCTTCGAGGACTTCGCCCGTAGGACTGACGCGCCCAAGATGGCAGGTGTCGCCCGGAGAGGAGCCACTGCCATGCTGACCGACCTGCAACTCGCGCAGATTCTGCGCAACGCCTCCCAGCGCAAGCGCGCCCTGTTCCTTGCGCCGCTCAATGCGGCCATGGCGCGCCACCAGATCGACGGTTTGCTGCGTACCGCCGCGTTCATCGCGCAGCTCGCGCACGAGTCGGGCGAGTTCCAGTTCATGGAAGAAATCTGGGGGCCGACCGACGCGCAGCGGCGCTACGAGCCACCGGCCGACCTGGCGCGCCGGCTGGGCAACACGCAGCCCGGCGACGGCAAGCGCTACAAGGGGCGCGGCCCGATCCAGGTGACGGGCCGCCACAACTACAAAATCTACGGCGACCTGCTGGGCATCGATCTGGTCGCCCAGCCGGAGCTCGCCGCGACGCCCGAGGTCGGCTTCGAAACGGCCGGCCTGTACTGGACGAAGAACGCGCTCAACGCGCTGGCCGATGCCGGCGATTTCAAGGGCATCACGCGGCGCATCAATGGCGGCCAGAACGGCGCGGCCGACCGCGAGCGCTTCTATCGGCGTGCGCTGGAGGTGCTGGCCGATGCCTTTCCCGCACAGACCGCCGTACCGGCGCCAGCGGCCGGGCGCACCCGGTCGCGCCCGGGGTTTGCGCGAGGCGCCGAACACACCGATGCGGTGGCCGACGCATCCGCTGCACGCCCTGTCGTCCGCAAGGGCAAGGCCACCGCAAAGGCCGCCAAGGTGCCCACGACGCCGGAACGCGTGTTGAACGCGCGCCCGGACACCCTCGACTTCCGCGACCGCATGTACACGCCCACGCTGATCGAGGTGCCGACGCACATCCCGCTGGGCGATTACCTCGAACATGGCGTACCGGTGCTCGATCAGGGCACCGAAGGCGCGTGCACCGGCTTCGGGCTGGCGACCGTTGCCAACTACCTGCTGTTGCGGCGCCGCGTGGTGCCCGACGCGGCGCCGGTCAGCCCGCGCATGCTGTATGAACTGGCGCGCCGCTACGACGAATGGCCGGGCGAGGACTACGCCGGCTCCAGCGCGCGCGGCGCCATGAAAGGGTGGCACAAGCACGGCGTGTGCACGGAGAAGAAGCACCCCTACAAGGCGCGCAAGTCCGACCCGACCGGCCTGACCGAAGCGCGCACGCTCGATGCACTCCGGCGTCCGCTGGGTGCCTATTTCCGCGTCAACCACAAGGATCTGGTCGCGATGCATTCGGCCATCGCCGAGGTCGGCATCCTGTACACCACCTGCACCGTGCACCAGGGCTGGATGGAGGTGGGGCCGGACGGCGTCATCATGCCGTCGGATGCCATCAAGGGCGGCCACGCCTTCGCCATCGTCGCCTACGACGAAGAGGGCTTCTGGCTCCAGAACTCCTGGGGCCCGGGCTGGGGCCGCGCCGGCTTCGCGCGCGTGAGCTACGACGACTGGCTGCGCAACGGCACGGACGCCTGGGTGGCGCGGCTGGGCGCGCCGGTGCAGTTGCGCCGGGCCGAATCGGCGGCCACCGCGCACGCACCGACTGCCGCGCAGTCGATGGCCTACGCCTTCGCCGACCTGCGCCCGCACATCGTGAGCGTGGGCAACGGTGGCGAATTGAAAGCCGGTGGCGACTACGGCAGCACGCCGGCCGAACTGGCGCAGGTCTTCGAGGACGACATCCCGCGCGTCACCGCCGGCTGGGCGCGGCCGCGTGTGCTGCTGTACGCGCACGGCGGACTCGTGAGCGAACAGGCGGCGGTGCAGCGCCTGGCGGAATACCGGCCGCGCCTGCTCGACGGCGAGGTCTACCCGCTGGCCTTCATCTGGCGCACCGATTACTGGACCACGCTGACCAACATCCTGCAGGACGCCGTGCGCCGCCGGCGGCCCGAAGGTGCGCTCGATGCCGCCAAGGACTTCATGCTCGACCGCTTCGACGATGCGCTCGAACCGCTGGCGCGCAGCTTCACGGGCAAGGTCGCGTGGGACAAGATGAAGGAGAACGCCATGGCCGCCAGCGCCGGCCACGGTGCGGCCGTGCGGGTGGCCGATCACCTGCAGGCGCTGGCCGCGAAGACGCCGGGCCTCGAGATCCATCTGGTTGGCCACAGCGCCGGCGCCATCTTCTGCGCGCCGTTGGTCCAGCTCCTGGCCGAACGCGGCCTGAAGATCGTCACCTGCACGCTGTGGGCGCCTGCCTGCACGGTCGCGCTGTTCGACCAGTACTACCAGCCGGCGCTCGAGAAAAAGCAGATCGGCAAGATGGCCGCCTTCGTGCTGAACGACGAGGCCGAGCAGGAAGACCACTGCGCGCACATCTACAACAAGTCGCTGCTGTACCTGGTGTCGCACGCGTTCGAGGAACACATCCGAATTCCCTTCAGCCACGCACACCGGGGGACGCCGCTGCTGGGCATGGTGCATTGGCACGACGCGGCGCTGCGCGCCCGCCTGGCCAGGCTCGGCGTCGATCTGGTGATGGCGCCGAACTCCGAGCCCGCCGGATCGCTCGACGCATCGACCGCACGCCGCCACGGTGATTTCGACGACGACGAGCGCACCGTGCTGGCCACCTTCGGCCGCATCGCCGCTGCAGGCGCGACCGGCACCGCGCGAAGCGCCGCCGCACGCAGCCGCACGGCGCAGCCCGCCACGACGCCGCGCGACCGCGACACGGCCCGCGAGCCGTTGCGGATGTTCAGCCGCTCGGGCAGCTCGTTGCGCGACCAGCGCCAGCAGATCGACCTGAAGACGCGCTGAGGCCGCCCCCCCGCGCATTCGCGCGGGCGCCGAGGCCGGGTAAGCCCGCTGCCACGCAATGGTCACCGACGATACGATTTTCGGCTTGGCGCCCGCTGTACGGGCGCCGGAGTCGACATGCACTATTCACCTCCCGATCGCCCTGCCGCCTTGGCGCTCTACCGCACGATGGTGCGGATACGCGCTTTCGAAAATGCCGCCGAAACGGCCAGCCAGGGCGGCGTGAGCGCCTATGGCCAGCAGGCCGCCGCGGGCGCCGCCGTGGCCATGGTGCGCGGCCCGCTGCACCTGTCCACGGGGCAGGAGGCGGTGCCCGCCGGCGTCTGCGCGCATCTCAGGCCTGCCGACTACCTGACCTCCACGCACCGCGGTCACGGCCACACGCTGGCCAAGGGCGCCGACCTCTCACGAATGATGGCCGAGCTCTTCGGCAAGGCGACCGGCTTCAACGGCGGCAAGGGCGGCTCGATGCACATCGCGGACTTCTCGGTCGGCATGCTGGGCGCGAATGGCGTCGTGGCGGCGGGGTTGCCAATCGCGGTGGGCGCGGCCCATGCGCAAAAAATTCAGAAGCGGGATGCGATCACCGTCTGCTTCTTCGGCGACGGCGCGATCAATCGCGGGCCGTTCCTCGAAGCACTGAATTGGGCACGCGTCTACGAACTTCCCGTGCTCTTCGTCTGCGAAGACAACCGCTGGAGCGCGACCACCGCGAGCGGCCCGATGACGGCTGGTGACGGCGCCTCGGCGCGCGCCGAGGCCCTCGACATCGCCGCCACGCAGGTCGATGGCAACGACGTGTTCGCGGTGCACGCCGCCGCGGGCCGACTGGTGGCCGAGGTGCGCAGTGGCGGCGGGCCGCGGCTGCTGCACGCCCTGACGTATCGCGTGAAGGGCCATGTGTCGGTCGACCCCGCGGCCTATCGCGACCCGGCCGAATTGGCAGCGGCGCTCGAGACCGACCCGATTGCCAACGCGCGTGCGCAGTGCCTCGCGGCCGGTGTGAGCGCGGCGGAACTCGACACGATCGACGCCGAAGCACAAACCGAAGTCGAGGCCGCACTGAAAGCCGCCAACGCAGCGCCCTGGCCCGACGCCAGCGCCGCCTTCACCGACGTGCAGACCACCGGAGCCGGCCAATGGCGTTGATCGAATTGAGTTATGCCGAAGCCGCAGCGCTTGCGGTGCAGCACGCGATGGAAGCCGACGCCAACGTGGTCGTGCTCGGCGAAGACGTCGGCCGCGGGGGCATCTTCGGCCAGTACAAAGGCCTGCAGCAACGCTTCGGTGCCGACCGCGTAATCGACACGCCGATCAGCGAGGCCGCGATCATGGGCGCGGGCGTCGGCATGGCGCTCGCAGGACTTCGGCCGGTGGTCGAGATGCGGGTCGTCGACTTCGCGCTGTGCGGCATGGACGAGCTGGTCAACCAGGCGGCCAAGAACCGTTTCATGTTCGGCGGCCAGGGGCGCGTGCCGCTGGTGGCGCGCATGCCCGGCGGCATCTGGGACGCGTCGGCAGCGCAGCATTCGCAATCGCTCGAAGCCTGGTTCGCGCACCTGCCGGGCGTGGTGGTGGTGAGCCCCTCGACGCCGCAAGACAACTACAGCCTGCTGCGCGCATCACTCGCGTGCGGCGACCCGGTGGTCTACATCGAGCACAAGGCGCTGTGGGGCGTACGCGGGCCGGTCGACACGGCGCTGACGGTCACGCTCGGCCAGGCCGCGCCGCTGCGCAACGGCGATGCCTTGACGCTGGTGAGCTGGGGCAAGCAGCTGCAGGCGTGCGCTGCCGCATGCGAGGCGCTCGCGGCCGACGGCATCGCCGTCGACCTGCTCGACCTGCGCACGCTCTGGCCCTGGGATCGCGACGCGGTGCTGGCATCGTGCGCCCGCACGCAGCGTCTCTTGGTGGTGCACGAGGCCGTGCAGGCCGCGGGCTTCGGCGCCGAGATCGCGGCCACCGCCGCCGAGGCGACGGGCTGCAAGGTCGCACGGCTCGGCGCACCGCGCATCCCCGTGGGCTATGCGGCGGTACTCGAAGCGCAATCGCGCGTCAGCACCGACCAGATCGTCGCGGCCGCGCGCAAGCTCGTCGCCTGAATCTCGAGGAGCTTTGGCGCGTCGATGGATTCGCTCTTCTTCAAGCTCGTGCGCGTTGTCAACCTCACCGCCCGCCCGTTCCAGCAGCGGGTGGGCCGCGCGCACCAGCTCACCCTCAACGAATGGCGCGCGATGGCGGTCCTGGCCGCGCACCCGGGCAGCACGGCCACGCAGGTGACTGAGCTGACCGGTCTCGACAAGATGTCGGTCAGCCGCGCGTTCGCCGGCCTGAAGCGCCACAGGCGCGTGCAAGGCCACGGCGACCCGACCGATCAGCGCTGCCAGCGCCTCTACCTGACCGCCGCCGGCAAGGCACTGGTCGCCATCGTGGGTGCCGAAGCGGCGTTGCGTGAAGCCGAACTCTTCGCCGCGGTCGACGCGGGCGAGCGTGCGCGGCTCGAAGTCATGCTCGACAAGCTCATCGCATCGGCCGCCGAGGGAACGAGCGCCTGAAGCCGCTGGTCAGTGGGTTCCAAGGGGTTATTACCCGCGACGCACCGATTCATCGCCTGTACAAACATCGTCACGCCGAGGTCGCGCGCTCGCGGCCATGCCTTCCCTGCTTTTCTGGAGACTTCCTCATGACCCCATCCCTCATGCCCAACCGGCGCACCGCGCTCGCCGCATGCGCAGCCGCCGCACTTGTCGCGATCGCCGGTCCGGCCGCGGCGCAAGGCGCCTGGCCCACCAAGCCGGTGCGGATCGTGGTGCCGTTCGCCGCGGGCGGCACCACGGACATCCTGGCGCGTGCGCTCGCGCCCGAGTTGTCGAAAGCCTTCGGCCAGCAATTCATCGTCGACAACCGCGGCGGCGCCGGCGGCAATGTCGGCACGGACATCGTGGCGAAGGCGCCGAACGACGGCTACACGCTGCTGATGGGCACGGTCGGCACGCACGGCATCAACCGCGCGCTCTATCCCTCGCTGCCCTTCGACCCCATCAAGGATTTTGTGCCGGTGACGCTGGTGGCGGCCGTGCCCAACGTGCTGGAACTCAACGTCAACCGCGCGCGCGAGCTCAACATCAATACCGTGGCGGACCTGACGAAATACCTGAAGTCCAATCCCGGCAAGCTCAACATGGCATCGAGCGGCAGCGGCACCTCGATCCACCTGGCAGGCGAGCTGTACAAGAGCATGACCGGCACCTTCATGACGCACATCCCCTACCGCGGCTCGGGGCCGGCGCTGCTCGATCTGGTGGGCGGCACGGCCGACCTGATGTTCGACAACCTGCCGTCGTCGATGGCGCAGATCAAGGCCGGCAAGCTCAAGCCGCTGGCCGTGACGAGCGCCAAGCGTTCGCCGGCCCTCCCCGATGTACCGACCGTGGAAGAAGCCGGTGGCCCGGCGCTCAAGGGCTACGAGGCCAGTTCCTGGTTCGGCCTGCTCGCGCCCACGGGCACGCCGCCGGACATCGTCAACCGCATCCAGCAGGAAGTGGCGAAGTCACTCGGCACGCCGGCCATGCAGGAGAAGCTGCTGGCACAAGGCGCGATTCCCAGCGGCAACACGCCGGCCGAGTTCACCCAGCTGATCGCGCGTGAGCACGTCAAGTGGGCCAGGGTAGTGAAGGCGTCGGGCGCGAAGGTCGACTGACGCTGCGGGCTCTTGGGGCTAGACGCCCCAGACCACGTCTTTGCCTTCGGCGCCGGAGCGCTTGAGCATCTCGATCAGCGGTGCGGCGCGCTGGTGCAGGCCGACGTGTTCGCGCACTGCCTTCTCGTCGTGGTCTTCGACGTTGAGCGCATCGTGGTTGTGCTTGTTCTGCGCCGCATCGTTGCGCACGGCCGTTTCGAGCGCGGTCACGGCAGCCGGGATCTGGTCGACCGTCACGATACCCGTGGGACCGGCGGCCTTGCCGATGATGTCGAGCAATTGACGGGCATTGGCCTCGAGCATGACGACGTCGCCGGTGGCTTGTGATTTGAAGCGATAGAGCATGGTGGTGGTCACTTGTAGATGAAGTCTCGGACAAAAGGGTACACCGATTGCGCGCCGCGCATCGACCCGGTCTGAACATTGCCGTCCGGCCGCGTGGCCAGCAGCTGATGCAGGGAAATCCAGCCTTGCTCGAAACTCATTGCCGATCCCGCCAGATAAAGGCGATAGGCCCGAAGGATCCGGCCTGCGCGATCGCCATCGCCCGTGCTCGCCTGCAGCACACCGCGCGCTTCGTCAAGCCGCGCCTCGAGCGCATCCGACCAGGCCCACAGCGTGCGCGCGTAGTGCGGGCGCAGGTTCTCTGCATCGACCAGCTCCAGGCCCGCGCCCGCCATGTCGCGCATCACCTGCGAGACGTGCAGCAGTTCGCCGCCCGGAAAAATGTACTTCTCGATGAAGTCGCCCATGCCGGCGCCCAGCTGTTGCTGATCGATGCGGCCCGAGGTGATGCCGTGGTTCATGGCCAGGCCGCCCGGTGCCAGCAAGTCGTGCAGCGTGCGAAAGTAGGTCGCCATGTTGGCTGTGCCGACATGCTCGAACATGCCGACCGATGCCACCTTGTCGAAGGGCCGCGCGGTATCGAGCTCGCGGTAGTCGCGCAGCTCCACACGCACCCGGCCGCCCAGCCCCTTGTCGTCGATCAGCCGCTGCACGTGGGCATGCTGGTTTTTCGACAAGGTGATGCCGGTGGCGTCGACGCCATAGTGCTCGGCGGCCCAGAGCAGCAATGCGCCCCATCCACAACCGATGTCGAGGAAACGCTCGCCGCGCTTCAGCATCAGCTTGCGACAGATGTGGTCGAGCTTGGCCTCCTGTGCCTCTGCCAGCGACAGGTCCGCGCCGCGGTAGTAGGCACAGGAATAAACGCGGCGCGGATCAAGCCAGAGCGCGTAGAAATCGTCGGACACGTCGTAGTGGAATTCGATCTGCGCCGCGTCCCTGCCCAGGGTGTGGGAGCCGCGCGACTTGGCGCGCCGCTGCAGCCGGCTCCACCAGCCCGTGTCGGTTTCCACTGGATGGCCGGGCAAGAGGCCTGCTGCGATGTCGATGAGATCGCGCATGGCGCCTTCGATCTGCACGCGTCCTTCGACGTACGCCTCGCCGAGCGCACCGATCTGCCGGCCGGCGAGCTGGGCCAGCGCCGACCATTCCTTGAACGCGAGGGTGACGCGCGAGCCGGGTTGGGCCACGCGGCGCCCGTCGGGCAGCTCCAGGGCGACAGGCACAGGCAGCGCGGCCAGTTGGGACTCGATTTTCGGTATCAAGCTCTGCATGACAACTCCAGCGTCATTCTTGCGAACCGCCGTGCGCGAACCCGTCAGACGGCGCCGCATACCCGCGATCACTGCCGGAAGCTACAGGGAATTCACGTTGACAGCCAAATGTTTATGCTTAAACTATTCAATCATGAATAGCCTCACGACCGTCGAAGGACCCGGGCTCCAGCGCATCCTGTGCATCGGCGGGGGCCCTGCGGGCCTCTACTTCGCACTGTTGATGAAGGCGCGCCAGCCCGCACTGGAAATCACCGTGGTCGAACGCAATCGCCCGTTCGATACCTTCGGGTGGGGCGTGGTGCTCAGCGACCAGACGCTGGCCAACCTGGCTGCGGCCGATGCCGAGAGCGCCCAGCTCATCGGCGATGCCTTCCACCACTGGGACGACATCCAGGTTTTCGTCAAGGGCGGCCAGGTGCGTTCGGGCGGCCATGGCTTTTGCGGTGTGGGGCGCAAGCGCCTGCTCAACATCCTGCAGGAGCGTTGCCTCGCACTGGGCGTGAACCTGGTCTTCGAGTGCGATGCCACCGACGACCAGGCGCTCGCCGCGCAGTACAACGCAGACCTGGTGATCGCGAGCGATGGCCTGAACAGCCGCATCCGCCAGCGCTATGCCGAGGTGTTCGAACCCGACATCGACCTGCGCAAATGCCGCTTCGTGTGGCTGGGCACGCACCAGACCTTCGACGCCTTCACCTTCGCTTTCGAAGAGACCGAGCACGGCTGGTTCCAGGCGCACGCCTACCAGTTCGACGACGACACCTCGACCTTCATCGTGGAGACGCTCGAGGAAACGTGGAAGGCGCACGGGCTCGACGCGATGGAGCAGCCCGAAGCCATCGCCTTCTGCGAAAAGCTCTTCGCCAAATACCTCGGCGGCCATTCGCTCATCAGCAACGCGACGCACCTGCGCGGCTCGGCCAACTGGATCCGCTTTCCGCGCGTGATCTGCAAACGCTGGGTGCACCGGGTGGACATCGCCGGCAAGACCGTGCCGGTGGTCCTGATGGGCGACGCCGCGCACACCGCGCATTTCTCGATCGGCTCGGGCACCAAGCTCGCGCTCGAAGACGCGATCGACCTGGCGAATTCCTTCGCGCAACCCGGCAGCGTCGACGACGTGCTGACGCACTACGAAGCGACGCGCAGTGTCGAGGTGCTCAAGATCCAGAACGCGGCACGCAACTCGACCGAGTGGTTCGAGAACGTGAAGCGCTACGCCGGCATGCCCGTCGAACAGTTCGCCTATTCGATGCTCACGCGCTCGCAGCGCATCAGCCACGAGAACCTGCGCCTGCGCGACGCGGCTTGGCTCGACGGCTACGAGCAATGGCTGGCCGGTGGCAAAAAGGCGATCCCGCCGATGCTGATGCCCTTCACGGTGCGCGAGCTCACGCTGAAGAACCGCATCGTCGTCTCGCCGATGGCAACCTACAGCGCGGTCGATGGCGTGCCGCAAGACTTCCTGCTGGTGCACCTGGGCGCACGCGCGCTCGGCGGCGCCGCGCTGGTGATGGTCGAAATGACGAGCCCGACGCCCGAGGGTCGCATCACGCCCGCCTGCACCGGCCTCTACACCGACGCGCAGGCCGCGGCGTTCAAGCGCATCGTCGACTTCGTGCATGCGCAAAGCAGCGCGAAGATCGGCATTCAGACCGGCCACAGCGGGCCGAAGGGCTCGACGCAAGTGGGCTGGGAAGGCACGGACGAACCGCTGCCGAGCGGCAACTGGCCGCTGCTCGCCGCCAGCGCCCTCGCCTACGGCGAGCAAAACCAGCTGCCGGCCGCAATGACGCGCGTCGACATGGATGCGATGCGCGACGCCTTCGTCGCCGCGACGGTACGCGCTTCCAAAGCCGGCTTCGACTGGCTGGAGCTGCACTGCGCACACGGCTACCTTCTCTCGGCCTTCCTGAGCCCGCTCACGAACCAGCGCGACGACGACTACGGCGGCGCACTCGCCAACCGCTTGCGCTACCCGCTCGAAGTGTTTGCCGCGATGCGCGCCGCATGGCCCGCCGAGCGCCCGATGAGCGTGCGCATCTCCGCGCACGACTGGGCGCCGGGCGGCAACACGGCCGACGATGCGATCGCGATGGCCCGAGCCTTCAAGGCCGCGGGCGCCGACGTGATCGACGTTTCGTCGGGCCAGACCACGCGCGCGGCGCAACCGGTCTACGGACGCATGTACCAGACGCCGTTTTCCGACCGCATCCGCAATGAGGTCGGCATCGCGACCATCGCTGTCGGCGCGATCACCGACGCCGACCAGGCCAACAGCATCATCGCGGCCGGCCGCGCCGACCTGTGCGCCGTGGCACGCCCGCACCTGGCCGACCCAGCCTGGACGCTGCACGAAGCGGCCAAGTTGCAGAGCCGCGCGGTCGATTGGCCGAAGCAGTACCTCAGCGGTCGCGACCAGATGTACCGCGAGATTGCCAAGCAGCAAGCCATCGCAGCGCCTGCCGCGACAGCCACTGCTGCCGTCAAAGTGCCCACGATCGAGTGACCATGGACCTCGAAGCCCGCGCCCACAGCGAACATCCGGAAGAGCTGCGGCTGTGGCTGCGGCTGCTGACCTGCACCCAGCTCGTGGAGAAGCAGGTTCGCAACGGTTTGCGTGAACAGTTCGCCACCACCTTGCCGCGCTTCGACCTGATGTCGCAGCTCGAACGCGCGCCCGACGGGCTCAAGATGAACGAGCTGTCGCGCCGAATGATGGTGACCGGCGGCAACGTGACCGGCATCACCGACCAGCTGGTGACCGAAGGGCTGGTCGAACGCGTCGACGTCGAGGGCGATCGCCGCGCCTGGCGCGTGCGGCTCACCGCGCGGGGTCGCAAGCAGTTCAACGACATGGCGCAACAGCACGAGGACTGGATCGTCGGCGCTTTCGCGAGCCTCAGCACGAAAGAGATCGCGCAGTTGCACAAGCTGCTCGGCAAGGTCAAGCAACATTCGAACACCCCTCAGAGCATCACGCAGGAAGTGGAACCATGAAGCACTACATCGGCGAGCGCAGCCCCATGCGCGCGCAATTCAATCCGCTGGCTGACTACGCAGCGAAGCACTTCGCGTGGTCTTTCGCCGACGGCGTCGGCACGGTTACGCTGAACCGGCCCGAGCGCAAGAACCCGTTGACCTTCGATTCGTACGCCGAGCTGCGCGACCTGTTCCGCGCGCTGACCTATGCGACCGACGTGAAGGCGATCGTGGTCACGGGCGCAGGGGGCAATTTCTGTTCGGGCGGCGACGTGCACGAGATCATCGGCCCGCTCACCACGATGGAAATGCCCGAGCTGCTCGAGTTCACGCGCATGACGGGCGACCTGATCAAGGCCATGCGCCAATGCCCGCAGCCCATCGTCGGCGCGATCGACGGCATCTGCGCCGGTGCTGGCGCGATGATGGCGCTGGCCTGCGACCTGCGCTACGGCACGCCCGCGGCCAAGACAGCCTTCTTGTTCACGCGCGTTGGCCTCGCCGGTGCCGACATGGGCGCGTGCGCGCTGCTGCCGCGGATGATCGGGCAGGGCCGCGCATCGGAGCTGCTCTTCACCGGCCGTGCGATGACGGCAGCCGAAGGCCACGCTTGGGGCTTCTTCAACGCGCTGCACGAAAGTGATGCGTTGCTCGCCGCTGCCACCGCGGTCGCACGCGGCCTGGCCGAAGGCCCGACCTTCGCGCACGGCATGACCAAGACGATGTTGTCGCAGGAATGGTCGATGACCATCGACCAGGCCATCGAGGCCGAAGCACAGGCGCAGGCGATCTGCATGCAGACGGGCGACTTCAAGCGCGCCTTCGACGCCTTCGCGGCGAAGCAGAAGCCCGTGTTCCAGGGGGACTGAAGCATGTCCGCCTTCGTCGCGCCGCCCGCTCCGCCCTCCGTCGCGCATCTCGCGCTGCCCTTCTTCGGCGACGAGCACCGCGCGCTCGCCAACGACCTGTTGCCCTGGGCCGATGCGCAGCGCATCGACGAGCACGACGACCGTGCAGCATGCCGCGAATGGGTGCGCCAACTCGGCGACGGTGGCTGGCTGCGCTACTGCGTGCCGGCGTCGAGCGGCGGCGCACTGGAGAAGCTCGATTCGCGCGCGCTGGTGCTCCTGCGCGAGACGCTGGCGTACCACTCGCCGCTCGCCGACTTCGCGTTCGCGATGCAGGGGCTGGGCAGCGGGTGCATCACGCTGGCCGGCAGTTCGGCACAGCAGTCGGATTACCTCACGGCGGTCGCCAATGGCACGAAGATCGCCGCGTTCGCGCTGAGCGAGCCCGACGCAGGCTCCGATGTCGGCGCCATGGCCACCCGCGCCACAGCCACGCTCGACGGCTGGCAGCTCGACGGCGAGAAGACGTGGATCAGCAACGGCGGCATCGCCGATTTCTATTGCGTGTTCGCCAAGACCGAACCGGCGGGCGGCACGCGCGGCATCACGGCGTTCATCGTCGACGCGACGGCGGCCGGGCTCGACACGTCCGAGCACATCCATGTGATGGCGCCGCACCCGCTCGCTTCATTGAAGTTCGATGGCTGCCGCGTGCCGCGCGACGCGCAACTGGGCGAACTCAATGGCGGGTTCAAGCTCGCGATGCGCACGCTCGACATCTTCCGCGCGTCGGTCGCCGCGGCCGCACTCGGCATGGGACGCCGCGCCTTGGCCGAAGCCGTGCACCACGCGAAGCACCGCAAGATGTTCGGTCAGACGCTGGCGGATTTCCAGCTCACGCAGGCCAAGCTCGGCGAGATGGCCGCGCTGATCGACAGCGCCGCACTGCTCACCTACCGCGCAGCCTGGATGCGCGACGACGCGGAGCGCCGCGGTGCGCCCGCCGTGGGCGACCTCTCGGCGGCCGCAGCCATGGCCAAGATGGCCGCCACCGAGAACGCGAGCCGCGTGATCGACATGGCGCTGCAGATGCATGGCGGCCTGGGCGTGAAAGTGGGCACGAAAGTTGAAAGCCTGTATCGCGACATCCGGTCGCTGCGCATCTACGAAGGCGCGACGGAAGTCCAGCAACTCATCATTGGTAAATCTGTCCTCAAGGGGTAGCGCGTGTCCGCACAAGTCGATCGTTTCGTTCATGACCGACTGCCGCCGGCGGCGCAGCTGCCGGTGTTTCGCTACGACCTGCCGGAGCTGCAGTTTCCCGATCAGGCGAACCTGGTCGAGGAGCTCCTGGACAAGGCGCCGGCCAAAGGCTTCGGCGACCTGCCGATGCTGCGCTCGCCGACGCGCACGCTGACGTACGCCGAGGCAGCCGTCGAAGTCAACCGCATCGCGCAGGTGCTGACCGGCGATCTGGGCCTCGTGCCGGGCAATCGCGTACTGCTGCGCGGTGGCAATTCGATTGCCATGGCGCTGGCCTGGCTTGCGGTGGTCAAGGCAGGCTTGATCGCGGTCGCGACGATGCCGCTGCTGCGTGCCAAGGAGCTGGGCGAGATCATCGAGAAGTCGCAACCGACCGTCGCGCTGTGCGACGGCAAGCTGCTCGCGGAGATCGAGATCGCGCAGCAGGCGCATCCGGTGCTGGCCACCGTGCTCGCGTTCAATCAGGCGGACGGCGCCGGCTCGCTGGAGGCACGGGCCGCTGTCAAATCGGGTGTGTTCGCTCCCTGCCCGACTGCCGCGGACGACGTAGCGTTGCTGGCCTTCACGTCAGGGACCACAGGCAAGCCCAAGGCACCTGTCACCACGCACCGCGACGTGCTGGCGATGTGCGAGACGTGGCCGCGGCACATCCTCCGCGCGCGCAGCGACGACATCGTGATCGGCTCGCCGCCGCTCGCCTTCACCTTCGGGCTGGGCGGGCTGCTGGTGTATCCGATGTGGGCCGGCTCGTCGGTCTACTTTCCCGACAAGCCGTACACGCCCGAGGGCATGGTGCAGTTGATCAACGAGATCGGCGCGACCATTTGCTACACGGCGCCTACCTTCTACCGCCAGATGGCACCGTTTGCACAAAAGGTCGGCGTGCCCAGCCTGCGCATCTGCGTGAGCGCTGGAGAGGCACTGCCGGATGCGACCCGCCAGTTGTGGAAGGACGCGACCGGCATCGAGATGCTCGACGGCATCGGCGGCACCGAGGTCTTTCACATCTACATCTCCGCCGCGGGTGCCGACGTGAAGCGCGGCGCCATCGGCAAGGCGGTGCCAGGCTTCACCGCGAAGGTGGTCGACGAAGACGGCAACGAAGTGCCACGCGGGACCGTCGGCAAGCTGGCCATGATCGGGCCCGTGGGCTGCCGCTATCTGGACGACGCGCGGCAGGGCGATTACGTCAAGAACGGCTGGAACTATCCCGGCGACGCGTTCGTTCAGGACGAGGACGGCTACTTCTTCTACCAGGCGCGCGCCGACGACATGATCGTCTCGGCCGGCTACAACATCGGCGGACCCGAGGTCGAAGACGCGTTGCTCAAGCACCCGGCGGTGGCCGAATGCGGCGTGATTGGCAAACCCGATCCCGAGCGCGGCACCATCGTCAAGGCGTACTGCGTTCTGAAGCCCGGGCATACCGGCGATGCTGCGCTGACCAAGGCTCTGCAAGACCACGTCAAGGCCACCATTGCGCCCTTCAAGTACCCGCGCGAGATCGAGTTCGTGGCCGCGCTGCCGCGCACGGAAACCGGCAAGCTTCAACGATTCAAACTGAGACAAACACCATGAGCTTCAAATTCCTTCAACCACCGGGTTGGCTTCCTCCCAAGGGCTACGCCAACGGCATCGCCGCGCGCGGCACGCAGATCTTCGTGGGCGGCCAGATCGGCTGGAACGGCCAGCAGCAGTTCGAGAGCGACGACTTCATCGTCCAGACGGGCCAGGCCCTGCGCAACATCGTGGACGTGCTGCGGGAGGCCGGTGCGGGACCGGAACACATGGTCCGCATGACCTGGTACATCACCGACCGCGACGAGTACAACGCCCGCCTGGGCGAACTCGGTCCGGTCTACCGCGATGCGATGGGCCGCAACTTCCCGGCCATGACCTGCGTGCAGGTCGCCCGTTTGGTTGAAGCGCGCGCAAAGGTCGAGATCGAAGTGACCGCTGTCATCCCGGATCCAACCTGACGGGACAAACCGGGCCCGGCGTCATGCAACCGGCGCGCAATGAAAAGCCCTCTTCGGAGGGCTTTTTCGCAGCAGGTTATCTTCCGGATGACAGACGAATTCCGGGTTCCGACGGAACCAAAGAAAAAGGCCCTTTGATTTCCCAAAGGGCCTTCTCAATTTGGTTGCGCGAGCAAGATTTGAACTTGCGACCTTTGGGTTATGAGCCCAACGAGCTACCAGGCTGCTCCATCGCGCGGCAAGATGGAATTATAGCTTATTCGGCGGCGCTTTG
>SEGS01000025.1 GCA_004210915.1 Variovorax sp. | reverse complement strand
GCGAGCAGGGCGCCACCGATCAGGAAGGCCGCGATCCAGACGCTGCTCATGTAGTTGAGCGTCACGGCCGTGGCCAGCGGCAGTTTCGCGATCGCATAGAACCAGGCGCCCAGCGAGACCACCCCGATCAGGCTGCGCCAGGCATGCATGCCCGGATAGCGCGTGTGCAGCGACACGCCGCGGTTGCGCGCCAGCAGCCAGAGAAAGACGATGCCGATCAGCCCGCGGTAGAAGACCAGCTCCGCGCTGCTGAACCACGCCGAAGCGATCTTCACGCACAGCCCCATCGTCGCGAAGAAGAAGGCGCCCAGCACCATCCATAAAGCTTGCATCGTTCTCAGTCGTCGCGCGTCGGCAGCGGTTCGGCATTTTTCGTGGAACACCGCGGAACGGGCTTTGCCCGGCCGCTGGTGTTGCCCCCGTCAGGGGGTGGGAGGAGCGACACGCCGTGCGCTACGAGCTGGGGGCAAGCGCAGTCTTGTACCACTCGTGGAACTGCTGCATGCCGTCTTCCATCGGGCTTTGGTAGGGCCCGGTCTCGTTCTCGCCGCGCAGCATCAGCGCGCGGCGGCCGGCATCCATGCGCTCGGCGATCTCGTCGTCTTCAACGCAGGTTTCCATGTAGGCCGCCTGTTGCGCTTCGACGAACTCGCGTTCGAAGGCGACGATCTCCTCGGGGTAGAAGAACTCAACCATGTTGAGCGTCTTCGTCGGGCTGACGGGGTGCAGCGTCGAGACCGTGAGCACGTGCGGGTACCACTCGATCATCACGTGCGGGTAGTAGGTCAGCCAGATCGCACCGTACTTCGGAGGCTTGCCCTCGCGGTACTGGAGCAATTGCTCCTGCCACTTCTGGTAGACCGGGCTGCCGGCGCGGCCCAGGCGGTTGGCCACACCCACCGTCTGCACCGAAAAGCGGTCCTTGAATTCCCAGCGCAGGTCGTCGCAGGTCACGAAGCTGCCCAGGCCCGGATGGAAAGGGCCGACGTGGTAGTCCTCGAGGTAGACCTCGATGAAGGTCTTCCAGTTGTAGTTGCACTCGTGCAGTTCGACCCGATCGAGCGCGTAGCCGGCGAAGTCGAGGTCGGCGCGCGGGCCCAGATTCGCCATGTCGGCCGCCACGTCGCGCCCGTTGGCCTCGAACAGCAAGCCGTTCCACTCGGTCAGCGGGTAGTTGTGCAGGTTCAGGCACGGGTCCTTGTCGAAATGCGGCGCACCGATCAGCGTACCCGTGCTGCGCGGATCGGCAGCGGCATAGGTCCAGCGGTGTAGCGGGCACACGATGTTGCCGCCGGTCTGCGCATCGAGCTGGCCGCGGCCGTGCAGGATCAGCGCCTGCCGGTGGCGGCACACGTTGGAGATCAGCTCGACGCCCTTGGACGTGTGCACCAGCGCGCGGCCGTGGTGCTCCTGCGGCAGGGTGTGGAAATTGCCCGCCTCCGGCACGGCCAGCCGGTGGCCCACATAGCGCGGGCCGCTGGCGAACAGCGTTTGCATCTCGCGCGCATACAGCGCCTCGTCGAAATACGCGGAAACCGGGAGTTGGCTCGTGGCCTGCTGCAGTTGAAGACTTAAATCAGACATGGGTGACCTGACCAAGCTCCCCACAGGGAGAAAATGGAGAACGAAGAACGAAGGCGCCGTCAGGATGGCGACGGCCCGAAGATGCAATGGCCGGGGCCAGCAGAGCGGGTGATTGTACCCACCGGACCCGCAACCGGCCCTCGCCCTAAAATGAGCCGCTCCACTCTCGTTCCTCACGATTCCCCTGCATGCCCAAGGTGCCATCCTCCCCGACCCCGCCAGCGACACCCGAACCCGGTGCATTGCCCGCCAGCTACGAAGCCGGCCTGCAGGAGCTCGAACAACTCGTGGCCGAACTCGAGTCGGGGCAATTGCCGCTCGATCGCCTGTTGGGCAGCTATCAGCGCGGCGCGGCCCTGCTCGCTTTTTGCCGGGACAAGCTGCAGGCCGTCGAGGACCAGATCAAGGTGCTCGATGCGGGCAACCTCAAGACATGGGCGACCGAATGACGGTGACGGCGACGGGACCGTGGAGCGCCGCACGGCTCACCGCATGGAGCACGCCGCATCTGGCGGCGGTTGAGGCGGCACTCTCGCGCTGGGTCGGCGTCGATGCGCCGGTGCTGTTGGGCGAAGCGATGCGCTATGCGGTACTCGACGGCGGCAAGCGGCTCCGGCCGTTGCTGGTGCTGGCAGCCAGCGAAGCCGTCGGCGGCAACTCCGAGGCCGCGTTGCGCGCGGGCTGTGCCGTCGAACTGATCCATGCCTATTCGTTGGTGCACGACGATCTGCCGTGCATGGACAACGATGTCCTGCGCCGCGGCAAGCCCACCGTGCACGTGAAGTACGGCGAAGCCGACGCGCTGCTGGCCGGTGATGCCCTGCAGGCGCTGGCCTTCGAACTGTTGACGCCCGACAGCGCGGCCGTGCCCGCTTCGATGCAGGCCATGCTGTGCCGCCTGCTGGCTTCGGCCGCCGGCAGCCAGGGCATGGCAGGCGGTCAGGCGATCGACCTGGCGAGCGTTGGCTTGGCGCTCGACGAGGTGCAACTGCGCGAAATGCATCGCATGAAAACCGGCGCCCTGCTGCAGGGCAGCGTGGAGATGGGCGTCGCCTGCGCGGCCGCCCCGGTATCACCTGCGGCCGCCGCAGCCCTGCGCGGCTATGGCGCCGCCATCGGCCTGGCCTTTCAGGTGGTCGATGACATCCTCGACGTCACGGCCGATTCGCAGACCTTGGGCAAGACCGCGGGCAAGGACGCCGCGAGCGAAAAGCCCACCTATGTCTCGCTGCTCGGGCTCGAGGGCGCGCAGGCCCGCGCGCGCCGGTTGTTGCACGACGCGCTGGGCGCGCTCGACCGCAGCACGCTGGCCGACACCGATGCGCTGCGCGCACTGGCAATGATGGTCGTGGACCGCGACCGATAACAAGATTTTCCCCATGGCACCGCTGCTCCCCACGCTTCACGACCCCTCGCCGATCCGGCAGTACGACCGCGCGCAGCTCAAGCAGCTAGCCGACGAAGTGCGGGCCTGCGTGCTCGACAACGTCTCACGTACCGGCGGTCACCTGAGTTCGAACCTCGGCACGGTCGAACTGACCGTGGCGCTGCACCATGTCTTCCAGACGCCGCACGACCGCATCGTGTGGGACGTGGGCCACCAGACCTACCCGCACAAGATCCTCACCGGGCGGCGTGAACGCATGCCCACGCTGCGGCAGCAAGGCGGCATCTCGGGCTTCCCCCAGCGCAGCGAGAGCGAGTACGACACCTTCGGCACCGCCCATTCGTCGACCAGCATCTCGGCCGCGCTGGGCATGGCGGTGGCAGCGAAGCAGAAGGGCGAAGACCGCCACGCCATTGCCGTGATCGGCGACGGCGCGCTGACGGCGGGCATGGCTTTCGAAGCGCTCAACAACGCGGGTGTGTGCGACTGCAAGCTGCTGGTGATCCTGAACGACAACGACATGTCGATCAGCCCGCCCGTGGGCGCGCTCAACCGCTATCTCGCGCAGCTGATGAGCGGCAACTTCTACGCTGCTGCCAAGAATGTCGGCAAGACCGTGCTGCGCAACGCGCCGCCGCTGTTCGAGCTGGCAAAGCGCTTCGAGCAACACGCCAAGGGCATGGTCGTGCCGGCGACGCTGTTCGAGCAGTTCGGCTTTAATTACGTCGGCCCGATCGACGGCCACGACATCGATTCGCTGGTGCCCACGCTCGAGAACCTGAAGAACCTCGACGGTCCGCAGTTCCTGCATGTCGTCACGAAGAAGGGCCAGGGCTACAAGCTGGCCGAAGCCGATCCGGTGGCCTACCACGGGCCGGGCAAGTTCGATCCGCAGGTCGGGTTGGTCAAACCGTCGACCGTGCCGAAGCAGACCTTCACGCAGGTGTTCGGCCAGTGGCTGTGCGACACCGCGGCGAAGGACGGCCGGCTGGTCGGCATCACACCTGCCATGCGCGAAGGCTCCGGGCTCGTGGAGTTTGAGCAGCGCTTCCCCGGCCGCTACTACGACGTGGGCATTGCCGAGCAGCATGCCGTGACCTTCGCGGCGGGCCTGGCCTGCGAAGGGCTCAAGCCCGTGGTCGCGATCTATTCGACCTTCCTGCAGCGAGCCTACGACCAGCTGATCCACGACGTGGCGATCCAGAACCTGCCGGTGGTGTTCGCACTCGATCGCGCGGGCCTGGTCGGCGCCGATGGCGCGACGCATGCGGGCGCCTACGACATTCCGTTCCTGCGCTGCATTCCCAACATGAGCATCGCGTGCCCGGCCGATGAGGCCGAGTGCCGGCAGTTGCTGACGAGCGCGTACGAGCAGGACCATCCCGTGGCCGTGCGCTACCCGCGCGGTGCGGGCGCCGGCGTCACGCCGCATCTCACGCTGGAAGCACTGCCCTTCGGCAAGGGCGAAGTCCGGCGCGAAGGCCGTGGCATCGCCATCCTCGCCTTCGGTACCTTGCTGCATCCGGCGCTGGCTGCGGCCGAGGCGATGAACGCAACGGTCGTCAACATGCGCTGGGCCAAGCCGCTCGACGTCGAACTGCTGCTCCAGATCGCCCGCTCGCACGATGCCCTCGTGACGGTCGAGGAGGGCGCCGTCATGGGCGGCGCCGGCAGTGCGGTGCTCGAGGCGCTCCAGGCCGCCGACGTGCAAAAGCCGGTGCTGCAATTGGGCTTGCCCGACAAGTTCATCGAACACGGTGACCCTGCCAAGTTGCTGACGGGCGTAGGGCTCGATGCCGCCGGCATTGCGCAATCCATCACGCAGCGTTTCGGCGCCAACCTGTCCGCAGGGAAAACCCCCACCGCCCCGGTGTAAGCGGGTTTTTACAATCGTCGATGGCTCACGAAGTCGTCAACGCGGTCAAAAGCCGCGTTTTGTTTTTTCCTATGTACCCGGAGTGAATTCAATGGATCGTCGTTCCCTCATCAAACACGCTGGCATCGCCGGCGTCCTGACCGCCGGCATCGCGCCCGCCGTGCATGCGCAGGCCGCCGTGCGCTGGCGCCTGGCTTCCAGCTTCCCCCGCTCGCTCGACACCATCTTCGGCAGCGCCGAAATGCTCTCCAAGACGGTCAAGGCCCTGTCGGGCGGCAAGTTCGAAATCTCGGTGCATCCGGCCGGCGAGTTGATGCCCGCATTCGGCGTGGTCGATGCGCTGCAGGGCGACAACATCGAAATGGCGCAGTCGGCCGCCTACTACTTCACCGGCAAGGACCCGATCTTCGCGTTCAGCTGCGCCGTGCCTTTCGGCCTGACCGCACGCCAGAACACCTCGTGGAAAGATTACGGCGGTGGCCGCAAGCTGCTCGACGATTTCTTCGGCAAATACAACTTCAAGACCGCCAGCGCCGGCAACACCGGCACGCAGATGGGCGGCTGGTACCGCAAGGAAATCAAGACCGTGGCCGACCTCAAGGGCCTGAAGATGCGCATGGGCGGCGGCGTCTTCGGTGAAGCGATGCAAAAGCTCGGCGTGGTGCCGCAGAACATGCCGGCCGGCGACGTGTACCAGGCGCTCGAAAAGGGCACGCTGGATGCTTCCGAATTCGTCGGTCCTCACGACGATGCCAAGCTGGGCTTCAACAAGGTGGCCCCGTACTACTACTATCCCGGTTGGTGGGAAGGCGGCGCCGACCTGGAGTTCTTCATCAACGTGAAGAAGTTCAACGCGCTGTCCGACGAGAACAAGGCCATCCTGGATGCCGCCTGCAAGGTCGCAGCCACCGACATGACCGCCAAGTACGACGCGTACAACCCGATCGCCCTGAAGAAGCTGGTCGCCGAGAAGACCCAGCTCAAGGCCTTCCCGAAGGCCGTGATGGACGCGGGCTTCAAGGCATCGATGGAAGTGTTCGCCGAGCACGAAGCCAAGTCGCCTGACTTCAAGAAGATCCACCAGAGCATGCGCGTCTTCCAGCGCGACCAGATCCTGTGGAACCGCTTCTCGGAGTACCCGTACAACCAGTACATGAACGGCGTGAAGATCTGATGCGTTGCGGCGCCCTCGCAGGCGCCGCTGAATTGCCGAAGGCCCGTTGCTTGCAACGGGCCTTTTTTTGTGCACGGCTCAGAGACTGTGCGCGTGTGCGCCGACCTGGTTCGAGGGACCCGGCGGCGCGTTCAGAGGAACATGAATGCGGCTGCTGCGACGGCAGTGGGCCCCAGCGCGCCCAGCAGAAGACCGCCTGCGCCGACCGTCTCGTCGGTGAAGCCGCGCTTGAGGAGCGCGATGCCCGCGGGATTGGGCGCGTTGGCGATCACGGTCAAGCCTCCGCCCGCCACGGCTCCTGCGACCAGCATGTACTTCGCCGGATCGGAGATGCCGACGATCAGCGAGCCGAGGTAGGTCAGCGCTGCGTTGTCGGTGATCGCCGTCAGACCCAGCGCGCCGATGAAGAGCGCCACAGGCGACAGCCCGGAGATGATCGGCTGCAGCCACCACTGCTGCATGCCACCCAACACGACCAGCCCGGCGAGAAAGAAGCCGACGAGCAACGCTTCCTTGATGATCAAGGGGCTCTGGTGGCGGTCATAGGCTTGGGCAAAGCCCAGGAACATGAGGAACAAGCCGAGGAACACCACCGGGTGATGGGCAAACAGAACCACGCCCGCGAGTAGCCCCAGGTGCACTGCGACCACGGACAGCGGAACCTTTGCGTCGCTCGCAACGCTGTCGTTGCCGGGAGGTGCGGGATGAAGGTGGTGGCGCAGCAGGTAGGTTGCAAACGTGGCGTTCGCCACCACCGCAAGCGCCGCCTTCCAGCCGAAGTTGACGAACATGAAGGCGCTGTCCCATTGCCAGGTGCTCGCCACCATCAGCACGGGCGGCGCGGCGTACGAGGTGAGCGTGCCGCCGATGGAGATGTTCACGAACAGCACGCCCAGCGCCAGGTATTTGACGCGTTCAGGCACGTTGCGCCGGAATATCTGTGGCGCGAGCATCAACGCAGCGATCGTCATCGCGGCGGGCTCGGTGATCAGTGAGCCCAGCAGCGGTACGGCGGCCAGACCCAGCCACGCCGTGGCCAGCGGTGTGCGGACGGGCGCCAGTTCGGCCACCCGGTTGACCACGGTCATCACGGTGCGCAGCACAGGCCTCGACGCAGCGATCACCATCACAACGAAGACGAACAAAGGTTCGGTGTAGTTGCGGGACTCGGCGTAGTCCAATGCAGAGCCGCCGCCGGTGATGAGCGCCATCGAGACCACCAGGATGATGGCCCAGAAGCCGAAGACGACCTCCACCTCTCCAAGGAGATGGAAGACACCCGCATGGCTGGGATAGCGATGAGACAGCCGCTCGAAGAGCTTGGCGGCGAAGGTGTGGACCAGCGCAACAGCGAAGAGCGCTGCGGCAACGAGCTGGAGAAGGTTTTCAGGAGAGTAGGTCATGGTCGCGGTCGGTCCGCGTGGCGGCCCGACCGACGCTGAACCTGCCCGCTGCACCTTGCGACGCGGACACCCTGAAGCCCTGCAGTTTAACCAGGCGATCCCAGTGCCGACGAAGCGGTCCACCGGGATGTGCGGTCATTCAAGGCTTCTTCGGATTGAGTGCCTCCTGCATGGCCTTCATCGGGTCATCGCTGGGGCTGGCCTCTGCGCCTTCGGCCGGCGCCTCGGGCGCGGACTCCGGTGCGGGCTCAGTACCCTCGGGCGCTGGCGCTGTCTGCTCGTCGGCGCCGTAGCCGGCGTCAGACCCGTAGCCGCCCTCGCCGGCGTCTGGGTTAAGGCTGTCGCGCATCTGGTCGCCGATCGCCTTCATGTCGTAAGTCTGGGCCTTGTCAAGGCTTCCGGTCACAAGGCCCGGGAACGCGATGAGCACGCCGACCATGAAGAGCTGGATCAACAGGAAGGGAATCGCGCCCTTGTAGATCTGCATCGTCGTGACCGGCTCCATCACCTTCTGGGTCACCCGGTCGACGTACGGCTTGTCGGGCGCGACCGAACGCAGGAAGAACAGCGCGAAGCCGAAGGGCGGATGCAGGAAAGAGGTCTGCATGTTCACCGCCAGCAGCACGCCGAACCAGATCAGGTCGATCCCCAGCTTGTCGGCCACGGGCGCGAGCAGCGGGACCACGATGAAGGACAGTTCGAAGTAGTCGAGGAAGAACGCCAGGAAGAAGATCAGCACGTTCACGAAGATCAGAAAACCGACCTGGCCGCCTGGCAGCCCCGACAGCAGGTGCTCGACCCAGATGGGGCCGTCCGCGGCCTGGAAGACAAGGCCGAACACGGTGGCACCGATCAGGATGAACATCACGAAGCTGCCCAGCTTGGTGGTCGTGGCCAATGCCTGCTTGAGCAGCGACAGGCTCAGGCGCCCGCGTGCCCATGCCATGACCAGCGCGCCGATCGCACCCATGGCACCGCCTTCCGTCGGCGTCGCGACGCCCAGAAAAATGGTGCCCAGCACGAGGAAGATCAGGAGCAGTGGGGGAATCAGAACGAAGGTCACGCGCTCGGCCAGCCGTGACAGCAACCCGAGCTTCGTGAACTTGTTGAACAGTGCGATCAGCAGTGCCACGATGGCGCCACCGCACATGGCCACGACGACCTTTTCGTCGGTCGCCACCGAGGTGACTTCCTTTTCGAGCCACCAGCTGTGCACCTCGGGCATGTGCCGCGCGAGCAGCATCGACACCAGGAACGAGATAACCATCAGCGCCAGCAGCGACGGGTAGCCACCGCTCCCGTTGGCCTCGCGATAGACGCGGGCTTCCGGCGGCAATGCAGGCACGCTGGCCGGCTTGAAGATCGCCAGGCCGGCGATGTAGAGCACATAGCAGCCGACCAGCATGAAGGCGGGCAGGAAGGCGCCCTTGTACATGTCGCCAACGCTGCGGCCGAGTTGGTCGGCCATGATGATCAACACCAGCGAAGGCGGAATGATCTGCGCCAGGGTGCCCGAGGCCGCGATGACGCCGCTGCTGAACTTGCGGTCATAGCCGTAGCGCAACATGATCGGCAGCGAGATGAGGCCCATGGAAATCACCGAAGCCGCGACCACGCCGGTCGTGGCCGCGAGCAACGCACCCACGAAGACCACGGCCAGTGCGAGGCCACCGCGCAGCGGGCCGAACACCTGTCCGACCGTGTCGAGCAGGTCTTCGGCCATGCCGCTGCGTTCGAGGATGAGCCCCATCAAGGTGAAGAAGGGCACGGCCAGCAAGGTGTCGTTGGCCATGATCCCGATCAGCCGCTGCGGCAGCCAGGCGAGCACCGACGCGGGAAAGACGCCCAGCTCGATGCCGATGATGCCGAAGGTCAGCCCGCAGGCGCCCAGGCTGAAGGCCACCGGAAAGCCCAGCAGCAGGAAGCAGATCAAGCCCGCGAACATGATCGGGGCGAAGTTGGCAGTGATGAATTCCATGGTGTTCAGTCGTTCCGGTGGCTCATCGGGCCGGGGTCGGGTGCGTCCCGGCCGCCGTCGCGGCCGCTTCGACTTCGGCGCGCTGGCGCAGGATCTCGGCGAGCTCTTCCTCGGCGGTTTTTTCGCCGGCCTTGACCGTCGGGTCCGGGCCGTCGCCGGTCAGGAAGGCAATGCGTTTGATGAGTTCGGACCAGCCCTGGATCATCAGCAAGGAGAAGCCCACCGGCAACGCCAGCCACACCGGCCAGCGGATCAACCCGCCGGGGTTGCCCGACATCTCCCCGCTCTGGTACTGCTGGATCGTCATGGGGATGGTGTAGTACAGCACCAGCAGGCACAGAGGCGTCAGGAAGAGCGTGAAGCCCACGATGTCGATCCAGATCTGCGCCTTCTTCGGCAATCGGCTGTTGATGACGTCGATGCGGACATGCTCCTTGTTCAGCAGCGTGATGCCCGCAGCCACCAGGAAGGACCAAGCGAACAGATACCACTGCACTTCGAGGTAGGCGTTCGAACTGACGTTGAACACCTTGCGGACCACCGCGTTGACCGCACTGATCGCGGTGGACGCCAGGATGAGCCAGATGACCCATTTGCCGACCTGTGTGTTGAGCCAGTCGATGGCCCGGGATAGCTTTAACAAGCCTTGCATGTCTTCCCCACTTTGAGTTGGATGCCCGGATACGATTCACCCGACACGCCGGCGTTGTGCGCTGGTGTGTCGGGTGCGGGGCAGCGCGGATTTTATCGGTGTGCGCAGCGCCACCATAATGCCGCCATGTCCGCGCCTTTCGATCCCGCATCGTCCGCCGTCGCGGTGCCCCACGGCATCGATTCTTTCGACGTTCGCCGTGCCGGCCGCGACCTGCTGTCGCTGGCCCTGATCGACGCGCGCAACCACACGCTGCACCTCCTGTCCCTGTACGAGCGCGCACTCAGCTCCGTCACGCTGCCGGTACCGCATCTGGATGCGGCGCAGCGGGTACTGCCGCCGATCTGGTTGGCGGGGCACATCGGCTGGTTCGCCGAATGGTGGATCGGCCGCAATACGCAGCGCGCCTTCGGTGCGCAGTGCCCGTCTCGCCCTACACGCCTGGCCGCCATCGACCCGAACGCCGACGGCTGGTGGGACCCGCAGCAGCGCCCGTTCGATGCCCGCTGGTCGCCCGATGTGCCTGGCATCGAGCAGACGCGCGCCTACCTGCTGGAAACGATGGAGAGCACGCTCGAGCTGCTCGAGAACGCGGCCGAGACCGAAGCCGGCCTGTACTTCTACCGCCTGGCCTTGTTCCATGAAGACCTGCGTGGCGAGCAACTGGTGGTGATGGCGCAGACGCTCGGCCTGCCGCTGGGCGTGCAACGGCCGCCCGTGGCCGCCGCGCGCGACGCGCTCGCCTTGCCGGCGACGCCGTGGCAGTTGGGCCTCGGGCTGACCGACACAGGCTTCGCTTTCGCGCAGGAGCGCGGGCGCAGCGAAGTGATGGTGCCGGAGTTCGAAATCGATGCCCAGCCGGTGACGTGGAACCAGTACGTGGAGTTCGTCGACGACGGCGGCTACGACCGGCCGGAGTTCTGGCATCCCGACGGCCTGGCGTGGTTGGCCACGCAGACCGAAGGACGGCGTGCGCCGCGGCATGTCGAGCAACTCGGGGTCGCCCGCCAGGGCACCGGCGGTTCGGTGCTGCAGCGCCGCTTCGGGACCACCCTTCGCGCGGCCGGCCACGACAGCGCGATGCATGTGAGCTGGTGGGAAGCCGACGCCTGGGCGCGCTGGGCCGGGCGCCGCATCGCGACCGAGGTCGAGTGGGAGATCGCCGCCCACACCGCGGCCGGCCGCGGCTTCCGCTGGGCCGATGTGCACGAATGGACCGCAGGCACGCTGCGGCCCTGGACCGGCTTCCAGCCCGATCCGTGGAGCGCCGGCAGCGAGTTCGATCCGGTGCCGATGTTCGGACAAGCCCGCGTGCTGCGCGGCGCGTCTTTCGCGACCCGCGCGCGCCTGCGTTCCCCGCGCCGCCGCGACTTCGCGATGCCGGGGCGCGACGAAGGCTTCTTCGGATTCCGGACCTGCGCGCTCTGAGGGCTTACGCGGGCGCGGCGCTCTTCTTCTTGCGCGCGAAGCTCCACCACGGCAACAAGGTCCGCAGCGATTGCACTTCCCCGCTGTCCGCGCCTTCGTAGCCGGGCAGGGTGCCCAGCGCATGGCGCCAGGCCGGACTGCGGAGCACCTGCACCAGCGCTTGTGTCGCAGGTTGCGCGAGCGCCGACTTCAGGCAGGCCAGGTGGTAGCGCTCGGTCACCAGCGGCACGAAGCCGAGGCCTGCCGCGTGCGCGGCCGACGCCAGCCCGAGGCCCGCATCGGCCTGGCCCGACGCCACCGCCTGTGCCACGGCGGCGTGCGACGGCTCGCAGCGCGCGTAGCCTTCGATGGCGTCCGGCGCGAGCTCCGCGTGCTGCAGCAACTCATCGAACACCACGCGCGTGCCGGTGCCCAGCGCACGGTTCACATAGCGGGCCTTGCGGGCGGTGAGGTCGGCCAGCGCGTGCAGGCCGAGCGGATTGCCCGCGGCGACGATCAAACCTTGCGTGCGGCGTGCGAAGCCGATCAGCTTGTGCAGTCCGGGCGTCATCAGCGGCTGGTAGGTGCGCTGTGCGAGCGAGCCACGCGGCGGATGTTCGAGCGTATGGAAGCCGGCCATGACGCAGCGTCCCTGGTTGAGGGCGCCGATCGCATCGACACTGCCGGTGAAGTGGATGTCGAGCTGAAGCTGCCCCTGCGCCGCCGCGTGCGTGCGCAGCAGCGCCAGCGCGTCGTCGTGGCTGGCCTGCAGGCTCAACACGTGGGTGCGGTCGTCGAAGGCCAGCGCGAACGCGCGCTCCAGCTCGGCGTGAAGCGCCTCGATCTGCGGCGCCAGCCGGGCCTGCGCTTGGCGCTCGGCCCAGAGCAGCTTGTCGCCGAATTCGGAGAGCTGTGCGCGCCGGCCCTGCTCGCCGAGGACCAGGGCGTGGCCCAGCGCCTGCTCCCAATGCTTGAGCTCCCCCCACACGTGCCGGTAGGACAGGCCCAGCGAGCGCGCCGCCGCGGAAATCGACCCGTGGTCGCGTACCGCCTGCAGCAACTGCATCAGCGGGTTGCGTATCGGCCCGCGGCCGGTGCCGCGCGGCTCGATGACGTAAGACAGCGCGATCTGTTGCACGGGCGCGTGAGGGTGAGGGTGAGGGTGGAGAAAGAAGGCGCGATTATGCAGAGCAGGTGCTACTTATGAACGCCGTTGCATAAGCGGCGCCCGGTGCGTCGACATACTGCGGGCTTTTTGCGCGCCGACCCCACCGGCACTCCATGAACACTTTCACGCAGAGCGCCGCGGCGAGCTGGCAGTTGCTCGCGTCGGGCGACCCGATGCTGCTGGCCATCGTCGGGCGCTCGCTCGCGGTAAGCGCCAGCGCCTGCCTGCTGGCCTGCGGCTTCGGCCTGGTGCTCGGGGCATGGCTGGGGGTCGCGCGCTTTCGCGGCCGCGGCCTGCTGCTGACCTTGCTCAACACCTTGCTGGCGCTGCCTTCGGTGGTGGTGGGCCTGGTGATCTACCTGCTGCTCTCGCGCTCGGGTCCGCTGGGCTTTCTCGGCTGGCTGTTCTCATTTCAGGCGATGGTGCTCGCCCAAACCGTGCTGGTGCTGCCCGTCGTCACTGCGCTCACGCGCCAGACCATCGAGGACGCCGACCGCGCGCACGGCGAGCAGTTGCGTTCGCTGGGCGCCGGACGGCTCGCGCGCGCGCTGCTGCTGGTGTGGGACGAGCGTTATGCGCTGATCACCGTCTTGATCGCGGCCTTCGGCCGCGCCGTGTCCGAGGTGGGCGCGGTGATGGTGGTGGGCGGCAACATCGACGGCTTCACGCGCGTGATGACGACCGCCATCGCGCTCGAGACCAGCAAGGGCGATCTGCCGTTGGCGCTGGCGCTTGGCATGGTGTTGCTGCTGGTGGTGCTGGTGCTGAATCTGGCCATCGCCGGGGTGCGCAGCTGGCGCGAGCGCATCGATGGTGGCGCGGCCGATGCCGCCGCCTGGCGCGGCACGGAGGCCCGGACGTGAGCCCGTCGCCGGCCGCGCCGGTGTTCGCGCTCGACCATGTCGACGTGCAATTCGGGCGCGTTGCGGCCTTGCGCGGCGCCACGCTTTCGGTCCACGCCGGCGAGCGCGTCGCGCTGATCGGCGCCAACGGCAGCGGCAAGAGCACGCTGCTGCGCCTGCTGCACGGCCTGGTGCCGCATGCCGGCGGACGCTTCGTCAGCACCGCCACGCGGCGCGACCAGGCGATGCTGTTCCAGCGCCCGCACATGCTGCGCGCGACGGCCGGCACGAATGTCGCGCTCGCGCTGTGGATGCGCGGGATGCGCTGGCGCGATGCGCGCGCGGCGGCCGGACCGGCGCTCGCGCGTGTCGGCCTCGAAAACCTGCTGCACCGCAATGCGCGCACCCTCTCGGGCGGCCAGCAGCAGCGTCTGGCGCTGGCCCGCGCCTGGGCGCTGCAGCCGGCCGTGATGCTGCTCGACGAGCCGACGGCCAGCCTCGACCCAACGGCCAAGCGCGATGTCGAGGCGCTGATTGCCGAAGTGGCCGACGGCCGCACGCTGGTGTTCGCCAGTCACAACCTGGGGCAGGTCAAGCGGCTCGCCACGCGCGTGGTCTACCTCGAACAGGGGAGGGTCGTGGCCGACCTGCCCATCGAAGACTTCTTCCGCGGGCCCCTGCCCGAGGAAGCCCGTTTGTTTGTCAAAGGAGAACTGGTATGAGCATGTCTTTCAGGGGTTTCGCTGTGGTCGTTGTCGCCGCGAGCGCATTCGCAGCCCACGCCCAGACGATCACGATGGCGTCGACGACGTCGACCGAACAGTCCGGTCTGTTCGGGCATCTGTTGCCGGCTTTCAAGAAGGCGACCGACATCGATGTCAAGGTCGTCGCGGTCGGCACCGGCCAGGCCATCGACATGGCGCGCCGGGGCGATGCCGATGTGCTCTTCGTGCACGACCAGGCGGCTGAAGAGAAGTTTGTTGCCGAAGGCTTCGCGGCGCGGCGCCTGCCCGTCATGTACAACGACTTCGTGCTGGTGGGGCCGAAGGCCGATCCGGCCGGCGTCAAGGGCCAGGACATCGTGGCCGGTCTGAAGAAGGTCGCAGCGGCCAACGCGCCCTTTGTGTCGCGCGGCGACAAGAGCGGCACCGACGCGGCAGAGCGTCGCCTCTGGACGCAGACGGGCGTGGGCGAGGCCGGCCAGCCGGTGCCCAACGACAAGAAGGGCAGCGGCTACAAGGAATGCGGCTGCGGCATGGGCCCGGCGCTCAACATGGCAGCGTCGTCCGGCGCCTATGTGCTGGCCGATCGCGGCACCTGGCTCAGCTTCAAGAACCGCGCCGACCTGGCGGTGCTGGTGGAGGGTGACAAGCGTCTCTTCAACCAATACGGCGTGATGGTCGTGAGCCCCGAGAAATTTCCCAAGCTTAACAGCCAGGGCGCGCAGAAATTCGTGGATTGGATCGTGTCGCCGGCCGGGCAGCAGAGCATCGCGGCGTACAAGATCGGCGGCGAACAGCTGTTCTTCCCCAATGCGACGAAATGAGCGTCGGAGCATGCGGCGCCTGGCGTGGCTCGGCAGTGCGGTCGTGGTCGCAGCCCTTGTTGCGGGCTGCGCGAAGCCGGTCATGAACACCGCGCCGGTCAATGTGTCGGTGTATGCGGCCGGCAGCTTGCGCGCGCCGGTCACCGAGGCCGCGCGCGCCTTCGAGCGCGCGCATCCCGGTACGCAGGTCGCGCTCACTTTCGGCGCTTCGGGCCTGTTGCGCGACCGCATCGTGGCGGGCGAAGCGGCCGATGTGTTCGCCTCGGCGAACATGGCGCACCCGCAATCGTTGCGGGCGGGCGGCAGCCACGGCGACACGCGGCCTTTTGCGCGAAACGCCCTGTGCGCGCTCGTGCGTCCAGGCCTGGCCGTGACGCCCGACACGCTCGTGCAGACGCTGCTCGACCCGGCGGTGAAGCTCGGCATCTCGACGCCCAGGGCCGACCCCTCGGGCGACTACGCCATCACGCTGTTCGAGAACATCGAGCGCACCGGCGCCGCCGCGCCAGGTTCGGCGCAGGCCTTGACCGCCAAGGCGCTGCAACTGACCGGCGGCCCGACCTCGCCGCCGCCGCCCGTGGGCCGCGACGTGTACGGCATGCTGGTGGCGACCGGCCAGGCCGACGTGTTTCTGACCTATTGCACCAACGCGGTGATCGCGCGTGCTGAGGAGCCCTCGCTGCAGCAGGTCGACGTACCGCCCGCCATCAACGTGAGTGCGCAGTACGGGCTGGCGCTGCGGCAGGGCGCAGGGCCTGCCGCCCAGGCCTTCGCCGAGTCGCTGATCAGCGGAGCGGGGCAGGCGTCGCTGCGCAAGGCGGGTTTTCTTTCACCCTGATCGAATTGCGCGCGGCGGCAGGCTGTCGCCGCGCCAGCCGTCTGCGATTCAAGCGACGCGGGGATCACCGGGCTGACCCGCCGGCACCACCCGCCCGTCGTCGATGTGCACCGCATGCTGCGCCAGCGCCTCGACGTCGCGTGGGTCGTGCGTGACGATCAGCGCCGGCACCTGCACGCGCTCCAGCATCTCGGCCAGTTCCGCGCGCAGCCGCGTGCGCAACTGTGCATCGAGCGCGGCCAGCGGCTCGTCGAGCAGCAGCAGCCGCGGCTCGGGGGCAAGCGCGCGGGCCAGTGCCACGCGCTGCTTCTGGCCGCCCGACAGGTGTCGGGGGTAGGCGCGCGCCACGCTCTGCAATTCGAACTGGTGCACCAGTGCCTCGACGCGCTCGCTGGCGGAAGCCGGCATCGCGGTGCCGAGCCGTTGCATGCCGAACAGCAGGTTCTGTGTCACGGTCATGTGCGGGAACAGCGCGTAGTCCTGGAACACGAAGCCGATGCGGCGCTCGCGTGCGGGCAGGTCGATGCCGGCGTTGCTGTCGAACAGCGTGGTCTCGCCCAGGCGCACATGGCCGCGGGCGCCCGCTGCCAGACCGGCCATGGCCAGCAGCACCGTCGACTTGCCGGCGCCCGAGGGGCCGAGCAGTGCCGTGCGCATGACGTCGGACGCAAAGCGCACGTCCAGCACGAAATCGCGCGCGTCGGAATGCAGCGTGAGCTGCAGGTCGACATCGAGCTGCGGCGCCATCAATGCCTCGCCTGCAGCAAGCGGCTGGAGCCGACCAGCACGGTGATGCAAACGACCGAGATCACCAGCGTGAGCCACAGCGCCTGGGCGTCGTTGCCGGCCTGCACCGCGTCGTAGACCGCGATCGACAGCGTCTGCGTCTTGCCCGGCAGGTTGCCCGCGATCATCAGCGTCGCGCCGAACTCGCCCATGGCCCGCGCGAACGCCAGCATCAGCCCCGCCGCAATGCCGCGCACGGCCAAAGGCAGGCTCACGCGAAGAAAGACCTCCAGCTCACCCGCGCCGAGCGTGCGCGCCGCATGCGCGAAGCGGCCATCGACGTCCTCGAAGGCCGCGCGCGCCGCCTTGTAGACCAGCGGCAGCGACACGATGGAGGCAGCGATCACCGCCCCCTGCCAGGTGAACATGAGGTTGATGCCGAACCAGCGGTCCAGGTACTGCCCCAGCACGCCGTTGCGGCCGATCAGCACGATCAGGTAGTAACCGAGCACCGTGGGCGGCAAGACCATCGGCAGCATCAGCACCGCATCGACCAGGCTGTGGCCCGCGAAGCGGCGCCGCGCCATCCACCAGGCGAGACCGACACCGGCCACGCCCGCCAGCAGCGTGGCGATCAGCGCGACCTTGAGCGTGAGCCAGAGCGGAACCAGCACCGGTCAGGGCTTCGAGAAACCGAAGCGCTGCAGCGCTTCCTGCCCCGGCGCGCTGCGCACGAAGGCGATGAAGTCTTTCGCGAGCGCCGCGTTCTTGCTGGCGGCGACCTGCGCGATCGGGTAGCTCACGGGCGAAATGGTCGGCACGGTCAGCGCGATGCGCGTCTTGTCTGGCTCGATCAGTGCGTCGGTGCGGTAGACGAAGCCCGCATCGACTTCGCCGCGCGCGACGTAGTTGAGCACCTGGCGCACGCTCTCGCCATAGATCCACTTGGGCTGCAGCGCCGCCGTGAGGCCGGCCTGCTCGATCGCGCCCATCGTGTAGCGGCCCACGGGCACGGTGGTCGGCGTGCCCGCGGCAATCCGCCTGTAGCCGGCGCCGGTCAGCTCGCTCAGCTGCTTCGGCGCTTGCCCGGCTGCGGCGGGCACGATCAGCACCAGGGTGTTCTGCGCGAAGTCAACGCGCGTGCTGTCGTTCAGCAGCCGGGCCGTGGCTGCGCGGTTCATCGTGTCCTGGTCGGCCGATGCGAAAACGTCGACCGGCGCCCCTTGCTGGATCTGCGCGAGCAGCGGGCCCGACGCAGCGAAATTAAAGATGACTTTTGTGCCCGGTTTGCTTTGCTCGAAGGATTTGCCTATCGCCTGGAAGGCGTTGGTGAGGCTGGCCGCGGCCGAGACCACGAGTTCCTGCGCGGACGCTGTGGCGCCGGCCAACGACAGGAGCGCGACGCATAGCGCGGAGAGCCATCGGCTTGGAGGGATGTGCATGGAGAACGGTGCGCTATTCATCAAGGGAATAGCGCGAGTGTAGACCGCCGCCGCACAATGGCGTGATGGCAGCATCCACCACGCCCCGTTTCAACGATGCCCTCGGCCACGGTCCGAGCGACAAACGCATCGACATCCTCCGCGGCGTCGGCCGCACCGGCAGCATCTCGCAGGCCGCGCGCGATGCGGGCGTGAGCTACAAGGCCGCGTGGCAGGCGATTGCGACGCTGACGAACCTGGCCGGGGTCGCGCTGGTAGAACGGGCCGTCGGTGGCGCGGGCGGTGGCGGCGCCACATTGACGGGCCAGGGGCGGCAACTGCTGTCGCTGGCCGATGCGCACGCCGCGGCACGAAGCGCGGTGCAGGTTCCGAGGGCCGGTGCAGCTGGTTCCGCCGGTGCGGCCACCGCCGTCTCGCGCCTTTCGATTCGCACCAGCATGCGCAACCAGTTGCCCGCGATCGTGAGCGCGCTCGAACGCAACGGTCCGGTGGTGTGCGTGCGCATGGCGCTCCTGAACAGCGACGGCGAGGCCGGCACGATCGCCGCCCGCATCACGCAGGAGAGCGTCGAATTGCTGGGCCTGGCAGAAGGCATGACGGCGATCGCGCTTTGCAAGGCCACCGCGGTTCAAGTCCAGCGCGCCGATGCCGCGCAGCGCGGGCGCGGCAATCGACTCACCGGCACCGTCGCCAAGGTGGCGCGCGGCGACAGCGGGGACGAGATCGTGATGGCGCTGGGCAACGGGCTTCAGCTGGTGGGTTTCGCGGCCAGCGGCAGCGGGCTGCGCTCGCGTCAGCGGGTGACGGCGACGGTGGACGAATCGGCGGTGGTGGTCGCGCTGCCGGGCTGAGGTCAGCGCACGGCGTCCGCTTCGCGCAGTTTCAACGCGGACTGTTGTGCCCGCTGCGTGCCAGTTTGCGGTACACCGTCGCGCGGCTGATGCCCAGCAACCGAGCGGCTTCGGCCACGTTGCCGCGCGCGTCGTCGACGGCCTTGCGGATGAGCGCGGTCTCCAGCTCGCGCAGGCGGGGAGGCGGTGATGCGGCCCGTGGTGCGGCCGCTTGCGAGCGCGCCGGGGCCTGCGGTCTCGCCTGCAGGCGCAGGCCCGACCAGAGCGGCACTTCGAGGACCGCATCGTCCGCCCGCTGGGCGGCATCCCACAGCATGGTCCACGACATCGCGAACAGGTCGCTGGCGTGCATCGGCGCGGCGGGCGCGGCACCGGCGGCCATGGGCGCATGCGGCGGGTAAAGCATCTCGCGCGCGGCAGCGTTGCTGGCGATCACGCGGCCGTCGGCATCGAGGCAGAGAAGACCTTCGGCGTCGGTATGGCCGCCGTAGCCCGGCCAGTTCAGCCGCACACGGAGCGCATGCGGCTGCTGCAACACCAGCGCGTTCTCGATGCTCCGTGCCGACAGGGCCGCCAGGTGTTTGAGCTCGGGGCGTTCAAGCACGTTCACGCCCGTGAGGTCGAGCATGCCAACGCAGCGTCCGTCGGGGCCGAAGAGCGGTGCACCGGCGCAGCTGTAGAGGCTGGTGTCGTCGAAGAAATGCTCGCCGCGATGCAGCCACACCGGTTGCAACTCGGCCAGTGCGGCACCGATGGCGGTGGTGCCGACCGCGCGCTCCGACAGGTCGACGCCCACGCGTGCGATGTCGATCGCGGGCCGCTCGGCGTTGGCCGGTACGCCACGCACGTCGACCACGATGCCGCGCGCGTCGGTCAGCACGGCGAAGTAGCGGGTGTCGGCAATGGCACGGGCCAGCCTGTCGAGCACCGGCCCGGCGGCGGTGATGAGGTGCTGCTGCGTGTCAGTGGTTCGGCGGGCGAGTGCGCGTGGCACGGCGTCGAAGGCCACGCGCTGCTGCGGCCGCTGTCCGGCCGCCAGGCAGCGCTGCCAGGACCGGGTGATCCACGGCTCGATGGACGGACCGACGCTGCAGGCCGGGTCGAACGACGCGGCCCTTTCGATGACTTGATGGCGGGCCTGTGCGATGCGCGCGGCGCGTTCGGGCGACAAGGCGGTGGCGGACGGGAGCATCGGAGGTTGTCTCGGGTTGCGTCTTGTGGGTGGCTTCTTGTCGGGCGGTGCGCTGTTTCATTTTGAGAATTTCAGGGCAAGCGCGCAAGCGTCTAGGGTTTTGCCTAGGGTTGCCCCCCGGACCGGCGCCGAAGATGCAGTTCGCCGAATTCAGCCATCACCCTTCGCAGGAGACAGCCACATGCAGGTTCAGCTCACGGTCAACGGCCGCGCGGTCACGGTCGACGCACCGCCCAACACCTTCCTCGTGCACGCGATCCGCGAGCACCTCCACCTCACCGGCACCCACGTCGGCTGCGACACCGCCCAGTGCGGCGCCTGCACCGTGCATGTGGAGGGGCGGGCGATCAAGTCCTGCAACGTGCTGGTGGCGCAGGTGGCCAACAAGAACATCACCACGATCGAAGGCATCGCGCAACCCGACGGCACCATGCACCCCATGCAGGCGGCCTTCAAGGAGTGCCACGGCCTGCAATGCGGCTTCTGCACCCCGGGGATGGTGATGAGCGCGATCGACCTGTGCACCCACCATCCGAAGTCGAGCGAGACCGAGGTGCGCGCGCTTCTCGACGGCAACCTGTGCCGCTGCACCGGCTACCAGAACATCGTCAAGGCCGTGATCATGGGTGGTGAGGCGATGGCTTCGGGCGAGCCGATCAAGACCGCCGGCACGACCACCACGGCCGTCACGGCCTAAGGGGAACGACATGGGTGCACCCGACTTCGCAAAGCTGCCGCACATCGGCGAGGCCATCCGGCGCAAGGAGGACTACCGCTTCCTCACCGGCGCGGGCAACTACACCGACGACATCACGATGGGCAACCAGGCCCATTGCGTCTTCGTGCGCTCGCCGCACGCACACGCCACCGTCAAGTCCGTCGACATCGCCGAGGCGATGAAGATGCCCGGCGTGGTCGGCATCTTCAGCGGCAAGGACATCGAAGGCAAGATGGGCGGGTTGCCCTGCGGCTGGCTCATCAACAACCCCGACGGCACGCCGATGAAGGAGCCGCTGCACCCGATCCTCGCGATCAACAAGGTGCGCTACGTCGGCGACCATGTCGCGATGGTCGTGGCCGAGACGGTCGAGCAGGCGAAGAACGCGGCCGAGGCCGTCGTGGTCGACTATGACGTGCACCAGGCGCTGGTGAGCGTGGCCGATGCCCCGAAGAAGGCCAGCGGCGTGACCATCCACGACGAGGCGCCCGACAACCAGTGCTACAAGTGGACGCTGGGCGACAAGGCCGCCGTCGATGCTGCGTTCACGAACGCAGCGCATGTGACGACGCTGGACCTCGTCAACAACCGCTTGATCCCCAATGCCATCGAGCCGCGCGTCGCCATCGGCAACTACAGCCGCGCGACCGAGGAATACGTTCTCTACGTGAGCAACCAGAACCCGCACGTCGAGCGCTTGCTGATGACGGCCTTTGTGCTCGGTCTGCCCGAGCACAAGGTGCGCGTGATCGCGCCCGACGTCGGCGGCGGCTTCGGCTCGAAGATCTACCTGTACGCCGAAGACGTGTGCCTGACCTGGGCCGCCAAGCAGCTCAACCGCAGTATCAAGTGGACGGGCGAGCGCTCCGAAGCCTTCCTCAGCGACGCGCACGGCCGCGATCATGTGAGCCACGCCGAAATGGCGATGGACAAGGACGGCAAGTTCCTGGCCATGCGCGTGCACACCGACGCCAACCTTGGCGCGTACCTGTCGACCTTCTCCACGGCGATCCCGACCATCCTTTATGCGACGCTGCTGGCGGGTCAGTACGCCACGCCGCAGATCTACGTCGAGGTCGATGCCTGGTTCACCAACACCGCGCCTGTCGATGCGTACCGCGGGGCAGGGCGGCCCGAGGCCACCTACCTGCTCGAGCGACTGGTTACCCGCTGCGCGTGGGAAATGAACCTCGCGCAGGACGAGATCCGCCGCCGCAACTTCATCACCAGCTTCCCGTACCAGACACCGGTCGCGCTGCAGTACGACACGGGCGACTTCCCGGCACTGCTCACGCGTGCGAACGAACTGGCCGAGGTCTCGGGCCTGGCGGCGCGCAAGGCCGAGAGCGAGAAGAACGGCAAGCTGCGCGGCATCGGCTACTCCAGCTACATCGAGGCCTGCGGCCTCGCGCCGTCGAACGTGGCGGGCGCGCTCGGTGCGCGCGCCGGCCTGTTCGAGGCCGGCGAGGTCCGTGTGCACCCGACGGGCAGCGTGACGGTGTTCACCGGCTCGCACAGCCACGGGCAGGGGCACGAGACAACCTTTGCGCAACTGGTCGCCGCACGGCTGGGCATTCCGGTCGAGAACGTTGACATCGTGCACGGCGACACCGGCCGCGTGCCCTTCGGCATGGGCACCTACGGCTCCCGCTCGCTGTCGGTCGGCGGCACCGCGATCATGAAGGCGCTCGACAAGATCGAGACCAAGGCCAAGAAGATCGCCGCGCATTTGATGGAGGCGAGCGACGCCGACATCGACTTCGCCAACGGCGAGTTCACCGTCAAGGGCACCGACAAGAAGATCCCCTTCGGCACGGTGGCGTTGACGGCCTACGTGCCGCACAACTACCCGCTCGACAAGCTGGAGCCGGGCCTGAACGAGACGGCTTTCTACGACCCGACCAACTTCACCTACCCGGCCGGCACGCACATCTGCGAGGTCGAGATCGACAAGCAGACGGGCGAAGTCACCATCGACCGGTTCACGGCGGTGGACGACTTCGGCACCATCATCAACCCGATGATCGTGGAGGGCCAGGTGCATGGCGGCGTGGTGCAGGGCATCGGCCAGGCGCTGATGGAAAACTGCGTGTACGACAACGAAACCGGCCAACTGCTCACCGGCAGCTTCATGGACTACGCCATGCCGCGCGCGGCCGACTTTCCCAACTTCAAGCTCGACACGTTGAGCACGCCCTGCACGCACAACCCGATCGGCTCGAAGGGCTGCGGCGAGGCCGGCGCGATCGGTTCGCCGCCGGCGGTCATCAATGCCGTGCTGGACGCGCTGGCCCCGCTGGGCGTGAAGGATTTCGACATGCCGGCATCCCCGCACCGCGTGTGGGAGGCCATGCAGAAGGGCGCCACCACGCCGACGCAGCAACCGCAGATTCCGTCGCTGGCCGCCAGCACCCAGGGCCGTCCGGCCGCCTGACACACAGAAGGAAAACACACCATGTACGCCTTCACTCTCGAACGTCCCGCTTCGGTGGCCGACGCGGTTCAACTGGCTGGCGCGGGCGGCAAGCCGCTGGCTGGCGGCCAGACCCTGCTGGCCTCGATGAAGCTGCGCCTGTCGGCGCCCGAGCAACTGGTCGACCTCAGCGGCATCGCGGAACTGACCGGCATCAAGAAAGACGCTGGCAGCCTCACCATCGGCGCCATGTCGCGTCACCTCGACGTGGCCAACAGCCCCGAGGTCAAGGCCGCCTACCCTGCGCTGGCTGACCTGGCGTCCCGCATCGGCGACCGCCAGGTGCGCGCGATGGGAACCATTGGCGGCTCGGTCGCCAACAACGACCCGGCCGCGTGCTATCCGAGCGCGGTGCTGGGCTCGGCCGCGACCGTCATCACGAACAAGCGAGAGATCGCGGCCGACGATTTCTTCCAGGGCCTGTTCACGACGGCGCTGGAAGACGGCGAACTGATCACGGCGATCCGCTTCCCCATCCCCAAGCGCGCCGTCTACGAAAAGCTGCGGCAGAAGGCATCGCACTTTCCGCTGGTTGGCGTGTTCGTCGCGCAGTACGACAGCGGCGTGCGCGTGGCCGTCACGGGCGCGGGCAATGGCGTCTTCCGGCACTCGGGGCTCGAAGACGCGCTGACGAAGAGTTTCACCCCCGAAGCGGCCGCTGCGGTGAAGATCGAATCGGGTGAGCTCAACAGCGACCTTCATGCCTCCGCCGCTTACCGTGCGAACCTGATCAGCGTCCTGACGCAGCGAGCGGTGAAGAGCGCGCTCGGCTAAGCTGGCGCGGATGACTTTTCCCTCTATCGATGCCGTCGTCGAAGGCCTGCGTCGCGCAGGCTATTTCGCCGACCGGCGCCTCGCCACGGCCGTTTTCCTCGCGCTCAAACTGCAGCGGCCGTTGCTGCTGGAAGGGGAACCGGGCGTCGGCAAGACCGAGCTCGCCAAGGCGCTGTCGAAGGCGTTGCAGCGCGAGCTCTTGCGCCTGCAGTGCTACGACGGCCTGGAGCAGCGCGAGGCGCTCTATGAGTGGAACTACGCGGCGCAACTGCTGCACATGCGCGCGGCCGAGGCATCGGGCGCCGCACGCGACGTGGAAGCCGAGGTCTACCAGCCGCACTACCTGATCCGCCGCCCGCTGCTGCAAGCGTTGCAGACCCCGGCACCCGGCGCGGTGCTGCTGATCGATGAGGTCGATCGTGCGGACGAGCCCTTCGAAGCGTTCCTTCTTGAGTACCTCGGCGAGTACCAGGTCAGCATTCCCGAGCTGGGCACCGTGCGTGCGGTGGTGCCGCCCGTCACGATCCTGACCAGCAACCGCACGCGCGATCTGAACGATGCCGTGAAGCGCCGTTGCCTCTATCACTGGCTCGACTACCCCGAGCGCGAGCGCGAGCTGGCGATCGTGCGCGGCCAGGTGCCCGAGGCGAGCGAAACGCTGTCCGCGCAGGTGGCGGCATTCGTCGGCCGTGTGCGCAGCGCGCCCTTCGCCAGCGCGTTTCAGCGCGCGCCCGGCATTGCCGAAAGCGTCGAGTGGGCGCGTGCGCTCGTCGCGCTCGACACGGTGGAACTCGATCCCGAAGTGGTGGTCGACACGGCCGGCATCCTGTTCAAACAGCGCGACGACGTCGCTGCGCTGACCGAGTCCTTCGCGGCCGAACTGCTGTGCCCGGACGAGGAACCCACGCCGTGAGCGCGGTGCCGCCTCGCCGCGCGCAAGATCGCGCGGCCGTGCGAAGCACGAGGACGCAGGCATACCCATGAACGTCGCCGGCGTGCAGCAACTCGGCGACGCGCGCAGCGGCAAGCTCGCCGGCCACATCGTCGCGTTCGGCCGGGCGCTGCGCCGCGCCGGCGTGCGCACCGACGCCGCGCGCATCGCCCTGGCCACCGAAGCCGTTGGGCTGATCGGCCTCGACCGCAAGGTCGATGTGAGCGCCGCCATGGAGGCGGTGATGGTCAGCCGCGAGCAGGACCGCGAGGTGTTCCGCGAACTCTTCGACGCGATGTTCCAGGACCCGGAACTCGCCAACAAGCTGCTCGCGCAAATGCTGCCGAGCGCCGAGGGCAAGGCCGAGCCCTCGAAGCGGCGGCCGCGCGTGCGCGAGGCCTTGACGGCGCCGCGCGAAGCCACAACGCCGGCGAAGACCGAGCGCGAAGTCGAGTTCGACGCCGCCATGACGGCCAGCGACCGCCAGTTGCTCAAGCAGGCCGACTTCAATGCCCTGGGCGGCGCCGAGTACCGCCTGGTCGAGCGCCTGGCGCGCGACATCGCACTGCCCGTACCCACTGTGCCGTCGCGTCGATTGCGCGCGGCGAACGGCGCCAGCCCGCACGCGCGCATGCACTGGCCCGGCGTGCTGCAGCATGCGGCGCGCACCGGCGGCGAGATGCTGCACCTGCCGCGGCTGTCACGCCGTGAACAGCCGCTGCCGCTGCTGGTGCTGGTCGATGTGTCCGGCTCGATGGAGCGCTACGCGCGACTGCTGCTCGCTTTCCTGCACGCCGCCACGCGCCCCGGACTTGGAGGCAAGGGCCGACGCGACGTGTTCGCCTTCGGCACCCGCCTGACCGACCTCACGCCGGCCTTCCGCGCGGCCGACACCGACGACATGCTCGCGCAGGCCAGCGCCGCCATTGACGATTTCGCGGGCGGCACGCGCCTGGGCGATTCGCTCGCGGAACTGCGCCGCACGCACGCACGCCGCCTCACCGGCCGGCGCACGCTGGTGCTGGTCATCAGCGACGGCCTCGACACCGGCGAGCCCGACGTGCTGGAACGTGAACTGCTCTGGCTCAAGCGCCATTCGCGTCGCGTGCTGTGGCTCAATCCGCTGCTGCGCTTCGACGGCTACGCCCCTTTGGCCCGTGGGGCCGCCGTGATGCATCGCCATGCGGACGCGATGCTTGCGGTCCACAATTTGAGCGCCCTCGAACAACTGGCTGCGAGCCTCGCAGCCTTGATGCGGGCCAGTCGCTGACGCGGCTGCCCGGGACAAGAAAGACAACACCATGGAAATGCTCGGCACCCGCCAGCTCGGCGTCACGCAACAACAAGCCTGGGAAGCGCTCAACGATCCCGAAACACTCAAGGCCTGCCTGGCCGGTTGCGACAAGTTCGAATCGGCCGGTGACGACACCTACAACGTGGGCATGGCAGTCAAGATCGGTCCGGTGTCGGCCAAGTTCACCGGCAAGGTCACGCTGACCGAGATCACGCCACCGGCCGGCTACAAGCTGTCCTTCGAGGGGCAGGGCGGCGTGGCCGGCTTCGGCAAGGGCGCGTCGAGCGTCACGCTGACGCCCAACGATGCGGGCTGCGAATTGGCGTACACGGTGCAGGCGCAGGTCGGCGGCAAGATCGCGCAACTGGGCCAGCGCCTGGTCGACGGCGCGGCCAAGTCGATGGCCGATGACTTCTTCAAGCGCTTGGACGCGCTCATGGCCCAGCGCTATCCCGCGCCGCCAGCCGCCGTGGCGGCGAGCGACGACAGAGAAGAGGGCATCACCGCGTTCGGCGATGTCGACGCGCTCGCGCCGCGCGCTCCATCGGCTGCCGCACCCGGCGCTGCCGGTCCGCGCAGCGTGAAGTGGTTGTGGATTGCCATGGCCGCGGCCATCGTTGCCGGCGTGGTGCTGTACCTGCGCGGTTGAGTCGATGGAAAACCTGGACGTGATGGTGTTGCGCACGCTGCGCGACTGGCGGCTGGCCGGCCGTCGTGCGTTGCTGGCGACGGTGGTGCGCACCTGGGGCTCGTCCCCGCGGCCGGTGGGCTCGATCATGGCGTTGGCGCACGACGGCGCCGTGACCGGCTCGGTCTCGGGCGGCTGCATCGAAGACGACCTGATCGCCCGCTACAGCGGTACAGGCGCAGGTGCGGGCGCGGCCGCCGAGCCGATGCCATCGGGTGCGCCGGCGCTCATCAAATACGGCATCACCGCGGACGAGGCGCACCGCTTCGGGCTGCCGTGCGGCGGCACGCTCGAACTGCTGCTCGAGTACGACCCCGATGGCGCGACGCTCGATACGCTGGTGCTGGCGCTCGAGCAGGGGCGGCTGATGCAGCGCACGGTCTCGCTGACCGACGGCGCGGTGCGCGTGGCCGAGGCTGCCTTGCCGGCCGCGCTGTCGATCGATGCGACCGAACTGGTCAACACCTTCGGCCCCGAGTACCGGATGCTGCTGATCGGTGCCGGCCAACTGGCCGAGTACCTGGCGACAATGGCGCGTTTCAGCGGCTTCGCCGTCACGCTGTGCGACCCGCGCGCCGAGTACCGCAGCGCGTGGTCGGTGCCCGGCGTCACGGTAACGACCGAAATGCCCGATGACGCAGTGATGTCGTTCCGGCCCGACCGCCGCAGCTGCGTCGTCGGGCTCACGCACGATCCGAAGCTGGACGACCTGGCGCTGCTCGAGGCGTTGCAGACCGAGGCGTTCTACGTCGGCGCCATCGGTTCGCGTCGCAACGCCGAGGCCCGGCGCGAACGCATGATCACGCACTTCGATCAGACGCAGGCATCGCTCATGCGCCTGCGCGGGCCGATCGGCATCTACATCGGCAGCAAGACGCCGCCCGAGATTGCGGTCAGCGTGATGGCCGAAATCCTGGCCGTGAAGAACGGCGTCGTGCTGCCGCGCGAAACCGACGTGGCCCATGCCAAGGCGCAGCAGGGCAGCAGCACGGCCGTGTAGCGTCGATCAGGTCGGGTCGGCGCCGCTCGGCGTCATGTCCGTCCGCGACTCGGGCGGCACGCTGCCACCTTGCTGGCGCTCCCGGAATAGTGCGGCGCGCATCAGGAAGATGGTTGTCACTGGCGCCGTGACGGCGACCAGCATGACGATCAGGAGCGCATGCAGGAATAGGTTGCCGCCCTGCACCGAGAAGTAGGTGATGGTGGCCAGCGTGATGCACCAGGTGCCGAGCGTGGCGGCCAGCGTCGGCGCGTGGATGCGGTCGAAGAAGGTGGGCAGGCGCACCAGGCCGAAGGAGCCGATGGCCGCGAAGGCCGCGCCGATGACCACGAACGCCGCCGTGAGGATCTCGGCCCACAGCGGCAGCGGGCCGGCGATGAAGTCGGTGATGGCAAGGCTTTCCGTCATTCGATCACCTCGCCGCGCAGGAGGAACTTGGCCAGCGAAGTCGATGCCACGAAGCCGAACAGCGCAATCAGCATTGCGGCCTCGAAGTAGACGTTGCTCGCGTAATTGATGCCCAGCACCAGCATCATCAGCATGCCGTTGATGTAGAGGCAATCCAGAGCCATCACGCGGTCTTGCGCCGACGGCCCGATCAGCAGCCGCGTGAGCGCGCAAAGCATCGCCACCGCCAGCAGGAACAAGCCGAGCTTGAGGGCCCAGAAAAGGATGGGGGTCATGATTCGAAGATCTCCTGCAACGGGCGCTCGTAACGGTCGCGCACCATCTCCAAGAAAGGCTGCGGGTCTTGCAGGTCGAACATATGGATCAGCAGCTTCGATCGATCGAACGACAGCTCACCCCAGGCGGTGCCGGGCGTCAGGCAGAAGATCATCGCCAGCACGGCCAGCGCATTCGGGTCGCGCAGCTGGAGCGGTATCTCGATGAAGCAGGGCTTGATGTCGGCGTTGCGCCGCGTGAGCAGCAGGCGGGCCACTGTCCAGGCCGAGCGCACCAGGTCGTACATGACCACACCGGTGAGCTTGATCACCAGCATCGGCCGGCGCATGCGCACGGTGGCAGGGCGCAGACTCCGGGTGATGAGCGGCACGATGATGGAAAACAGCGCGGCCAGCGCGAACGTGGCCACGTCGAAAGACTGGTTCAGCAGCAGCCAGACGATGAACAGCGCCAGCGAAAGCGGCGGCGACGGAATCCAGCGCTTGATCATGGCGAAAGCTCCGTGGGGGCCGTGGGGCCGGGCAATTCCATCGCCCCCATTACCGCGGCGCGATAGGCCGCAGGCGAGCGCAGGCCTTCGGCCGTCGCTTCTGCATGCTGCATGACGGGGCCGGCTGCGAACGTCAAAGCCGCGCAAGCCGCCAGCAGCGCCGCCACCGGCAGCACTTCGAGGGCGGGCAGCGAGGGCAGGGTGGCATGCGGCTGCGTCCAGAAGTGGCGGATGCCGGTACGGCTCAGCGCGATCAACGACAGGAAGCCCGAGCCGATCAGCAGTGCCATGAAGGCCCAGGCTGCCGGCGTCACCTCGTCGCCGCCGAGCAACCCGGCCAGCATTGCGAACTTGCCGATGAAACCGGACAGCGGGGGCAGGCCCGCCAGCAGCAGCGTACAGCCGACGAAGCACAGGCCGAGAAAGGCCACGCCCGCGGGGATGGCGCGGCCGTACAGGGCTTCGGCGTCGTCGTCGAGGTTCACGTCGTCCTGCCGCTGCAGGTCTTCCGAGAGGAACGGCGCGTTGCCGGCCCGCTCATGCGGCGCCACGCTCGAGCCGGCGTTGCGCCAGCGCTCGATCATGTCGGTCAGAAGAAAGAAGGCGCTGGCAGCCAGCGTCGATGACAGCAGGTAGAAGAGCGCGCCACCCCAGACCGCCGACTGCCCGATGCCGATGGCCGTGAGCAAGGTGCCGGCGGAGATCAGCACGCTGAAGCCCGCGAGGTTCGACAGCCGCTGCGTCCCGACGATGCCCAGGGCAGCCACGGTGAGCGTGGCGAGGCCCATGCCGGTCAACACGGCTTGTCCGAACTGCGCCGAATCGCCGGTGTCAGGCGCGAACAGCACCGTCCACAGGCGCAGCAGCGTGTAGATGCCCAGCTTGGTCAGCAACGCAAAGACGGCACCCACCGGCGAGACGGCTGCGCTGTAGGCCGGCACCAACCAGAAATTGAGCGGCCAGGCCCCGGCTTTCGCAAAGAAGGCCGTCGCAAGGATGGCCGCCGCCGCATGCACCAAGCCGCGGTCACCGGCGTCCAGTTGGGCAATGCGCATGCCCAGATCGGCCATGTTCAGCGTGCCAGTCACGCCGTAGAGCATGGCGGCGCCGACCAGGAACAGCGAGGACGCCGCCAGGTTGATGGCGATGTAGTGAAGACCCGCCTGTACGCGCAGACGCCCCGAGCCATGCAGCAGCAGGCCGTACGACGCAGCCAGCATGACTTCGAAGAACACGAAGAGGTTGAACAGGTCGCCCGTCAGGAAGGCGCCGTTGAGGCCCATCAGCTGAAGCTGTAGCAGCGGATGGAAGTGCACGCCGGCGCGGTCCCACCGGGCCGTCGAATAGATCGACGCGGCGAACGCCACCACAGCCGTGAGCGCGACCATCAGCGTCGAGAGCCGGTCAGCCACCAGCACGATGCCAAAGGGCGCGCGCCAGTTGCCCGCCAGATAGACGCCGATCGAGCCCGGTCCATTGCCGGTGTCCACCGCGTTGACCCAGCGCAGCAAAGCGAGTGCGGCGAGCAGGCCGATCAGCCCGGATGCCACGCTCAGCGCGGACTTGGTGCGGCGCCGTTGCTCGCCCAGCAGCAGCATCAGCGCGGCGGTGAGCATCGGCACCAGGATCGGCACGGCGATCAGGTGCGGCATGCTGAACTCGAGCAGCCGGTCGAGGAATGCGAAGAACTCGTTCATTCCTGCTGCTCCTGGCGCTCTTCGCCATCCACATGGTCGGTGTCGGTCAGGCCGCGCGAGGCGAGCATCACGACCAGAAACAACGCGGTCATCGCAAAGCCGATCACGATCGCGGTGAGCGCAAGCGCCTGCGGCGTCGGGTCGGCGGTGTTGGCCAGCGTCGCGGTGAACCCGGCCACCAGTACCGGTTCACTGTCGACCTTCAGCCGGCCCATCGTGAAGATGAAAAGATTCACCGCATAGGACATGAGCGTCAGCCCCATGATCACCTGGAAGGTCCGCGGGCGAAGCATCAGGTAGACGGCCGAGCCGGTCAGCACGCCGATGGCGATGGCGAGGACGATTTCCATCAGGCGGCGCCCTCCGCTTCGGCGGCCAGGCGAACGGCTTCGCGCTCGGCCTGCTCGTCGGCCCAGCGATGGCTGCGCACCGATTGGTGAGCCAGACCGGTGAGGATCAGCATGGTCGAGCCGAGCACGAGCGCGAACACGCCGAGATCGAAGAACAGCGCGCTGGGCACATGGATGGTGCCGAGCAGCGGCAGGTCGAAATGCGCGGTGTGCGTCGTCATGAACGGGTAGCCCAGCAGGACGGAGCCGCCGCCGGTGGCGAGCGCGAGCAGCATGCCGACCGCGATCCAGCGCCGCGGATAGATGCGCAGATGCTCTTCCACCCATTCGGTGCCGGAAACGATGAATTGCAGCAACAGCGCGACCGACATCACCAAGCCGGCAACGAAGCCGCCGCCTGGCTGGTTGTGACCGCGCATGAAGAAGTAGACCGATACCAGCACGGCCAGCGGCAATAGCAGACGGACCAGCACGGCCGGCACCATCAGGTAGCCGACGGCGGTGTCCTTGGCGCGGCGGGGGTTCAGCAGGTCGCTGCTGCCATCGTCGACCTGCGCCCGTTGCTGGGCCGGCAACGCCATCGATTCGATCGCGGGACGGAAGCGCCGCAGCAGCGCATACACCGTGAGCGCCACGATGCCGAGCACCACGATCTCGCCAAAGGTGTCGAAGCCGCGGAAGTCGACCAGCATGACGTTCACGACGTTGGTGCCGCCACCCTGCGGCAATGCGCGTTCGAGGAAGAAGGGCGACATGCTCTGCGGGAACGAGCGGGTCATGATCGCCCAGGACAGCGACGTCATCCCCACGCCGGCGGCCGCGGCGATCACCAGGTCGCGACCGCGCCGGCCCCAGGGCCGCAAGCGCGCCCGCATCGGTTCTGGCTGGGCCTTGCGCATGGGGAGCCAGCGCAGTCCGAGCAGGATCAGCACGGTGGTCACGGCCTCCACCACCAACTGCGTGAGCGCCAGGTCGGGCGCGGAGAACCAGATGTAGGTGATGCAACTCACGAGACCCGCGCCCGAGGCCAGCATGACAGCGGCGAGCCGGTGGAACTTGGCTTGCCAGGCGGCCGCGAGCGCGCAGACGCAGCCAATCAGCCAGGTCATTGCGAGCATCGGCGAGAACGGCAAGAGCGGACGATCGCCGGGTGCGGCGGGCGTTTGCCAGAGCGCCGCACCGCCGCCCGCGATGGCCACCACGAAGAGCAGCAGCAACTGCGACTGCATGCGCCGCGTGCCGAGCGTGCGTCGGCTGCGGCGGCCCAGTTCGCTGAGCCGGGCCAGCAGGTTCTCGAAAATGCGCTGGCCATCGAAGTGGTGCAGCAGGGGCGTCGCTTCGAGGCCGCCACCGGCACGCTGCCGCCGCTGGACCAGGTACAGCGCCGCGCCGCCGAGCAGGGCCACGAAGCTCATCACCAGCGGCATGTTGAAGCCGTGCCAGACCGCGAGGCTGTAGACCGGCAGCGTGCCGCCCACCACAGGCGCAGCCGCCGCGGCGAGAAACGCGCCCACCGACCAGGCCGGCATGACGCCGACGACCAGGCAGATCAGCACCAGCAATTCGACCGGCACGCGCATCCAGTGGGGCGGCTCGTGCGGCTGCTTGGGCACGTCCGGTCCACACGGCGCGCCGAAGAAGACATCGAAGACGAAGCGCGCGGAGTAGGCCACGCTGAAGATGCCCGCGATGGTCGCGATGATGGGCAGGCTCAGGTCGACCCACGGCGTGGACTGGATGAACACCGTCTCGGCGAAGAACATTTCCTTCGACAGAAAGCCGTTGAGCAGCGGCACGCCGGCCATCGAGGCGCTGGCGATGATCGCGAGCGTGCCGGTGATCGGCATCAGGCGCATCAGGCCGCTGAGCTTGCGGATGTCGCGGGTGCCGGTCTCATGGTCGATGATCCCGGCGGCCATGAACAGCGAGGCCTTGAAGGTCGCGTGGTTCATGATGTGGAAGACCGCGGCCACCGTGGCGAGCGGGCTGTTGAGGCCGAGCAGCAGCGTGATCAGCCCGAGGTGCGAGATGGTCGAGTACGCGAGCAGCGCTTTCAGGTCGCGCTGGAACATTGCGGCGAAACCGCCGAGCAGCAGCGTGATCGCGCCGGCACCGCCGACCAGCCAGAACCACTCTTCGGTGCCCGACAGCGCAGGCCACAGGCGCGCCATGAGGAACACGCCCAGCTTCACCATGGTGGCCGAGTGCAGGTACGCGGAGACGGGCGTCGGCGCGGCCATGGCGCGCGGCAGCCAGAAGTGGAAGGGGAACTGCGCGCTCTTGGTGAAGGCGCCGAGCAGCACCAGCACCAGCGCGGCGGGGTAGAGCGCGTGAGCGCGGATCAGGTCGCCCGAGGCCAACACTACATCGAGCTCGTAGCTGCCGGTGATCCGACCCAGCATCAGCACGCCGCCCAGCAGGCAGAGGCCGCCGGCGCCGGTCACGGTCAAGGCCATGCGCGCACCGCGCCGCGCGTCGCGCCGGTGGTGCCAATAGCCGATCAGGAGGAACGAGAAGAGGCTGGTCAGCTCCCAGAACAGGACCATCTGAACCAGATTGCCCGACAGCACCACGCCCATCATCGCGCCCATGAACGCGAGGAAGAAAGCGAAGAAGCGTGGGACCGGGTCGGACGCCGACATGTAGTAGCGCGCATACAGCACCACCAGCGCGCCGATGCCCAGGACCAGCATGCAGAACAGCCAGGCAAAGCCGTCCATCCGGAAGACGAGATTCAGCCCCAATGAAGGGAGCCACTCGATCTCATGCCGAAGCACGCCGCCGTCCGCCACCTGGGGGAACAGCCACGCCGCCTGTATCGCGCAGCCCAGCGCGACCAGCCCTGCCAGTGTCGACTCCCGGTTGCGGGCGTTCGATGGCAGCAGGGCCGCCAGAACGCTGGCGATGAAGGGAAGTGCGACGAGAAAAACCAGGGACATTGCGGTCGATTCTATCGGTCGACCCATCGGCGACCCGGTTCACAAGCACCGCGCCGCTGAAGGTTTTTGGGTGCGAACTGGCCGCGTCGCAAGCAGTGGAGCGCCGGGCGCGCGCGATCAGGCGAAGGCGATCTGCACGCTTCGGATACCGAGCCAGGTGAGGACCAGCGAACCGGCCAGGTGCAGCATCGCGGTGCCCACGGCCAACAGTAGTCGACTCTCCATCAGCATGGCGACCACCTCGGCCGAGAAAGTCGAAAAGGTTGTGAGTCCACCGAGAAAACCCGTGACCAGGGCCAGCCGCCAGACCGGGTCGATGTCCGGGCGCTGCGACAAACAAGCCACCGCCACGCCGACCAGATAGCCGCCGATCAGGTTGGCCGCCAGGGTGCCCCACGGCAGGAGACCGCCGACGCCCAGCCAGAGCGTCAGGAGCCAGCGTGCCAACGCGCCGACGGAGGCGCCGGCGCAGATGGCAATTGCGGGCAGCAGCATCAGCAAGATCCCCTGTGCGTCAGGGAGCCATCTGCTGCGGAAGCCAGGTGACCAGCCCGGGCACGAAATAGAGGATCAGGATCGCAGCGACCATGAGAAAGAACATGGGCAGCGTCACGCGCGCGATGTACAGAAGATCTCTGCCTGTCATGCCCTGGAGCACAAACAGGTTGAAGCCCACGGGCGGTGTGATCTGCGCCATTTCGACCACGAGCACGATGAAGATGCCGAACCAGATCGGGTCGATGCCGGCGGCAATCACTGTCGGCATCACGACGCCCATGGTGAGGACCACCACGGAAATGCCATCGAGAAAGCAGCCGAGCAGGATGAAGAACGCGGCCAGCATCACGATCAGTTGGAACTTGGACAAGCCGAGCGAACCGATCCATTCCGCCAGATGCCGCGGCAGGCCGATGTACCCCATCGAGAGCGTGAGAAACGCAGCGCCGGCGAGGATCAGGGCCATCATGCAATAGAGCCGCGTCGCGCCCATGATCGCGTCTCTGAAACTGGCCCAGCTCAGTGAACGCTGCGAGGCCGAGATCACGAGTGCGCCAACGACGCCGACGGCGGCGGCTTCCGTCGCCGTCGCCACGCCTGCATAGATCGATCCCAGTACCGACAGGATCAACAGCGCCACGGGGATCAGCGAGAGCGACGCGCGCAGCTTTTGCACGAATGACATCCGGATATCGGCTGGAGGGACCTGATCGGGGTGCCGAAGCGCCCAGAACATGATGTATCCCGAGAAGAGCGCCGCCAGCAGGACGCCGGGCAGGATGCCCGCAATGAACAGCTTGGAGATCGACACGTCCGCACTCACCCCGTAGACGATCATGATGATCGACGGCGGGATCAGCAGGCCCAGCGTGCCGGCCCCGGCCAGGGTGCCGATCACCATGTCGTCCGGGTAGCCGCGCCGTTTCAGTTCGGGCAGGCTCATCTTGCCGATGGTGGCGCAGGTGGCCGCGCTGGAACCCGAGACGGCTGCAAACACGGCACAGCCGACCACGTTGGTGTGCAGCAAGCGCCCGGGCAAGCTCTGCATCCAGGGGGCGAGGCCCTTGAACATGTCCTGGGACAGGCGGGTCCGGAAAAGTATCTCGCCCATCCACAGGAAGAGCGGCAGCGCGGTGAGCGTCCAACCCGAGGCCGAACCCCAGATCGTGACGGCCATCGCGTCGCCGGCTGGCCGCGAGGAAAACAATTGCATGGCGATCCAGGCGACGCCGGAGAGCGTCAGCCCGATCCATACGCCGCTGCCCAGAATCAGGAACAGCGTCAGGATCAGCAGGCCGGCAACAGCGACATCATTCATAGCGCACCGCCTCGGCGTCCGGCGCGCGCTCGGCGCGGCCCTTCCACTCGATCACGACTTCATCAATGGCGGCGATGGCAAAAACAATCGCACCCGCCGCCATCGCAAGTTGCGGTATCCACAGCGGCGTGGCGTCATTGCCCGTCGAGATGTCATGGAACTCGATGGACTGCATCACCAGTCGCACGCTGTAGTACGCGAACAGAAGTGCCAGCAGCGCCGCGGCGCTGACAGCCCAGCGTTCCAGCCACCGGCGCGCCGTCGGGCGCAGACTCTGCATCACCAGCGTCACCCGGATGTGCTCGCCGCGCTTGAGGGTGTGGGCCAGCGCCAGAAAGCCGCAACCGGCCATCAGGTAGCCTGCATAGGCATCGAGGCCAGGCACGTTGATGTGGAGTTGTCGACCCACGATTGACAGCAGCACCATCAACAGCAGACCGGCCATGCAGAGCGCCGCAAGTGCAGCGGCGCTGTTGTAGAGAAGATCCAGCGCCTTACGCATGGGAAGCGTTGGGCGCGGTCACATCTTCTTGTAGGCGTCGATCACAGCCTGTCCCTCAGGACCGGCTTTCTCCACCCATTCCTTTTGCATCGTTTCGCCGACCTTCTTCATGTCGGCCTTGAGTTGATCCGAAGGCACATGGACCGTCATGCCGTTCTTCTTCAGCAGCTCCAGATATTCGAGGTTCTTCTTCTTGGACACTTCCCAGCCGCGCTTTTCTGCGTCGGCGCCTGCTTTGAGCAAGGCATCCTGTGTCGGCTTGTCGAGCGCGTCGAAGGCCTTCTTGTTCACCAGGACCCCGTTCTTGGGAAGCCAGGCCTGCGTGTCGTAGAAGTTCTTGATGTACTCGTAGGTCTTGGTGTCGTAGCCCGTTGAACCCGACGACATGTACGACTCGATCACGCCGGTCGCCATGGCCTGGGACAACTCGGTCTGCTGCACGGTGACGGGCTGGGCACCCACGAGTTCGCCGATGCGGCCGGTTGCCGGGCTGTAGGCGCGCCACTTGACGCCCTTCAAGTCCGCCGCCGAGGAAATGGTCTTCTTCACGAAGATGCCTTGCGGGGGCCATGCCACTGCGTAGAGCAGCATCATTCCCTGCTCCGCGAGTTTCTTGTCGAGCGCCGGCTTCTGCGCCTGATACAGCTTCCAGGCAGCGTCGTAGCTGTCGGCCAGAAAGGGGATGCCGTCCGCCCCGAACATCTGCCATTCGTTCTGGTAGTTGACCAGCAGGATCTCGCCCATCTGTGCCTGACCGCCTTGCACGGCACGCTTGATCTCGGGCGCCTTGAACAATGCAGCGTTGGCATGCACGGTGATCTTGAGCTTGCCGGCCGTGGCCTTGTCCACGTCATTGGCGAACTGGCTGACGTTCTCGGTGTGGAAGTTGGCGGCCGGATAGGCCGTAGGCAAGTCCCATTTCGTTTGGGCCCACGACGAGGTGCCAAGAGCGAGACCAGCGAGAGCAACGCAGAGTTTTTGATTCATGGATTCTCCAGAGCGAGGAAAAAAGGCGAAGGCCAGCATACGTGCAAATATCGGGCCACCGTTCAGGCCTTTCCCTGCCATCCGGGCGTGAAAAAGCCGCCCGCAGGCGGCTTTCCAAAGACAGGCGTCTTGCGGCCTACTTGCTCTTGGCCGCGGTGGTCGGCTTGGGCTCGGGCTTCTTGCCTTCGCCCGAGCCTGTCGCCTTGAAACTCTCTCCGTTGATGGTGAGCCCGTCGGCAGACAACTTCTCCGCGGTCTTTTCCTTGACGCCTTTCACCCGGCTCATGAAGTCGGGCCAGTCCTTGAACGGACCGGTCTGTCGTGCGTCGAGGATGCGCTTGGACATGGCAGGGCCCACGCCCTTAAGTCCGTCCAGATCGGCCGCGCTCCCCTTGTTGGCCTCGACCGCGGCGAGCGAGGCGGTGGCAAACACCATGGCGGCCAAGGCGGCCGCGATCTTCTTCAGCATGCTGAACTCCCTGATTTTTGTGTGACAGCAGTGGCGCGGTTGCGCCATCCACTTTTTACAAGTCAGGGGCGGGGAACGTCTACTATCAGAAACAAGGGGGCGCGCACCGGTGTGCGCGGGTCAGAGCTCTTCGACGCGGCGCGGCGGGTAGCTGTCCCAGGCTTGGCAGCCCGGGCAATGCCAGAAGTACTGGTGTGCCTCGAAGCCGCAGGCGGCGCACCGGTAGCGCATCAAGGGACGGCTGGCCTGATCGAGAGCACGTTGCACCTGCGGATGAAACTGCTCCCGGGCGAAGGTTTCGCCAGCCAGCCAGCGGGACGCGGCGACCAGCGACGGCTGATGCGCCAGATGGGTGATGTAGCCATCGCGGGGCGTCGCAGTGGGGGCGGCGATGCCGGCATCGGCGGATTCAGCTTCGGGCGAGATCGGCATGCCGCCCAGCGCGATCACCGCTTCGAGCACATCGATCGACGGCGATTCGGCGTAGCGCCGCTGCAAGAGGGCCAGTGCCTCGCCCGCGCGGTGCGATGCAACGGCAGCTTGCTGAAGGGCTGCCGCGTAGAGCGGCAGCGCCAGCGGCGCCTGCTCCGCGAGCGCCGCCAGGGTGTTGTAGGCCGCCGCCGAATCGCCGTTGCGCAATTGGAGGTTGGCTGTGTCGATCGCCGGGCGCGGCGCCTGCGGTGCGAGCGCGACCGCCTCTTCGAGCATGCGTGCAGCGGCATTCAGATCGCCGGCGGCCACCTGTTCGGCTGCCTGCTCGCACAGGTGGTGTGCGCGGCGGGTGCTGTAGCTGGCTTGCTCGGATTCGTCGAGCTTCTGGGCCACGCTGGCAGCCTGGGTCCATTCGCGCGAACGTTCATAGATGGCGAGCAGCGACAGCCGCGCTTCGTTTTCGTAGCGAGTCCCTTCGAGCTTCTGCAGCGCCGCTTCGGCACGGTCCAAGAGGCCGGCGCGCAGGAAGTCTTGTGCCAATGCATGCTGGGCACGGTCGCGGTCGGCGCGACTGAGGTCGCCGCGGCCCAGCAGATGCTCGTGCACACGGACGGCGCGCTGGTACTCGCCGCGGCGACGGAACAGGTTGCCCAGCGCAAAGTGCAGCTCCTGCGTGTCCGGATCGTTCTGGACGGCTTCGATGAAGGCATCGATGGCCTGGTCCTGCTGCTCGTTCAGCAGGAAGTTGAGACCGCGGAAGTAGGCCTTGGGTGCCTGGCGGTTTTCCATCCGCAACTGGCGCAGGTCAAAGCGTGATGCGACCCAGCCGAGCACGAAGGCGATCGGCAGGCCGATCAACAGCCAGCTGGGATCAAAGTCCATTTTGGCGAACCGCGGGCAGATCGGTCGTCGTGGGCGCGCCGGTGCCGCCAGTCGCGACCGGCGTCACAGCGGGCACGGAAGAGGGGCGCACCGCGGGGCCCTGCGCGGCGACGCGGTGCTTCCACCAACCGGGCAACATGCCCAGCGCGCCAACCACGAGCCCACCCGCAAAGGCCGCGAGAACCACCAGCACGAGCGGCGCGCGCCACGAGGTGCCGAAGAAGAAATAGACAGTCGCGTCGTGCTGGTTGTTCAGCGCGAAGGCGAAAAGGGTAAAAAAAATGGCTGCCTTGAGCAGCCACAGGATGTATTTCATGAACGGTCCCGTTGGCGGGACGATTCTACTTTTGCGCTCATGGGGCGCGGCGTTCTGCATCGCCACCATCGCCCTTGCTCGCGCCGACGGCTTCACGCAGCGCCTTCCCCGGTTTGAAGTGGGGGACGCGCTTCTCGGGAATCTGGACGCTTTCGCCGGAGCGTGGATTGCGGCCCACGCGCGGCGGACGCCGGTTCACCGAAAAGCTGCCGAAGCCGCGAATCTCGATCCGGTGGCCTCGCACCAGGGCATCGCTCATTGCATCAAGAATGGTCTTGACGGCGTATTCGGCGTCGCGATGGGTCAGCTGCGCGAAGCGGGCAGCAAGTTCTTCGACGAGGTCGGAGCGGGTCATGGGCGATGCGGCAATCGAAAGTCGAAAAAAAAGACAGGGCGGCCTCGCGGCCTGCCCTGTCCTGTCGCGACAGCTTACTTGCTGTCGTTGTTGTCCAGCTTGGCGCGCAGCAGGGCGCCCAGGCTGGTGGTGCCGGCGTTTTCACGTGCCGACTGCTGGCTCAGGTTGGCCATGGCGCCTTGTTCGTCGACCATGTCCTTCTGCTTGATCGACAGCTGGATGTTGCGGGTCTTGCGATCCACATTCACCACCACGGCCGTGACTTCGTCGCCTTCCTTGAGCACGTTGCGGGCATCTTCGACGCGGTCGCGCGAGATTTCCGAAGCACGCAGGTAGCCGATGATGTCTTCGCCCAAGTCGATCTCGGCGCCCTTGGCGTCCACGGTCTTGACCTTGCCGGTGACGATCTGGCCCTTGTCGTTCACGGTCGTGAACGTGGTGAACGGATCGCTGTCCAGTTGCTTGATGCCCAGGCTGATGCGTTCGCGGTCGACGTCGACTGCCAGCACCAGAGCCTCAACTTCCTGGCCCTTCTTGAAGTTGCGCACGGCCGCTTCGCCGGTTTCGTTCCAAGACAGGTCCGAGAGGTGAACCAGGCCGTCGATACCGGCAGCCAGACCCACGAACACGCCGAAGTCGGTGATCGACTTGATCGGGCCCTTGACGCGGTCGCCGCGCTTCGTGTTCTGCGCGAATTCCTGCCACGGGTTGGCCTTGCACTGCTTCATGCCGAGGCTGATGCGGCGCTTGTCTTCGTCGATTTCCAGGACCATGACTTCGACTTCGTCGCCGAGCGAGACGATCTTGTTCGGCGCGATGTTCTTGTTGGTCCAGTCCATCTCAGACACGTGCACCAGGCCTTCGATGCCGGGTTCGAGTTCGACGAACGCGCCGTAGTCGGCGATGTTCGTGACCTTGCCGAACAGGCGGGTCGATTGCGGGTAG
>SEGS01000100.1 GCA_004210915.1 Variovorax sp. | reverse complement strand
CCGGACGTGGCCCGCGTGATGGCCTGGAGACGCTTGAAGAGCTCGAAACCGTTGAGGTCAGGCAACCCCACATCGAGGATCGCCAGGGCCGGTGGCGCCGCTGTGAACGCCGCGATGGCCGCTTCTGCCGTCGCGCACCAGACCGGCTCGAAGCCGTCGGTGCGCAACACGTACTGCAGAGTGTCGGCGATGCCCGATTCGTCTTCGGCGATCAGGATGCGGGGAGGTGGCGGCATGGGGGCATCGTAGCGGGGGCCCCGCATTTTTTTCGCCACGGGCGCTGCCCCTGTCTTCTTTCTTATTTCTTCTTATTTAAGTTAGTAGTAGTAGATAGAGGTGGCCCCGCACTGTGGACAGGCTCTCTTTTTCGAGGCGCATCAAGTACTTAGCCAGGGTTGACCACTGTGCGCACCCCAGCGTCCGGGATGTACCCGCCAAAGGAACAACTTGGCGCCGTCGCGCCGGTCTGTGGATAACCCCTTGCTTGTGCCAGAACGTTCCCCAGAGTTGTCCTTTGACAGGCGGATGCAAATCTGCGAAGACGCCGCGCCGTGTGGTTTGTGCACTGCACAATTTTTAAGCAGTCTGTTGTTTTCCTTTGTGAATCAACAGCTTGCGGCAGCCTTACAAGAAAGCACTTGAGTTATCCACAAAGTTACCCAGTGTTCGTGGGGAGAACCGCGAGCGGCCCAGCCAGGTCTTCGAGGATCGGGCAATCGGGTCGCGCATCGCCTTTGCAGCAGTGCGCGAGGTGGGCGAGGGTGCTGCGCATGGCCTGCATGGCGGCGATCCGCGCATCCAGGTCGGCCAGGTGGCGCTGGGCCACACGCTTGACGCTGGCGCTCGCGCGCTGCCGGTCATGCCAGAGCCCGACCAGCTCGGCGATCTCCTCCATCGAAAAGCCCAGCTCCCGCGATCGCTTGATGAAGCGAAGGGTGTGGATGTCGGCCTCGCCGTACTGGCGGTAGCCGCTCTCGGTGCGCGAGACGGGCGGCAGCAGGCCGAGCCCCTCGTAGTGGCGCACCATGCGGGCCGAGACGCCCGAACGGCGCGCGGCTTCGCCCATGTTGACAGGCAGGGCGCTCATTGCACTGCGTAGCCTTCGTCTTTGATGGCAACCGCCAGGGCCTCGCGCGGCTGGATGCTGTCGACGTCCACCCGGCCGGTCGGCAAATCCACCGTGACCTGCGCCTGGGCATCCAGGGTTTGCACGGCGCGTTGAACGGCTTTGACGCAGTGGCCGCAGGTCATGCCCGCGACCTGGAATTGATGGTTCATTGCATGTCCTTTCGTGGAAAAGATGCAGTGTGAACCTTGCCACCATGGCAATGTCCAGCCCTGGATGTCATGACCCTGCCGCGCAGCAGGTTCATTCACACGGCCTCAGTCGAGCAGCAGTGCCAGCACGTGTTCGTCGACGTAGTGCGCGTCGCTGGCGCGCTTGTAGAAATTGCGCAGCGTTCCTTCGTGCACGAAGCCCATGCGCGCATAGAAGCGCAGTGCGCGGGTGTTGTCGGCCTCGGCGAAGAGCTCGATGCGCAGCACACCCTCGGCCTTCAGCCGCGCGATGGCATCGTCGATCATGGCGCGTGCGATCCCTGCGCCATGCCGTCGCGGATCGACCGCCAAGGTGCCGAGGCAGGCAACATGCTGCACCCTGCCCGGGTAGCGCACCGCCTTGTAGAAGCCGACCACTTCGCCATCGATTTCCCAGACGTAGAAGCAGCCGGTGTCGAGGAGGGTCTGGTACACCGGCCGGAAATCGTCGAGCGGCATCGGGTCGTAGGTGAGAAAGGGCACCACGGCCTCGTGCATGTGGATGGCGAACACGACGTCGATATCTTGCGGAGTGGCGAGGCGGCGCATCGGGGGACTTTCTTCGGATGGACGGGAATGATCGCACTGGGGAAAATCATGCCCATGTCCGATCGCAACACTGTTGTCACCCTGCGCAAGATGACCGACCACGACCTACCGATGCTGTACGAATGGCTGCAGCGACCGCACATCGTCGAATGGTGGGGCGGTGAAGCGGCGCGTCCGACGCTGGAGGAAGTGTTGACGGACTACCGGCCAGGCGCCTTGGCCAGAAACGCCGTCACACCCTACATCGCCATGCTGGCAGAAGAACCGATCGGCTATGCCCAGTCGTACATTGCACTTGGAAGTGGCGATGGATGGTGGGAAGACGAAACAGACCCCGGCGTCCGGGGGATCGACCAATCGCTGGCCGACGCGGCGCAGTTGAACCAGGGTCTCGGAACGCAACTGGTCCGCGCGTTGGTTGAAAAGTTGTTCACGCAGGATCCTTCGGTGACCCTGATCCAGACCGACCCGGCCCCGCACAATCACCGCGCCATCCGGTGCTACGAGAAAGCGGGCTTCGTACAACAGCGTGTCATCGACACACCCGACGGCGCAGCGGTCTACATGATTCAAACGCGAGAGATGTTCGAACGGTCTGCGAAGCGTGCATGACGGCTGATCAATCCCTGTTCGAACGGCTCCAGGCCGCGGCCGCGGCCGCGTCCGACTGGCAAAGCTACGTCAACCACCCCTTCGTACGCCAGATGGGCGCCGGCACCTTGCCGTCGGCGGCGTTCAGGCAGTACCTGGTGCAGGACTATCTGTTCCTGATCCAGTTCGCGCGGGCGCATGCGCTGGCCGTTTACAAGAGCCGCACGCTGGCCGACATGCGCAGCGCGCAGGCGGGCTTGTCGGCCATCCTGGATGTGGAACTGAACCTCCATGTGCGTCTGTGCGAGCGTTGGGGCCTTTTGGCCGCGCAGTTAGAAGCGACGCCCGAGCACATGGCCACGGTGGCCTACACGCGCTTCGTGCTGGACGCCGGCATGGCTGGTGACCTGCTGGACCTGCATGTGGCGCTGTCGCCCTGCGTGCTGGGCTATGCACAGATCGCGCGCCGGCTCGCGCCCGAAGGTATCGAGGCGCTGGGCGGCCATCCCTACCGCGAATGGATTGCCGAATACGCCGGCGCGCCGTACCAAGCGGTTGCTGCCGCGGCCAGCGCGCAGCTCGACACGCTGGCCGCGCACAGCATGACGCCTCAGCGCTTCGACGCGCTGGTGGCTCTGTTCGCCCAGGCCTCCCGGCTCGAGGCGGACTTCTGGCAAATGGGCCTGGCGGCTGCTCAGCCCAGCGCCGGGTAGTCGGTGTAGCCCTTGGCGCCGCCGCCGTACATGGTGGCCTTGTCGACCTCGTTCCATGGCGCGTTCTCGCGCAGGCGCCGCACCAGGTCGGGATTCGCGATGAAGGGCTTGCCGAAGGCGACCAGGTCGTCGCCTTCCTTCACGGCTTGCTCGGCCAGTGGCTTGTCGTAGCCGTTGTTCACCATCCAGGCGCCCTTGCCGCCGGCCTGGCGGTAGGCGGCCTTGAGTGCTTCGTAGTCGAAGGGCCGGTCGGCGATGTCGCGCGGGCCGCCCGTGGCGCCTTCGATGACGTGGATGTACGCCAGATGCATCGTCGCGAGTTGCTTGATGACGTAGGTGAACAGCGGCTGCGGATCGGGGTCGTGCGCGTCGTTGGCGGGCGTCACCGGCGACAGGCGGATGCCGGTCTTGCCGCCGCCGACGGCATCTGCCACGGCGCGTGTCACCTCGAGCAGCAGGCGCGCACGATTCTCGATGCTGCCGCCGTAGTCGTCGGTGCGCTGGTTGCTGCCGGTCTTGAGGAACTGGTCCAGCAGGTAGCCATTGGCGCCGTGGATCTCGACGCCATCGAAGCCCGCGGTTTCCACCGCGTTGCGGGCCGCGGCCGCATAGGTGTGGACGATGCCCGGCAGTTCCTCGGCCTTCAGTGCGCGCGGCTTCGAGGTTTCGACGAAGGTCGGCACGCCGTCCTTGATCAACACCGTCTTGGTCTTGGCGGTGATGGCCGACGGAGTCGGTCACGCGCTTCCACGCATCGAGCTGCTCGGTGCCGTAGAGACCCGGCACGTCGGCGTAGCCCTGGCCCTGGTGACTGATGGCGGTGGCTTCGGTGATGAGCAGGCCGGCCGTGGCGCGCTGGGTGTAGTAGGTCACTGCCAAGTCGCGCGGGATCGCGTCGGGCGAGCGGTTACGCGTCAGCGGCGCCATGACGATGCGGTTGGCCAGCTGCAGGTCGCCAGCGGTGACGGGGTCGAAGAGGGTATGCATGGCGCGTGCGCTCACTTGAGCAGGCCTTCGGCCTTCATTGCTGCTTGCACCGCGGGGCGCGCGCCGACGCGTGCATGCCACGCCAGCACGTGCGGGTAGGCCGAGAGGTCCACACCCGTGGGCTTGGCCCAGTTGGTCACGGTGAACAGGTAGCCATCGGCCACGCCGAAATGCTCGCCCATCAGGAACTGCTTGTCGGCGAGCTGGCCATTGAGCCAGGTGAACCGCGACGCGAGCTTGTCGCGTGCGATGGTCTTGGCTTCCTCGGGCATCGCGGGATTGAACAACGGGCTGAAGCCCTTGTGCATCTCGGTGCCGATGAAGGTCAGCCACTCCTGCAGCCGGTAGCGCGACAGCGTGCCGTTGGCCGGCGCCAGGTTCTTGAGCGGCGCCAGGTCGGCGATGTACTGGACGATGGCCGGGCCTTCGCGCAGCGTGGTGCCGTCGTCGAGTTCGAGCAAAGGCACGTAGCCCAGCGGATTGATGCCGTAGTAGTCGGTGCCGTCCTGGAGCTTGTGGGACTTGGTGCTGGCCAGCACGGGTTCGAAGGCGATCCCGGCTTCGTGCAACGCGATGTGGGGCGACAGGGAACAGGCGCCGGGCGAGTAATACAGCTTCATGGAAGGCTCCGTGTGAATGAAATAGAGGGAAAAAGACAGAGGAGAGATGGGGCGCGATGCGCTTCCGGCAAGGCAAAACCGGGGGCATCGGACGCCGGTGACGGTCGATGCTAGCGGTTTTGCGCGGATCGCGTTTTTGTCCTACGGGTGCGCGCGTTGGCCGACTGCCGAAGGGTGAAGAGCCGTTTTTTAAGCTCTGTTTACCGCGGGACGGGCCTGCGTTGAAGGAGAAGAACCATGTTGAAGTACGCCATCATTTTTGCGATCGTCTCGCTCGTGGCCGGCGCGCTCGGCTTCGGCGGCGTGGCTGCAGGTGCAGCCGGCATTGCCAAGGTGCTCTTCGGGCTGTTCCTGGTGTTGGCCGTGATCTTTCTTGTGCTTGCTGCACTGGGCGTCGGGGCCGTGAAAAAAGTAATCGACTGACGCTGCGGCCGTGAGGCCGTTGCAATTGAATCAACCATGCATCTGTCTCACATTGAAACGGTGCTCGACTACGAAGTCGCTGCACCGGCCCACCTGTTGCTGAACATCGAGGCTGCGCGTGCTGGTGCACAGGCGCTCGAAAGCGAGGAACTGGTGATCGAACCGGCGACCCAGGTGCGCGTGTTCTGCGACGATAGCAGCGGCAACCGGTTCATCCGCTTCGACGCGAAGCCGGGCCCGCTTAAGATCCGCTACCGGGCGAGCGTGCAGCGCGGCCAGGTGAAGGTGCCGACGGATCTGCCGGAAGTGCCCGTCAATCAGGTGCCTGACGAGGTGCTGCACTACCTGATGCCTACCCGCTACTGCGAGTCCGACCTGATGTCGCGTGCGGCGCAGCAGCTTTTCGGCGACTTGCCACCTGGAATCGGCCGCGTGCAGGCCATCGTCGACTGGATTCACGACAGCATCACCTATCAGCCGGGCACGACCGACTCGACCACGACGGCGCGCGAGGTGTTCGTGCAGCGCGCCGGCGTGTGCCGCGACTTCGCGCATCTGGGCATTACCTTCTGCCGTGCCTTGAACATTCCGGCCCGACTGGTCGTGGGATACGTGTTTTTTGATGAACCGCCGCAGGACTTTCATGCGGTGTTCGAGGCTTATCTCGGCGGTCAGTGGGTGCTGTTCGACGCAACGCGCATGGCGCCGGTCGACCGCATCGTGCGCGTGGGCACCGGGCGCGACGCGAAGGACGTGGCGTTCTGCACCATCTTCGGCGCCGTCCGCATGACGCAAAAGCAATTGACGGTGCGCGAAGTGCAGGACGGTCGGCTCACGCCGCCGGTGCAGCCGCTAGCGACCGGGGCGCTCATCGGCATCGAAAAGCCGGTGCCGGTGAAACCGGCGCGCGATCCGTCGGATGCCGGCCAGGACTCGGCGCGAGCCTTGCAGGCTGACTGAGTTTCTGGGCGCTATCAAAAAGATAGCGACAGAATCAGAGCGGGTGCGGTTTTGGCATGTGGGCCGAACACCACGCCCACAAACCCTGCCAGCGCCATGCCAGAGGTGCGCCGCTTAAAATCACGGCCCCCTTTTGCGCAGCGCACGCGACCGTGCGCCCACCCCATGCTGTACCCCGAAGAATTCGATGTGATCGTCGTCGGCGGCGGCCACGCCGGCACCGAAGCCGCGCTGGCCTCCGCGCGAATGGGCGCGCGCACGCTGCTCCTGTCCCACAACATCGAGACGCTGGGCCAGATGAGCTGCAATCCGTCGATCGGCGGCATCGGCAAAGGGCATCTGGTGAAGGAAGTCGATGCGCTGGGTGGCGCGATGGCGATCGCCACCGACGAAGCGGGGATCCAATTCCGGATCCTCAATTCGAGCAAGGGCCCGGCGGTTCGCGCCACCCGCGCGCAGGCCGATCGTGTGCTCTACAAGGCGGCCATCCGCCACCGGCTTGAAAACCAGCCGAACCTCAGCCTGTTCCAGCAAGCGGTTGATGACCTGATGATCGAAGGTGACCGCGTGGTGGGTGCTGTCACGCAGGTGGGCATTCGCTTCCGTGCGCGCACGGTGGTTCTGACGGCGGGCACTTTCCTGGACGGGCGCATCCACGTCGGGCTCGATAACTACCAGGCGGGGAGGGCGGGCGACCCGCCCGCGATCAGCCTGTCGGCCCGGCTCAAGGAACTCAAGCTGCCGCAGGGTCGCTTGAAGACGGGCACGCCGCCGCGGCTCGACGGGCGCAGCATCGACTTCTCGCAATGCGCCGAGCAGCCGGGCGACGGCATGCCCGGCGGCGCGGGGCCGATGCCGGTGTTCAGCTTCATGGGCCGCACCGACATGCATCCGCAGCAGATGGCCTGCTGGGTGACGCACACCAACGAGCACACGCACGAGATCATTCGCTCGGGCTTCGACCGCAGCCCCATGTTCATGGGGAAGATCGATGGCGTCGGCCCGCGCTACTGCCCAAGCGTCGAAGACAAGGTCAACCGCTTCGCCGACAAGGACAGCCACCAGATCTTTCTGGAGCCCGAAGGGCTGACGACCCACGAGTACTACCCGAACGGGATTTCCACGAGCTTGCCCTTCGACATCCAGTACCAGCTGGTGCGCTCGATGAAGGGCTTGGAAAACGCGCACATCGTGCGGCCCGGCTATGCGATCGAGTACGACTACTTCGATCCGCGCGAACTCAAGAGCAGCTTCGAGACGCGCGCCATTCAGGGCCTGTTCTTCGCAGGACAGATCAACGGCACCACCGGCTACGAAGAGGCGGCCGCGCAGGGCCTTTTCGCCGGCATCAACGCCGCACTGCAATGCCGCGGCGAAGCCGCGTGGTTGCCGCGCCGCGACGAAGCGTATCTGGGTGTGCTGGTCGACGACCTGATCACGAAGGGCGTGACCGAGCCCTATCGCATGTTCACCAGCCGCGCCGAGTTCCGGCTTCAGCTCCGCGAAGACAACGCCGATATGCGCCTGACCGAAGCAGGGCGGCGCATGGGGCTGGTGGACGACGCGCGCTGGGATGCGTTCAGCCGCAAGCGCGATGCTGTTTCACGTGAAACAGAACGGCTGCGTTCGATCTGGGTGAATCCGCGCAACCTGCCGGCCGCGGAATCGGAGCGCGTGCTCGGCAAAGCCATCGAGCATGAGTACAACCTGGCCGATCTGTTACGGCGGCCGGACGTGAACTACGAGCGTTTGATGAGCCTGGACGGTGGCAAATACGCGGCCGGCACGTTGCTGGCGGAGGCGGAGATCGAGCAGATCGAAATCTCGGCCAAGTACTCGGGCTACATCACGCGCCAGCATGACGAGGTCGAACGCGCCGCCCATTTCGAGCAGCTCAAGCTGCCGGCCGATTTCGATTACGGCCAGGTTCCGGCGTTGAGCTTCGAGGTTCGGCAAAAGCTGACCCGCCATCGCCCTGAGACGCTGGGCTTGGCTTCGCGGATCTCTGGTGTGACGCCCGCGGCCATTTCCTTGCTGCTGGTTCATTTGCGCAAGAGCGGGCATCGGGCGTTCGCGGCTGAAGGCGGCGCTGTCAGTGCTGGCGGAAGCGACGTTGCGGCCAACGCGGAACTGGTTGTCGAAGCGCGGCCTTCACCCTCGATCTCATGAGCGGCGGAGCAGGGGAGCATGGCGCGTCGCTGCCCGCGGGCGCAGCGGCAATGGGCGTCACGCTCGACGATCACCAAGCCGCTCGGCTGCTAACGTATGGCGCGCTGATCCTGAAATGGAACAAGGTCTACAACCTCACGGCGCTGCGCGATCCGGCCAGCGTGTTGACCCACCATCTGCTCGACAGTCTCGCCGTCATCGGGCCGCTTGCCCGTGAGCGGCCGTCCGGTGGGACGCGCACCCGGCTCCTCGACGTGGGCTCGGGCGCTGGCTTGCCCGGCGCGGTGATTGCCATGCTGCGCAGCGACATCGATGTGGTGTGCCTGGACGCGGTCGCAAAGAAAGCCGCTTTCGTGCAGCAGGTGGCGGCCGAACTCAAGCTGCCCAATCTGCGCGGCCTGCATGCCCGCGTCGAGACCTTGCCCGGCAGCTACGACGTGATCAGTTCGCGCGCCTTTGCTACCCTCGCGGATTTCTTTCAGGGTTCGCAACACCTGCTTGCGCCAAATGGCGTCTGGCTGGCCATGAAGGGCAAGGTACCGACCGAGGAGATGGCGGAACTGCCAACCGGGGCCGAGGTGTTTCACGTGGAACAGTGCACGGTGCCCGGCCTGGATGCCGAACGCTGCATCGTTTGGGCGCGAAAAGCGGCTGCCTGACGCAAAGACTGCGAAGGGGTTCGGTGGGCAAGGGCGCCTCGCTTAGACTCGACGCTCTTTCACCGAGGCACTTTCCATGTTTGGCATCGCAGACTACGGCGCGTTCGTCGCCGCCATCGTCGTCTTCCTGATGATCCCCGGCCCCGGCAATCTGGCCTTGATCACCTCGACCGGGAAGGGTGGCATCCGCGGTGGCCTCGCGGCGACCTTTGGCCTCATCGCGGGCGATCAGGTGCTGATGTGGGCCGCGGTGGCGGGCGTCGCTGCGCTGCTGGCCGCGTACCCGACTGCATTCAGCGCAGTCCAGTGGATCGGGGCAGCGTATCTAGCCTGGCTCGGGTTCCGCATGCTCACGGCCAAACCCGGCGCTGCTCCCATCCTCAACATCCGCCCCCGGCAGTACTTCCAGCAGGCGTTGATGATCACGCTGCTCAACCCCAAGGCGATCGTGTTTTACATGGCCTTCTTCCCGCTTTTCGTCGACCCGGTGCGCCATCAGGGCCTGACGACCTTCGGTGTGATGGCCGCCACCATCGCGGTGTTGACCTTTGCCTATGGCCTGACCGCCACGCTGCTTACCCACTTTCTGGCCGAACGGATGCGCGCCAACCCGCGTATCTCGACCGCGCTCGAAAGGCTGGCCGGGGTGTTCTTGATCGCCTTCGGCATCAAACTGGCGATCTCCAAATGACACGCCAACATCGCACCAGGGCAGTGCTCGCCGGAAAGGGGAGCTGACCATGGCCAAGATTTTCTGCGTTGCCAACCAGAAGGGCGGCGTGGGCAAGACCACGACGACGGTCAATCTGGCGGCTGGGCTGGCCAAGGTCGGCCAGCGCGTGCTGATGATCGACCTCGACCCCCAAGGCAACGCGACCATGGGCTCGGGCATCGACAAGCGGCAGCTCGAACTGACGATCTACGACGTGCTGCTGGAATCCGCCTCCATCGCCGAGGCACGCGTGAAGTCCGAGAAGCTGATCGCCGGGGGATGCAGCTACGACGTGCTCGGTGCCAACCGCGAACTGGCGGGCGCCGAGGTCGAGATGGTCGCGCTCGATCGGCGCGAGAAGCGCCTGCGCACGGCCTTGGCCGCGGTGGGCGCCGAATACGACTTGGTGCTGATCGATTGCCCGCCGAGCCTGAGCCTGCTCACGCTCAACGGCCTGTGCGCGGCGCACGGCGTGATCGTGCCGATGCAGTGCGAATACTTCGCGCTCGAAGGGCTCACCGATTTGGTCAACACCATCAAGCAGGTGCACGCCAACCTCAACAAGAACCTGCAGATCATCGGCTTGCTGCGCGTGATGTTCGATCCGCGCATCACCCTGCAGCAGCAGGTGAGCGAGCAGCTCAAGGGCCACTTCGGCGACAAGGTGTTCGACACGGTCATCCCGCGCAACGTGCGGCTGGCCGAAGCGCCGAGCTACGGGCTGCCGGGCGTGGTTTTCGACCCCGCCGCCAAGGGCAGCCAGGCCTTCGTCGCCTTTGCCAAGGAGCTGGTCGAGAAGATGCCGCCGGCCAGCGCCTTCGCGCCGACGGCTGTGGCCGAGCCGGTGCCCGAGGCGCCTTTGGCTGAGCCCGCTTTGCCCGCGGCAAGCGCGCCCGCGAGCGAGCGTGGTGCGTAGAACCACGCGCGCCGCCGGCATCGCCCCCTTGAATCCCGAGCCGTGAGCGCGAGCGCCATGCCCCCGACCCGCATCCTGCTGCTGCCAGGCTGGCAAAACAGCGACGCCGACCATTGGCAGAGCCGTTGGGAGCGCTTGCACGGCGACCTGCGCGTCGAGCAGCACGAATGGATGCGCCCGCGCCGCGGCGACTGGTCGGCGCGGCTCGAAGAAGAAGTGCTGGCCGCGCCCGGGACGGTTGCACTGGTTGCGCACAGCCTGGGCTGCATCCTGGCGGCCGCTTGGGCTGCGCACTCGCAAAACACCGCCAAGGTGCGGGCGGCGTTGCTGGTGGCGCCGGGCGATCTGGAGCGCGACGATCTGCGCCAGATGATTCCCGGCTGGGCGCCCATCGTGCGCCAGCGCCTGCCGTTCCCGTCGATGCTCATCGGCGCGACTGACGACCCGTATTGCGCTGCCGGGCGCTCGCGCCAGCTGGCCGCCGACTGGGGCGCGGCTTTCGTCGACGCCGGCCCGCGCGGCCACCTCAACAGCGAATCCGGCCTCGGCGACTGGCCCGAAGGCCGCCGGTACCTGACCGACCTCCTGCAAGATTGAGAAACACATGGCAACCAAAAAGCCCAAGGGCCTCGGCCGCGGACTCGAAGCATTGTTGGGCCCGACCTTCAACGGCCCCGACAGTGCGGCGACGGACGACAACGCGCCTGCCGCGCAACCGACCACGCTGAAACTCGACCAGATGGTGGCCGGCGTCTATCAGCCCCGCACCCGCATGGACGAGGGCGCGCTGTACGAGCTGGCCGAGAGCATCAAGGTGCAGGGCATCATGCAGCCGATCCTGGTGCGCCGGCTCGATGCCGATTCGGCCGCTGCCAAGAATGCCGAATTCGAAATCATCGCGGGCGAGCGCCGCTTCCGCGCGGCCCGCCTGGCGGGGCTCGACACCGTGCCGGTGCTCGTGCGCGACGTGCCGAACGAGGCCGCAGCGGCGATGTCGCTCATCGAAAACATCCAGCGCGAAGACCTGAACCCGCTGGAAGAGGCGCAAGGCCTGCAACGCTTGGTCGCAGAGTTTGGGCTCACTCACGAACTGGCGGCGCAGGCGGTCGGCCGTTCTCGCAGTGCCGCCAGCAACCTGCTGCGGCTCCTCAATTTGGCCGAGCCGGCGCAGGCCATGCTGATGGCCGGCGACATCGACATGGGCCATGCGCGCGCACTGCTCGCGCTCGACAGGGCGACGCAAATCACCGCCGCCAATCAGATCGCAGCGAAAAAGATGTCGGTGCGTGAGGCCGAGGCGCTGGTCAAGAAACTGGCGGCCGAATTCAGCCTCACGCCATCACCGCGGCGCGGGCAGGCCGGCGGCAAGTCACGCGATCTGGAGCGTGTCGAAGAAGAACTCGCCGACCTGCTGACGGCCGAGGTCGAGGTCCGCATCAAGAAGCGAAGCAAGCGCGGCGGCCGCATCGAAGAGAGCGGCGAGCTGGCGATTCACTTCGGTTCGATCGACGCGCTCAACGGCCTGATCGAACGCATCCGCCGGATGGCATAGTTCACAGCCCAATCACTTTCGGCGGCTGCCCGAACGCCTGATTTGCGCTTATGCTCGCCGGTTACTTTTACTGACCCTTGAGGGAGAGTCCCATGCGCACCACCAAGTTTTCGCTTGCCGCCGTCGCCGTCGGCGCCCTGTTGCTGACCGGGTGTCAGACCACCGACATGCAGATGGGCAGCCAGTCGGCCAAGACCATGGCCACCGGCAGCGCCGCCGGTTCGGCGTCGACCAATGGCAGCAGCCAACTCGAGCGCTGCGAGTCGCCGCTGGGCACCGTCTCGCTGATCGAAAACCAGTCGGCTGGCTGGTACACCATCCTCACGGGGGAATACCGCCTGCCACCGACCTCGACGCTGCTGCGCCTGCTGATCCAGCAATCGAACTGCTTCGTCGTGGTCGAGCGCGGCGCCGCCGGCATGAACGCGATGAACCGCGAACGCGCGCTCATGCAATCGGGCGAAATGCGCCAGGGCAGCAATTTCGGTCGTGGCCAGATGGTCGCCTCGGACTACGGCATCTCGCCCGAGATCGTCTTCAGCAACAGCGATGCGGGCGGCATGGGCGCCGCGCTCGGCGGTCTGGTGGGTGGCGGCCGCGGCCGTGCGCTGGCGAGCATCGGCGGTTCGTTGCAAACCAAGGAAGCGAGCACCATGCTCACGCTGATCGACAACCGATCGGGCGTGCAGGTGGGCGTGTCCGAAGGCAGCGCCTCCAAGACCGATTTCGGTGGCTTCCTGGGCGGCATTGGCGGCTCGGCCGCGGGCGGTATCGGCGGCTACTCGCGCACGCCGCAGGGCAAGGTGATCGCGGCGGCCTTCATGGACTCGTACAACCAGCTCGTCATGTCACTGCGCAACTACAAGGCGCAGACCGTGCGCGGGCAGGGCCTGGGCGGTGGTGGACGGCTGGGCGTGGACGGCGGCGCGGCACCGTCGCAAACCTCCGTGCCGGCCGAGCGGGCGCCCGCACGCCGCAGGAAGTAAACGGCGCACGCCCCCGTAAAAAAGCCCCGCACCGCGGGGCTTTTTCAATTGCAAGGCGCGGTTCGCTCCGGGTCGCGGGCGGATGCGGGGTCGCTGGCCCCAGGCCGTCCGCGCCGCTTGCAGGTCAGCGAAAGATCTTCCCGGGATTCATGATGTTCTTGGGGTCGAGCGCCTGCTTGATGGTGCGCATCATGTCGATTGCGCCAGCGCCGGCCTCGGTGACCAGGAAGTCCATCTTGTGCAGCCCGATCCCATGCTCGCCACTGCAGGTGCCTTCCAGCGCGATCGCGCGCGACACCAGCGCGTGGTTCAGGGCCTCGGCCCGCACGCGCTCTTCGGGCAGCGCAGGATCGATCAGGTAACCGAAGTGGAAGTTGCCATCGCCCACGTGACCCACCAGGAAGTAGGGGATGCCGCTGGCATCGGCCTCGGCCACCGATTCGAGCAGGCAGTCGGCCAGCCGCGAGATCGGCACGCAGGTGTCGGTGCTGATCGCGCGGCAGCCGGGGCGCGACTGGATGGCCGCGAAATAGCTGTTGTGCCGCGCGGTCCACAGGCGCGTGCGCTCTTCCGGCGTGCTGGCCCATTCGAAGGCGTTGCCGCCGTGGCCGCTGGCCAGTTCCTGCACCGTCTCGGCCTGCTCCTTCACGCCCGCGGGCGAGCCGTGGAATTCCATCAACAGCATCGGCTCTTCGCGCAGGCCGAGCTTGGCGTAGGCGTTGACCATGCGCACCGTGTTCACGTCGATCAACTCGACTCGCGCGATCGGCACGCCCAGCTGGATGATCTCGATGGTGGTGCGCACCGCGGCCTCGATGCTCGGGAAGGAGCAGATCGCGGCCGACACGGCTTCGGGCAGCGGGTAGATGCGCAGCGTGATCTCGGTGATGACGCCGAGCGTGCCTTCGCTGCC
>SEGS01000133.1 GCA_004210915.1 Variovorax sp. | reverse complement strand
AGCGGTGGCGCGGCGAAGGCGGGTTGACCGCCGTCGATGCGGATCGGGATCAACCCCGCCGCGCATTGCTGCACCACGCGGCCTGCCGTCTTCGGTTGGCCACCGGCTTGCAGCCACGCGTGGCAAGTGCCGAGCGTCGGATGGCCGGCGAAAGGCAGTTCGCCACCGGGCGTGAAGATGCGCACGCGGTAGTCGGCTGTGGGCTCGGTGGGTGGCAGCACGAAGGTGGTTTCGGAGAGGTTGGTCCAGCGCGCGAAGCGCTGCATCGCGGCGTCGTCGAGGTCGGTGCCATCGAGCACCACGGCGAGCGGGTTGCCGCGGTACGGCACGGCGGTGAAGACGTCGACTTGCTTGAAGGGGCGGGTTTTCATGTTGGGTCTCTGTGTGCGCCTGGGGTGCTGTTCGGGAGTGGTTCAAGGAGGGGGGTCAGCGGATTGCGTGCAGGGGCGCGCGCCAAGGCCGCCGCGTACCTCCCTCCGCGACTGTCCCCCGCTTCGCTCCTCCTTGATGTCGCTGCGGGAGGCACCCGGTGCCCTCGGCACGGGACCCGCGGCGCGATCGCTTTCGATCCACCACTGCGCGTCCGGCTCGCGAGGATGGTGTGCTCCGCGCAGCGACATCAAGGAGGAGGCCGCAGGCCGGGGGACAGTCGCGGAGCAGAGCACGCCGTCGGCGTGAGCGCGCCCAGGCTCAGGCTGCTCGGAAGAAGTCGGTTCTGCCCCGGGCGTCATTCCAGCGCCAGATCCAGCACGCCGCGCGCACCCGCGCGAGCCTTGAGGTCGGCAAACCAGCGCTCGACGTTTGGCCAGGCGGGCCGCGTGTATTCGGTGGCCGGCAGACCGAACCAACGGTGCGCCTCGCAGCCCAGCGGAATGTCGGCCATCGTGAACTGATCGCCGCACAGGAAAGGGCGCGTCGCCAGGTGCGCGTCGAGCAGCGCGAACAGGGGCTCGGTGGCATGCACCGAGGCGGCGATGGCCGCGTCGTTGCGCTCGGCCGCGGGCACGCGCACCCACTGCACGAACGCGCCACCGCTGGCCTTGTTCATCGTGGTCTGCTGCCAGTCCATCCAGCGCTCGGCGTCGAAGCGCGCGGGCAGATCGATCGGGTAAAGCTTGCCGTGCGAATGCCGGGCGCACAGGTAGCGCACGATCACGTTCGACTCCCAGAGCACCACGCGCTCCGCGCCCTCGCCGTCGTCGATCACCGGCACCATCGCGTTCGGATTCAGTGCCAGGTACTCGGGCGTCTGCACCACGCCGAATTTGCCGCCGGCCTCGGTGCGCTGGAAGTCGAGCCCGAGTTCCTGCGCGCACCAGACCACCTTGCGCACGTTGATCGAACTGATGCGGCCCCAGATGTTGAGCATGTTGTTCCTTGGTTAAGCGGGGGTGGGGTAGCTGTCCCACCCATCGTTCTGCAGCACGACGCGGTACCCGTCCGCATCCTCAAAGCTTTGGCCCTTCAGGCGCCAGTACGGGTTGTGCGCGATGACCTCGCGAAAACCAGCCTGCGTCATGCGCTGACATGCAGCCTCCCATGGCCTCTGCTCCGGCACGTAGAAAACGAGCAGGTCTTCCGGGGTCGACGAGGGCTGGACGGGTGCCGATGGGCAGCTTGTGAATTCCAGGTGGTAGCCCGCGCCCACGTTGCCCAACATCACGCCGTCGAAGCCTTGATGGTTCTTGAACTCGCCGAGCAACCGGAACTGCAGGCCCTCGCAGTACATCTTGACGCTGCGCGCCAGATCGGTCGAGGGCCGCGCGATGCGCAGGTGAAAAGACATGGTGGCCCTGGTCTCAGCGCGCGGCGGGCCGGTCGAACAGCAACAGCCGCGCGGCGAGCGCCAGCATGACGACGGCCAGCGTGCGCTGCTGCCAGCGCGCAGCGCCCGGGCGTCGTTGCAGCCAGCGGCCGATCTGGCCGCTGCAGGCGCCGAGCGCCGTGTTGAACACCAGCGCCGCGAGCGACAGCAGCACGCCGAGCAGCACCAGCTGCAGCGCGACGGGGCCGCGCGCCGGGTCGACGAACTGCGGTAGGAAGACCATGAAGAAAAGCAGCGCCTTCGGGTTGACGAGGTTGTTGAGCCAGGCGCGGCGCACGATGCGACCGAAGCCGTCCGCCGTGGCAGGGGCGCCCGCGATGGAATCGCCCGCGCGCCAGGCTTGCCATGCGAGCCACACGAGGTAGGCCGCGCCGGCATAGCGCAGCACATCGAAAGCGGGCGC
>SEGS01000099.1 GCA_004210915.1 Variovorax sp. | reverse complement strand
GTCGTACTCGCCCCAGTCAGGGCCCAGGATGGCCATGGCCAGTGTCACGAGCCGGTCGTCGGAGGCGAAGCGGCCTTTGCGCAGGCGCTCGATCTCCTCGCGCGGAAACGGCTTCTTGTGGTACGGCACTTCGTTCGGGCGCTCGGGGGGCTTGACGGTGCCGCGTGCGAAGACGGCGCGGATGCCGGACTCTTCCAGTGCATCCACCGCCGTGTCGGTCATCTCCGCGTCCCGCAGGATGTGGCACCAGTCCACGATGGTCGTGGTGCCGTTGCGCAGCTGGTTCAGGGAGCCCAAAAGGTTGCCCAGGTAGACGTCGCGCGTTTCGTAGTGCAGCGCGAGCCTCTTGTGCATGTTGGCGTGATAGTCGCGGCTGCTGACCCAGTCAGCACCAATGCCACGCAGCTGGTACTCCCAGGTGTGGATGTGCGCATTGACGAAGCCGGGCATGACGATGCGCCCGCGGCCGTCGACGACTTCGGCATCGCCCGCGTCCAGGTTCGGGCCGACCGCGACGATCTTGTCGTTCTCGATCAGGATGTCGGCGTCGTCGAAGTCGCCAACGGAGGCGTCCATGGAGAGGATGTTGGCGTTCTTGATCAGCAATCGGGACATGAAGCTCTTTCGGTCTTATCAGGAAAACAGTCGTTCGCGCATGCGCTTCGACGCGGTGATGGCATCGGCGCGGTCGACATGGGTCAGCCGGCCGGCGCGTTTGGAAATCTCGCCTCCGACGATCACCGTGTCGACGTCGGCGATGCTGGCCTGCAGCACCACGTGGGCAGCGGGATCGCCCAGCGAAGGGCTGTAGGCACCCGCGCGCAGCATCAACACATCGGCGATGCAGCCGGGGGCCACGCGGCCCAACTGGTCGCCGCAGCCGATGGCGCGTGCCGCGTTGACGGTCACGTATTCCAGAAGATGGCGCGGCTGGATGAACGGCACGCCCGGATAGCGCGTGAGCGGCCAACGACCGGCGTTGCGTTCCGCCTCGGCCTCCTCGTTGCGCATGAGCCAGAACGTGATTCGCATCTGGGAGAAGAGGTCAAGCGCCACACGGGACGGCACATCAATCCCGAGACTCGGCGTCACGCCCAGACGGTGCGAACGCGCAATCACGCGCGTCGAGCGCCCATCGCCGACTTCGCTCTCCGGCGTGAAAGAAATCCCGCACCCGTGACCCGCCAGTACTTCCAACTCCGACTCCAGCGCGGGATTGCAGTGCACCGGCAGCATGTCCGCCCCCCACAGGCCGGCGCGCTCGATCTCGTGGATCTGGCCCGCCACATTCTGGTGAAAGCTCATCGGCAGGCCCAGTTCGCGTGAACAGGCCACCTCCGATTCGAACAGGGACATGCCCGCGTACTCGAGCGACCCCAGAGCCATACCCAGGTTCACCCGTGCATCCGGGCCGCGCGGCAGCTCGGCGGCCAGTGCACGCACCTGCGCGAGACGCCAGACGTGGTCCGCCGCCAGCGTTTCGAAGCTGCCGAGCATGCCGTAGCAGAACAGCACGCGCTGGCCGGTCTTGTGGTGGCCATCCAGCGAGCGTTGGGCGTGCGCCGGTGTCATGACGTTGTGGCAGAAGTCGAGCACAGTGGTGATGCCGTTGTCGAGCATTTCCACGCCGGTGGCGAAGGCGGCGTCGTGCATGTCTTCGGCGGACAGCTTCTCGCGCAGGGCGAAGATGTGCTGGTGGTAGTCCGCCATGCCCCACATCGCGGCGCCAAGACCCTTCAGCGGGCCTTGCCACATGTGGGTGTGCGTGTCGATCAAGCCGGGGAGCACGAGCATGCCCTTGGCATCGATCACCTCGTCGCCTGCTTGCACAGGCAGCCCGGGGCCGACCGCTACGATGCGTCCGCTCTCGATGCGGACGTCGCCTTGCGGCACGTCCCCCAGTGCCGGGTCCATGGTGAGGACCGTGCCCCCCCGGATCATCAAGCCGGACGTCGACTTGCTGGTCATGCGGCGGCCTTTTCCTGGATCGGCCGGGACGAAGCAGTGCGCGTCGGCAGCTGCCCCTGCGGCGTTGCCGCGACTTCCGCCAGATGGTGACAGGCCGCGGCGACCGACCCTCCCGCTGCTTGAAGTTGCGGCATCTCGGAATGGCACCGCGCCGTCGCCCAGGCGCACCGCGTATTGAATGCGCAGCCCGGCGGCGGCGACAGCGGGCTGGGCAATTCGGCGCGGATCTGCTGGCGCCGCTCTTGCGTGCGCAATGCCTGGACCACGGGATCAGCGACCAGCGTCGAGGCCATCAACATCCGCGTGTACGGATGCCGGGGCGCCTGATGCACCTCCTCGGCTGGACCCACTTCCACAAGGCGACCCAGATAAAGCACCCCGATGTCGTGGCTGACGTGCCGCACGACGTCCAGGTTGTGCGCGATGAAGAGATAGGAGAGCCCGAACTCGCGCTGCAGGTCGACCAGAAGATTGATCACCTGGGCCTGCGTGCTGACATCGAGCGCACTCACCGGCTCGTCGCACACGATGAGGCGAGGCTGCACCGCCAATGCACGCGCGATCGCCACGCGCTGGCGTTGTCCGCCCGACAACTCATGCGGGTAGCGTTGCGCCTGATAAGCGGCCAGGCCGACACTGTCGACGAGCCTGGCGATCGCCTTTTCACGTTGCTGCGCAGGCATCGGCCGATGGCGATCGATCGCCTGCCCGAGGGTCGTGCCCACGGTCTGGCGCGGGTTGATGGACGACATCGGGTCCTGGAACACCACCTGCACGTCGCGGCGGAAAGCCAGCGGCGTGCCGCGTCCGAATGCCGTGATGTCCTCGCCGTCGAAGCTGATGCGGCCAGAAGACGCAGGCGCCAGCCGCAGGATGGCGCGCCCGATCGTGCTCTTGCCGGAGCCCGATTCGCCGACCAGGCCGAAAGTCTTCGCGCGCGCAATGTCGAAGCTCACATCGCGCACGGCCCTGAGCGTGCGCGAGCCGAACAGCCCGGCCTTGAGCCGGAAGTCGACCGACAGGCGGTCGACGGACAACAGTGGCTGCTGCTCGATCATGCGGGCACCTCGTCAGCTTCGGTCATGTTCTGCACGCTGCGCTGCTGCAGCTCGTCCGACCGGATACATCGCGCGCCGGCGCGCAGCGCGACCGGCTGCTGCGAACACGCGGCGATGGCCAGGCCACACCGCGGGTGGAAGCGGCAGCCGTGGGGCCAGGCCCAGGCCGGCGGAACCCGGCCCGCGATGGTGGCCAACGCCCGATCTCCCGCCAGGCCGCGCGGCATCGCATGAAGCAGCGCGGTTGTGTAGGGATGCCGCGGTGCCGAAAGCGTCTCCCGCACCGTGCCGACCTCGACCACCTGGCCGGCGTACATGACCGCGACCCGGTCGCACAGGTCGGCCACGACGCCCAGGTCGTGCGTGATCAACAGCACCGACATCCCCAGACGTTCGCGCAGCTCCGCGAGCAGGTCGAGCACCTGCGCCTGAATGGTGACGTCCAGCGCTGTGGTGGGTTCGTCCGCGATCAGCAGTTCGGGATCGCAGGCCAGCGCACCGGCGATCACCACGCGCTGCGCCATGCCGCCGGAGAACTGGTGCGGGTAGTCCTGCATCCGGCGCGCCGGGTCGGGCACACCGACCAGGTCGAGCAACTCGATCGCGCGTGCCAGCGCCTGGGGCCGGCTGAGCTCGGTGTGCGCGCGGATGACGTCCACCAACTGCGTGCCGATGGTGTGGACCGGGGACAGCGCGGCATTGGCGTCCTGGAACACCATGCCGATCCGGCGCCCCCGGATGTGCCGCAGCGCGTCGTCCGAGAGGCCAACCAGCTCCGTGTCGCCCAGGCGCACGGAGCCGTGCGCGATGTGCGCGCCCCGTGGCAGCAAACCAAGGATGGCGCTGGCCGTCATGGACTTCCCGCAGCCCGATTCGCCGACCAGGCCCAGAACCTCGCCCCGGCGGATGTGCAGCGAGACATTGCTCAGGAGCTCGGCCTCGCCGCCGCCGACAACGGCGCGCACCGTGAGATTCCGCACCGCCAGCAGCGTGTCTGCGGGCAACGCCGTGTCGTCGTCGCCGGCGGTGCCTGCCGGTGGCACGGGCATGGCGCCCGCGGCCGGGCGCCGGGCCTGCTGCGCGCCACCAGGCAGCAGGGCGTCGCGCAGCGTGTCGCCCAGCAGGTTGAACGAGAGCACGGTCAGCGTGATGGCCAGGCCGGGCACCATCGGCAACAGCGGTTGGTCGCTCTGGAACTGGCGTGCGGTCTCCAGCATGGAGCCCCAGCTCACCTGCGTGCTGTCCGCGCCCACGCCCAGGAAGCTCAGCATCGCTTCGATCAGGAGGGCCGTGCCAAGCGAGATCGATGCCTGCACGATCAGCGGCCCGGAGACGTTGGGCAGGATCTGACGGAGCATGATCGCAATGGGTCGCAGACCGAGCACGCGCGCGGCATCGACGTACAGCTGCTCGCGCTCGGCCAGCACCACTGCGCGGGTGATGCGCATGAAGCTGACCGAGAAGATCAGGCCGACGGCCAGCATGGCGTTGCCCAGGCCTTTGCCGAGCACTCCGATCAGCGCCAATGCCAGCAGCACGGCGGGAATCGACTGCATCACGTCGGCAAAGCGCATGGCGATCCGGTCGAGCCAGCCGCCGACGTAGCCGGCCAGCAGGCCGAGGCTGACGCCCACCAGGACGCCGATGCCCACACTTTCCAGCGACGCCAGCAATGCCGTGCGCGCGCCGAAGATGACACGGGACAGCATGTCCCGCCCGAGGTCGTCGGTTCCGAACCAGTACATCGCGCCGGGCGCTTCGAGGCGGTGGCGGATGTTGGGTGTGAACGGGTCGTACGGTGCGATCCAGGGCGCGCCGATGGCACACACCACGACCAGCAGCAGGAATGCAGCCGGAATCAGGGCGAACGGACGGGACAGCACGCGCCAGGGCGATCGGCGCGGGATGCGAACGCTGCTGTCCCCCGCTCCTGCAGCGGTGGCGGGGAGCGTCGAGTGCGCCTGCGCCGCGGGAATCGTGGCTGCGTCGGTCATGGCAGGAAGCTCGGGTTCAATGCGCCCTCACCTTCGGATTGATGAGGCCATAGCCAATGTCGGTGACGAGATTGACCACCAGCACGATGGTCGCGATAACGACGACAGCGCCCTGCAGCACCGGAAAGTCGCCGCGCACCACGCTGTCGATCAGCAAGGTGCCCATGGCGGGAATGGCAAAGATCCTTTCCACCGCGATGCTCGCGCCGACCAGAACGGACATCTGGATCGCCATCACGCTCAGCACGGGAACCATCGCGTTGCGGATGGCGTACCGCGAAATGATCAGGCGCTGCGACAGGCCCCGGGCCCGCAGCGCGTGCACGTACTGGGAGCGCAGCACATCGATCATGGCGCTGCGCACCTGGCGTGCAATGACGGACGCGGTGTGAACGGACAGGGCGAATGCAGGCAGGATCAGGCCGCGGGCCCATTCCAGCGGATCCTGCGAGAACGGCGTGTACCCGACTACCTGGAACCACTGGAGCTTCACCGCGAATGCCAGCGAGAGCAACAGTGCCAGCCAGATGCTGGGCACTGCCAGCCCGAGGGAGACCACCGTCGACAGCACCCGGTCGGCCCACGAGCCGTGACGCACCGCGCCCCAGATGCCCAGCGGAATACCCATGACGAGGGCCAGCAGCATGCCCGACAGGGCCAGCGTCAGCGTGATGCTCACGCCGTCAGCCAGGGTCGGCCACACGGGCAGCGCCGTGTAGAGGGAAACGCCCAAGTCTCCGCGCAGTGCATTCCAAACCCAGTTGAAGAACTGTTGCACCAGGGGCAGATCGAGCCCGAGCTTGCGTCCGTATTCGGCGATGTCTTCGTTGGAAGCGCCAGGTCCGAGGATCTGCACCACCGGGTCTGTCGACGTCATCCGTGTAAGCAGGAAAGTGAAGAGCGACACCGCAAACAGGATCGGCGCCACCGACAGGAGACGCGTCAGAAAGAGCTGTCTCACGCCACGCTCCGCACGCCCAGCACGCGCTCGCGCACCCGCCGTGTGGCGTGCGCCGCGTCGCTGCGGTCCAGGGCCGTCAATCGACCTTCGCGCTTGCGGACCACGCCGTCGACGATCACGGTGTCGACATCGGCCGGCGTGCTCTGAAACGCCACATGGGCCGCCGGATCGCCCAGCGACATGCTGTAAGGACCGGTAGACAAGAGCACGAGGTCGGCGAGGAAGCCGGGCGCGATCCGGCCCAGCTCATGGCCGCGGCCCACCGCGCGCGCGGCATTCACGGTCACGTACTCCAGCATGTGGCGCGGTTCGGCATGGGGCGTGCCCGGATGGCGCGCGAGTGGCCAGCGCCCCGTGATGCGCTCGGCAAGCGCCTCCTCGGCGCGCATGACCTGGAAGGTCAACCGCATTTGTGCAAACAGATCGAGCGCCACGCGCGAAGGGATGTCGATGCCCAAGCTGGGCGTGACGCCGGCCCGATGTGCACGACCAATGATGTTCATGGCCCGGCCGCCGCCGAACTCTCCTTCGACGGTGAAGGAGATGCCAGCGCCGCAGGCGGCCAGCATCTCGAGCTCATCGTCGGCGGCGAGGTTGGCATGCACGGGCAAGAGGTCACCGCCGAGCAAGCCCGCTTCACCCAGTTGGCGAATCTGCGCCGGTGGGTTCTGGTGGAAGGTCATGGGAAGACCCAGCGCGCGACCCAGCTCGATCTCGGTCCTGACCAGGTCAAGGCCTGAATACTCGAGCGAGCCCAGCGCGAGACCCAGTTGAACCAGCGAGTCGCTGCCCAACCCCGCTGCCAGTTCCCGCACCTGTGCCAGGCGCCACGGGTGGTCGGCTGCCAACGTGGAGAAGCCGCCCAGCATCCCGTAGGAAAACAGGACGCGCTGGCCGGTCCGCTGGTGTGCAGCGATCGACTCCTCCGCATGCGCCGGCGTCATGGTGTTGTGGCAGAAGTCCAGCACGGTGGTGATGCCGTTGTCGAGCATCTCGGTGCCTGCCGCAAAGCACGCGTCGTGCATGTCCACGGGGGTGAACTTCTCGCGCAGCGGAAACACGTGCTTCTGATAGTCGGGAGTCCCCCACAGTCCGACACCCAAACCCTTGAGCGGCGCCTGCCACATGTGGGTGTGGGAGTCGATCAAACCGGGGATCAGGATCATCCCGCGGCCATCGATGATCTCTGCGTCCGGGGGTGCGGCCAACGCAGCGCCGACCTGGGCAATGCGTTTGCCTTCGACCAGTACATCGCCATGCGCAATATCGCCCAGGGCAGAGTCCATCGTGAGGACAAGGGCGCCCTTGATCAGCAGGGCGCGCGGCGTGGCGCTGTTCAATGGGCGATCTCCGGACGGTGGAAGTGGCGCTGCCGGTTGCATCACGGAGCGACTTTGGCGTCTGCGTAGCGGAAAACCGCCACGTCGCCGACCGTCGAGACGATGTTGCTCACGCGCTTGGGATTGAAGGCCCAGAAGGCGGCGTAGTCGAAGAACCCGCAGTCCAGGGCCTCGTCATCGACCGCCTTGGCCATCTTCTGCCAGCCCGCGCTCTGGGCCGCCACATCGTTCGCCTCGAGCGCTTCCTTGACGGCGGCTTCGATGCCCGGAAATACCGTCTTGAGAGGATTGCCCGATCCACTCGGTGCGTAGTGATAGAGGTAGTAGTCGTAGGCTCCCGTGTCCTGCGAGTCGGTGAGGATGGCAGCCGGGTACTTGCCGCTCCGGAAGGTACTGAAGAACTGGCCGAAGGTCATGAAGTCGAGCTTCACGTCGACGCCGATCTGCGCCATCTGGCTCTTGAACAACTCGGCAATCGTGCGCTGGTTGTCAAAGGTGGCCAGAGTGAATTCCAGCTTCGGATTGCCCAGTTCGGCCATGAGCCGTTTGGCCTTGGCCAGATCGTGCGGGTACCCCTTCACCGAGGGATTGAACCCATGCATTCCATCGCGCAACCGTTGCGTGTGGATCTTGCCGTGGCCGCCGAGCGCGGCGTCCATGTAGTCCTGCGCGTTGATCGCGTGGCACACCGCCTGCCTCAGCTTGGTGCTGTTGAACGTCTTGACGGTGTCCATCATCTGCAGATGCCACATGACGGACGGGAACCAGGTGGTCTTGAGCCCTTCGCGGTCAGCGCGCCGGGCGATCGACGGATTGGTCCAGACGATGTCGAGTTGGCCGGTGCGCAGCGCGTTGTACAGGCTGTCGGGGTCGTTGATGTGGGTGACTTCGACACGCGCCGGCCCGACCGACTTGGGCGCGTAGTACTTGTCGTAGAAGCTCACCACGGTGCGCAGGCCCTTGACGGTGTCTTTCGCTTCGTACTTCCACGGCCCGGTCCCCACCGGCGTGAGCTTGTAGCTGCCATCGGCGAGCGCCTTGGGTGAAACCATGTACGCGCCGCGCCGCGCCAGGTTGGGCAGCAGGTTCGGCGCCGGCATGCGCAGGGTGATGTCCACCCGCGTCGGCGACACCACCGTGAACTTGTCGACGGCGCTGAAGACGCCGCGCCACTGGCCCGGTGTGTCGCGGATGCGCTCGAGGTTCTTGACCACCGCGGCCGCATCGAAGGGGGTCCCATCATGGAAGGTGACGCCTTCGCGCAACGAGATCTCCAGCTTGCGCGGCGACTCCTTCCAACCTGTGGCCAGCTTGGGCGCAATGCCCAGGCCGTCGGGCGTGACCTCGGCGAGTCCTTCGTAGATGAGCGAGGTGTAGATGCTGTTGGGCTTGGTCAGCGTTTCCCAGTCGTCCATGCCCTGGTTGCTTCCGAAACGCAGCGTGCCGGCTGGTTGGGCCGCAGCAGCCAGGCTGGCCGTGACCAGCGTGGTGATGGCCAGGCAGTGCCAGGTCATTCGGAAACAGCTCTTCATGTCGACTCCTTGTCGCGGACGGTGGGTTGGAGAAAGCAAACGGAAAGAAGAAAGCGGAATCAGCTGGGCGCCGTGATCTTTTCCTCGCGGATCACACGGGTCCAGTTCGCGACGTCCCGGGTCAGGTAGCTCTGGGCTTCCTGTGGCGTCGTGGTCCACGGCTCGGCGGCCTGCGCGCGCAAGGTCTCGATCACCTCCGGCCGCGCGAGCGTGGTGCGAACCATCTCGTTGAGGCGCCCCACCACCGGCGCAGGCAAGCCCTTGGGCCCGGCCAGCGCATACCAGGCGTTCACATCGAAATCGGGGACGACCGTCTCCGCAAGCGTGGGCACGTTGGGAAGGCCGGGATAGCGCGTCTTCGATGTCACGGCCAGAGGGCGCAGGCGTCCGGCCTCGATGAGCGGCGTCATGCCCGCCAGCGAGGTGATGATGAAAGGCACCTCGCCGCTGAGAGCTGCCGTGTTGAGCGCCCCCCCGCCCTTGTAGGCCACGTGCGTCATGGTGATGCCCGCGCGTGCCTGCAACAGCACGGCGGTCAGGTGCATGCCGGTGCCCTGCCCCGCAGAGCCGTAGATCAGCTTGCCTTGCTCCGCCCTGGCCGCCTGCACCACGTCCTGCACGGTCTTGAAAGGCGCGTTCGGATTGGCGACGATCGCAAACGGGCTGCGCGCGATCATCGAAACCATCGTGAAGTCGGACGCCGCATCAAACGGCAGGGCGTTGTGGAGGCCCGGCGCCGCCGAATGGCCCGAAGCCATCAGGAACAGCGTGTGACCATCGGGTTCGGCCTTCGCCACGAAGTTGGCGCCGATGGTGCCGCCAGCGCCCGGCTTGCCTTCCACCACCGCCTGCTGGCCAAAGCGTTCGGCGAACTGGGCGGCCATCAGCCGCGCCAGCAGATCCACCGGACCGCCGGGCCCGAATCCGTGGACGATCTTCACGGGCTTGCTCGGCCAGGAGGTGCCTCCCTGAGCCCAGGCCGCAGGGGCGCCAACGGTTGCGGCAGCCACCGAACCCAGCAGCAATTGACGGCGCTTCATATGAAGAACTCCTCGGGTTGAGGTCCACGCTGGACCGGTGTGCAGGCGTAGTTGCCCTGCTCGAACATGCGCATGCGTGAGGCCAGCAGCTCCTCCTGCAGGCGAGCCAGCCGGCCCGCCTCGAAGCACAGCTGGCCATCGCGCTTGGCGAACTTGCCGGCCACCAGCACATGCTCGATGTCCGCCGTCTCGGCATACATGACCACGATGTGCGCCGCATTGCCCCCGGGCAGCGCCGGGAAGATGTTCATCCCGCGGCAGTCGAACATCACCAGGTCGGCCTGCTTGCCCGGCGTGATCGA
>SEGS01000098.1 GCA_004210915.1 Variovorax sp. | reverse complement strand
GTGAGCTACGCCATGCACTGGATCAAGGCCGAGATCCACGAGTACATCCTGAAGAACTGGCGCATGGTCAAGGTCGCGACGACCAAGGCCCAGCGCAAGCTGTTCTTCAACCTGCGGTCCATGAAGCAGGGTTTCAAGGCCGACGACGCTGCGGCCGACGGCGACACGCACCGCGCGACGCTGACGGAAACGCAGGTCACGCAAATGGCCGAGAAGCTCAACGTCAAGCGCGAGGAAGTGCTCGAGATGGAGATGCGTCTTTCGGGCGGCGACGTGCTGCTCGACCCGACGCCCTCAGACGACGGTGAAGAGGCGTTCGGCCCGATCGCCTACTTGGCCGACGCCACGCAGGAGCCGACCGCGCAACTCGAATCGCGCGCCCGCGATCGCCTGTCGAGCGACGGCATCTCGACCGCGCTCGAAGCACTGGACGATCGCAGCCGCCGGATCGTGGAAGAGCGCTGGTTGAAGGTGAACGACGACGGCTCGGGCGGCATGACGCTGCACGACCTCGCGGCGGTCTACGGCGTGAGCGCAGAGCGCATCCGCCAGATCGAAGTGGCGGCGATGAAGAAGATGAAGAAGACGCTGGCCGAATACGCCTGAGTCCATCCTTTCCCCTCGAAAAGCCCGGCCGTGCCGGGCTTTTTCTTTGGCGGTCAGGTTTTGAGAGTCGTCGGTGAACGCGCCACCGTCGCTCCTTGATGGCAGATTGGAACCTTCTGGTTAACGCTCAACAACAATTTATAACTTAACGTTACATTGATTGGGCACTTAAACCACAAGATCAAGGACGCCCGATGACTCCACCCTTCACTTCTCGCTCACCCCTCGCACTGGCCGCAGCCGCCTTGGTGCTCACACTGAGCGCCTGCGGCGGGGGTGGCGGCGATGGCGGCGGCGGCTTCCCGATTGGCTTCATGCCAGCACCGAGCGACCCGGCACCCACGCCTTCGAACAATCCCGCGCCGGCTGCTACCAGCAGAGCGCCGACCGCCGATGCAGGAACCGCGCAGACGGGGAAAACCGGAGATACCTTCACGCTCGACGGCAGCGCAAGTTCAGACCCCGACGGCGACACCCTGATGTTCTCGTGGACGCTGACCAGCATTCCAGCAGGCAGCCTGGCCACCCTCACCGATGCGGACAAGGTCAAGTCGAGCTTCGTGCCGGACAAGTCCGGAACTTACATCGCGACCTTGACTGTCCATGACGGCACGGTCAGCAGTTCGGCATCGACGGTCACGCTCACGGTTGACGCATCGCAGTTCACGGCCTTTGACTCGATGCCTTCGCCGTTCCCGCCGAACATGCCCAGCATCGCCTTCCAGGCGACGCAGAGGTCCTCCGTGGGAGACACCGTCAACCTGGTAAGCGGAACGCCGCGCGCGCTGCACGCGGTCTCTGTGGCGATGAGCAGCTGGGCTTGCGAGAGCGGTGAGTGGAGCCTTGGCAACTGCGCCACCACCCCGGGAGCCACTTTCAACCACCCGATCACCATCCAGCTCTACGACGCCGCGAACCAGCCGATCGGCACGGCCACACGGACCGTCGCTGTTCCTTATCGACCTTCGTTCGACGCCACGTGCGGAAACAACACGCAATGGAAGGCGGCGAATGGCACTTGCTACAACGGCTTCGCATTCAAGGTCGAATTCGACTTGAGCGCCCAGGACATCACGCTGCCGGACACCTTCAGCTACGACATCGTCTACAACACCAACAGCTACGGCCCGAGCCCTATCGGCACCCCCGGCGCCTATGACTCCCTCAACGTGGGCGTATATCAGGCACCGACGTTGCCATTCATTGGGACACAAGGCACGCCCGGCACGATGCGATGGAACGGAGGCGGGTCGCTTGCCGGCAGCGGCCTCAACATCATGGCGACGGTGGTAACCCGCACGCCCTGACGGGGTGAGATCGGCGGCGGCTCCCGATCGCCTCTCCGTGAAGAAGCCCGGCCCTGCGCCGGGCTTTTTCACGGGCCGGCCGTCGTGTCTATGTCGCGGATTTGCTCAGCGTCCGAAGCGCGCGCTTCACGATGTAGCGCGTGGCCAGCGTGTCGGATTCAGCCAGCCAGCGCGCGCCGAGTTGGTCGACCCATTCGCCTTGCGTCTTGCTCGCATCGTTGAGCCAGTTCGCCACCGAGTTCTGCACGTAGCGGCTTTCGTCGGCGCGCAAGGCTTCCAGCAGTGGCAGCGCGCGCCAGGGTTCGGTCTTGAGCGCCTCGATCTGCGCGCACCACACGCCGCGCGGTCGCGTGAGTTCGCTGGCGAAGCGGCGGATGTTCGGATCTGCATCGACCGTCCAGGGCTGGAGAAGGGCAAGCGCCTCCTCCAGCGCGGCGATGACCGCATCGCGTACCGCCATCCATGCGATCTCGCGCACGCCGAAGTGCGAATCGGCGGCGAAGCGCCGCACCGACTGCAACTGCGCTTCCAGGGGGAGCGTCGAAAAACCGATCCACTGCGCGGCCCAGCAGCGCGCGACATCGCTCGCGTGCGTCGCGAGACGGTGGGCAATGACGTCGGGCTCGGCATGCGCCGCGGTCATGTCGTACAGCGCGCGCGCCACGTGGCGGTGGCGCTGCATCGGCTTGAAGGCGTCGAGCATCGCGAGCGTGTCGACCAGGCGCTCGCCTTCGGCGTCGAGGCCCATCTGTCCGGGCACGCTGCGCGCCAGGCGCGGCAGCGAGATGGCCATGAACTCGTTGAGGTTCACGGTCTCGAGGAGCCCTTCGTTGAGCGCATCGAGCACCTCGGGCGGGATCAGCGCGATGCGGAAGGCGCCGCGTCGCGCGTGCAGGTGCGCGACCGATGCACCAACGGCGGTCATCTCGGCGGCCCGTGCAGTGCTCAGGACGACTGCAGCAGCGCCTTGACGTCGGCCGTCATGGCCGGGACGCCGGCGCCGTAGCGCGCGTAGAGGCGCAGGCGGCCTTGGGGGTCGTAGACAAAGCTGGCGGCAGAGTGGTCCATCGAATAGCTGGTGGGCGTCTTGCCTTCGACCTTCTTGAAGTAGACCTTGTAGTCCTTGGCCATCCGCTCGAGTTCGTCGTTGGTCGGGATCAGCGCAACGATCGACGGGTCGAAGGCACTGGTGTACGCCTTCATGACTTCGGGCGTGTCGCGCGCCGGGTCGACCGTCACGAACAGCACCTGCAGCTTGTCGGCATCGGCGCCGAGTTGCTGCTTTACCTGCACGAGCTCAGCCATCGTGGTCGGGCACACGTCGGGGCACTGCGCGAAGCCGAAGAACAGCACAACGACCTTGCCTTTGAAGTCGGCCAGCGTGCGCACCGCGCCGCTGGCGTCTTTCAGGGCGAAGTCGCGCGCGTAGTCGGCGCCGGTGATGTCGACGCCGTGGAAGCTCGGTTTGGCATCGGTGCAACCGGCGAGCGGCAAGCCCGCCACAACCGTGGCGCCGATGATCCATTTGAGGGCGTGTCGCTTGGTGACGAAAGATGCGGTCATCGGAGGTAGTGGTCGACGAGCAATGCCGCGAACAGCACGCTCAGGTGGATCAACGAGAAGCGGAAGGTCTTGCGCGCCAGCGTGTCGGAGTAGTTGCGCCACAGCGCAAAGGCGTAGCCGGTGAAGCCGATGCTCACCGCCACCGCCACCGCCAAGTACAGCCAGCCGCTCATGCCGTAGATGAAGGGCATCAGGCAGGCGGCGAAGAGGATGAAGGTGTACAGCAACACCTGCAGCCGGGTGAATTCGTTGCCGTGCGTCACAGGGAGCATCGGCAGCCCGGCCTTGCGGTAGTCCTCGACGCGGTAGAGCGCCAGCGCCCAGAAGTGAGGCGGCGTCCACAGGAAAATGATGAGGAACAGAATCAGCGCCTCGGGGCCGACGTTGCCCGTCATCGCGGACCAGCCCAGCACTGGCGGCATCGCGCCCGAGGCGCCGCCGATCACGATGTTCTGCGGCGTCAGGGGTTTGAGGATGACGGTGTAGATCACCGCGTAGCCCACGAAGGTGGCGAAGGTCAGCCACATCGTCAGCGGATTGACGGTGAACCAGAGCAAGGCCGAGCCCAGCGCGCACAGCACGGCCGAAAACACCAGCGCCTGCGTATCGCTCAGCTCGCCGCGCGCCGTGGGCCGCCAGGCGGTCCGCTTCATCTTCGCGTCGATGCCTTTTTCGACCAGGCAATTGAACGCGGCGGCGGCACCGGCCACCAGCCAGATGCCGATGCATGCCAGCAGCCCGCGCTGCACTTCCGCCCAGCCCGGAATACCCGGCACGGCGAGCACCATGCCGATAAGGGCACAGAACACGATGAGCTGCACGACCCGCGGCTTGGTCAGCGCGTAGAACTGGCGCAGCACGTTGGCCGTCGATGCAGCGGGTAGGGATGTGGGTGTGGTCATGCGCGGCGGCTTTCGCAAATGGCCCAGGTCAGCACGACGGCCATCGCGGCGGCGCCGCCAGTGTGCAGCACCGCGGCCGCCAGCGGCCAGCCGAGCAGCACGTTGCCGAGGCCAGTGGCCAATTGCAGCAGGGCGAGGCCGGCCAGCCAGCGTGCCTGATGCCGCAGCGCCGGGTGGGCGTGCAGGCGCCAGGCCAGCACGCCAAGCGCCACGAAGACCAGGTAGGCCATCAGACGGTGGACGTAGTGGATGGCGGTGAGCGCGGCGAAATCCAGCGGCACGCCCTCGCCTGTCACGCCCAGATGGCGCCACACCTCGAAGCCTTCCGCGAAGTTCATCGGTGGCCACCAGCTGTCCTGGCAGGTGGGGAATTGCGTGCATGCGAGCACCGCGTAATTGGTGCTGACCCAGCCGCCGAGCGCGATCTGCAGCAGCAGCAGCGCCGCGCTCGCGAGCAGTAGCAGCCACAGGCCCGACGAGACGGCCGTCGGCCGCCGCTGCGCCGCCGCTTGCCGGTAGCGCACCGCCTGGATGCACAACAGCGCCAGCAACACCACCGCGCCCAGCAGGTGCAGCGTGACGATGGCGGGGAAGAGCTTCCAGGTCACCGTCATCGCGCCGAAGGCGCCCTGCAGACAGACCCACACCAGGGTCGCGGCCGGCCACCATGCGCTGAGCGTGACCGCTTCCTGGCCTGCTCCCGTCGATGGCGCGAGCCGCCGGCGGCGCCGCGCGATCCAGGTCGCGACGGCCAGCACCAGGATCAGAAACCCGACACCGGTGGCCAGGTAGCGATGGACCATTTCGATCCACGCCTTGCCGTGCGTGACCGGGCCGGTGGGTTGCGCCGCCTGCGCCATCGCAATGTCATGGCGTGCGCCGAGCGGGCTGGCATTGCCGTAGCAGCCCGGCCAGTCCGGGCAACCCAGGCCGGAGTCGGTGAGCCGGGTGAAGGCGCCGAACAGCGTGAGGTCGAAGGTGAGAAAGAGCGTGAGCACGGTCAGCGCGTGCAGCCGTCGCGCCGGCCCGCTGCCAGCGTTGCGACGCCAGACCCACACGAGCGGGCCCAGCGCGATCAGCACGCCGACGGCCATCAGCCAGGCGATCGGCGCGAGGTCATACAGGACGGGGGCGGCGGCGGTATCCATGGCGGCGTGACGGCGCGCGACTCAGCGGCCGGCCTCGTCCCAGGATGAGGAAGCGCGCAGCAGGCGGTTCAGGTCGCGCTTGGCCTTGCTGGCGCCGGAAGCGTCCATCCGCGCCGGGAAACGCATCATCCAGTGGCCCATCGGGTCGACCACGTACATGTGTTCGGCCACCGTGTGGCCCGGGACCGGCGCCAACCACGCGGCCAGTTCGGCGGCCGGCACGCGGACCACCGTGGCGCCGCGCAAGCCGTTGGCGAGGCGGTCGGGAATCGGCGCGGCATCGCTGACCAGCCAGACGCGGTCGAGGCGGTCTTTCTCGCGGCCGAGGCTCTCGCGCAACTGGCGTTGCAGGTAGAGCTGCTGCTCGCACAACGCGTCACAGGCCGCGTCGGCGACCGCCACCAGCAACCACTGGCCGCGCAGCGTCGCCAGCGGTACGGGGCTGCCGTCGGGCGCACTGCCGGTAAAGGCGGGCAGGGGGCGCTGCGGATCGATGAGCTCGCCGTACACGCTGCGCCCCTCGGGCCGCACCACGTAGTACATCAGGTACGAAGCGATCACGGGCGCAGCGCAGGCCAGCAACACCACGATCATCTTCCAGCGCCCGACCCGGGTCCGGCGGCCTTCTGCGCCGTCCAGCGCCTGGCTGGGCGACGGCATCGAGTGCACGGTCAGGCCGAGCGGCTCGTCAGCGCTCACGGGCGGTGCGGTCGCGGCGGGCGCGGCGGAAGGGAGCGATGACTTGGAACCAGACATAGAGAACGATCACGAGGGCTGCGAGGCCGAACCACTGAAATGCATAGCCGTAGTGCTTTTCGACACCCAGCGCCGGCGCGGGCCAGTCGCGCTTCAACCCTTCGGATGCCGCACCGGTCTGCTGTATCGAGACATCGGTGCGCAGGGGCAGCGCGGTCTCGGTGCGAAAGGCGGCCAGGTCGAGATTCTGCCGGATGGGCGAAGACCCCACGAGGCCGTCCGGGGGCAACGCCGCTGCGACATCCGCCTCGGCCTGCGCCGGAGCCGCAGGGCCGGTGGGCGCAGAGGCCGCGGGCGACGCGCGACCGATCTGGAGCAGTTGGCTCGGCGGCGGCGCGATGCGACCCGTCACTTCGACCAGACCGGCCGGCGTGTCGACCGGCGCCAGCTGGGTGCGTTCGGCGAAGTTCCTCTGCAGCCAGCCGCGCTGGACCATGACCGTCTCTTCGCTGCCTTCGAGCGCCAGGGGCGTCAGCACGTAGAAACCGGGCACGCCGTGCATCTGGCGGTTGTCGAGATACACGGTCTGGGGCGCCAGCCAGAGTCCGCGCAGCCGCACCGTGCGGTTGACGGCGTCGGCCGGCTTGTCCATGGCCAGAAAGTCGGCCTGATCGAGCGGTGGGCGCTGCTTCTGCGCGTCGATGTCGGCCTGCAATGCTTCCTTGTAGGCCGCGCGATCCAGTTGCCAGCGCCCGAGCGACACGGTGGCGGCGAGCGCCAGCACGGCCATGGTCGTGACCACCCCGAAACGCCAGCGCGCGGGCAGGCGCGGGGAGCGTGATGAAGGGCGGGTCCCGGGCATCGAAGGAGGCGCCGGCGGATAATCCGCGGCATGAAATCCCTCTTCGTTCTGGCCTTTGTCGGCATCCTGGCGAGCCTGGGCTTCGCCTTGTACTACATGCTCAAGGATGGGCGCGACGGTCGCGCCAAAAGCGGCGGGATGGCCCGTGCCCTGACCGTCCGGATCGGGCTGTCGGTGCTGTTGTTCCTCTGCATCCTGGTGGCGTGGAAACTCGGCTACATCCAGCCCGGCGGGCTGCCGGTCGGCAAGTAGGTTGTGCTCGTTCCACAAGCACCATGAAAAAAGCGCCTTGCGGCGCTTTTTTGTTGGGCCGCCGGAAATGCTCAAAGCCAGTAAACCAGGAAGTAAAGGCCCAGCCACACGACGTCGACGAAGTGCCAGTACCAGGCAGCGCCTTCAAAACCGAAATGACGCTCGGCCGTGAAATGGCCCTTCTGCAGCCGCAAGGTGATGAACAGCAACATCAACATGCCGATGAACACGTGCAGGCCGTGGAAGCCGGTGAGCATGAAGAAAGTGGAGCCGTATGCGCCAGAGCTGAGCTTGAGGTTCAACTCGGTGTAGAGGTGGTAGTACTCATAGCCCTGCACGCCCAGGAAGACGATGCCCAGCAGCACGGTGAGCCACATGAAGCGGATGGTCTGGGCACGATGGCCAGCGCGCAGTGCATGGTGGGCCACGGTCAGCGTGACGCCAGAGCTCAGCAGCAGTGCGGTGTTGATGGTGGGCAGCCAGAACGGGCCCACCGTCTGGAAGGGCTCGACGATGCCGGCCGGCGATCCGGTGAAGCCAGCAGCCACGCTCGGCCAGACGGCCTTGAACTCGGGCCACAGCAGCGCGTTGTCGAGGCTGCCGAGCGCGGGCAACGCATGGGTGCGTGTCCACCAGAGCGCGGTGAAGAAAGCGCCGAAGAACATCACCTCCGAGAAGATGAACCAGCTCATGCTCCAGCGGTACGACAGGTCGATCTTGTGGCCGTACTGACCGGTCTCGCTTTCGTGCACCGATTCACGGAACCACACGAACAGCGTGCCGAGCCAGATCACCATGCCGGCCAGCAGAGACCAGGCGCCCCATTGATGACCGTTGATCCATTGGCCAGCGCCGAGGATCACAAAGAACAGGCCGGTCGCGGAGACCACCGGATAGGCGGAAGGTCCGGGGACGAAGTAGTAAGGCGTGGTGCCGTGGGTAGTTGAACTCATTTCAGTTCCTGGCTTTCTTCTCTCGATTCAAATCTTGGCGTGGCAGTCAGGGCGCGACGACGAACTTGACCAGCACGATCAGGCCGCCGACAAACAGCATGACCGCCACCAGGCCGACCACGATGATATGCAGGGGCGTGAGCCGGGCGATGTCTTCCTGGTAAGCACTGTTCTTCCGGACGCCGAAAAAGCCCCACGCGACCGCCTTGACGGTGCGCCAGATCGATCCGCGCGGCGGTGCCGCAGGCGGTTGGCGCTCGTTGGCGTTGGTCACGATTTAGGCTCCGCGGACGGCAGCGGCGCCGACGCCGTCGGCGCGGCGGGCGTCCGGCCGCCGACCTCGAAGAAGGTGTACGACAAGGTGATCGTCGTGACGTCCTTCGAGATCTTCGGGTCGATCACGAATGCAACGGGCCACTCTTTCTTCTCGCCCGCTTCCAGCGTGTACTGGTTGAAGCAGAAGCACTCGAGCTTGTTGAAGTACGGCGCGGCTTGTTGCGGCGCATAGCTCGGGATGGCCTGGGCGGCCATTGCGCGGTTCTGCACGTTCTGAAACTCGTACATCACGGTGTTGAGTTCACCGGGGTGCACCTGTATCGACCGCTTCTCGGGCTTGAAGTCCCAGGGGCCGCGCACGTTGGCATCGAACTCGACAGTGATCGTCCGGGTGGTGTCCACCTGGGTGTTCGACGGCAGGCGGACCGCGGCGCCGGCGGTGCCGTTGCCGGGCACCAGGCGCTCCGACAGCGAGAGGATGTTGATGCCCGTCATCTCGCAGATGTGGCGATAGATCGGGATCAGCGCATAGCCGAACGCGAACATGCCGAAGGTCACAACCACCAGCTTGCCCACCATCTGGACATTGGCGCGGCGAATGCGTTGACCGAGCTTCATGCGGCTTGCACTTTCATTCAGCGTCCGAACCAGACCATGCGGACGATGAAGCCGATGAAGAACAGCACGGCGATGGAGCCCAGCGTGAGCCCCATGCGTCGGTTGTTCCTCTTTTGTTCGGGCGTCGTCATCGTGCGAGCGGGATCAGCCGATCACCTTGGTGGCCGTCGGGTCGAGACGCGGCGGGTTTTCGAATGTATGGAAAGGCGCCGGCGACGGCACTTCCCATTCGAGGCCTTCCGCGGCTTCCCACGGCTTCTGCGGGGCCTTTTCACCCTTGCCCAGCATGGCGGGCAACACGATGAAGAGGAAGAAATACACCTGTGCCAAACCGAAGGCGAACGCGCCGACCGATGCGATCGCGTTGAAATCCGCAAACTGCATCGGGTAGTCGGCGTAGCGGCGCGGCATGCCCGCCAGGCCGAGGAAGTGCATCGGGAAGAAGGTGATGTTGAACGAGATCAGCGACCACCAGAAATGCAGCTTGCCGCGGGTTTCGCTGTACATCACGCCGGTCCACTTCGGCGCCCAGTAGTAGTAGCCCGCGAACATCGCATAAAGCGAGCCCGCGACCAGCACGTAATGGAAATGAGCCACGACGTAGTAGGTGTCCTGCACCTGGGTGTCGATCGGCGCGACCGCGAGGATCAGGCCGGTGAAGCCGCCCATCGTGAACACGAAGATGAAACCGACCGCAAAGAGCATGGGCGTCTCGAAGGTCATCGAGCCCTGCCACATCGTGGCGATCCAGTTGAAGATCTTCACTGCGGTAGGTACCGCGATCAGCATCGTGGCGTACATGAAGAACAGCTGGCCGGTCAGCGGCATGCCGGTCGTGAACATGTGGTGCGCCCACACGATGAACGACAGGATCGCGATCGACGAAGTGGCGTACACCATCGACGCATAGCCGAACAGCTTCTTGCGCGCGAACGCGGGCACGATCTGGCTGATGATGCCGAAGGCCGGCAAGATCATGATGTAGACCTCGGGGTGGCCGAAGAACCAGAAGATGTGCTGGTACATCACCGGGTCGCCGCCGCCGGCAGGATTGAA
>SEGS01000097.1 GCA_004210915.1 Variovorax sp. | reverse complement strand
GGGGTAGGGGTGGGGGTCGGCATGAAGCGGCCATTTTCCCGCAGAATTCCTGCATGCCCACCCTTGTTCTCCTGCCCGGCCTCGCCTGCGATGCCCGCCTCTGGGATGCCCAGATGCCAATCCTGCCCGCGTCGCTCGCGCCGCACGTGAGCGATGCGCACATGCGCCACGACCGCATCGAAGCCATGGCCGCCGCGGTGCTGGCCGACACCGCCGGGCCGCTGGTGCTGTGCGGTGCATCGATGGGCGGCATGGTCGCGATGGAAGCCGCGCGCCAGGCACCGGATCGCATTGCCGGCGTCGCGCTGCTGGGCACCAACGCCGCACCCGACACGCCGGACATGATCAAGCTGCGGGAGTCGGCCATCGAGTTGTTCGAGCAGGGCGAGGCGCGCGACGTGATCGAGTTCAACGCCCACTTCGCCTTCCACCCCAAGCAGGCCGCCGATGCGGCGCTGGTGAAGCGCTATGTCGAGCTGGTGCTCGATGCGGGCACCGCGCAGTTGGTGAGCCAGAACCGGGCCGTGATGACGCGGCCCGACGCCCGCACGCAGCTGGGCGCGCTGCGTTGTCCGGCCTTGCTGATGTGCGGCGACACCGACCGCCTGACGCCGCCCGACCGCATGCGCGAGATCGCGGCGCTGATGCCGCACGCGGAACTGGTGTGGGTGCCGGAATGCGGCCACATGTTGACGATGGAAAAGCCGGCGCTGGTCAACGCCGCGCTGGGGCGCTGGCTCACACAGTTCGCGGACACCTAGCGGGCGCTCGCGCTTGCTCGGCAGGCGTCAGTAGCGGCTGGTGTCCCAGTTCCCTTTGTGGCGCGGGCCGTCGACCCCGGCGATGGCCCGGAGGGCCGAGAGGCCGGCAATCAGCGCGTCGCTGTAGCGGTCGAACAGGCGCTCCGAAGTGTCCAGCCGCGCGTAGGCCGCGAAGGTGCCGCTCTCGCCCGTGCCCTCCAACAGCATCCACTGGTATTTGCCGTCCGGCAGTTCGCGGACGGTGACTGCGATGTCCCGCAGATCCATAGAAGCACTCCCTGACTATTTTTGTGCCCCGTTTGTAACGGAACGCGCGCCGTCGCGGCAAGGGTGTTCGTCACGCCCGCCAGCGTTCGTTGCGCACTGCTTCGCCTCAAGGCAAGAACGATGCGCCCGGCGAGGCCAAACGTCGAGCGACCGCCTGGAAGGCGCGCTGGTATCAGTGCAACTGGCCGCCGCTTTCGGCAATGTCGCTCTGCTGCGCGATCGCGGTCGACACGGCGACGCGGAGCGCGACGACCAGCGTCTCCATCGTCATGCCCGGCGCGCCTGGAAAGCGCGCGGCCTGGGAGAGCAGGTAGGGGATATGGATGAACCCACCGCGCACGCCCGCCGCCGGGGGCCGGGTCGCGATGCGGTGCATCAGCCCGAAGAAGAGGTGGTTGCAGACGAAGGTGCCCGCCGAATTCGACACCGCCGCCGGCACGCCCGCGGCGCGCAGGTCGCGCACGATGGCCTTGATGGGCAGGCTCGAAAAATAGGCCGCGGGTGCGCCGGCGATCACGGGGGCGTCGATCGGCTGGCAACCGGCGTTGTCGCAGATGCGCCCATCGTCGATGTTGATCGCCACGCGCTCGGGCGTGACCTCGCTGCGTCCGCCGGCCTGGCCGATGCCGATCACCAGCTGCGGCTGCACTTCGTCGATGGCGGCGTCGAGCTCGCGCAAGGCCGTGCCGAAGACGCAGGCGATGCGCCGCGCATGCACGGTGGCGCCCTCGCACACCCAGCCGTCGAGCGCGCGTGCGACTTCCCACGAGGGGTTGATGCCTTCGCCGTCGAAGGGCTCGAAGCCGGTGAGCAAGACCTTCATGGCGGGCTGGCGAAGTCGGGCGGTGCGGACGCGGCGTTCAGGCCGTCGCGACGATCGCGATGCCTTCGGCCGTCAGGCGCTCGCGGATGCGGCGCGCAAAGGCGAGCGCGTGCGCGCCGTCGCCATGCAGGCACACGGTCTGCGCATTGACCGCCACCGTGCTGCCGTCGATGGTCGTGACGCGGTGGTCGCGCACGAGCGACAGCGTTTGCGCCAGCGACTCCTCTTCGTCCTCGATCAGCGCACCGGGCTGGCTGCGCGGCACCAGGCTGCCGTCGGGCATGTAGCCGCGGTCGGCGAAGACCTCTTCCACCGGCGTGAGGCCGGCGCGCCGGGCCGCATCGATCATCCCGCTGCCGGCCAGACCGAAGAAGCGCAGCCCCGGATCGAAGCGCCGCACCGCCTCGCAGATCGCGTCGGCCAGCACCGGGTCCTTCACCGCCTGGTTGTAGAGCGCGCCGTGCGGCTTGACGTGGGCCAGCGTGCCGCCTTCGGCCTTGACGATGGCCGCGAGCGCGCCGACCTGGTACAGCACGCCCGAGACGATCTCCGCGGGCGGCAGGTGCATGGTGCTGCGCCCGAAGTTCTCGCGGTCCGGAAAGCTCGGGTGCGCGCCGATCGCCACGCCGTGGTCGAGGGCCCAGCGCACGCACAGGCGCATCGTGCGGGCGTCGCCGGCGTGCCAGCCGCAGGCGATGTTGGCCGAGCTGACCAGCGCGAGCAGCGCTTCGTCGCTGCCGGCGCCCTCGCCCAGATCGGCATTCAGATCAATTTCCATGCGGCGTGTCTCCGGTGGTGTGAGAAGTCGATATCGCGACCGGCCACCCGGCGGCGGCCAGGCCTTGCGACACCTGCGCAAGATAGCGCTGCTGCGCGGCCCAGGCCGCGCCGGCCACAGCGGCATCGACGTGAACCAGCTGCAACAGGCCGCCCAGTGGCGCCTGTGCCAGTTTCCATAGATCAGCGCGGATCACCACGCCGATGCGCGGATAGCCGCCGGTGGTCTGCGCGTCGCCCATCAGGATGATCGGCTGGCCCGACGGCGGGACCTGGATCGTGCCGGGAATCACGCCCGACGACAGCATGTCGCCCGCACGCTGGCGTGCGAGCACGGGCCCGGCGAGCCGGCTGCCCATGCGGTTGCTTTGCGGCGTGACGCGCCAACTCTCTTGCCACAGCGCAGCATGCGAGGCGTCAGTGAATTGCGCGTACTCGGGGCCGGGCATCACGCGCAGTGCAATCGTGTAATCGGCCTCCAAATGCTCCCAGTCGGGCTCGCGCAGGCCGAAGGCGCGCTGCGCCAACTGCGCCGCATTCAGCATCGACGGACCCACCGGCAGGCGGTCGTTCTTCTTCAATGCGCGCCCTTCGTGGCCGCCGAAGCCGGCCTTGAGGTCGGTGCTGCGCGAACCCAGCACCGGCGCCACATCGATGCCGCCCGCCACCGCGAGCCAGCTGCGCAGGCCCGCCTTGCCGGCGCGCGCATTGGCCCCGCCGAGCTTCAGGGTCTGGCCGGCGGCCACCGGCACGCTCCAGCACGGCCAGAGCGGTACCCCGTCGAGCGTGGCGCCGAAGTCGTCGCCCGCAAGCGCGATGCGCGTGGCGGTCTCGAAGCGCAGCGCGCAGTTGCCGAGCGTGAGCTCGATGCCTGCTGCGTCGTCGCCGTTGCCGACCAGCCGGTTGGCCAGCGTGAGCGCCAGCGTGTCGAGCGCGCCGCCGGGCGCGATGCCGGATTGGCGATGCCCGTGGCGCCCGAGGTCCTGCACCGAGGCCAGCATGCCGGGCTTGAGAACGACGATCACTCGAAGCTCTCCACCACGAAGTGCACACGGTCGCCGGGGCGCAGCAACGTGGGCGATGCGGCCAGCGGATCGAACAAGGCCAGCGACGTGCGCCCGATCAGCTGCCATCCACCAGGCGACACCGACGGATAGACACCGGTCTGCTCGCCGCCGATGCCGACCGAGCGTGCCGGCACGGCGGTGCGCGGTTCGGCGCGGCGCGGCGTGGCCAGTTCGGGCGGCAAACCACCGAGGAAGGCGAAGCCAGGCAAAAAGCCGAGCAGGTAAACGATGTATTCCGCGCCGCTGTGCCGCCGCACCACCTCTTCGCGCGTGAGGCCGGTGTGCGCGGCGACATCGGCCAGGTCGGGTCCGTGTTCGCCGCCGTAGGCAACGGGAATTTCGATGCGCCGGCCGTCGAGCGCGGACGCATCGAGATGCGGCCAGGCCTCGACGACGCGCGTGATCAGCGCATCGGCATCGATCGCGAGCGGGTCGAAGGTCAACGTGAGGTTGTTCATGCCCGGCAGCAGCTCGCCGACACCGGGCCAGTGCTTCGCCTCGGCCATCAGCGCCCAGATCTGCTGCTGCTGCGCCAGCGTGGCCGGTGGCGGCAACTCGCACAGCAGCGCCGCGTCGCCGAGCGAATGCAGGCGGGGCAGCGCGGCGTCAGGCATCGTCAGCCGCGTCCGAGGCTGCGGACCTTTTCCATCAACTTCTGCTGCACCTCGGTCGACACGAACTTGTCGACCTCGCCGCCGAGCATCGCGATCTCGCGCACGAAGGTGCTCGAGATGAACTGGTACTTGTCGCTGGGCGTGAGGAACACGGTCTCGACGTCGGGCATCAGCGAGCGGTTCATGCCGGCCAGCTGGAACTCGTAGTCGAAGTCGGTCACGGCGCGCAGGCCACGCACCATGGCCTTGCCGCCGCGCGCGACCACGAAGTCGCGCAGCAGGCCCGAGAAACTTTCGACCGTGACCTGGTCGCTGTAGGGCGCCACCGCCTCGCGCGCCATGACCATGCGCTCTTCGAGGCTGAACAGCGCCTTCTTGTGATGACCGGCCGCGACCGCGACGATGACCTTCGAGAAGAGCTGCGTCGCGCGCCGCACGACATCTTCGTGGCCAAGGGTGATGGGGTCGAAGGTGCCGGGATACACCGCGATGACGTTGCTGGACATGGTTCATTCCTCCTTGTGCCGCCGGTTGCGGCCCCGAGGGGCCCGTTCCGGCGAATTATGCAGCGCCGCCCTCGGGGGGCATCAGCAGATGGGCGTGGACCGCGCCCGCCTTCAAATAGCGATAGCCGGTGAGGCCGAGCGGCGCGAGTTCATCGTCGGTCCAGCGCCGCGGTGCCTCGAGATAGACCACGCCCTCGGGCCGGAGGGCGCGCGCTGCCGCACGCAGCGCGGGCTCGTACAACGCGGGGTTTTCGAAAGGCGGATCGAGGAAGACCGCGTGCAGCGTGCCCGCGGGCGTGCGTTCCAGCACCGTGACACCGTGGCCGCGCTCCACGCGCACCTTGTCGGCCTTGAGCTTGTCGCGGGCAGTCGACAGCTGCGTCGCCAGGGCCGGGTCCTGCTCGCACAGCAGCACGCTGGCCGCGCCGCGCGAAGCGGCTTCGAGCCCCAACGCGCCGGTGCCGGCGAAGGCATCGACGCAGTGCCAGCCGGGCAGTTCGCCGCCGCCCGCACCGGCCAGGCTCGCAAGCCAGTTGAACAAGGTCTCACGCACACGATCGGGCGTGGGCCGCAGGCCCGGCTTGTCGGCCACGGCCAGACGCGTGCGCTTCCACAGCCCGCCGATGATGCGGACTTCATGCGGGCGCTTGTCGGGATGCGAAGGGGTCTTCTTCGCGGGGGATTTGGCGGGGGCCTTGCCGGCCCGGGCCGCGGGCTTCTTGGGAGCGATCATCGGGCGAGCTTAGCGCGCCACGCGTGCCCCGTTCAGACCGCCGCCAAAGCGCGTTGTGCCAGCAGGCCTGCGAGCAACAACATGGTGACGCCGATCACGCTCTCCAGCACCTGCCATGCGCGCGGACGGGCGAACAACGGTGCCAGCAGGCGCGCGCCGTAACCCAGCGACACGAACCACAACATGCTCGCCGTCGCCGCGCCCGCGACGAAGCCCAGCCGGTGCACACCGCCATAGCCGGCGCCCGCGCTGCCGACCAGCAACACGGTGTCCAGGTAGACATGCGGATTGAGCAGCGTGAAAGCGGCCGCCTGCGCGAGCACCGCGGTACGTGACGCGGTGCTGCCGCCGCCCGTGGCCTGCAGGCTGTCGCCGTGGCGCGCCCGCTGCAGCGCCTTCAGGCCGTACCCGCACAGAAAGACGGCGCCGAGCGCCGAGAGTGCGGCGGCCAGTACCGGCCGCCCCTCGAGTGCCTGCGCCATGCCGAAAACGCCCGCGCCGATCAGCAACGCATCGCTGGCGGCGCAGAACAGCACGACGGCGCCGATGTGCTCGCGGCGCAGACCCTGGCGCAGCACGTAGGCGTTTTGCGCGCCGATGGCGACGATCAGCACCAGGCTCATGAAGAGCCCGTGCGTGATCGGAAGGGAAGGCGAATCGAACTGCATGGGTGCAGCTTGCCCCGTGCGCGCGATTCAATCAAACTAAAGCTCTTAACCCAGATTCAGTTTGACTTAACTTGATCCCATGCTCGATTACGCCGCCCTCAACGCCTTGGCCGCCGTGGTGCGCGAAGGCAGCTTCGACCGCGCCGCGCGGGCGTTGAATGTCACGCCGTCGGCCGTGTCGCAGCGCGTGAAGCTGCTCGAGGAGCGCATCGGCGGCGCGCTGCTGGTGCGCGGAACGCCTTGCGTCGCCACCGACCTCGGACTCCAGCTGTGCCGGCATATCGAACGCGTCGACATGCTCGAACACGAGCTGCGCGATGCCATGCCCGCGCTCGGCACCGGCCGCGCGGCGCCCGCGGCGCGCGTCACCGTGCGCGTGGCGGTCAATGCCGACAGCCTCGCGACCTGGTTCATGGCCGCGGCGGCGGGCTTCGCGACGCAGGAAGCGGGCGCGCTGCTCGACCTCAGCGTCGACGACCAGGACCACACGGCCGAGCGGCTGCGCAGCGGCGCGGTGCTGGCCGCGGTGACGGCGCTCGCGCAGCCGGTGCCCGGCTGCAACAGCGAGGCGCTCGGCACCATGCGCTACGTCGCCGCCGCCAGCCCCGCGTTCGTGGCGCGGCATTTTTCGAAAGGCGTGGGCGCCCGCACGCTGGCCGTGGCGCCCAGCCTGGTGTTTGACCGCAAGGACCGGCTGCAGGCACGCTGGGTGCGCCGCATTTGCCACCGCAGCGTCGAGACGCCGCGCCACTGGCTGCCATCGGCGCAGGGTTTCGTCGAAGGCGCGCTGGCCGGCATGGGCTGGGGAATGCACCCCGTGAGCATGGTGGCCGACGCGCTGCGCGAGGGCCGCCTCGTGGAACTGGTGCCGGAATCGACGCTGCCGGTGCCGCTCTATTGGCAACAGGCGCGCGCCGCACCGGCGCTGCTGGACCGGCTGCGCGCGGCGGTGCGTGCCGCCTCACGCAGCGGGCCACACGCGCTGGCTTAACGCGCGACGCGAGGCGGCGCGCCGGGCGCAGCGCTCGCGGCGGCGGCCGGCTGCCCACCCACCACCACCGTCACCATCCGTTCCGGCTGCAGCTTGCGCTTGAACGCCGCGCGGATGTCGGCCGCGCTGACCGCATTCATGCGCGCGGTCCAGGTGTCGAGGTAGTCGAGCGGCAGGTCGTGCCAAGCGATGTTGGCCACGTTCCCCAGCAGCTTGGCGTTGCTGTCGAGCAGGAGCGGGAAGCCGCCGATCAGGTTGTCCTTCGCCGCCTTCAGCTCGCTCGCCGTCGGCCCTTCGGCGACGAACTTCGCGAGCACTTCGCGCGACACCTTCACCGCGTCGTCGGCCTGGTCGGGCCGTGTCTGGAAGCCGATGCGGAACGCGCCGGCGTCGCGGCCCGGCGAGAAACCGCTGCCGACGCTGTAGGCCAGGCCGCGCTTTTCGCGCACTTCTTCGGTCAGGCGCGAGACGAAACCCCCGCCGCCGAGCACGTAGTTGCCCAGCGTGAGCGCAAAGTGGTCAGGATCCGCGCGCAGGTAGCCGGGCTGGCCGATGACGACGTGCGCCTGCGCCGATGCGAACGGGATGCGCTCGTCGACCGGCGCCACGAGCGCCGCCACCGGCGCCACCGTCGGCAACGGCGCGCAGCCTTGTTGCGCGGGCAGGCGCGAGAGCAGCGCGGTGGCGATGGCCTCGGCCTGCGGCCGCGTGACGGCACCGACCATGCTGATCTTGGCCCGGCACGGCACGATGAAGCGGGCGTGGCGCGCACGCATGGCCGCGGAATCGATCTGCGCCAGCGTGGCTTCGGTCGTCTCGTAGCCATAGGGATGGCTGCCGTACACCGCCTGCGCAAAGGCCTTGCCTGCGATCGTGCCGGGCTTCGTGTTGGCCTCGCGGATCGAGGCGTTGAGGCGCTCGCGGTCGCGCCGCCACACGTCGTCGGGGAACGCGGGTTCGCCGATCACGCGCGCCGCCAGCGCAACGGCGCGGTCGAGCAGCGCCGGATCGGACAGCGTGCGCAGCGAATAGCTGGTGCGGTCGACGCCGCCGCTGGCGTCGAAGCTCGCACCCAGATCGGCCCAGGCCTCGCCCAGCGCGTTCTGGTCGAGCGCGGGCGCGCGGCAGCCGTCGCCATCGGCGGGCGTCGTGTTCTTGCGCTCTGCGGACGGCGGGCAATCGGTGGCGCGCACGCCCTTTTCCGCCATCGCCGCGGTCACGCCGGCCAGGCCGGCCTGCGCGGCCGGATCGAACCGGCTGCCGGCATCGAAGTCGACCTGCACGTCGACGATGGGCAATGCATCGGTCGACACGAGGTAGACCTTGGCGCCGTTCGGCAGCGTCCAGTGCGTGATCGGCAGGGCCGCCTGCGCGCCGAGGCTGGCAAGTCCGATGGCGCCGGCCAGGCAGGCTGCGCGGGTGGCTTTCTTGATCGTTGTCATGGCGCGGGCTTTCAACGCAGTTCGCCGGTGGGTGCCGCGAAACCGCGCGGGCGCGGAGCCTGGGGCGGCAAGGGCCGGAGGGTGGCAACGGTGAGCTGGTCGTCACCGAAATATTTCGCCGCCACCGCCTGGACCTGGGCGGCCGTGACCGCCGAGAGGCGCGCGATGATCCGGTCACTGGCGTCCAGCGGCAGGCCCTGCACCCAGTTGGAACCGAGTTCGCGCGCCTGCGCCATGACGGAATCGAGCTTGTAGGTCTCGCTCGCCACCCACTGCGTTTTCACGCGGGCCAGCTCGGCCTCGCCGACGCCCTCTTTCGCGACGCGCGCCACCTGGGCGCGGAGCGCTGCTTCGACCTGCTCGGCGGTCTTGCCGGCCGCCGGCACGCCGTCGAGCACGAAGAGCTGCGGGCCGCGTCCGACGAAGCCGGCATAAGCGCCGGCCGAATCGGCGATGCGGTCCGGCCCCTGCGTCAGCGCGCGGTCCAGGCGCGCGCCGGCATAGCCGTCGAGCACTGCCGACAGCACCAGCAGCGGCCACACGTCGCTGTCGGCGCCGTCGGCCTCGAAGCTCTGGAACTGCGGCGCGCGGAAGGCGAGCGACACGTAGGCCTGCTCGGCCGGCGCCTTGAATTCGATGCGCTTGATGCCGCGCTGCGGCGGCTCGGTGCGCGGCTTGCGTTCGGGCACGGCGCGCGCCGGGATGCGGCCGTAGTGCTTCTCGGCCCAGGCCCGCACCTCTGCCACGTCGACGTCGCCGGTCACGACCACGGCCGCATTGGCCGGCACGTACCAGCGCCGGTAAAAGTCGCGCGCGTCATCGGGCGTCATGGCGTCCAGGTCGCTCATCCAGCCGACCACCGGCCGGCGGTAGGGCGAGGCGGTGAAGATCGCGGCGTTGTGCTGCTCGCCGAGCAGCGCGCGCGGCTGGTCGTCAGTGCGCATGCGGCGCTCTTCCTTGACCACCTCGAGCTCGCGCTTGAATTCGTCGTCGGGCCACTGGTTGTTGGCGAAGCGGTCGGCCTCGAGCTTCATCACGTCTTCCAGCTTGCCGTTGGGAATCTGCTGGTAGTAGCCGGTGAAGTCGCGCGAGGTGAAGGCGTTCTCGCGCCCGCCGAGCGCCGCCACGCGGCGCGAGAACTCGCCGGCCTTCAAGTCCTTCGTGCCCTTGAACAGCATGTGCTCGAGCACATGCGCCACGCCGGTGGTGCCGTCGACCTCGTCGATCGCGCCGACGCGAAGCCAGAGCATGTGCACCGCCGTCGGCGAACGCCGGTCGGGCTGCACGATGAGCGCCATGCCGTTGGCCAGCGTGAACTGCTGCGCGCGCGTGGCGGCGCTGTTGCTCAAGACCGGAGCGCTGCGGATGGCAGGCGATGGGGATGCAGCAGAGGCGGGCGGGGTCTGCGCGAGAACGGGCCAGGCCCAGGATGCAAGCAGCACCGAGGCCAGCACCGCACCGGACGCAGCGCGGCGTGGCGAGGGGTGTTTCATAGAATGGCTCGGATTGTAAAAACCCCCAGATGTTCAGTTTCTTCAAGAAAAAACCGCCAGTCGAGATGGCGCCACCGCCGCCGGCCGCACCGGTCGTGCCGCCTGCGCCGCCACCGGCGCCCGCACAGGAAGTGCCCGCTTTCCTGCGGAACCTGCCGCCGGCGGCGGTGGCGCCATCTCGACTGGCGGTTTTTTCTTGAAGAAACTGAACATCTGG
>SEGS01000024.1 GCA_004210915.1 Variovorax sp. | reverse complement strand
GCGGCCGCGTGCTCTTCGATTCGCTGGGCCGGCGCACGGGCGCCGATTTCTCGCAGTGGAGCGACGTCAGCCGTTCACTGGCCGGCGTCTACGGCGCGCGCACCTCGCGCGATGTCGAGGCCGACCCGCGCACCTCGGTGATGTACGTCGGTGCGCCGATCCGATGGAACAACGAGATCGTCGGCGTCGTCAGCGTCGGCAAGCCGGTGCAGAGCTTCGGCCAGTTCGTCGAGGACGCACGCACGCGCACGATCTGGGTCGGCGTCGGCTCGGGGCTCGCCCTGCTGCTGCTGGCCGTCATCGTGTCGGTGTGGCTGGTGCGGCCCTTCGGTCTGATCTCGGACTATGTGGCGTGGGTGCGCGCCCAGCCCAGTCTGAGCGTCGCGCGCATGGCACGGCGCGCGCTCGACGCCTTGCGCAGCGGCTTCAGCGAGATGCGGGATGCGCTCACCGGCCGCAACTACGTCGCCGACTACGTGCAGACCTTCACGCACGAAGTCAAAAGTCCGTTGTCGGCGATCCGCGGTGCGGCCGAGTTGCTGCAGGAACCGTCGATGCCGCAGTCCGAGCGCGAACGCTTCCTGGTCAACATCACGCGCGAGACGCAGCGCATCCAGGAAATCGTCGATCGCATGATGGAGCTCACAGCGCTCGAAACGCGGCGCGTGCTAGAACGTACCGAGCCCGTGTGGCTCGCTGCGCTGCTCGACGACGTTGCAACGGGTGCCCAGGCCGCTGCGGCGGCGCGCGACATCCGCGTGCACTGCGACATCCGCGCCGATGGGGTGGCCGAAGGCGACCCCTTCCTGCTGCGCCGCGCGATCAGCAACCTGGTCGACAACGCCATCGACTTTTCACCGCCGGGTGGCGAAGTACTGCTCACGCTCGATCGCACGACGAAGCTCGTGCGCATTGGCGTGCGCGACCACGGCCGCGGCATCCCCGACTATGCGAAGGACAAGGTGTTCGAGAAGTTCTATTCGCTGGCGCGCCCGCACAGCCAGAAAAAGAGCACCGGCCTGGGCTTGGCATTCGTGAAGGAAATCGCGAGCCTGCATCGCGGCCGCATCGAGCTGGGCAATGCCGCGGGCGGCGGCGCGCTGGCCACGCTCACCCTGCCGCTGGCGCACGTGCCGCGGGAGGCGAGCCGGTTGGGGCTGTAGCGGCCGCAGCGCTCCGGCGCGCATACAAGTCGAGGATCACGCGGCCGAAGTTGTCGAACAGCAACGCGGCGACCGGTTTGGCATACCAGTTGAAATCGGTGCTGACGCGGTAGTCCATCCGGATGTCGAGCCGTGTGGCGCCACTGCCTTCGGGCGTGAGAAAGCGATAGGTCCAGCGCACATGGCGGTTCTCTTCCCAATCCTGGACCACCTGCTCGAAGTGGATCGACTTGCCCATGGTGATCTGGCGCACCTTGCCCTGTGGGGTGTCCTGCGTGACGCCGCTGTGCGGCAGCGGGACGCCGATGCGGTACATCCAGGCGTGGCCGACCTCGTCGGGCTGGATGTCGCGCACCGCGTGGATCTGCGCCCACACGGTGCCGGGCGGCGCGGCGATCACCACGCTGCGCTCCATGCGTTCGATGGTATGGGGCGGCGGTGCGGCGCCGCTCAGCGCACCCAGCACCAGCGGCAGCGCCCCCAGGCTGTAGAGCGCGGTGCGCGGCCAGATCAATTTGCGGCAAATCACGCCCATCAGCAGGCCTGCGAGGCCGCCCAGCACCATGAAAAGCGGCACGATGACGATGGCGCAGATCAGGCCCTCGAGCAGCACGGCCATCGTGCCCACCACGAAGAGCAGGTTGGCCAGCGCGCCCGCGCGAAAGTGGTAGCCCGCGCTGCGCGGCATGCGGCGCTCGGCGACGTAGACGGTCGCCGCGCCGACCACCACCGGCGCCAGGTAGACAAAGGACCAGCCCATCGCGATGAAGATTCCACCCGTCTCGGGCTTGCCGCTGAAAACGAGTCGCAGCGCAACACCCACGGTGGCGCCCACCAGCAGCGGCCAGAGACGGGAGAGCCACGTCTCGTTGACTGGCGGCCCTTCGGGCAGTTCGCCCGGGATCGATGGAGAAGGTTTGTTCAAGGTGTTTCCTGGCAGGTGATGGTGTCGGGCGCAGCGGGGCCGAGGGGGTGGGCGCTCCATGTCAGCAGCTCTGCGCGCGCCGGCAGATCGGCGGGCAAGCGAAGTCCCCACACCAGACCTGCACGGCGCAGCGTACAGAGGGCCCACCAGCCCGGGTCCCATTCGCCGGGCAACAGTCCGAGCCGCGCCGATCCCGGGAACGCATGGTGGTTGTTGTGCCAGCCCTCACCCATGGTGAGCAGCGAGGTCCAGCGGATGTTGCGGCCCTGCACGGCAGCACCGCGCACGATGTGGTGCATGTCGCCACGGTTGTGCGCCAGCCACCCGATCAGCCAATGGCCGAACACACCAGCGGTTACGCGCGCGCACACGCCCCATACGACAAAAGCCGCCCCGCCCCACAGCCACAACAGCAGTGCCACCGGCAGCTGCTGCAGCATCCAGTACCGCTCGAGCCATTGATAGAAGCGATCGTGTGCGATGCCAGGCTCGATGGCGATCCGCGGCGGGTTTGCCAGATGCAGTTCGCAGTGCAACTGCCACCAGCCATCGCGCCAGGGCGAGCGGCCGTGGCGCAAGTAGTCGTGGCACGCCGGCATCGTGCCTGCCATGCCCGTGAACCACAGCGACTTCACAGGGCTCCAGCGCACCGTGCCTTCGCAGGCCGCGGCCAGCGTGGTGCTGCGCACCCGGTGGCCGGTCACCTCCATCGGCGCGGTGGATCGTGGCACGGTGACAGGCGGAATGTGGGGGGCGGCATGGATGGCGTGCATTCTGGCGCAGCGCGACCGACGGGGCGAGCAGTTCGGCGGTGCCCTCCAGACGCAAGAAAACACACCGCATGCCATTTCCGGCCTTCCGTCACGAACGACGCTGGGCGAAGCGATCCGTGCCGTATAGGATGCGCCTCCCCGGGCCATGCGGCCTGCCGCTCTTCTCAACCCATCACCGGTTTTCACCATGCCCGCCAGCCAACGCATCGTCCAGATCTGCCTGTTCCTCGTCGCCGCGATCGCCCTCTTCGGAGGCACGGTGCAGATGCTCATGGGCCAACCCGAAACCACGCCGCGCCTGGACAACCTGCACCGCTTCATGGGCGGTGTGTACCTGGCGATGGGCGTGATCTGCGCCTGGGCCGCGATCACGATCCGTCAGCAACGCACCCTGGTCTATCTGATCGCCTTCGTGGTGCTCATGGCTGCGGTCGGGCGCCTGATCTCCATCGCCACTGTCGGGTTGCCCGAGCCCGCCAGCGTGTGGCTCGGCTATCTGATTCCGGAACTGGTCTTTCCGTTCGTCATCGTGGCCGCGCAATGGGCCACGCACCGGAACTCGACGTCGGCCTGAGGCCGAAGCCGCCTACCGGAACCAGTCCAGGATCCGGCTGCGCTCCTCGACCGAGGGCGCGCTGCTGATGGCCGCGCCCGCCAGCGTCTCGGCCGGCGGTGGCGGAGCCTCGTCAATGCCCAGACTCGCGATGCCGCGGCCGGGCGCGTAGTCGTCGTAGTACCACTCGTCACCAACCTGCACCACGCCGGCCGGCGCGGCGTCGGCGACCATGGGCGCGCCTTGCAGCGCGGTCTGCATGAAGGTGGTCCAGATCGGCAGGCTCAGGCTGCCACCGGTTTCGCCGCGCACGCCGAGCCGGCGCGGCGTGTCGTGGCCGACCCAAGCGACGCCCACCATCGTGGGCTGGAAGCCCGCGAACCAGGTGTCGACCGAATCGTTGGTGGTGCCGGTCTTGCCGTGCAGGTCGTCGCGCTTCAACGCGCGCTGGGCGCGTGAACCGGTGCCGCCGGTCATCACGCTGTGCAGCATCGAGCTGACGAGAAAGGCGTTGCGCGCGGGAATCACGCGGGTGCTTTCATCGCGCGCGGGCGGCTTCGCTTCGAACAGCACCTTGTCCTTGTGGTCGGTCACACGCGCCACGAGCCACGGGTCGACGCGGTGCCCGCCGTTGGCGAACACCGCGTAGGCGCTGGCCATCTGCATCGGCGTGACCGAGCCGGCGCCCAGCGCCATCGGCAGGTAGGCCGGGTGCTTGTCGCGGTCGAAGCCGAAGCGGCCGATCCAGTCCTGCGCGTACTGCGGGCCAATGGATTGCAGCACGCGCACGGTCACCATGTTCTTCGACTGCTGCAGCGCACTGCGCAGCGACATCGGCCCGTCGAAGCCGCCGTCGAAGTTCTTCGGCTCCCACGGCTGGCTGCCGGTGGCCGCGGCGTCGAAGAACAGCGGCGCGTCATCGACCACCGTGCCGGGCGTGAAGCCCTTCTCGAGCGCGGCCGAGTAGATGAAGGGCTTGAAGGCCGAGCCCGGCTGGCGCCAGGCCTGCGTCGCGCGGTTGAACTTGCTCTTGCCGAAGTCGAAGCCACCCACCAGCGCCTTGATGGCGCCGTCGCGCGGGTCGAGCGCGACGAACGCGCCCTCGACCTCGGGCAGCTGCGTGATGGCCCACTTGTCGCCGGCCAACTTCACCAGCCGCAGCACCGCGCCCGGGCGCACGCGCAGGTTCGGCGGTGCGCGCTCCTGCAGGCCGGGCTGCGCCAGGCGCAAGCCGTCGCCCGTGATCTTCAGCATCTCGCCATTGCCGCGCACCACGGTGACTTCTTTCGGCGCGGCCTGCAGCACCACGGCGGCGATCACGTCGCCATGGTCCGGGTGCGCGTTGAGGACCTCATCGACGGCATCGTCGAGTGCGGCGGTGTCGCTGGCGTCCGCCGGCAAATCGATGAACTGCGCCGGGCCGCGCCAGTGCTCGCGGCGCTCATGGTCGAGCAGGCCGCGGCGCAGCGCGGTGTACGCAGCGGCCTGGTCGGCCGCCACCAGCGTGGTGTAGACCTTCAGGCCGCGCGTGTAGGTGGCGTCGCCGTACTGCGCGACCATCTGCTGGCGCACCGTCTCGGCGACGTGCTCGGCGTGCAGCCTCGTCGGGTCGGCCGGGTCGCGCAGCTTGAGCTTTTCTTCCTTGGCCGTGGCTGCTTCTTCGGCGGTGATGAAGCCGACCTCTGCCATGCGGTCGAGCACGTACATCTGCCGCGCGCGCGCCCGGCGCGGGTTGATCACCGGGTTGTTGGCCGACGGTGCCTTGGGCAACCCGGCGAGCATCGCCGCTTCAGCCAGCGTGATGGTTTGCAGTGGCTTGCCGAAATAGGTTTCGGAGGCGGCCGCGAAGCCATAAGCGCGATGGCCCAGGTAGATCTGGTTCAGGTAGATCTCGAGGATCTGTTCCTTGCTCAGCTCGCGCTCGAGCTTCAGCGCAAGCAGCGCCTCCCAGCTCTTGCGCGTGAGCGTGCGCTCGGAGCTCAGGTACACGTTGCGCGCCACCTGCATCGTGAGGGTCGACGCGCCCTGGTGCAGGCCGTGCCGCAGGTTGGCCACGAGTGCGCGCGCCAGGCCCTTCGGATCGACGCCGCCGTGGTCGTAGAAGCGTGCGTCTTCGACGGCGACGATCGCGTCTTTCATCGCCTTCGGGATCTGGTCGATCGGCACCAGCGTGCGCCGCTCCTCGCCGAACTCGCCGATCAGTGAACCGTCGGCCGTGTACACGCGCAGCGGCAGCTTGGGGTGGTAGTTGGACAAGGCCGATACATCGGGCAGCTGCGGCAGCATCACGGCCACCACGATGCCGGCCGTGGCGAGCACGGCGACCGCGCCGGCCGCCGTCAGGCCGGCGGTCCATTTCAACCAGCGCTTCATGCCGGGGCTCCTGCCGTGACGCCCGCCGTGGTGCCGGTCGCGGAACCCGCAGAGAGGCCGTACCAGTCGACCTTGCGCGTCGCCAGCATCAGCAGCGACAGCATGCCGAAGATCAGCAGCGCGCCGAGCAGCAGCGCATTGCTCTCCGACGCCAGCAGGCCGTAGAGCGCGCCGTAGAGCACCGCCACGTAGCCGCCGAAGGCTGCGCCGCGCTTCCAGTGGCCCAGCACGGCGCTGAAGTACACCGCGAGCAGCAACACGCTGGCGCCCGCCGCGCCCGCGTAGGCCAGGTGGAAGGCGAACTTCTCCGACAGCGCCAGCAACAACAGGAAGAAAAGCGCGATCGAGAGGCCCACCAGCCCGTACTGCACCGGATGCAGGCGGAGCTTGCGGAACAGCTCGAACATGTAGGCCGCCATCAATACCAGGCCGATGAAGAGCACGCCGTACTTGGCGGCACGCGTCGACATCGAATAGACGTTGAGCGGCTGGGCCAGCGAGACGTCGAAGGTCTGCAGCGGGCCCATCATGGCGGCACCGGATGCAGCGGCCGCCGATGCGCTGGCGGCCATGGCCGTGGCGGCGGTCACCTCGACCGTGTCGAAGCCGGTGCGCGCGTTGCGCGCGCCTTCACGCCCGCCGCTGCTGCCTGCGAGCAAGCCGGCACGCACCTGATCGCGCGCCGTTGTCACGAGGGACGACACGCGCCAGCGCGCATCGAAGCCTTCCGCGCTCACGCTGCGCTCGGCCGCCAGGAAGCGCCCGCCGAAACTCGGATGTGCCCAGGGCGATGTCAGGTGCGCAGTCGTGTCTTCGGCGATCGGCGCCATCGACAGCGTCTCCTGCCCGACCAGGCCCAGCTTCATCTCGAAGGGCAGCGGCTTGCCGGCTTGCCACGCGGCAAGCGCAGCCCCGGCGAGCGGGGCATGGATGCCGTTGGCCAGCGCCGCATCGTCGGCGATGCCCGGCAGGCGCTGCGCAAAGCGCAGCGCCTCGCCGCCGAGCGCGAGCGTGGGCGAGCCGTCGAGCCCGCGCAGGTCGCTCACGCTGAGGGCGACGTACGGCTCGCCGATCTCGATCTTCGACCCGGTCTCGGACCGCGCCACGCGCGCCGCATCGAAAGCGGGAAAGGCGCCATCGAGCGTGGCGTTGAGCCGGTAGAACGGGATCTTGAAGATGCCGCGATAGCGCTCCTGCGGCGCGAGCGTGCCTTCGGTGTGCAGCTTGTCGGGATAGACGATCTGCGCCGCGCGGCGGCTGCGCGCTTCCTGGCCGATGAGCGCGCCCTTCGCATCGCGCAGCGGCTCCATCCAGCGCTCGACGTACGGCACCACGAGCAGCGGGCCGACCACGGTCTGCGGCCCGGCATAGGTCTCTGCCAGTTCCTGCGCGGCCTCCTGCTGGCTGCGGCCGCGCTCGCGGTTGAGCGAATCGATTTCCGCCAGCGGAAAGCAAAGGAGCACAGTGAGGGCGATCAGGCCGAAGACCTTGACCATGACGGAATGACGCAACGCCTGAAGCATGTTTCTCTCTCCTGAAATCTGGGATGCGGCAATCCTCGCCGTGCCATTCGCAGGCTGTATGAAGTGCGCCGGCGTCATCACTTCACACAGACTTCACACAGCGGCGCACGCGCCGTTTCACTTCAAGAAGACTTCCTATTGCCTTCGCGTGCGGCATCGACAGTGGCTCCCGTGCAAGTTCGCACGGCACCCCATCAGGGACAAGGATCATGGAAGCCACTCACACCGCCCCTCATCCCACCGGCTCCACCGGCCGCTGGCTCTGGCTTGCGACCGTCAGCCTGGCCACCAGCTGCTTCGTGCTGCTGGTGGCGCGCCCGGTGCATGCGCAGGACGCATCCGGCCCGCGCCTGCAGACCGAGAGCCCGTACTTCTTCGTGAAGAGCGACGACCCGTCGGTCGACCGGCTGCCGCTCAAGGGCACCGAAGTCGACGTGCGCATCTCGGGCGTCATCGCCGACGTGCGTGTGGTGCAGCACTACCGCAACGACGGCACGCGGCCGATCGAGGCGCGCTACGTGTTTCCCGGCTCGACCAGGGCCGCAGTGAGTGGCCTCAACGTGCGGCTGGCCGAGCGCCTGATCACCGCGCAGATCCGCGAGAAGAAGCAGGCGCAGATCGAATACGACACCGCGAAGAAGGAAGGCAAGACCGCCGCGCTGCTCGAACAGCATCTGCCCAACGTGTTCCAGATGAACGTGGCCAACATCCTGCCGGGCGATGACGTGAAGGTGGAATTGCGCTACACCGAACTGCTGGTGCCGCAGTCCGGCAACTACCAGTTCGTGTTTCCGACCGTGGTCGGCCCGCGCTACAACAGCCCGCAGTCCGCGCAGGCGCAGGCGAAATGGGTGGCGCAGCCGGTGTTGCCGGTGTCGCGTGACAGCGCGACAGCCAGCCCGCGCTTCCAGCTCCAGGTCGCGATCGACACGCCGCTGGGCATCAAGGAAGTACGCTCGACCACGCACCGCATCGACGTCACGAAGAGCGCGAGCGACCAGCGCGCCGAAGTCGCGCTGGCTGCCACGGCCGAAGCGGCGAACGACCGCGATTTCGTGCTCGATTACCGGCTGGCCGGCGAGAAGATCGAATCGGGCCTGATGCTCTACAAGGGCCAGGGGCCGGGTGCGGAGAATTTCTTTCTCGCGATGGTCGAGCCACCGAAGGCGGTGCCGGCCGAGAAGATCTCGCCGCGCGACTACATCTTCGTGGTCGACATCTCGGGCTCGATGCACGGCTTTCCGCTGGACACCGCCAAGGCCGTGCTCGAACGCCTGATCGGCGGGCTGCGGCCAAGCGATACCTTCAACGTGATGCTGTTCTCGGGCAGCAACAAGATGCTGTCGCCGCACTCGGTGCCAGCCACACGCGCCAACATCGAGCAAGCGCTGGGCACCATCCAGAACTTCCGCGGCAGCGGCAGCACCGAGCTGATCCCGGCGCTCAAGCGCGTCTATGCCGAACCCAAGGCCGAGAACGTGTCGCGCACCGTGGTCGTGGTGACCGACGGTTACGTCACCGTCGAGCGCGAGGCCTTCGAGCTGGTGCGCAAGAACCTGTCGAAGGCCAATGTGTTCGCCTTCGGCATCGGCTCGTCGGTGAACCGGCACCTGATGGAAGGACTGGCACGCGCCGGCATGGGCGAGCCCTTCATCATCACCGACCCGCTGCAGGCGCCCGAGCAGGCCGCGCGTTTTCGCCGCATGGTCGAGTCGCCGGTGCTGACCAACGTCAAGGTGACTTTCGGCGGCCTCGATGTGTACGACGTGGAACCCGCGACCCTGCCCGACGTGCTGGGCGAACGCCCGGTCATCGTGTTCGGCAAGTGGCGCGGTGAGGCGAAGGGCCGCGTCATCGTGCAGGGTGAGAGCGCCAGCGGCCCGTACCGCGAAGAGCTGCCGATCAGCGCGCAGACGCGTCAGGACACGGCCGCCCTGCGCACGCTGTGGGCCCGCCACCGCATCGCCAGCCTGAGCGACCAGGAAGCGATGGAAGGCACCGATGCGTTCAAGCAGCGCATCACGGATCTGGGTCTCTCGTACAGCCTGCTCACGCAGTACACGAGCTTCATCGCGGTCGACAAGGTGGTGCGCAACGTCGCGCCGCAAGACGCGGCCGGTGTCGATCAGCCCTCACCCTTGCCGAAGGGCGTGAGCGAACGCGCCGTCGGCGGCGCCACGCTCGGCGCCGAAGTGCCGAGCACGCCCGAGCCGGAAACACTGGGCGCGATCGCGGTGGTGCTCTCGATGCTGGCCATGCTGCGCCGCCGCGCCCGCCGCCACAATCCCGCGCGGCTGACGTCGTGAAACGCGCACCCTGAAGGCCACTGACATGTCACTCGCTCACCTGGCGCAAGCCCACCCGCGCTGGATCGACCATGCCATCCGCCTGGACCGCGCGTCGCCCATCGGCTGGCTGGCCCTGCAGGCGGCGGCGCTGGCGCCGACCTGGGCCTGGATGGTGGCGCGGATGCGCGATGGTTCCGACGATCCACTCGGCCTGCTGGCGCTCGGCGCCCTGGCCCTTCTGGTGTGGACCGTGCGCGGTGAGCTGCGCGCGGCACCGCGCTTGGGCTGGCTCGCGCTGGCCCTGGTTGGCACGCTCGCGGCCACGATGCTGCGCGCGGGCCTCGGGCCGGTGCCGGCGCTGCCGCCTTTGGCCGCAGGGCTGATCGCCGTGCTCGCGCTGGCATGCGGGCTGCTGGCCTTCATGCCGCAGCGCATCGCGGCCGGGCCGGTGGTGGGGCTCGCGGTGCTGGCGCTGCCGCTGCTCTCGTCGCTGCAGTTCTATGCCGGCTACCCGCTGCGCGTGGTCACGGCCGAGGCCAGCCGCTGGCTGCTGGCGTCCGGCTTCCAGGTGGCGCGCGAAGGCAGCAGCCTCTGGGTCGATGGGCGGCTGGTGATCGTCGACGCGCCGTGCTCGGGCGTGCAGATGGTGTGGCTCGGCTACTTCACCGCCTGCGCGGTGGCACTGTGGGCGCGGCGCACCGACCGCGCGTTCTTTGCGTGCCTGCCGCTGGTGGGCCTGTGTGTGCTGGTCGGCAACATCGCGCGCAACAGCGCGCTGATCGCTTTCGAGGGCGCGGGTCAGCCGCTCGCGCCCTGGGCGCACAACGCGCTGGGCCTGGTCGTGCTGGCGTTGGTCTGCGGCGGCATCGCGAGCGCGATGGCCAGGTCAAGCGCCCGCCACTCTTCCTTGATCACCGCTGCCGGAGGCCGCCATGTCGATACCGCTCGTTGAACGCTTGTTCGCCAACCACTTCGTCAACCGTGTCGCGCACAAGGCGGCGTTCGGCCTGGTAATGGCGCTGTGCCTGTGGTCGTCGCTGGCGTCGGGGCTGCAGCCGCGGCCGGCGGGCGTCGATCAACCCGCGGCCAGCACGCCCGAATGGCCGAACGCCTGGGACGGCGTGCCGCTGCGCCCGCTGGCGCTGAGCGAGGTCGAGCACCGCTTCGCGCAGCGCTTTCCCGGCGCCATCGCGCGACTCACCGACGGGGAGCAGGTGATCGTGATGCGGCACGTGACCACCCCTACGCGCATGCTGCACCCTGCGGCCGACTGCTACCGCGCGCTTGGCTACCGCATCGCGCAGGCGCGGCTCGAGCGCGATGCCGAGGCCCGGCTGTGGCGCTGTTTCGACGCGGAGCGCGCCGGTGCGCCAAAGTTGCGCGTCTGCGAACGCATCGTCGATGCCGGCGGCACCGCTTTCACCGACACTTCAGCCTGGTACTGGGCCGCCGCGGGCGGCCGGACGACGGGGCCGTGGCAAGCGGTGACCGTGGCCAGACCGATCTGAAGACAAGGAAGCCGTGAAGAAGACTCTGCGCCTGGTGGCGTTCATGCTGTTGGCCCTGGTGCTGACGGCTGCGGTGGCGGTGTTGCTCATCGTCAAATTGGTGCTCGCGCCCGAAAAGGGCGAGTGGTCCACGCGCGCGCAGCTGGGCCCGGTGAGCTTCGACGTGGGCGTGCCCACGGCCGTGCGCCTGCTCACCTCGCACTGGTTCGCGCCCCAGCTCGATGGCCGGGTGGTGGACACACGCTTCGGCACCGTGCGCATGCGCTGGCTGGCGCAGACGAACGCGCTGGAACTCGATTGCGCGCCGTGCAGCGTCGACGTGCCCGCGCTCGGCAGCCAGCCGGTGCGTGTCGAGCGGCTGGTGGGCACGGTGCGGCGCGATGCCAGCCAGCTGAGCGGCACCCTGGTCGCCACACCGCCGGCATCCGCTGCGCCTGGGAACGCGGGCGCCTCTGTCGCCAACAGCGGCTTGCGCGGCCGGTGGGACGGGCGGCTGTCGTCGACCGCGCTCCAGCTGAACATTGACATGCAAGACGGTCCACTGGCCCAGTGGTACGCCGTGCTGGTGCCCGGCCTGCCTGAACTTCAGCGCGCCCGCATCGGCGGCACGATGGCTTTGCGCGGCCAGTTCGCATTGCCCGCGCGCAGCTTCTCGCTGCAGCCGCAGATCGCGCACTTCACCGTCGCGGGCCTGGGTACCGAGGCCCTGCTCGATGCGCGCAGCAGCTGCGGCGCGTCCGCGCGCCTGGCCAACGACAGCTGGCTGGCACGCGCGGTGCTGGCTGCCGAAGACCAGCGCTTCTTCACGCACGCGGGCTACGACCTCACCGAGCTCACCGCGTCGATCGACCATAACCAGCAAAGTGGCCGTGCCGAGCGCGGTGGCAGCACGCTGAGCCAGCAACTCGCCAAGCTGCTCGTGACCGGCGATGCACGCACCGCCGAGCGCAAGCTGCGCGAGTTGCTGTATGCGGTCGAGATGGAGCAGACGCTGGGCAAGGCGCGCATCCTGCAGCACTACCTGGACAACGCGCCCTGGGGCGCGAACCTGTGCGGCGCCGAGGCGGCCTCGCGGCACTACTTCCAGCGCAGCGCCGCGCGGCTGGAGCCGGCGCAAGCCGTCTGGCTGGCCGCGATGCTGCGCAACCCGCAGGCCGCGGTGGCGCAATGGCAGCGCGACGGTGCCATCGACACGGCGCGCGCGACCTGGGTGGCCGAAGGCATCCGCGGCATCCCCCGCCGCCAGCGCGAGGCGCTGCTCAAGAGCGTTGCCGCGGCGAAGTTCGCGCCGCCTTGAGCCGGGAGCCGCGGTGACGCTGAACGACGCGGACATCGAAACCATCGAGCGCAACACCCTCGCCGCCGTCGCGCCCGAGCGGGTCGCCGAATGGAACGGCTGGTTGCTGCCTTTCGACCGCGGCACCATCGGTCGCGCGAAGGCCGCCGTGCCGCTGCACCATGCCCCGGCATCGCCGGACCTGGTCGACGCCATTGAAGCGCGGTACCGCGCGGAGGGCCTGCCCTGCGCATGGCGCATCGCCGATGTGCCGGCCTTCGCAACACTCGTGGATGCGTTGCAGGGGCGCGGCTATGTCGGCGCCAAGCCAACGTGGGTACAAATCGCAAGCGCGCAGCGCATGCAGCGGGTGTCAGACGCTTCGCCCGCCACGGTGGATCGGCGTCCCGACGACGCCTTGGCGGCGCTCTTCCTCGGCGAAGGCTTCGACCCGGTCGACGGCGCGAGCCGCGTGCGCGCGTTGAGTCGCGCGCCCGATTCGCGCTATGCGAGCGTGCGCGACGGCGACCGCACACTGGCCTGCGGCACGGTCGCGTTCGGGCACGGCTGGGCCAGTGTGCACGGCATGCGCACCGACGCCGCGCACCGCGGACAAGGGCTGGCCGGCCGCGTGCTCGCCGGCATCGCACAGGCCGCGCTCGCCGAGGGCATCGATCGCGTCTTTCTCCAGGTGGAAGCGCACAACACGGCCGCGCAGGCGCTGTACCGGCGCGCGGGCTTCGAGACGGCGTGGGGATATCGCTACTGGCAGCGCGCGGCTGAGGCGCGTTGAGAGCGCCGGGTCGAACTCGCCGTTCAACGCCGCGAGGTCGAGCGGCGCAAACGTGCGGACAACGACGGGCTCAGCGCGGTCGACGCAAGCGAATCGGACCGTCCGGGCGCAAGGCATCGACGTCGTCGTCACCGCGGGTCACGCGCAGCAGGCCGCGGTCCGCGAGCGCAGCCGCCACGCGACGCACCGCCGGCATCAAGTCGCGCCACGCCTGCCCGTCGGGGGCCAGCGCACGCGCGACTTCCGACGGGCAGATCGATGCCGCGGTGTCGCGCTGGCCCAGCAGATCGCTGATGGTCTGCGCCAGCTGCGCGTCGGTGACGGCGGCGGCCAAGTCGGACGCCGTGGACGTGATGGGCGCCTGCGTCACAGCGCCTCCGGCCGTGCGCGCATGCCGTCGGCCGTGCGGCGGATCGCGGTGCGCTCGTCGCTGCCGAAGCGCTGCAGGTTGCGGGTCATCATGACGGTGCGCGGGTTGTTGGCCAGCATCCGTTCGTGCCGCGCCACGAAGTCCCAGTACATCACCGTCATCGGGCACGCGCCCTCGCCACTGCGCTTGGCCGGTTGGTAGCGGCAACCGTCGCAGTAGTTGCTCATGCGGCGGATGTAGGCGCCGCCCGCGGCATAGGGCTTGGTCACGAAGCGCGCGCCATCGGCGTACAGCGACATGCCGATGGTGTTCGGCAGCTCGACCCACTCGACCGCATCGACGTACACCGACAGGTACCAGGCGTGCACCTGCGCCGGCGCCATGCCGAAGGTGAGCGCAAAGTTGCCGGTGACCATCAGCCTCTGGATGTGGTGGGCATAGCCGGTGCGCAAGGTCTGGCCGATCACCTGGCGCATGCAGTTCATGCCGACCTCGCCGGTCCAGTACCAGTCGGGCAGGTCTTCGGTGTGCTTCAGCGCGTTGGCCTCGGCGAGTTGCGGCATGCGCCACCAGTAGACCCCGCGCATGAATTCGCGCCAGCCGAGAATCTGCCGCACGAAGCCTTCGACTGCCTCGATCGGCGCGGCGCCCGCGCGCCATTGCGCCACGGCCGCATCGATCACCTCGCGCGGATCGAGCAGCTTGAGGTTCAGCGACGACGACAGCAGGCCGTGGTACAGAAACGGCGCGTCCGTCCACATGGCATCCTGAAACCGCCCGAAGTCCTGCAGCCGGTGGGCCATGAAGTCGCGCATCGCGACCAGGGCCTGCTCCCGCGTCACCGGCCAATCGAAGTCGGCCGCACTGCCGTAGTGGTCGCCGAAGTGCGTCTCGACATCGACCAGCACCTCGCGCGTGATGGCATCGGGGGGAAACGAGGGCGGCGGCGGCACCATGCCCGGCCCGTGGCGACCGAAGGCGCCGCGGTTGTCATGGTCGTAGTTCCATTGCCCGCCTTCCGGCTCGCCATCGTTGTCCAGCAGCACCCGATGCGTGACGCGCATCTGCCGGTAGAAGCTTTCCATCACGAGCCGTCGCTTCCCCTCTGCATGGGCAGCGAAGGCCGCGTGCGAGGCCATGAAGTGCAGATCGTCGCGCACGTACAGCGGCACTTGTGCGGCTTCGCATGTGCGCGCGATCGCCTGCGCCACTCGCCACTCGCCGGCATCGACCATCAGGACCGCTTCCGGCCGATGCTGTGCGAGTGCATGCTCCAGCGCCTCCGCGAGCGAATCGAAGCGATGAGTGCCGAGCTGGAGGTAGTCGAGCGGGGTGCCGCGGTCTGTCAGCACTTCGGCGAAGTGGCGCATGGCCGAGAGAAACAGGGCGGTCCGCATCTTCGTGCTGGGCACGTGCGTGGATTCTCCGGGCACTTCGGCCATCCACACGCGGTCCTCGGCCGCATCGAAGCCGTCGAATGCGACGCTCGACATGCTCAGCTGGTCACCCAGCACCAACACGAGATTGCGCATCGTCTGCTCCACGAAAACAGCGCCCCGAAGGGCGCTGTCAAGTCATCGCAAGCGTTGCTTACTTGGGCGTGCCCGTTTGCTTCGGGGCGGGTGCGTTCGGACGCTTTGCATCACGTTGCTGCACGCGGCTCTCCGAGGTCATGGCTGCCTTGTTGTCGACGATCGCGCCTCCTTCTGCGGACTTGGGCGCGTCACCAGCAGGACCCTGCACCTGGCCCTGCACGCGGGCATCCTTGCGCATCTCGGCCTTGTTCTCGGCCTTGCCGCCGGCGATGCCGGGGGTGGCTGGCGGAACGGCCGCGCCGGGTGGGTTCTGTGCCTGGGCGAAGGCGCCGCCGGCTGCGAAAAGGCCAGCGATCAAAGTGGCGTGGATCTTGTTCATTCGAATATCTCCAAGGAGTGAGTGGACGGAAAGAGCAGGATCAGAAAGCGCCCTGCCGCCGGGTCCTGTGATGCTGCTGCTTCACCGGACTCGGCGTGAAGACAAGAATGCCCAGCAGCCGCGCCAACCGCGTAGGACGCCCGCCAACAGCCGCCACGCCGGCCACCTACCCTCTGTGTGGTCGGGGGCGCCGGCGCGACGCGGGCGCAGTGCGATCCGCGGCCGCCCGCGCGTCCGCCGTTCACTGAACTTTACGAAGCCTCACCGTGTGCGCATGGGCGCGACACACACGGCTTCCACACTGACTCCACCTGCTGCCCTTCGGCGGCGGTTTCTTCGAAAGGAAGCGAACCATGATCACTCTTCGTCAACGCGCACTCTGGGCCGGTTTGCTGGCCACCGCCACCTTCACCTCGGCAGGTGCCTTCGCACAAACGCCGCAAGTTGCGCCGGTTCCGCCGGCCGCGGAAGCGATGGCCGGCGCCGACAAGCAGGCCAAACAAACGGTCAAGAAGCAGAAGCGCGCCGAGCACAAGCGCTTGAGCCCGGCCGAGCGCTTCGAGCGCATGCAGGCCCATCGCGCCAAGGGCCAGGCAGACCTGAAGGCCAAGTTGGCCTTGACGCCGGCACAGGAAGGCGCGTGGAGCAGCTTCACCGCCGCCTCGCAGCCGCCGGCCCGCGATGCGAATGCGCCGCGACCGGACCGCGCCGCGCTGGCCAAGCTCACGACGCCGGAGCGCCTCGATCGCATGCAGGCACGCCATGCCGAACGCAGCGCGATGCTGGCCAAGCGGGCCGATGCCACCCGCGCCTTCTATGCCGTCCTGACGCCGGCGCAGCAGAAGACCTTCGACGCCGAGTCGGCACTGCGCGGTCACCGTCATGGCGGCCATCGCGGTCACCACGGTGGCCATCACGGTGCGCATGAAGGCAAGCCGGCGACGCGCGCCGCCAGCTGATCCGCCGCAGGCACCTCCCAGGTGCTTGCCCTCGAGCCCGCAACGCCCGCGCGTTGCGGGCTTTCTCGTTGCTCGCGGCGCATCGGTGTGGCCAGCGTCCGACGCCGCCTGTAGGCGCGATTCGTCGGCGTGCGCAAGGCGAGGCAGAAGGTGGCGCGTTCCTACAGTCTCGCCATGAGGCGCAACGTACAACCGGACTCCAGTCTTTCCGCCGGCCCCGGCCTTCTGTACGTGACCGTCTCCCCCACCTCGCTCAAAGTCATGACCGTGAACACCCACAAGGGCTTCACGGCACTCAACCGCCGGTTCATCCTGCCCGAGTTGCGGGAAGCCGTGCGCACGGTGGGCGCGGACGTGGTTTTCCTCCAGGAGGTGCTGGGCACCCACTCGCGCCATTCGCGCAAGGTCGACAACTGGCCCGAGGCGCCCCACTACGAATTCCTCGCCGACACGATGTGGCCGCAGTTCGCCTACGGCCGCAACGCGGTGTATCCCAAAGGGCACCACGGCAACGCGGTGCTGTCGAAGTTTCCGATCGTCCATTTCAAGAACCACGACGTGTCCATCAGCGGGCCAGAGAAGCGCGGCCTGCTGCACTGCGTGCTGCGCCTGCCCGGCCGCACGGTCGACGTGCACGCGATCTGCGCGCACCTGGGCCTGGCGGAAGCGCACCGGCAGCAGCAGCTGGAGCTTCTGTGCCACATCGTGCGCGACGAAGTGCCGGCCGATGCGCCGTTGATCGTCGCCGGCGACTTCAACGACTGGCGCGGTCGCGCCCACGATGTGCTGGCCAAAGGCGCGTCGCTGCGCGAAGTGTTCGTTCACGCCAATGGCAGCGCCGCCAAGACCTTTCCCGCGCGCTTTCCGCTGTTGTCGCTCGACCGCATCTACGTGCGCAATGCGGGCGTGCATTCGCCGGTCGTGCTGCCGCGCAAGCCCTGGTCGCATCTGTCCGACCATGCGCCGCTGGTGGCCGAGATCGAGTTGTGAAGGGCGCGTCATGAGAAGCAGCCGCTGGGTACCGGGCAACACCATCGACCTGCTTGAGAACGGGGAGGAGTTCTTTCCACGCGTGTTCGAGGCCATCGCGGCTGCCAAGCGCGAAGTGGTGGTCGAAACCTTCATCCTGTTCGAGGACAAGGTGGGCAAGCAACTGCACGGCGTGTTGCGCGCCGCGGCCCAACGCGGCGTGAAGGTTGACCTGATGGTCGACGGCTTCGGCTCGCCCGACCTTTCACCCGAATTCGTTTCCGGGCTTACGTCGGTGGGCGTCAAGTTGCGCGTGTTCGATCCGGGTGCGCGCTTCTTCGGCCAGCGACTCAACGTGTTCCGGCGCATGCACCGCAAGATCGTGGTCATCGATGGCGAACGCGCCTTCGTGGGCGGCATCAACTATTCGGCCGACCACCTGATGGACTTCGGGCCGAAGGCCAAGCAGGACTATGCAATCACGCTGACCGGCCCGATCGTCTCGCAGATCCACCGCTTCGTGCTGCACGCGATCGCGGTCGGCGGCAAGGGGCCGAGCTGGTTCCGTCGGCGCATGAAGTGGAGCCATGCGGACAACCCGCAGACGGGAACGGCTGACGCCATGTTCGTCACGCGCGACAACCGGCGCCACACCAACGACATCGAACAGCACTACCGCGCCGCCATTCGCGCGGCCCGCCAGCGCGTGGTGATTGCCAACGCCTACTTCTTCCCTGGCTACCGGCTCATCAAGGAGATGCGGCGCGCAGCGCGGCGCGGTGTCGACGTGCGGCTGATCCTGCAGGGCGAGCCCGACATGCCGATCGTGAAGACCGCGGCCAGCATGCTCTATCACCACCTGCTGCACGCGGGCGTCAAGGTGTACGAATACTGCGACCGACCGCTGCACGGCAAGGTCGCGGTGATGGACGAGCTGTGGAGCACGGTGGGCTCCAGCAACCTCGATCCGCTGAGCCTGTCGCTCAACCTCGAGGCGAACGTCATCGTGCGCGACAAGGCTTTCAACCAGGAGCTCTCCGAACGGTTGGAGACGCTCATGGCCAACAGCTGCAAGCAGATCGAGGCCTCGCAACTCGACGAGTGGAGCGGCTGGCGGCTGGTGCGCAGCTTCTTCATCTTCCACGTGCTGCGCTGGTATCCATCGTGGGTCGGCTGGTTGCCGCGTCACACACCCAAGCTGAAGCCGCCGAGCGCGCCCGAGCCGCGCGCCGGTGGTGCCACGCAAACGGACGCTGCGGCATGACGACCACCGCCACGCCCGCGCCGGCCAAGGGGTCGGATGACGCGGGCATTAAGGGTGCTGACAGCGGCGGCGGCAACGCCCTGACCCGCCAGCCGTGGTGGCCGTGGGCCAAACGCATCGTGGTCTGGGGCTTCTTCGCCCTGATCGCCTGGTTGCTTTTCAAGCAGGCGCACACCATCGACTGGCCGGAAGTGTTCGTGGCCATGAAGGCCTTGCCGCTGCGCACACTGCTCATCGCCGGCGCGGTTGCCGCCATGAGTTTTGCGCTGTACAGCACCTACGACCTGCTCGGCCGCTACCTGACGGGCCACAAGCTGGGCACCGGCACGGTGATGGGTGTCACCTTCATCAGCTACGCCTTCAACCTCAACCTGGGATCGCTGGTCGGCGGCGTGGCGTTTCGCTATCGGCTCTATTCAAAGCTCGGGCTCGACAACGACACCATCACGCGCGTGCTCGGCTTCAGCATGCTGACCAACTGGTTCGGCTACCTCGTGGTGGCGGGCATCGCCTTCTGCTTCTTCCCGATGACCCTGCCGCCCGATTGGAAGATCGACAGCGGCGGTCTGCGCCTGCTCGGTGCCGCTTTGCTCGCGCTGGCCGCGGCCTATCTGGTGACGTGCGCCGTCTCGAAGCGACGCAGCTGGACGGTGCGCGGGCACGAGCTGCAGGTGCCGACCTTCCGCATGGCGTTGCTGCAGTTGGTGATGTCGTGCACCAACTGGTCGTTGATCGGCGGCGTGATCTGGTTCCTGCTGCAAGGCGAGGTTGCGTATCCGCAGGTGCTGGCCGTGCTGCTGGTGGCGGCGGTCGCGGGCGTCATCACGCACGTGCCGGCCGGGTTGGGTGTGCTGGAAGCGGTGTTCGTGGCGCTGCTGTCGCACCAGATGGCGCAGGGCAAATTGCTGGGCGCCTTGCTGGCGTATCGCGCGCTCTATTACCTGTTGCCGCTGGCCGTGGCCACGGTGGCGTTTCTCGTCACCGAGCTCCGCGCGAAGCGGCTAGCGGCGCACGCGCAGGCATAACCCTCCCGGTGGCACGGACGCCGCTGTCGCGCCGACACCAGACGACTCAAAACTGTATATTCATACAGTGCAAATCCAGCAAAAGCTCGCCATCCTGGCCGACGCCGCCAAATACGATGCGTCGTGCGCGTCGAGCGGCACCAGCAAGCGCAATTCGGTGGGCGGGCGCGGCATTGGGTCGACCGAGGGTTCCGGCATCTGCCACAGCTATGCCCCGGACGGTCGCTGCATCTCGCTGCTGAAGATCCTGCTCACCAATTTCTGCCAGTACGACTGCCTGTATTGCGTGAACCGCGTGACCAGCAACGTGCCCCGGGCGCGCTTCTCGGTCGATGAAGTCGTGGCGCTCACGCTCGACTTCTACCGGCGCAATTGCATCGAAGGCTTGTTCCTGTCGAGCGGCATCATCCGCAACCCCGACTACACGATGGAGCAGGTGGTCGAAGTCGCCCGCGTGCTGCGCGAGGAGCACGACTTCCGCGGCTACATCCACCTGAAGACCATCCCCGACGCATCGCCCGAGCTGCTGGAGAAGGCGGGCCGCTACGCTGACCGGCTGAGCATCAACGTCGAACTGCCCACGCAGGAGGGGCTGGAAGCGCTCGCGCCCGAGAAGGACGCCGCGGCCATCAGGCGCTCGATGGCGCGGCTCACGATCCACATCGCCGACGCCAAAGGCGCGGCGAGCGAGGCCGCAGCCGGCCCCGTGGTGTCGCTGCCGCGTGCCACGCCGCGGCGTGCAGCCGCGCCGAAGTTCGCGCCGGCCGGCCAGAGCACGCAGATGATCGTCGGCGCCGATGCGACCGACGATGCGGCGATCCTTGCGGCCAGCGCCAACCTGTACGGTGCGTACAAGCTGCGGCGCGTCTACTACTCGGCCTTCAGCCCGATTCCCGATGCCTCGTCGTCGCTGCCGCTGGTCGCGCCGCCGATGGTGCGCGAGCACCGGCTTTACCAGGCCGACTGGCTGATGCGCTTCTACGGCTTCGCGCACGACGAGATCGTGCCGAGCGCGGCGCCAGATGCCACGGGCGTTACCGGCAGCAGCATGCTGTCGCTCGACGTCGATCCGAAGCTGGCATGGGCGCTTGCGCACCGCGACCGCTTCCCGGTCGACCTCAACCGCGCGCCCCGCGAGATGCTGCTGCGCGTGCCCGGCCTGGGTGTCAAGGCGGTCGACCGGCTGCTCGCCGCTCGGCGCGTTCGGCGCGTGCGCAGCGACGACCTCGGTCGCCTGCATGTGCCGCTGCGCAAGGTGCTGCCTTTCGTGCTGACCGCCGACCACCAACCCGGCCGCGCGCTCGATGCAGAGAGCCTGGCGGCGCTGGTGCGGCCAGCGCCCGTGCAGGCGTCGCTGTTCTGACCCTGATGCGATGACGCCATGACGCGCCGCCCGACCCACGTCACGCTGGCGAGCGAGACCGACTGGCCGGGTTTCAGGCACGAAGCGCGCGCGCTGTTGGCTGCGCAGGTGCCACCTGAGGCCGTCGTCTGGCACACGCCGGCCAGCGCGGCGGGCGACCTGTTCGGCCATGCGGGACCAGTGGGTGGAGCTAGCGACGCACCGCCGTCAGGCCCTTCAGCGTCTGCAGCGCCCGCTCATGGCGCAGTGAGCGCGGTCGTGCCGCCGTCTTTCCTCACACTGTGCGCCACGGTCATCCTGCACAACGACCCGGCCCGCTTCGGCCTGCTCTATCGCCTGCTGTGGCGCTACACGCAGGAGCCCGCGCTGCGGCACGATCCGCTCGACGCCGACCGCATCGAAGCCCAGCACATGGCGCAATCGGTTCGGCGCGACATGCACAAGATGAAGGCCTTCGTGCGCTTCCGCACGCTGGAGCGCGCGCCCGGCGAGGCACCGCTGCACGTCGCCTGGTTCGAGCCCGACCACTACATCGTGGAGGCCGTGGCGCCCTTCTTCGCGCGCCGCTTCACGCAGATGCACTGGGCCATCCTCACGCCCGAGCAATCGGTGGCCTGGGACGGCCATGCGCTGCGCTTCGGCCCCGGCGGCGAGCGGCGCGATGCCCCGCCGCCCGACGCAGGCGAGGCGCTGTGGCTCACGTACTACGCCCACATCTTCAATCCGGCGCGGCTCAAGCTCGCGATGATGAAGAAGGAGATGCCGGTGAAGTACTGGCGCAACCTGCCCGAAGCCGCGCTGATCGGGGAACTGACAGCCGGCGCCACCGAACGCAGCGGCCGCATGGTCGACGCTGCGCCCACGATGCCGGCGCGTCGCATCGTGCCGCTCGAGGTGCATCACGCGCCGGGCTCCCACCCGGCCATCGAGAACGCGGCGCGCGATGCTGCCACCGCGACGGGGCCCGTCGCCGCGCTGCCCGAGGATCCGGTTGAAGCGCTTGCGGTCCTGAAGGCGGCCACGAACCGTTGCCGCGAATGCCCGATCGGCGCCCACGCCACGCAGTCGGTGTTCGGCGAAGGGCCGGTGCGCGCCGCGCTCATGGTGGTCGGCGAGCAGCCGGGCGATCAGGAAGACCTGCGCGGGCGGCCCTTCGTCGGCCCCGCGGGCCAGTTGTTCGACCGCGCGATCGCGCAACTCGGCTGGCCGCGCGACCGCCTCTACGTGACCAACGCGGTCAAGCACTTCAAGTTCGAGCTGCGCGGCAAGCGGCGCATCCACAAGACGCCCGGGCAGCGCGAGGCCGCGGCCTGCCTGCATTGGCTCGACAGCGAGATCGCGCAGGTTCGGCCGCGCGCGCTGGTCGCGCTCGGCGCCACCGCCGCGCGGGCGCTGCTGGGCGAGCCCGTGGCGGTGACGAAGGTGCGCGGCCAGTGGCACACGCGCGCCGATGGCCTGCGGGTGCTGGTCACGCTGCATCCTTCGGCCTTGTTGCGGGCCGATCGCGCGGACCTGGCCGACGCCGAAGCGGCGTACCGCGACTGGTTGGCCGACTTGGCGCAGGCCGCCCAAGTTGTGGCTGAACCCCCGGCCGATCCGCGCTGAGCCGACCAAAGCCGGACCTTTGTCACCTGCGTGCCCATCGCGTTTGCTGCAGTGCAGCAAAATCGGCCGCAAGCGCCTATAGTGGGCTCTTTCCGACTTCGCACGCTCTCCATGTCCAACCGCCTCGCCTCTCCCGGTCCCGCCAATCCGCTCACGTTGTGGGTCGACCTGGCGGTCAAGACCCAGGAGATGCTGTGGTCCTCGGGCTCGGTGATCCAGATGCGCACCGAGCGGATGGCACGCGCCGGGCTCACGCCCGACGCCGTCGACATGGCGGAGTTCCAGTTGATGGGCCAGGAGAAGCTGGCCGCCGCGAGCGAATCGGGCATGGCCGTCGCCACCACGCAGTTCGCGCTCAGCACGCGCGCCGCACAGCACTGGATGGCCAGCGTCACCGCCTTTTTCGCCATGGCCACCAGCGTCACGCCCGCGCAGGCAGCCGAACGCAGCGATGAATTCATGGAGGCCGCGACCCTGTCGGTCGCGTCGTCGGGCGACCTGGGCAACGCGCCGGTGTTTGCTGCGCACGATGCGCTGGCGCCGATCCACGCCAAGGCCACGTCGAACGCGCGGCGCCTGTCGGGTCTGCGCAAGGCTTGATTCCAGCGCGGTCAGGCGACCGCAACCGGCACGCTCAGCCGGCCGGCACCAATCGCACCAGCGTGATTTCCGAAGGCGCCCCAAAGCGCTTCGGCGGGCCCCAGTAGCCGGTGCCGCGGCTCACATAGACCCACATGTCCTGCAGACGATGCAGCCCCGCAGTGAAGGGCTGTTGCATCGGCACGAACAGGTTCCACGGAAAGAACTGGCCGCCGTGCGTGTGGCCCGACAGCTGCAGCTGGAAGCCTGCCGCGGCCGCCGCCACTGCGCTGCGCGGCTGGTGCGCGAGCAGCACGCGCGTGTGCACCAGCGGCGGTGCATCGTGCAACGCGCGGTGCGGGTCGCTGGCGTGCGAGGCATCGAAATGGCCCGCGGTGAAGTCGGTCACGCCGGCCAGCACCAGCGCGCTTTCGAAGAGCTCTTCGTCGGTCTGCGCGCCACGAACGTTGCGCGTGTGCAGCACCGCGTGCTCGTTCAGCAGCACCTTCAGGCCGAGGCGGCGCAGCTCGTCGATCCAGGCATGCGCGCCGGCGTAGTACTCGTGGTTGCCCGTCACCACGAACGTTCCGTGCCGTGCCCGCAAGCCGGCCAGCGGCGCGATGTGCTCGCGCAGCTCGGCCACGCTGCCGTCGACCAGATCGCCCGTGATGGCGATCGCATCGGCCCCGAGCCGGTTGACCGCGTCCACCATCCGCTGGATGTAGGCGCGCTTGATGGTCGGGCCCACATGGATGTCGCTCAGCTGCGCAATCGTGAAGCCGTTCAGCGCATCGGGCAGCCCGTCGATCGGCACCGTCACATGCCGCACGCCGGCGGTGCGCCGCGCATTAAAATAGCCCACGAGCGAGACCCCCGTCGCCAGCAGCGCCACGCCCGCTGCGCTCCAGCCCTTGAGCCCCTGCCAGGTGTGGGCGCTGGTCGGCAGCCAGCCCACCGCGCCGGCCAGCCACACCAGCAGCAGGCCCAGATCACGTGCCACCGTCAGCACGAACATCGACGAGAACCAGCCCATGCTGATCAAACCGATCCACTTCCAGCTGTCGGAAAAAGGCGCGCCCTTCGAATTCAGGCCGACGAACGGCATCGGCATCGTGAAGGCCGATACAGCGAGCGCGACCAGCAGCGCCCACCAGGCCGGCGTGAGCGCCGACAGCGCGGGCAGCAACCGCAACGCGAGGTAGACGTGCAGCAGCGAGGTGAGAACGGTGAGCGGACGGAGCGGCATCGGGCCTTGGGGAAACGGAAAACGGAAAAGCGGCGCACGCAGGCGCGACAAATGGCAGCGCTAGCTGCAAGGCGCGTGCTCAGCATTCAAGGGATGTGCCAGCCACCGGTCACCGCGGTTTCGGTGGCACGTCATGCGCACGACGGCGCATGCGGAGCCATTCGATGCGCAATGCTGCGCGAGGTTCCTCGAACTGTGCGCTCCGCCACGGTGCAGGGCGGACGCCGACGACGCGTCGTTTGCGGCGCTGCGGCTAGTCGCGTCGCGCGACCGTCTGCGCTGACTCGGCGCGTGCGCTGGCCATGTCGAAATTCGACGGCCACACAAACAGCGCGCGGGCCGGCACGCCGGCGATCACGGTGATCGACTGCGTCAGCGTGAGGCCGCCGAGCGTCACGTCAACGTCGTACGCGCCCGGCTCCAGCCGCGTCAGCATGAACGGGCCTTGCGACAGCGCCTTCATCACCAGATGGCCGTTGTATTTGTCACGCACCTGCACCTGGGCGCGCTCAGTGAACTCGCCGCGCCGCCCGTTGCTGACGGCGAACTCCAGCGTGGCCGCCCAGCGCGGCGCCACCGTCTGCATGAACGCCATCTCGGCCTGCCCCTTGCCGCCGCACATGTATTCAATGCCGGTCTCGGCCATCCGGATCGGCGGATTCGTCACCGCCTGGGCGGCTTGCGCAGGGGTAAGCGCGCCCGCCAGAAGTGCGGCGCCGCCCACGGTTGCAGCGGCGAGAGACCGGGAAAAACGCATCAGGCTCATTGCTCGAAATCCTTGTTCGAAGTGACATGACGGAGGCGAAAGGCGCCGTCGATTCTCCTAAGCAAGTCCTGGGCTCGCTATAGCATTTACGCCTATACCTGCTCCGAAATCGATAGCGGAAGGTTCATGCACCTCCGTCGCTCAAGCCCGATTTGGACAGCGTCGCATGACACCCGTGGGTCAAGCGCCGACCCGGTGGCGCGCCGCATTCCACGCAAGCGTTTCGCCCGCACCTACACGTGCGCTGCTGCCCTTTCGCTATCAACGAAGCTTCAGAAACACCCACGCACCAAGGAGGCCCCATGAACGCCCGCGACGCCCTGCACAACCTCAAAGAAGCCGATGCCCGCCGCCCCAACTTCCCCGGCGAGCACGTCGCCGTGCTGGCCGCGGGGCTGCTGTTGCTTCTGGCCGCCGGCCGCGGCCGGTCGTTCCTGATGCGCACGCTGGCCGGCGCCGCCGGCTCCGCGCTCATCGGCCGAGCCGCGAGCGGCACCGGCGGCGTGGCCAAGCTGGCTTCGGTGCTGGGGCGCAGCCCGCTGCGACGCTGACCCCAGGCCATCGGAGACACTCGGGTCTCCATGGCAGCGGACCCGCAGGACCCTCTTCATCAGCCCCGGCAGGCGCTGGCCGCGTGGGAGCGCGACCTGCGACCCGCGCGTGAGTCGCGTCGGCTGCTCTGGGTGGTCCTCGCGGTGTTGCTGGTGTTCGGGGCTTGGCGCGCAAGTGAATGGTTGCTGACGCAGCGGCGCGCGACTCCACCTTCCGGCCCGTTCCCGACCGTGCGCTTGCCCGCCGTACCGACGCCGGTCGCGCAGCACACCTCGGCCAAAGCTGACACGCCCGCTGCGCTCGCGGCGGAAAGCTACGGCGTCAACAAGTGCCTGTCAGCAACAGGCCAAGCCGAATACTCCGATCGCCCCTGCCCCACTGGCACGCAAGCGAGCACCGTGTGGGTGCAGTCGGATGTGAACCTGGCCGATGGCATGAGCCCGGCCGAACGCGCGGCATCGCGACTGAACAACCAGGCGGCGGTTGCGGCGCAGCTGCAACAAGCAGAGCGCCAAGTAGTGGTGCAGGGCACCGGCAGCACACGCGGGAATTGCGCGGCGCTGGAGGCGCGCATCCGGTGGATCGATGCAGCGGCGCGGCAGCCGCAGAGTGCGTGGCAACAGGATCGGCTGGCGAATGAGCGGAAGCTTGTGCGGGATGAGCAGTTTCGGGCTAGGTGTCAGTAGTCCATTCGCGGCCGCCTGATCTTGCCCAGGGGAGTCGCCGCAGTCACCCAGGCAATGTCCTGGGTCACAAAAGCATCGGCGCTCCCTACGCTTCGCTTCTCATTCAACCAAAGGACGCGCCATGCACACACCTGAGATCGCCACTATCGACAACGAAACCGTGCCGCACTACGGCACCAAGCCGCACAAGCCGGGGCTCTACCTCGGGCTCCTTCAGGGTCGGCATCGACCGAGCCAGCAAATGGACGACTGGGGTTTTGGTGGCCCCACCATCGGCCCGCTCAAGTGGTGTCACACGACCTATGCCGCGCACATCAAGCTCGAATTTGAAGAGTCATCCGACGCGGTCGAGTACTTCGGCGTCGAAGAGGCTCACTGTCATATGAACTTGGAAGGCGACATGCTCACCTTCGGTGGCATGTACTACGGCGACTGGACCGTCTACTACGGCGGCCCGGAGGACTGCGAGCGCCCCAGCGACAGCTTTCGAAAGACGACGCGCTCGAATGCGATGTATGCGCATCGGAAGTTTTTGCTCTAGGCACGGCACCTTCAAAGCTCTTGAAAGCCAAGTCCCTTTAAGTACTCAAACGTTGGATCGTAGTAAGCCGGTAGACGCGTTCGATCCATCGGGTCGCCTTCCGGTACGACGACAACCATTCCCTGGCGCGCCCTAGTGAGCAGCACGCGATATGCATTCTTCAGGTACATCTGACGCTCAGCTTTGTGGATGTGATTCCACTTCGAGCCAACGAAAGAAAAGTGCTGCCAACCGCCTCGTGCATATCTGAAGTCGGCATCCCAAACCACGCAGGCCCAGTCCAGCTCCAAGCCTTGGACGTGGAATTCAGTGGCGACGTCTTCAAGATAGTAGGAAGAACGCACGTCCTCTTTGCCATCAAGAAACCAATGGATTGGATCCATCGGCGATCGGACATTGATGGCGTGAGGCCGCAAGCGCTCGGCTTGCGACGACACGACCATGCCGTAGCGTTCAGTGCCTCTTGCCTGTTCCTTCAGCCAAGCCTTGGCTCTGCTCACGTCGCGCGTGATGACGATTGGGTAGCGCTTGCGAAGCTTGTCCAACGTTGCGCGCGCCATTTCATAGTCTTGATCGAGCATCTGCTTGACCAATGCGGAGACATGCTCAGATCGGAACGATCGCAAAGACACGCTGAGATGAAGGTCCTCGTTCAGGATCAGCTGCTTGTGCCCTGTCAGTTCTTTCAGAACAGTGCCAGCGCCGTACTCTGCATCGTGCAAGCGAGGTGATATGTGAATGTGCCAATCTGGGAAAGAGCGACGAAGTGCGCGTATCCATTCACTGATGCCTGCTTCGCCGGTGTTAATTTCTTGGCCGCCACCGACGAGCGCAACCACCACTGCCCAATCGCTGTGTCGATCCATGCATGAGACAAGAAATTCTGGCTCCGACTGGCTGAAGCCGGGTCGTTGCTTCTTGCGCTCCATGAATGATCGCGTCTGAGCCAGATCCCAAGCTCTTTGTGCCTCATCAAAAATGGCGACGTGCTCAACCGGCGCCTTGGTGATGTCGATCAAACACTCGTCACGGAAATGATGCACGTTCTGGATGAGCGTCTTGACCTCACTGATCGCCTTGCTTTTGGTGATCTTGGCCGAAGAGCCCTTCGCCTGTCGAACCTTGTCCCGTGCCAAGGCTTCCTGAAGGATTGCGACCAGCGGTCCATTTCCAGAAAGGAAAACGGAGTGGAGATCGTCATCTTTGCTGGTGTGCTGAGCCGCGACTTTTAGTCCGACAAGTGTCTTGCCCGCGCCGGGCACGCCAGTGACAAAGCAGATCGATTTTCGCGACAGCGCCTTTGACTCAGTAGCAACATGAGAAATCGCGGTCGCTGTCTTGCTCAGGTTGCGCGCTGTGGCATCGCTGCGAGAAATTTCAGCCACTGCGTGGCCGCCATACAGGGCAAGTGCTGCCTCAACGATGGTCGGGGTCGGGTAATAGCCGCCGGCCTCCCACACACTAACGTCGATCAATGGGCCGTCGCAAAACACCAGCACTTGATTCAGCACGTCCAAGAATTGATCTACCGACGTGTCAATAGGAAGCAGCACCCCGTCGTTTTGCGAGGTCGTCGCAATTAGGGTGCTCCCGCGTTCCGCTCGTGTAGCAATGAGAACCGGAGCAACAGCTTTGTGATGCGTCGTTTCGTGAAAGTTCTTTAGGTCGACTGCGTAGTCCAGAACCTGATCCCTCGCGTGAGCGAGGAAGGCAGATTCGCCGACTTTGAACTCGATCACAAAGATGACGTGGTCCAGCACGAGGACGACGTCGATGCGCTTGCCGAGTCGAGGCACCGCGTACTCGAAATAAATCTTTCCCCGGCCGCTGAATGAGGGGAGGGCGCCTTGGAGCAATCGAACTTGCTCCATCCATGCATGGCGCTGTTGCTCCTCAACAGCGAAACCGCTAAGCCGAGTCAGCGTTCCAAGAATCTCATCCGGCGAGCGGATCAGAAAGTCTTGGACTGAATCAGCGTAGTAAGCGCGGGCGACCACGAACGCTATTTCTTGCGTGTGAACGTCCTTTGATCCCGCGCTCTCAAACGTCGATATTCGCCGCCCTTAGCGCGTTCTGCTCAATGAAATTCCGACGTGGTTCCACCTCGTCGCCCATCAGCATCGTGAACACGCGGTCGGCTTCGATGGCGTCGTCGATCTGCACTTTCAGCAGGCGGCGCACGTTCGGGTCCATCGTGGTTTCCCACAGCTGCTCGGGGTTCATTTCGCCCAGGCCCTTGTAGCGCTGGCGCGAGGTCACGCGTTCGGCTTCGCTGATCAGCCACTTCATGGCGAGGCGGAAGTCGGCGACCTTTTCCTCCTTCGCGCGTTCGCCCTCGCCGCGCTTGACCACGGCGCCTTCGGCGCTGAGCAGGTCGCGGAAAGTGTTGGCGGCCAGGGCCAGCGCGGCGTAGTCGGCGCCGTGCACAAAGTCTTGCGTGATCACGCTGCTCTTGATGTTGCCGTGATGGCGGCGGCTGATGCGCAGCAGCGGCTTGTCGGTGCGCACGTCGAACTCGCTGGCCACCTCGGCGGGCACGCCAGTGGTGTTGAGCTCGCGCAGCTTCACTTGCAGCGCAACGGCCGAAGCCTCGGCACTGGCGGGGTTGTCGAGGTCAAGCGCCACGCCGTCGGCGATGGCGCGCAGCGCTTCGGCGTCCATGAAGTTGCGCAGCCGCGCGATCACGGCTTCGGCCACCTGGTGCTTGCGCGCCAGTTCGGCCAGCGTGTCGCCAGCGAGCGTGGTGGAGTTGGCGCCACCGGTTTCGATGCTCGCGTTCTGCAGCGCGACCTTGAGCAGGAAGGCATCGAGCGCGGGGCCGTCTTTCAGGTACTGCTCTTCCTTGCCGACCTTGACCTTGTAGAGCGGCGGTTGCGCGATGTAGATGTGGCCGCGCTCGACCAGCTCGGGCATCTGCCGGTAGAAGAAGGTGAGCAGCAGCGTGCGGATGTGGGCGCCGTCCACGTCGGCGTCGGTCATGATGATGATGCGGTGGTAGCGCAGCTTGGCGACGTTGAAGTCGTCCGCGCCGCTCTTGCCGTCGACGCTGCCGCCGGCGCGGCCGATGCCGGTGCCTAAAGCGGTGATCATCACCAGGATTTCGTTGCTGGTCAGCAGCTTTTCGTAGCGCGCTTTCTCGACGTTCAGGATCTTGCCGCGCAGCGGCAGGATGGCCTGGAACTTCCGGTCGCGGCCCTGCTTGGCGGAGCCGCCGGCGGAGTCACCCTCCACCAGATACACCTCGCAGAGTGCCGGATCTTTTTCTTGGCAGTCCGCCAGCTTGCCGGGCAGGCCCATGCCGTCGAGCACGCCCTTGCGGCGCGTCATTTCGCGGGCCTTGCGGGCCGCTTCACGCGCACGGGCCGCTTCGACGATCTTGCCGCAGATGATCTTGGCGTCCTGCGGGCGCTCTTGCAGGTAGTCGGTCAGCAGCTTGCCGACGATGTCTTCCACCGGCGCGCGCACTTCGCTGGACACCAGCTTGTCCTTGGTCTGGCTGGAGAACTTGGGCTCGGGCACCTTCACGCTCAGCACGCAGCACAGGCCTTCGCGCATGTCGTCGCCGGTGACTTCGACCTTCGCCTTCTTGGCGAACTCGTGCTCTTCGATGTACTTGTTGATGACGCGCGTCATCGCGGCGCGCAGGCCCGTGAGGTGGGTGCCGCCGTCGCGCTGCGGGATGTTGTTGGTGAAACACAGCACCTGTTCGCTGTACGCGCTGTTCCACTGCATCGCCACTTCAACGCCGATGTGCGTGCCGGGGATGCCGCCGTACGTTTCGGCTGGGCGCTCGCCTTCGGCGTAGAACGAGTTCGGGTGCAGGACGGTCTTGCCCTTGTTGATGAACTCCACGAAACCGCGCACACCGCCGGCGCCCGAGAAGTCGTCTTCCTTGCCGGTGCGCTCGTCGAGCAGGCGAATGCGCACGCCGTTGTTCAAGAAGCTCAGCTCGCGCAGGCGCTTGGAGAGAATTTCGTAATGGAAGTCCGAGTTCTCCTTGAAGATCTCGGTGTCGGGCAGGAAGTGCACTTCGGTTCCGCGCTTTTCGGTCTCGCCCGTGATCTTCATCGGGGAAACCTCGACGCCGTTCACCATCTCGAGCAAACGGTTCTGCACGAAGCCGCGGCTGAATTCCAGCTCGTGGATCTTGCCTTCGCGGCGCACGACCAGGCGCAGCTTCACGCTCAGCGCGTTCACGCAACTCACGCCCACGCCGTGCAGGCCGCCCGAGACCTTGTAGCTGTTCTGGTTGAACTTGCCGCCGGCGTGCAGTTCGGTCAGCGCAATCTCGGCAGCCGAGCGCTTGGGCTCGTGCTTGTCGTCCATCTTCACGCCGGTCGGAATGCCGCGGCCGTTGTCGGTCACGCTGATCGAGTTGTCGGAATGAATGGTGACGACGATGTCGTCGCAGTGGCCGGCCAGGGCTTCGTCGATGGAGTTGTCGACCACTTCGAACACCAGGTGGTGCAGGCCGGTGCCGTCGGACGTGTCGCCGATGTACATGCCGGGGCGCTTGCGCACGGCTTCCAGGCCTTCGAGGATCGTGATGGAGCCTTCGCCGTACGAGGTGTCGCCGGCCGGTTTGATCTCGATCGGAATCGCGCTCTCGATTTCAGGCGTGTAGACCGGTTCGGTGTGCGGCACTTCTGGCTTGTTTTCTTCGCTCATCAATTCTTCCTCTTAACTCTCTCGGTCGCCTGTTCGGGATCGTTTGCGCAATGCGTCAAATGCGCATCGGCATCACGACGTACTTGAACGATGCGTTTTCCGGAATGGTGAACAGCGCGGAGCTGTTGGAGTCGGCCAGGTCGAGCTGGACCATGTCCTGCCCCATGTTGGACAGCGCGTCGATCAGGTAGGTGACGTTGAAGCCGATCTCGATCGCGTCGCCGCCGTAGTCGATGTCGAGCTCGTCGACGGCCTCTTCCTGCTCGGCGTTGTTCGACGCGATGCGCAGAGTGCCGGGCTCGATGTTCAGGCGCACGCCCTTGAACTTCTCGCTGGTCAGGATCGCGGTGCGCTGCAGGCTGGCCAGCAGCGGTGCGCGACCCAGCGTCACGCTGTTCTTGTGGTTCTTGGGAATCACTCGGTTGTAGTCGGGGAATTTGCCCTCGACCAGCTTGGTGACGAACTCCATCCCGCCGAAGCTGAACTTGGCCTGGTTGTTCGCGAACTGCATCTCGATCGCGCCTTCGGCGTCGGACAACAGGCGCTGCATCTCGATCACGGTCTTGCGCGGCAGGATGACTTCCTGCTTGGGCACTTCGACGTCGAGCGTGGCCGACGCAAAGGCCAGGCGGTGACCGTCGGTCGCGACCAGACTCAGCTGCTTGCCTTCGGCCACGAACAGGATGCCGTTGAGGTAGTAGCGGATGTCGTGCACGGCCATCGCGAACGAGACCTGGCTGAGCAGGTCTTTCAGCGTCTTCTGCGGCACGCTGAACACCGGCCCGAAGTTGGCGGCCTCTTGCACCAGCGGGAAGTCTTCCGCGGGCAGCGATTGCAGCGTGAAGCGGCTCTTGCCACCCTTGAGCACCAGCTTGGCGGCCGACGACTCGAGGCTCACGGTCTGGTCGGCCGGCATGGTGCGCAGGATGTCGATGAGCTTGCGCGCACCGATGGTCGTCGTGAAGTTGCCCTCGTCGCCGCCCAGCTCGGCACTCGTGCGGATCTGGATTTCCAGGTCGCTCGTGGTGAGCTGAAGCTGCCCGCCGGTCTTGCGGATCAGCACGTTGGCCAGGATCGGCAGCGTGTGGCGGCGCTCGACGATGCCGGCGACGGACTGCAGCGCGGCGAGGACTTTGTCTTGGGTTGCCTTCAGGACGATCATGTTTACCTCTTCCTATCTTTCTTTTCGATGCGATGCGATGCGATGCGATGCGATGCGATGCGATGCGATGCGTTGGGACGCGTCAGCCTTTGAGGGTCTGCTCGAGCACGTGCAGTTGCTGGTTGAGTTCGGTGAGCTGCTGGCGCTCGCCGCCGATCTTGCGCACCGCATGCAGCACCGTCGTGTGGTCGCGCCCGCCGAAGAGCTCGCCGATCTCCGGCAGGCTTTTCTGGGTGAGCTCTTTCGCCAGGTACATCGCAATCTGCCGCGGCCGCGCGATGCTGGCCGGGCGCTTCTTGCTGTACATGTCAGCGACCTTGATCTTGTAGTAATCGGCCACCGTCTTCTGGATGTTTTCCACAGAGATTTGCCGGTTCTGGATCGACAGCAGATCGCGCAGCGCTTCGCGCGCCAGTGCGATCGAGATCTCTTTCTGGTTGAAGCGCGAGTACGCGAGGATTTTGCGCAACGCGCCTTCGAGCTCGCGCACGTTGGAGCGCACGTTCTTCGCGACGAAGAAAGCCACCTCTTCGGGCATCTCGGCCGACTCGGCGCGCGCCTTGTTGATCAAAATCGCCACGCGCATTTCGAGCTCGGGCGGTTCGATCGCGACCGTGAGGCCCGAATCGAAACGCGACACCAGCCGCTCGTGGATGTCGGCCAGACCCTTCGGGTAAGTGTCCGACGTCATCACGATGTGCGACTTCTTGGCCAGCAAGGCTTCGAAGGCGTTGAAGAATTCTTCCTGCGTGCGGTCCTTGTTGGCGAAGAACTGCACGTCGTCGATCAGCAGCAGGTCGAGCGAGTGGTAGCGCTCCTTGAACTCGTCGAAAGTCTTGCGCTGGTACGCTTTGACCACATCCGAGACGAACTGCTCGGCATGGATGTAGAGAACTTTGGAATCGGGCTTGTCGGCCAGCAGCCGGTTGCCCACCGCGTGCATCAAGTGGGTCTTGCCCAAACCGACGCCGCCGTAGATGAAAAGCGGGTTGTACAGGTGCCCCGGCATGCCGGCGACGTGCATGGCCGCGGCACGTGCCATGCGGTTGGCGGTGCCCTCGACGAGGGTGTCGAAGGTCAGGCCAGAATTCAGGCGGTTCTTGAAAGCTGCGGCGGCCAGGTCTTCGCCGGGCCCGGCCACGTCGCGCGGCACATCGGTTTCGGCCATCGCTGCCATCGGCGCCGTGCGGACGGGCGTTTCGCGCTGAGCGAGCGCTAACTCAATGACGACCGGCTGGCCGTACATTTTCTCGGCCATCTCGGCGATCTTGCTCGCGTACTGGGCACGGATCCAGTCAAGCTTGAAGCGGTTGGCGACGAACACCGTCATGCGCGACAGGTCGTCGGCGACATGTGCCGTCAGCGGCTTGATCCAGGTGTTGAACTGCTGCTCGGACATCTCCTGCGCGAGCTGGTCGACGCAGGCTTGCCAGAGGCTCGCACCGATGCCGTCAGTCGACATGGGTGCTTGAAAATGTGGTGAGTCCCTCGGGCATTTTTCGTCTTGGTATTGTGGATATTCTCTGCCGGAAGGCACCGGGCATTCTAACTTGTCAAACCCTTATCCACATGCCGTGGCGCGTCACGAAACCGTTATGAAAAGGAGCCAAGATTGTCGCCAATGCAAATGTTTGCGATAATCGCGGGTTTCCCTGAAAACCTCTTGTGTGTTTCGGGGTAAATGAAGGTACATGACTCAAGTCACCACGAGAGTCACTCGCCTGCCGGCGCAATCGTTCATCGGCATGGCTCATCAGGAAAAGCATCATGAAACGCACCTACCAAGCATCCAAAGTCCGCCGCGCCCGCACCCACGGCTTCCTCGTCCGCATGAAGACCCGCGGCGGCCGTGCCGTGATCAACGCGCGCCGCGCCAAGGGCCGCAAGCGCCTGGCTGTCTGACGGCCGCCTGGCCGGTGTCATCCGATCCCACGGCGCCTTTTCGCGCCGGCGGCACGCACCGGCCGGTTCCCATGCAGCGGCTCCAGACCCGCGCCCAGTTCCAGGCCGTCCTCGCAGGTTCCACGGTGGCGCGCACTGCCCATTTCGCCCTGCACCGATGTGTGCTCGACGCTGCCGATGCTTCATCAGGCAAGGCGCCGCTGTTCCCGCTCGATGACGTCTGGCTGGGTGCGATGGTGCCCAAGCGCTGGGCGCGCCGCGCGGTCACCCGCAATGCCATCAAGCGCCAGATCTACACCGTGAGCGGAACTGGCGACGTCGTGCTGCCGAAGGCCGCGCACGTCGTTCGCCTGCGCGCGGGCTTCGATCGCAAGGAGTTCGTGAGCGCGAGTTCCGACAAACTCAAGGCCGTCGTCCGGACCGAGCTGCAGCTTCTGCTGGCGCGGGCCATCGTGGCGCGCGCGTGATGCGGCGCTTGCTCATCGGTCTGGTCAAAGGCTATCGGCTGCTGCTGAGCCCCTGGCTCGGCCAGTCGTGCCGGTTCGAGCCGACCTGCTCCCTCTATTCGATCGGCGCGCTCGAAACGCACGGCGCTGCGGTTGGCAGCTACCTCACCCTGCGCCGCATCGCGCGCTGCCAGCCCTGGTGCGATGGCGGCCACGATCCGGTTCCCTCGAAGGCGCAGTGCGCAAGCGGCCGGGCCGGCGCACTGTTCTCCTTTCTCTCCTCCGACAAGAAGTCTTCTTCATGAACGATATCCGCCGCACCATCCTGTGGGTGATTTTTGGTTTCTCGCTGGTGATGTTGTGGGACCAGTGGCAGGTCGCCAACGGCCGGAAGGCGACCTTCCTGCCGTCGAGCCAGCCGGTGGCGAGCGCCCCGGCCGCATCGACCGGCGTCGGCGCCGGCGTGCCCGCGCCTGCAACAGCGGGGGGCACCGCTGGTGCACCCACCCCGGCGGGCGCGGTGCCAACCCAGAGCGCACCCGCGGCTGCGCGCGAACAGGTGTCAATCACGACCGACCTGTTCAAGGCGGTCATCGATGGCCAGGGCGCGACGGTCGATCACCTCGAGCTGCTGCAATACGAAGACCAGCTCGACCGCAGCAAGCATGTGGTGCTGCTCGACAACAGCTCGGCGGCGGTGCGCTCCATCGCGCAGACCGGGCTCATCAACCCGGTCGACAGCGGCGACCGCTTCCCCAATCACCTGACCACCATGACGCCGCGTCCGGGTCCGCGCGACATGGCCGAAGGCCAGAACACGCTGGAAGTCGCTTTCGAAAGCGGGCCGGTGGGCGGCCTGCAGTACATCAAGACCTATGTCTTCCAGCGCGGCGACTACGCGATCAACGTGCGACACGAAATCCGCAACGTGAGCGACCAGGCGCGCGACCCGCAGCTGTACCTGCAGCTCACGCGCCATGGCACGGTGGCGTCCAGCACCATGTTCGGCACCAACACCTTTGCGGGGCCGGCGGCGTACACCAACGAAAAGAAGTTCCACAAGATCGACTTCTCCGACATTGCCAAGGGCAAGGCCGAAGTGCCGCCCGCGGCGACCGACGGCTGGGTCGCCATGGTGCAGCACTACTTCGTGTCGGCCTGGCTGCTGCGCGGCGAAGGCAGCGACCTGCGTCGCGAGTTCCGCGTGCGCAACCTCGGCGACAACCTCTATTCGGTGGCGATGGTGCTCAACCTGCCGGAGATCGCGCCCGGCGCCACGCAGGTGGTCAACAGCACGCTGTTCGCTGGCCCGCAGGAAGAGAAGAAGCTCGAAGCCATGGCCCCGGGCCTCGACCTGGTGAAGGACTACGGCATCTTCACGATCATCTCCAAGCCGCTCTACTGGTTGCTGAGCAAGCTGCACGGCATCCTCGGCAACTGGGGTTGGGCGATCGTGGCGCTGGTGGTGGTGCTGAAGGCGGCCTTCTACTGGCTCAACGCGAAGGCCTACGCCAGCATGGCCAAGATGAAGGCCGTCAATCCCAAGGTCATGGAAATGCGCGCGCGGCTCAAGGACAAGCCGCAGGAAATGCAGCAGGAGATGATGCGTATCTACCGCGAGGAAAAGGTCAACCCGATGGGCGGCTGCTTCCCGATCCTGATCCAGATCCCGGTGTTCATCGCGCTGTACTGGGTGCTGCTGTCGTCGGTTGAAATGCGCCACGCGCCCTGGATTTTGTGGATTCAGGATCTCTCGGCACCGGACCCCTGGTACATCCTGCCGATCGTGATGACGGCCACATCGCTGTTCCAGACCTGGCTCAACCCGACGCCGCCCGATCCGATGCAGGCCAAGCTGATGTGGATCATGCCGCTGGCCTTCAGCGTGATGTTCATCTTCTTCCCGGCCGGTTTGGTGCTGTACTGGATCACCAACAACGTGCTGTCGATCGCGCAGCAGTGGTTCATCAACAAGCGACTGGGCGTGCTGGGCAAGTAGCCCGCTGCCATCGATCGAAGGGCCGCTTTTGCGGCCCTTTTTCTTTTTGCTGGAAGAATCGAACGCCATGTTGTCCCGCACCTCCGATCCCATCGTCGCCATCGCCACTGCCGCCGGGCGCGGTGCCATCGGCATCGTGCGGGTTTCGGGGCGGCAACTGGCGCCGCTCATCGACGCGCTGTGCGGGCGCGCGCTCAAGCCGCGCGAGGCCACCTACCTGCCGTTTCGCGATGCCGCGGGCGAAGCCATCGACCACGGACTGGCGATCCATTTTCCGGGCCCGAATTCCTTCACTGGCGAAGACGTGCTCGAGCTGCAGGCGCATGGCGGCGCGGTGGTGCTTCAGTTGCTGCTGGCGCGTTGCCTCGAAGCCGCCGCGGAAATTGAAACCGGTGCGCCTTCCGGGGGCGCCCGGCTGCCCGGCCTGCGGGTGGCCGAACCCGGCGAGTTCAGCCAGCGCGCCTTCCTCAACGGCAAGATCGACCTGGCACAGGCCGAGGCCATTGCCGACCTGATCGACGCCAGCACCGAGGCCGCCGCGCGGGGCGCTGGCCGCTCGCTGTCGGGCGCCTTCTCGCGCGAGATCCACGCCCTGCGCGATGCGTTGATCCACCTGCGGATGCTGGTCGAGGCCACGCTCGACTTCCCGGAGGAAGAGATCGATATCCTGCAGAAAGCCGATGCCGCCGGTCAGCTCGATGCGCTCCAGACGCAGCTCGCCGCCGTGCAGCAGCGCGCGCGCCAGGGCGCCCTGCTGCGCGAGGGCATCAAGATCGTGATCGCCGGGCAGCCGAACGCCGGCAAAAGCTCGCTGCTCAACGCACTGGCGGGTGCCGAGCTCGCGATCGTGAGCGCCGTCCCCGGCACCACGCGCGATGTCGTGTCGCAAACCATCCAGATTCAAGGCGTGCCGCTGCATGTGGCCGACACGGCCGGCCTTCGCGAAAGCAGCGACGAAGTCGAGCAGATCGGCGTGGCCCGCGCCTGGGGGCAAATCGGGGCTGCCGACGCGGTGCTGTTCCTGCATGACCTGACGCGCGCTGCGTTGCCCGACTACATGGCCGCCGACGCCGCCATCCTGGACGGGCTGACGCACGCCCTGGCCCCCGGCGTGCCGGTGCTGCATGTCTGGAACAAGAGCGATGCGGTGGCGGGTGCGGCCGTTCCGGCGTCGGGCATCGCGCTCTCGGCGCGCACCGGCGCAGGCATCGACGCACTGCGCAAGGAACTGCTCGTTCTGGCGGGATGGCAAACGGTGCCTGAGGGGGTTTTCCTGGCCCGGGCGCGCCATGTGCAGGCGTTGGCGCGGGTTGCGGTCCATCTCAGTGGCGCGGCCGAACATTTGGCCGCACAGGCCCAATCGCTGGATTTGCTGGCGGAGGAGCTGCGCCTGGGTCAGAACGCGTTGAACGAAATCACCGGTGAATTTGGTTCCGACGACCTGCTCGGCGTGATCTTTTCCCGTTTTTGCATCGGCAAGTGATACCTAAGTGTTCTAAAATGTGACATTTGTCCGCTCTCTGTCACCTGCCCGCGCATACTGCGGCTGCAACCAAGAGGCTCTGACCATGTCCAGCACGATCGACGGACTGACCCGCGCCATCGCGCAAAACACGAGCTACGACGCGTTCGCGCCGAACTTTTCGGTCGCGCAGTGGGAGATGCTCGCCGGCTACCTGCAGCCGCTCGATCTTCCGGCCGGCCATGTGCTGATCGACCAGGGCAGCCACGACCGGTCGGTGTTCTTCATCGAACTGGGCGCCTTGAGCGTCCACCTGATCGGCGAGAAAGGCCAGATGCAACTGGCCATCCTGAACCCCGGGTCGGTGGTGGGCGAAGGGTCATTCTTTTCGCGCCTGCCGCGCTCGGCCAACGTGGTGGCCACCGCCCAGGCCCGCGTATGGCGCATGACGCCGATTCGCTTCGCCGAGATGTCGAACCGGCAGCCCGGCCTCGCTCTGGAGCTCGCGTTGGCGCTCGGCGCGGTGGTGGCCAAGCGGATGGTGAACAAACCCAAGCGTGTGGCGGTGACCTGAGCCGCAACCGGTGCGCCGTGTCACGCACCGTATTGCCGCTTTAGGGTGCGTCAACACGTTACAAAGAGAGTTAGAGGTTCCCAATGTCTGTGGTATGCCCCGTCTGCAACACGGAAAACCGTGACGGCGCCAAGTTTTGCAAGGGCTGCGGCGGCAAGCTGGTGGCCCTGCCGCCTGCGCCCGCTCCCGGCCCTGCATGGGCTGCGACAGCACCCGCGCCGCTGCACGGGGAGCCCGCCGTGCCGGCCGGCCTCTTCGATCCCAGCGAGCCGCGACCCGCCGCCGCGCCGACAGCTTCCCCGGCCATCTCGCGTCCCGGAGCGGACGAGCAGACCGTGATCGTCGCGCCGTCGCGCGCGGCTTCCCCGCCGGAGTCTTCGGTCTCGCGCGCCGCCGGACCCGCGACCACGGCAGCAGCAAGGGGTGCCCCCGCGACACCGCTCAACCTGGACATCCACGAGCCGAAGTCCTCTTCCGCACCCTGGTTGCTGATTGTTCTGGTCGTGGCCGCCATCGCCGCGGCAGCGGGCGGGTGGTACGCCTTCGGAGGGCGCAGCGCGCCGCCACCGGCAACGGCGCCTGCCGCGCTTCAAGCGCCGGCGCCGGTTGCGCCTGTGGTCCCGGCTCCGGCGGTAGCGGTCGTCGAGCCATCCCCTGGCCCGGCCGTCGCGCCCGAGCCGCCACCACCACAGCCCATGCTCGCGCCGCCCCCGCCCGTGGTCGCAGCGCCTCCGCCGGAGCCAGCCCTCTCGCCTGCGGGGCCGCCGGCGCGGCAGCCCGCGCGGGTCGTGCGCAAGCCGGAGGTGGGAGCGCCTTCGCCAGTTCCGGCGTCCGCCTCTGCGCCGCCGCCACGCACCGCTCCGGTGCCCACACCGCCCGTGTCGGCGCCGGCCAATCCGGAGACGGCCTGCGCCGGCCGCAATTTCATCGCGCGGGCGCAGTGCATGGCCGCGCAGTGCGAGCGGTCGGAATTCCGTGCCACCTCGCAGTGCGAAGCGGTGCGCCGGCAGCAGCGTCTCGAAGAAGAAAAGCGCAACCCGGGACTGGTCAACTGACCGGTCAGGCCACGCCGCTTCGTCCACGCTTCAGCCCGAGAAACAGACCGTGTGGTGCGCTGCGTGTTCGAACCGGATTGCCGATGCGGCGCGCTACTGCGACCAGTGCGGCGCCGCGATCTTTGCCACGACGTCGCGCCCCCAATCGCTCGCATCGGACCTCGATCCCATGGCGCCGACGCAACGGAAGGGCCGCAAGGCTTTCGCCATGGGCGCCCTCGTGCTGGGCGCGGTCGCGGTGCTCGGCGTTGCCACTGCGCTCTGGTCGCAAATGACGCCGGGCGCCACGCCGGCCGACCTGCAAACCGGGATGGAAGCGGCGATGGCCGAAACCGACGGCGCGGCGCGCGATCCGGTCTGTGTCGCCAACGGTCTGGCCTACGACGAGCAGCCGGTGAACGTACAGGCAGACAACAGCGCCACGTTGTCGTGGATGGACACGCTGGTCAGCGCCGGGCTCTATGCCGCGCCCGAAGACGGCGTTTCCGGCGGTTTCTTCTCGCAGCCGATACGCATCTACCGGCCCTTGCCCTTGCTCGCTGATTGGGGCGGTGCGCGGCGGCTGTGCATCGCCAAAGCGGTGCGGCTTGAACGTATCGCGAACCTGGGCCGGTCCGAGAACATGCGCCTGGCAGGCAAGGCTTATCCCGGTGTGGCAGCCGACGTGCGATGGGCGCTGGACACGCCGGCCCCCTGGCTGGAAGCGCCGGGCGTGGGCGAGGCGATCGCCCGTGAACTGCCCAGCTGGCGCGGCGCCCGGTGGACCGCGGACGCCCAGGGATGGCATCTTGCGCAGCGCAGGCAGTTCGTGCGGACCGAAGACCGTTGGATGCCCAGCGACGCGGTCGCGCGGCAGACGGCGTCGCCACCGCGCAGCCCGATGTAATCGGCCTCGCCCGTTGCCGTCGCCGCGCCGACCGCTGGGCCTCGATGCGGCGGGCGACGCGGCCGGTGCATCGACTGGCAGCCTTCTAAAATCCCGCCATGAGCTCCCGCCCTCCCCTGGCCCCCGTGGCCGACGCCGACGCGATCCTCGCGCGGGCGCGCCTCACTTTCGACATCGAAGCAGACGCCGTGCGTGGCCTGAAGGAGCGTGTGGGGCCCAGCTTCGTCGACGCCGTGCGCAAGATCCTCGAGGTGCGCGGCCGCGTGGTCGTTATGGGCATGGGCAAGAGCGGCCATGTGGGCCGCAAGATCGCCGCCACCCTGGCCTCGACCGGCACGCCCGCGATGTTCGTGCATCCGGCCGAGGCCAGCCATGGCGACCTCGGGATGATCAAGGCGGTCGACCTCGTGCTGGCGATTTCCAACAGCGGTGAAAGCGATGAGCTCGCAGCCATCCTGCCCGTGGTCAAGCGCCAGGGCGTGCCGCTGATCGCGATGACGGGCGGGCGCGCGTCCATGCTGGCGCGCCACGCCGACCTCGTGCTCGACAGCGGCGTCGAGAAGGAAGCCTGCCCGCTCAACCTCGCGCCCACGGCCAGCACCACCGCGCAGATGGCGCTGGGCGACGCGCTGGCCGTGGCGCTGCTCGATGCGCGCGGCTTCGGTGCCGAAGACTTCGCGCGCTCGCACCCGGGCGGCGCGCTGGGCCGCAAGTTGCTCACGCATGTCAGCGACCTGATGCGCAGCGGCGACAACGTCCCGCGCGTGCCGCGCGAGGCCAGCATGAGCGCGATGATGCGTGAGATGAGCGCCAAGGGGCTCGGCGCCGCCGCAGTGGTCGACGGTGACGGCCGTGCCATCGGCGTCTTCACCGATGGCGACCTGCGGCGCCTGATCGAGACCGGCGCCGACCTGCGCGCGTTGACGGCCGCCGACGTCATGCATCCCGGCCCGCGCACCATCCGCGCCGACGCCTTGGGCGTCGAGGCGGCCGAGCTGATGGAACAGAACCGCATCACCAGCGTGCTGGTCGTCGACGCCGCAGGCCTGCTCATCGGTGCGCTGAGCATCAACGACCTCATGCGCGCGAAGGTGATCTGATGAGTCTGTCCTTCCCACCCGGAGCCCTGCTGGCGGCGCAAGATATTCGCCTCGCGTTTTTCGATGTCGACGGCGTCCTGACCGATGGCGGCGTGTACTTCAGCGAGCATGGCGAAACGCTCAAGCGCTTCAGCATCCTCGACGGCTACGGATTGAAGTTGCTGCGCACGGTGGGCATCATGCCGGCCGTGATCACCGGCCGCGATTCGAAGCCCCTGCGCGTGCGTCTCGAAGCGCTTGGCATTGCACACGTGCGCTATGGCACCGAAGACAAGCTGCCCGCCGCCGAGGCCATGCTCCAGGCGCTGGGCATCGGATGGCACCAGGCCGCCGCCATCGGCGACGACTGGCCCGACCTGCCAGTGCTCGGCCGCGTCGCTTTTGCCGCCGCACCCGCCAACGCGCATGCCGAGGTGCGCGCGCTGGCACACCATGTCACGCAGGCGCGCGGCGGCGAAGGCGCAGCCCGCGAGTTCTGCGACCTGTTGCTCATGGCCGGCGGTCACTATGGCCGGCTGCTGGATGCTGCGCGGGGTCCACGCGCATGAGCGCGTCGACGGCCCTCTGGCACCGCGTGTGGGATCGCACCACGCTCTACCTGCCGATCATCCTGACCGCAACGCTCGCGCTCGGTACCTACTGGCTGGTGCGCAATGCGCCCAAGCTCATGGAGCCCACGGTCGCGGCGGCGCCCACGCACGAGCCCGACTACTTCATGCGCGGCTTCGTCATCAAGAATTTCCTGCCGGGCGGCGAACTGCGAAGCGAGCTCTTCGGCAAGGAAGGTCGTCACTATCCCGACACCGACACCATCGAGGTCGATGAACTGCGTCTGCGTTCCATTTCGCCCGAAGGCCTGACCACCCGCGCATCGGCCAACCGCGGCCTGTCGAACGGCGATGGCAGCGAGGTGCAACTGTTCGGCAATGCGGTCGTGATCCGCGAGGCCGGTGCCGGAACCGGGGGGCGTGCGGCCCCGCGGCTCGAGTTCCGCGGTGAGTTTCTTCATGCCTTTCTCGACACCGAACGCGTGCAATCGAACAAGCCCGTCACGCTGACGCGAGGCGCCGACCAGTTCACCGCCGACGCGTTCGACTACGACAGCGTGAGCGGCATCGCCAATCTGCAGGGCCGCGTGCGCGGCGTGCTGATGCCCGCGGCCCCTGCAGGCGCACGATGACTGCAACGCCCAAGGACACGCCAATGGCCGGTACGCCTCTCGTTTTCATCACCGGCGCATCGAGCGGGATCGGTCAGGCCCTGGCCGCCCGCTTCTATCGCGCGGGCTACCGGCTCGCGCTGGTCGCGCGCCGCACGGCCGAGATCGAAGCGTGGGCGACAGCGAGCCGGCTCGACCCGGCCCGCTACGCGGTCTACGGTGCCGACGTGGCGTTGACCGACGACATCGTCGCCGCGGGCGAGGCCTGCGTCGCGCGACAGGGTCTCCCCGATGTGGTGATCGCGAATGCCGGCATCAGCATCGGCATCGACACGGCCGAGCGCAGCGACCTCGATGTGTTGGCTCGCACCTTCGCCGTGAACAACATCGGGCTGGCCGCCACGTTCCATCCGTTTGTCCGCGGCATGACTCAGCGTGGCAGTGGGCGGCTGGTCGGCATCGGCAGTGTCGCGGCGATCCGCGGATTGCCGGGGCACGGCGCTTACTGCGCGAGCAAGTCGGGCGTCGTCGCCTATTGCGAAAGCCTGCGCGGAGAACTGCGCACCAGCGGGGTGCGTGTCGTGACGATCTGCCCCGGCTACATCGACACGCCGCTGACGCAGGGCAACCGCTACGGCATGCCCTTCCTCATGACACCCGATGCGTTCGCACAGCAGGCTTTCGACACGGTCGAGGCGGGCACCAGCTACCGCGTCATTCCCTGGCAGATGGGCGTGGCCGCGAAGCTGTTGCGGCTGTTGCCTAACGCGCTCTTCGACCGCGCCATGAGCGGCCGCGGCCGCAAAAAGCGCCTGGGCGAAAGCTGAGCGCCTGCGCCACCTCACCTTGGTGGATGCAGACCAGCAAAAAGGCCCCCGCGGGGGCCTTTTTGCTGGTCTGCATCCACCAAGGTGAGG
>SEGS01000023.1 GCA_004210915.1 Variovorax sp. | reverse complement strand
GCAAATCCTTTTGAACGCAACCGTTCCTCATCTACTGACTGAAGCGACACCATGAGTACCAAGCAAATCCGCAATATCGCCATCATTGCCCACGTGGACCATGGCAAGACCACGATGGTCGACCAACTGCTGCGCCAGTCGGGCACCTTCGCCGACCACGAGAAGGTCGTCGACACCGTGATGGACAACAACGCGATCGAAAAAGAGCGCGGCATCACCATCCTGGCCAAGAACTGCGCCGTGACCTGGGAAGGCACGCACATCAACATCGTCGACACCCCGGGCCACGCGGACTTCGGCGGTGAAGTGGAACGCGCGCTGTCGATGGTCGACGGCGTGGTGCTGCTGATCGACGCACAGGAAGGCCCGATGCCGCAGACGCGCTTCGTGACCAAGAAGGCGCTGGCGCTCGGCCTGAAGCCCATCCTCGTCGTGAACAAGGTCGACAAGCCGGGCGCACGCCCCGATTTCGTGGTGAACGCGGCCTTCGACTTGTTCGACAAGCTCGGTGCGACCGACGAACAACTCGACTTCCCCGTCGTCTACGCCTCGGGCATCAACGGCTGGTCTTCGCTGGAAGAGGGCGCACAAGGCGAACAGTGGGGCCCGGACATGTCGGCCCTGTTCAACACCATCCTGAAGCACGTGCCGTCGCAGAAGGGCGACCCCGAAGCGCCGCTGCAGCTGCAAATTTCGGCACTCGACTTCTCGACCTTCGTCGGCCGCATCGGCGTCGGCCGCATCAGCCAGGGCACGTTGCGTCCGATGACGGACGTGGTCGTGATGGAAGGTCCGGACGGCAAGGCGATCAAGGGCCGCGTCAACCAGGTGCTGACCTTCCAGGGACTGGATCGCGTGCAGTCGACCGAAGCCGGTCCGGGCGAGATCGTGCTGATCAACGGCATCACCGACATCGGCATCGGCGTGACCGTGACCGACCCGACCAACCCGGCGCCGCTGCCGATGCTGAAGGTCGATGAGCCCACGCTGACGATGAACTTCTGCGTCAACACCAGCCCGCTGGCCGGCCGCGAAGGCAAGTTCGTCACCAGCCGCCAGATCTGGGACCGCCTGCAGAAGGAACTGCAACACAACGTCGCGCTGCGCGTGAACGAAACCGACGAAGAGGGCATCTTCGAAGTCATGGGTCGCGGCGAACTGCACCTGACCATCCTGCTGGAAAACATGCGTCGCGAAGGCTACGAAATGGCCGTCTCGAAGCCGCGCGTGGTGTTCCGCACCATCAACGGCGAGAAGCATGAGCCGATCGAACTGGTGACGGCCGACATCGAAGACGCCCACCAGGGCGGCGTGATGCAGGCGCTGGGCGAGCGCAAAGGCGAACTGGTCAACATGGAGCCGGACGGCCGGGGCCGCGTGCGCCTCGAGTACCGCATCCCGGCGCGGGGCCTGATCGGCTTCACGAACGAGTTCCTGAACCTGACGCGCGGCTCGGGCCTCATCAGCAACATCTTCGACAGCTACGAGCCGCACAAGGGCGACATCGGCGGCCGCAAGAACGGCGTGCTGATCTCGATGGACGACGGTGAAATCTTCACCTACGCCCTGGGCAAGCTGGACGATCGCGGCCGCATGTTCGTGCGCCCGAACGATCCAGTCTACGAAGGCATGATCGTTGGCATCCACAGCCGTGACAACGACCTGGTAGTCAACGCGACGCGCACCAAGCAGCTGACCAACTTCCGTGTGTCGGGCAAGGAAGACGCGATCAAGATCACGCCGCCGATCGACTGCACGCTGGAATACGGCGTCGAGTTCATCGAGGACGACGAGCTGGTCGAAATCACGCCCAAGAGCATCCGGCTGCGCAAGCGCTACCTGAAGGAACACGAGCGCAAGCGCGCAGGCCGCGAAACCTCCGCCGCCTGATCCGCGTCCCCGTTTCGGTCAACGACGCCGGCCTGCCATGCGCCTGACGCACACGCGAGCCGTGGGACTCATGGTGCTGGCGACGTTGATGTGGGCCACGGCAGGCGTCGTGACCCGCCACCTCGAGGCCGCCCGCAGCTTCGAGGTGACCTTCTGGCGCAGCCTGTTCACGGTACTGTCGCTGCTGGTCATCCTGCCCGTCTGGCAGGGAAGGGCCGTGTTCGCCACGGTCCGGCGCGGGGGCCGGGCGCTCTGGGTGTCCGGCGTCTGCTGGAGCGTCATGTTCACGGCCTTCATGGTCGCGCTGACGATGACCTCCACCGCGAACGTGCTGGTCACCATGGCGGTCGGGCCGCTGTTCACCGCGCTCGCCGCGCGCTTTTTCATCGGTCATCGCCTGCCGCGGCGCACCTGGGGCGCGATCGCCGTCGCAGGCGTGGGCATCGCGTGGATGTACGGGCGGCAGTTCGGCCAGGGCGAGATGGCGGGCACGCTGGTCGCGCTGTGCGTGCCGGTGGCGCTGGCCTGCAACTGGACTGTGGTCCAGCATGCCCAGGGCAAGGGCGAGCGCGTCGATCTGGTGCCTGCCGTACTCATCGGTGCGGTGATCTCGACATTGGTCACCCTGCCGCTGGCGACACCACTGGACGCCACGGCGCATGACGTCGGCCTGCTCGCGTTTCTGGGGCTGTTTCAGCTGGCCATTCCCTGCGTGATCGCCGTCGTGTGCGCGCGCGTCCTCAAGGCGCCGGAAGTCGCGCTGCTGGGGCTGCTGGAGGTGATCTTCGGCATCGCGCTGGCGTGGCTCGGTGCCGGCGAGGTGCCGGCCGCCAGCGTGCTGACGGGCGGCGCCCTTGTGATTGGCGCCCTGGTGGCGAACGAGGTGCTCGGCCTTCGACAACGTGGCGCCGAAGAGCGCGCTCCGGGCACAAAAAAGCCGGCGTGACAGCCGGCTTTTTTCCGAGCGGATCGGCATCAGGGGCGGGCGACTTTCCAGGCCCCGTTGAGCATGCCGTCGCCGGTCTTGTCGCCGGACTTGGTGTCCTTGGCCCAGTAGTAGAGCGGCGCGCCCTTGTAAGCCCACTGCCGGGTGCCATCGTCGCGCGTCACGATGGTGTAGCCGCCCATCGGCTTGGCCGTGGCGGCGACCGCCAACGGCGGCCAGTTGGTGGCGCAGGCGGCGTTGCAGGCGGACTTGCCGCTGCCCGCGGTATCGCGCGCGAAGGTGTACAGCGTCATGCCATTCGGTCCGATCAGCACGCCATCGGCGGTGCGAGTCGGCGTGTCGGTGGCCGTGGCCACCTTGTTGGACATGCCGCCGCACCCTGCGAGCAGGGCGACAGCAAGCATCGAGGCGCTGAGCAATTTCATGGTTCTCTCCATTCAGGACATTGGGACGGCGCAGTGTAGGCGCGACGCGCCCGCTGGCGTGTAGTCAACGGCTGCGACTTTTCATCGCGCGCTCGACTTCGCGCTTGCCTTCGCGGTCCTTGATGGTGTCGCGCTTGTCGTGCTCGGCCTTGCCCTTGGCCAGCGCGATCTCGCACTTCACCTTGCCGGCCTTCCAGTGCAAATTGAGCGGCACCAGCGTGTAGCCCTTCTGCTCGACCTTGCCGATCAGGCGGCGGATTTCCTCCTTGTGCAGAAGCAGCTTCTTGGTGCGCACGGCGTCCGGGCTGATATGGGTCGACGCGCTGTTGAGCGGGTTGATCTGGCACCCGATCACGTACAACTCGCCATCGCGGATCACGACGTAGCCATCGGTCAGTTGCACCTTGCCTTCGCGCAGGGATTTGACCTCCCAGCCTTCCAGCACCATGCCGGCCTCGAAGCGCTCTTCGAAGAAATAGTTGTAGGCCGCCTTCTTGTTGTCGGCGATGCGGGTAGAGGGGTCTTGTTTCTTTTTCGTGGCCATGGTCGGGGAGATGAGGGCAGCATGGCTTCAATACAATCGATCGCGCGCGCTGCGCCGATTCTATGAAAACTGTCCACAAGTCCGTCCTGATCTGGTACAGCGCCGAAGAGATGTACGCGCTGGTCACCGATGTCGCCAGCTATCCAGCATTCCTGCCGTGGTGCGACCAGGCCCGCGTCATCGAGCAAGACGACGCCGGCATGACGGCCGAGGTCGGTCTGGCCTTCAGCGGCTTTCGCCAAGCCTTCACGACCCGCAACACCCATGTGCCCGGACGGGAGGTGCGCCTTAAATTGGTCAGCGGGCCGTTCTCCAATCTCGACGGGGTCTGGACTTTCACGCCGGTGGGAGAGGGCGCCGAACGTGCCTGTCGGGTGCAGCTCGACCTGCGCTACGGCTTCAACAACTTCGCATTGCAAGCTTTGGTGGGGCCGGTGTTCGACACCATCGCTTCCAGTTTGGTCGATGCCTTCGTCAAGCGCGCCGAACAGGTGTACGGCAGCGAAGGATGATCGAGGTCACCGTGGCCTGCGCGCTGGCGCCGCGGGAGGTGTTCGAGCAGGTAATCCAAGTGAAGGCGGTGGCCAGCGTTCGCGACGCCGTTGAAGCCAGTACCTTGCGGGCCCTCCATCCCGGACTGGATTGGGATTCGCTGAACGTGGGGGTCTGGGGCCGTGCCGCGGCGTGGGAGCAGGTCCTGCAAGCCGGCGACCGCATCGAACTCTGCCGCCCGCTGCTGGTGGATCCGAAAGTCGCGCGCCGCGAGCGCTTTCAACAACAGGGTGCGCGTGGCACCGGGTTGTTTGCCCGGCAGCGCAAAGACGGCAAGGCCGGTTACTGAGTCACCGGCAAGGCGCCGGGCGCCTTCACTTGCAATCGCTGTCGATCACCGTTTGCAAGCGCTTTTGCTCGGCGGCCCGGGCCTTGTCGTCCATGATTTCGCGCTCGCCCTGCGCGTTCAGGCGGGCCACGCGAATCCCGCTGTCGAAGGTCGCCTTGCCTTGTTTGGCACGGGCGCAGTTGTCGGTTTTGGCCTTGGCGAGCTTGGCCGCTTCGGCCGCCTTCTCGGCCTTCTCGGCCTCTTCGGCCTTCTTCGCCTTCTCTGCCAGTTCCTTGTCGACGCCGCTCGGCTTGGCGGCGGCGCTGGCGGCCGGGCTCGGTGCCGCCACGGCAGCGGCCGTGCCGTCGACCGCAGGGTTGGCCGCCGTTGGCGCGGCTGGGGAGAAGCTCACGCGCGGTGGCGCGCCGCCTGCGCGGCGCAGGATGTTCTTTTCCGGGATATCGGGTGGCGGCGCCTGGTCGCTGAAGACCTTCTTGCCTTGGTTGTCGACCCATTGCCACTGCGCGCTCGCCGCGAGAGGGAGGGCGCAGATCCATCCGAGTATCAGCAGATGCACAATTTTCATGGCGGGCAGTTTAGCGCCGCCTTACGTTTTGGAACGCTTTGCGTGTTGCATTCAGGAGAAGGCCGCGCAATCGCGCACGTTTTTGGCGGGGCAGCCATTGCCACGCGGCTGCACGCTGCCTGCGGGTAACTACCGACGGGTGGCTACAATCCGTCTTTTGGAGCCTCACCCATGCGCCTTCTTGGCAAAGCGCTCACCTTCGACGACGTGTTGTTGGTGCCAGCGTACTCCCAGGTCCTGCCCAAGGACACCTCCCTCGCCACCCGACTTTCCCGCAACATCACGTTGAACCTGCCGCTCGTCTCGGCAGCCATGGACACCGTGACCGAAGCCCGCCTCGCGATCGCCATCGCGCAGGAAGGCGGTATGGGTATCGTGCACAAGAACCTCACCGCCCAGCAGCAGGCAGCCGAGGTCGCCAAGGTCAAGCGCTATGAATCGGGCGTGCTGCGCGACCCGGTGGTGATCACGCCGACGCACTCGGTGCGGCAGGTGATGGCGCTGTCGGACCAGCTCGGCATCTCCGGGTTTCCCGTAGTCGACGGCGGCAAGGTGGTCGGCATCGTGACCGGGCGCGATTTGCGCTTCGAGACCCGCTACGACGTGCCCGTGAGCGAAATCATGACGCAGCGGGACAAGCTCATCACCGTCCCCGACGGCACGACGCTGGCCGACGCGAAGGCGCTCCTCAACAAGTACAAGCTCGAGCGCCTTTTGGTCATCAACAACGACTGGGAGCTCAAGGGTCTCATCACGGTCAAGGACATCACCAAGCAGACCAGCTTCCCCAACGCCGCGCGCGACCCGAGCGGCCGCCTGCGCGTGGGCGCGGCGGTCGGCGTGGGCGACGGCACCGAGGAACGTGTTGAAGCGCTGGTCAAGGCCGGTGTCGACGCCATCGTCGTCGACACCGCGCATGGCCACAGCGCCGGCGTGATTGAGCGCGTGCGCTGGGTCAAGAAGAACTATCCGCAGGTCGACGTGATCGGTGGCAACATCGCCACCGGCGACGCGGCGCGCGCGCTGGCCGACGTAGGCGCGGACGCGGTCAAGGTCGGCATCGGTCCGGGCTCGATCTGCACCACCCGCATCGTGGCCGGAGTCGGCGTGCCGCAGATCATGGCGGTCGACAGCGTCGCCACGGCATTGCAAGGCACCGGCGTGCCGCTGATCTCCGACGGCGGCGTGCGCTACTCGGGCGACATCGCCAAGGCCATCGCGGCCGGCGCCAGCACCGTGATGATGGGCAGCATGTTCGCCGGCACCGAAGAGGCACCGGGCGAGATCGTGCTCTACCAGGGACGCAGCTACAAGAGCTACCGCGGCATGGGCTCCATCGGCGCGATGCAGCAGGGGAGTGCCGACCGTTACTTTCAAGAGTCGACGACCGGCAATCCGAACACCGACAAGCTCGTGCCCGAAGGCATCGAAGGCCGCGTGCCCTACAAGGGCTCGATCGTCTCGATCGTCTACCAGATGGCCGGCGGCGTGCGCGCCAGCATGGGCTACTGCGGCTGCGCAACCATCGCCGACATGCAGAACAAGGCCGAGTTCGTCGAGATCACCACGGCCGGCATCCGCGAGAGCCATGTGCACGACGTGCAGATCACCAAAGAAGCGCCGAACTACCGCGCCGAGTAAACCGACATGAAGCCCGGGCCGGTGCATGCCCATGCGCCGGCCTTGCTTTTTCCGGACCGCCAAAGCATCGCCAGGACCCGTCATGCAACACCAGAAGATCCTCATCCTCGATTTCGGCTCGCAAGTCACGCAGCTCATCGCGCGCCGCGTGCGCGAGTCGCATGTGCTTTCGGAAGTGCATCCGTGCGACGTGACCGACGATTGGATTCGCGACTACGCGAAGGATGGCTCGCTCAAGGGTGTGATCCTCTCCGGCAGCCATGCGAGCGTCTACGAAGACACGACCGACAAGGCGCCGCAGGCGGTGTTCGATCTGGGCGTGCCGGTACTCGGCATTTGCTACGGCATGCAGACCATGGCACAGCAGCTCGGCGGCAAGGTAGAGGGCGGCCACACGCGCGAATTCGGCGCGGCGGCGGTGCGTGCGCACGGTCATACGGCGCTCCTGAACGACATCGCCGACTTCACGACCGACAGCGGTCACGGCATGTTGAACGTCTGGATGAGCCACGGCGACAAGGTCACCGAACTGCCCCCGGGATTCAAGCTGATGGCCTCGACCGAGAGTTGCCCGATCGCCGGCATGGCCGATGAAGCGCGCAACTTCTACGCGGTGCAGTTCCACCCCGAGGTCACGCACACCGTGCAGGGCCAGGCGATCCTCAACCGTTTCGTGCTGGACATCTGCCAAGCCAAGCCCGACTGGGTCATGCGCGACCACATCGCCGAAGCCGTGGCGAAGATCCGCGAGCAGGTGGGTGATGAAGAAGTCATTCTCGGCCTGTCCGGCGGCGTCGATTCGTCGGTCGCGGCCGCGCTGATCCACCGCGCCATCGGCGATCAGCTCACCTGCGTCTTCGTCGACCACGGCCTGCTGCGCCTGAACGAGGGCGACCTCGTGATGGACATGTTCGTCGGCAAGCTGCATGCGAAGGTGATTCGCGTCGATGCCAGCGACTTGTTCCTCGGCAAGCTCGCGGGCGTGAGCGACCCCGAAGCCAAACGCAAGATCATCGGCGGCGAGTTCGTCACCGTGTTCAAGCAGGAAGCCGCCAAGCTGACCAGCGCGGGCGCCAAGGGCGCCAAGTGGCTGGCGCAGGGCACGATCTACCCTGACGTCATCGAGTCGGGCGGGGCCAAGAGCAAGAAGGCCGTCACGATCAAGAGCCACCACAACGTCGGCGGCCTGCCCGAGCAACTGGGCCTCAAGCTGCTCGAGCCGCTGCGCGACCTCTTCAAGGACGAAGTGCGCGAACTCGGCGTGGCGCTGGGCCTGCCGCACGGCATGGTGTACCGCCATCCCTTCCCGGGCCCGGGCCTCGGGGTGCGCATCCTCGGCGAAGTGAAAAAGGAATACGCGGATCTGCTGCGCCGCGCTGACGCGATCTTCATCGAAGAACTGCGCAACTTCATCGATCCCGCGACCGGCAAGAGCTGGTACGACCTGACCAGCCAGGCCTTCACCGTGTTCCTGCCGGTCAAGAGCGTCGGCGTGATGGGCGACGGCCGAACCTACGACTACGTCGTCGCCCTGCGCGCCGTGCAGACCAGCGACTTCATGACCGCGGACTGGGCCGAACTGCCTTACGCACTGCTCAAGAAGGTGTCGGGCCGGATCATCAACGAGGTGCGCGGCATCAACCGCGTGACCTACGACGTGAGCTCGAAGCCGCCCGCCACCATTGAGTGGGAGTGAGGAGCAGGGCGCGGTGAGCTGGCTCCGCCATCTTGGCCGCGCAGCGCTGTCACTGGTCTTGCTGTTGCCAACGGCCTGGGCGGTGCTGGCGCTCCACTACCAGTTGCCCTTGCCTTCGCCTTGGCCGAATGTCGCCGGTGCTGCCTGGGTCTTGTTCGCGCTGGCGACCATCGCGCTTTTGTGGCGCCGGCAGGCCGGCCGCGCTTTGCTTGCCTATGGCACCGCGTTCGCCGTGCTGCTCGGGTGGTGGGTGCGCATCGAACCGTCGGACACGCGGGTCTGGTCCGATGACGTAGCGCGTCACGTCTCGGCACAACAAGATGGCTCCGTGCTGACGCTCACAAACGTGCGTAACTTCGATTGGCACAGCAACACCGACTACACGCCGCGTTGGGAGACGCGCCGCTACGACCTGGACAAGTTGCAGTCGGTCGACATGGCGCTCTCGTACTGGATGGGCCCGGCCATCGCCCACACGCTCGTGTCGTTCGGCTTCGACGACGGACGGGGCGGCAGCGAGCAGTTGGCGTTCTCCATCGAGATCCGCAAGGAACGAGGGGAGCGTTTCTCGGCCGTTGCCGGCTTCTTCAAGAAGTTCGAGCTGAGCCTGGTGGCCGCCGACGAGCGCGACCTGCTGCGCGTGCGCACCAACGTGCGCGGCGAAGACGTGTACCTGTACCGCGTGCAGATGGCGCCCGAGGCCCGGCGTGCGCTGCTGCTCGCCTATGTGGCCGAGGCGGATGCGCTGACGAAGGCGCCGCGGTTCTACGACACCGTGACGGCCAACTGCACCACCATCGTCTACGAGATGGCGCAGCGCATCGTCGGCGGCCTGCCGCTGGACTGGCGCTTGCTGGCTTCCGGCTATCTGCCCGAGTACCTGCACGGCATGAGCGCACTCGCGCCCGGTCACGACCTGGAGGCACTGCGCGCGGCCGGTCGCATCACCTCGCGGGCGCAGGCGGCAGACGCAGACCCGGCGTTCTCGAAAGCGATTCGCCGTGGCGTACCGGGCATGGCGCAGACGCCTTGAGGCGCTGGATCAAGCCCCTTATTCCGCAGACTAAGCGGGGACAAACCGGCACACGTTGTTGTGCGCTTCGCGAGATTTCCATCCCATGCCACCCCGTTCAAAAGAACCGCAACCCTCGTTCGATTTCGGATTCGAGCCGGAGCCGGCCGAGACCCTCGGCTTCGCCACGCCCACCGAGGTGGGCCCTTCCGACACCTTCTTCTTTGCCATTCGCCCCAGCCCGATGGCGGGCGCCCGGATCGATGCAATGTCGCAGGCGCTGATTTCCACGCCGGCATGGCAAGGCGGTCATCGCGTGGGTCTTGCGCAGTTGCACGCGTCGCTTCATGCGCTGGACCGGAAGGCCGGCGCGCTGCACGACGTCCTGGCCGCGGGCTGCCGCGCAGCGGCAGGGCTTGAGCTGAAAGCGTTTCCGGTGTGCTTCGATGCGTTGTTTCAGTTCAAGGAGGGTCCCATCGTCCTGCGCGGCAGCGACGGCGTCGCGCCGCTCGTGGACTTGCATCGGTCGTTGGGCCTTGCGTTGCGGGCCGCCGGGTTTTCGGTCAGCCTGGGAAGCACACCGCACATCAGCCTGATCTATCCGCGCACGCACGCGCCGGTGGAACTCCCCGTGATCGACCCGGTGTCTTGGACCGTCGATCACCTCGTGCTGATCCACAGCCGCTTCGGCCTCACGGCCCATCACGAGCTGGCACGCTGGCCGCTGGTCGCGTGACCTCACGAAGCGCGGCAACCGCATTCGCTAACGCCCGTACCGACAGCGGCGCCGAGCCCTCCGCCTTGTTGTTCACCGTCACATAGGCCTTGTGCCCCGCGCCGGTCGTGCCGGCGATCACGCGGGCCAGCGCCTCGCGCGTTTCGGGGTCTTCATCGACCAGCCGGTCGAAGGGCTCGTACAGCTTCTTCGCCTCCTCGTAACCGTAGGCGCCGTGCAGGCGGTTCAGGTTCCAGCGGCAGACGAGCGGACCGGGCCACAGCGCGCGCAGCAGCGGCAGTTGTTCGGCGATGGGCGGCATCTTGGGATGCAGGCCGAGGCAGTAAGTGGCGCCGGCCTCGCGCAGCACTTCAACGAAAGCCGGCGTCAGGAACTCGGGGTTGCGTGCTTCGACCGCGATCACGCCGTCCGGCGCAAGATCGCGCAGCGCGGGCAGGGCGCTGAGCATCGCGCGCAGCCGTTCGAGGATGTGCGGCAGGCGGGCGAGCATGGGGCCGGGCAGCGGGCTCAACTGGAACACCAGCGCGCCGACCTTGGCGCCGAGGCCATCGAGCGCCGGTTGCACGAACTGCTGCGCGGCCAGGAACGGGTCGAGGAAGGCCGGATTCGGCTGCTGGCCGCGCCCATCCTCGCCGCGCACCATCGCATCGGCCACCAGGCTCGGCGCCTTCACGACGAAGCGGAAATCCTCGGGCACCTGCGCGGCATAGGCGGCGAATTGGCTGGCGGAAAGCGGCCGGTAGAAATTGCGATCGAGGCTCACCGTGCGCAGCAGCGGATGCTGCGCATACGCCGCGAGGCCGTGCTTCGACAGCACGGCCTGTTCGTACGCGCCGTCCCAGACGAGATCGGCCCAGCCCGGAAAGTACCAGGACGAGGTGCCCAGGTGCAGACCCCTGGGCAGCGCGTCGGCAAGCGCGCGTTGCGCCGGGTCGACCGGCGCCAGGCGCACCTTGGGGCCGGCAGCAGTACAGGGCTTCGTGCCGGTCTTCGCGGCCCGTGGCTCGGGCGTGCGAAGCGGCGATTCGGCATCGTCGAAGAGGGCGTCCTGCATGGCGCCTGCATTGTCTTTCAGGTGCAGGTCCGCGTGCAGTGTCGAGTTGCAGCGCGCTCGGCAACGCCTTTCGTGGCAAAGCACGCAGGCACAATCCCGCCATGAAAAAGTGGTTGCGTGCGCAGGGCGGTTGGTGGCTGGCATGGCTGGCGCTGTCCGTGGCCGGTGCGGCGTGGCTGGCGCGCGCCGAACTGGCGCAGTTGCAGCAGGATTTCGAGACCGACGCGCGCATCGCGCATCGGTTGATGAGCCAGCAAGTCGTGCAATACGACGCGGTGCTCGCCACGCTGGCACTGCTGCAGCCAGGCGCAGCCGACGCGGCGCGCACGCCCGAGGCGGACGTCGTGACAGATGCACCAGCAGCACGGCCCGAGCAGCGGCTCGCCTCGGTGTATCCGTCGATCCTCCGTGTGCAGCGGCGCGAAGACGGCGGCGCGTGGCCCGATGGCCCGAACGCCGCCGCCTATGTCGCGGCCGAAACAGCGTCGCGGCAACGTCGGCGCGCGGCACTCGCGATGGCCGATTTGCCCAACGGGCGCTATGCCCTGGTCATCGGCGCAACGCCCGTGAGCTACGCCCTCGATATCGACCTCGCGAGCACCGTGCACTCGCAGGACTGGCCGATGGACCGCGCGCACAGCCCCGTGCGCGTGGCGATCGAGCATGCCGGCCAGTCATGGACCTTGCAGCCGGGGCGGCCGATCGATGGTGGATGGCGCTTCGGCTTCCGCAAGGAGCTGGCGTCGAGCAGCCAGGCCTTCGATGTGGTCGCGACGCGCGACGTCGGCTGGCGCGAGTTGCCTTGGCGCTGGATGGCCGGTTGGGCGCTCGCGATGGCAGCGCTGTTGTTCGGCGCGAGCGCGCTGCAGCGCCAGCGCGTCGCGCGGCGGCGTGCCGAAGAACTGTTGCGGCTGGGGCAGGTCGCGCGCCTCAATTCGCTCGGGGAGCTGTCGGCCGGCCTGGCGCATGAACTGAACCAGCCGCTGACGGCGGTGCTCGCCAACACGCAGGCCGCGCGCCGGCTGCTGGAAGACGAGCCGCCCGATCTCGCCACCGCACGCGGCGCAATGACAAAGGCGGTCGAGCAGGCCCGCCGCGCCGCCGACGTCGTCGGCCGGCTGCGCCGCGTGATCGAGCGGCCCGACGCGGGCGGCGACGCGCGGCCGCTGGTGCTGCAGGAGGTGGTGCGCAATGCGCTGCACCTGCTGGCGCCCGAGTTCGTGCAGCGCGGGGTCGTGCCGCAGTTCGATGCGGCGGCGCAGGCGCCCGTGCGCGTGCAGGCCGAGGCGGTGGCGCTGGAGCAGATCGTGCACAACCTGCTGATGAATGCGCTGCAGTCGCTCGACAAGGTGCCGGCGTCGGAGCGGCATCTGTCGGTGTCGGTGGTGCGCAATGGCACTGAAGGCGTTTTGAACGTGACCGACACCGGCACGGGCATCGCGCCCGAGGCCTTGCCGCGCCTGTTCGAGCCCTTCTTCAGCACGCGCGAAGGCGGGCTCGGTTTGGGCCTGAGCCTGAGCGAAACGCTCGCCAGCGGCATGGGCGGCAGCCTGAGCGCGGCCAACACGGCCGCGCGCGGCGCGCGCTTCACCTTGCTGCTGCCGCTGGTCGCCACAGCGGAGGGCCGCGCATGAGCGAGCCGCAGTCCCCGCTCATCCACCTGATCGACGACGACCACGCAGTGCGCGAAAGCCTCGCGCTGCTGATCGGCACGGTCGGCCTGCGCGTGCAGGATTGGGCCGATCCGCAGGCCTTCATCGACGGCTTCGACCGCACGGGCGTCGGCGCGATCGTGCTCGACGTGCGCATGCCCGGCATCAGCGGGCTCACCGTGCTCGACCGGCTGATGGCGCAGGGCGTCGACCAGCCGGTGATCATGCTGACGGGCCACGGCACGGTCGAGATGTGCCGGCGCGCGTTCAAGTCCGGCGCGGCCGAGTTCCTCGAGAAACCGGTCGACGACGAGCAACTGCTCGAAGCGCTGCAGCAGGCGGTGCGCCAGCACGTGCGCTCGCGCGAGCGCACGCAGGCCGACCAGGCGGCGCGCGAGCGCGTAGCGCAGCTGTCGGAGCGCGAGCGCGAGGTGCTGGGCTACATCGCCGAGGGGCTGACCAACAAGGAAATCGCGCGCAAACTCGATCTCTCGCCTCGCACGGTCGAGACGCACCGCGCCAACTTGTTCGCCAAGCTCGAATGCGATTCGCTGGCGCAGCTGATCCGGCGCTACGCCTCGCTGCTGGACGGTGCCGCGCCCTGAACGCGCCTTGGCTCCGTAGTTCTACGGAGGGCAGGGCGTAGCCGCACGAATGGCGCCCGGCGCTATGAATTTCTACAGTGCATGCAGTCGTCGGCACACCGCCGGCGCGACTCGACAACCACTGGAGATCTCATGCAATCGACCCTTCGCTTCGGCAGCCTCGCCCTCTTGCTCGCTGCTTCCTTCGCCCAGGCCCAGACGCCCGCGCCCGCGGTGCGCAACGAGAAGAACATCTCGCTGACGCTGGCCAACCAGATCGCCGCCGAAGCGGTCGCGGCTTGCACGGCCAATGGCTACAACGTCGCGGCCACGGTGGTCGACCGCGCCGGCACGGTGCGCGCCGTGCAGCGCGCCGACAACGCGGGCCCGCACACGCTGGCATCGAGCGAACGCAAGGCGTGGACCTCGGCTTCGGCCAAGGGCCCGACGCAAGCCATGATGGAAGGCGCGCAGAAGAACCCCGGCGCGGCCAACCTCGTGTACCTGCCGGGCTTCCTGCTGCTCGGCGGCGGCGTGCCGGTGAAATCGGGCAATGAAGTGATCGGCGCGGTCGGCGTCGGCGGCGCGCCGGGCGGCCACCTCGACGAGCAGTGTGCGAACGCCGCGCTCGAGAAGGTCAAGGGTCTGCTGGGGTGAGCACGATGCGCCGCCCGTTGATCGGCCTTGTTCTGGCGACGGCGGCCGCGATGGCGGTGTGCACCGCGCCGGCGGTGGCGCAGGTCGCGCCCTCGGCCAGCGAAGCGCAGGCCTACGACGGTCTGCACCGCGCCGCCTGGGCGGGTGACCTGCCCAGGCTCAAGGCGCTGGTCCAGCGCGGTGCCGATCTGCAGGCGCGCGATGGCCGGGGCCGTACCGCCTTGCATGTGGCGACGCATGCGCGGCAGCGCGACGCGATCCGCATGCTGGCGCAGGCCGGCGCGAAGCTCGACACGCTGGAAGACGACCGCTACGACGCCGTCACCATCGCGTCGGTGGCCGACGACCCGGCCACGCTGGCGCTGCTGCTGTCGCTCGGCGCCAGCGCGAAGCAGACCACCAGCCGCTACGACGGCACCGCGCTGATCGCGGCTGCGCACCTGGGTCATGACGAGGTGGTGCGCCAGCTGATCGCGGCCGGCGCGCCGCTAGACCACGTCAACAACCTGCACTGGACGGCGTTGATCGAATCGATCGTGCTGGGCGATGGCGGGCCACGGCACCAGCGCACGCTGGCCTTGCTGGTCGACGCCGGCGCCAACTTGCAGTTAGCGGATCGGCAGGGCAACACGCCGCTGCAGTTGGCCAGCCAGCGCGGTTACAGCGCGATGGTCGCGAAGCTCAAGGCGAGCGGCGCGCGGTAGGCCGGCACCAGATCGGCGGGCTCGGGGACAATCGGCGGTCCCCAGCCAAGTCTCCACCAGAGCCAGCCGCCATGTACATGCCGCCGCACTTCAATGCCAAAGACCCGGGCGTCGCGCTCGAGTTGATGCGCACGCACGCCTTTGCCAGCCTGATCTCCACGGACGACGACGGCCTGCCTTTCGTGTCGCACCTGCCGCTGGTGGCCGAGCAGGAGGAGGGCGGCGCCATCGTGCTGCGGGGCCACTGCGCCAAGCCGAATCCGCATTGGCGCTACCTGGAGGCGCGGCCGAAGGCGGTCGTCACCTTTCTCGGACCACATGCGTACCTGTCGCCCACGGTGTACCCCGATCTCGCGCGCGTGCCGACCTGGAACTACCTGGCGGTGCACTGCACGGTCGCGGCCGAGCTGATCACCGACCCGACGGGCAAGGACGTGCTGCTCAAGAAACTTATTCACGAACATGAGCCTGCTTACGCGCAACAGTGGCGCGACCTGGGCGAAGAATTCCAGCAGAAGATGCTGACCGGCATCGTCGGCTTCGCGCTGCGCGTGACCGACCTGCAATGCAAGATCAAACTGAATCAGCACCGCAAGGAATCGCATGCGGCGATGCATGACGTCTACCGCGCGGGCTCCCCGGACGAGCAGGCGCTGGGCGCATGGATGCAGCGGCTCGGCATGGTCGAAGGAGCGTCTCATGCGTAGCCTGGGATTGATCGGCCTGGTGCTGGCGCTGCTCGTCGTCGGCGTGTTGGTCAAGAAGCAGATGACTGTCGTGGCGCCGGCGACGGCCGTGCCCGCCGGCGCGTCGCAGGGCGCCGATGTCCGCACGCAAAGCCAGCAGATCCAGCAGCAGGTGCGCGAATCGGTGGATGCGGCCATGCAGCCGCGGCCGATGCCGGACGACGTGAAGTAAAGCGTGACGGTGCGGCCTGACTCTTCCTCGCCGAGCGATGCCGACTGGATGCGCGTCGCGTTCGACGAAGCGGCCGCTGCGGCGGCGGCGGGCGAGGTGCCCGTCGGCGCGGTGCTCGTGAAAGACGGCGTGCGCATCGCAAGCGGCCGGAACACGCCGGTCGCCACGCACGATCCGAGCGGTCATGCCGAGATCAACGCACTGCGCGCGGGTGCCGCGGCCATCGGCAACTACCGGCTCGACGGTTGCACGCTCTACGTCACGCTGGAACCGTGCGCAATGTGCGCCGGCGCGATGTTGCACGCCCGGCTCGCGCGCGTCGTGTTCGGCGCGGCCGATCCGCGCACCGGCGCGGCTGGCTCTGTGGTCAACCTGTTCGCCGAAGCGCGGCTGAACCATCACACGGCGGTGCAGGGCGATGTCCTTGCGACCGAATGCGCCGATCTGCTGCAGACCTTTTTTCAGGCGCGCCGTGCCGCGGCGCGAGAGCAAGCCGAACCCTTGCGCGACGATGCCCTGCGCACGCCGTCCGAGCGATTTGAAGCACTGCCCGACTGGCCCTTTGCGCCGCACTACAGCAGCGATCTGTCAAGCCTGAACGGCTGGCGCCTGCACCATGTCGACGAAGGAGCGCGCGACGCGGGTTTGACGCTGGTGTGCCTGCATGGCCCCGGCGAATGGGGCTACCTGTTCCGCCACCTGGTCGCGCTTGCGGGTCCGAGCGTACGGATGCTCGCGCCCGACCTGATCGGCCATGGCCGCAGCGACAAGCCAAAGCGTGAGGCAGTGCACCGGCTCGACTGGCACCGCGATCTTCTCGTCGCGTGGTTGACGTCCCGGGACACCAGGGTCGACGGGCCGGTCGTGCTGGTCCACAGCGCCGGCGCGTCGGCACTCGCGTCGATGCTGATGACGGTGGCCCCACAGCGCTTCGTTGCGCAGATCGAGGTGCCGGAATCGGGCGAGGGAGAGGGTGGCGCAGGCGCTGCGCACCATGCGGCCTGGAACGCGCCCTTTCCCGATCGGGGATTCGAGGCTGCCCTGCGTGCGATGGGTCGTGCACGTGCCCATCTTTGCGGCCCGTCGCCTGCGCAAGCGGCCGCGTTGCTGCGCGAGGCAATGGGATACTCCCGCCCGTGAACAAGCACATCTACATCTATTCGCCCGCGAGCGCGGTGCGCGACAAGGCCGCGTTCCGGCGGGGCGTGGCACGGCTCAAGGCACTCGGCCACGAGGTTGAAGTGGACGAAGCCGCGCTCATGGCGCACCAGCGTTTTGCCGGCGACGACGCGACGCGGCTTGCGGCCATCGCGCGCGCAGCCGCGAGCAAGGCCGATGTCGCGCTGATTGCCCGCGGGGGCTACGGTCTGACGCGGATCCTCGAAGCGCTGCCCTACAGGGCGATCGCCAAGGCCATCGAGCGCGGCACCGAGTTCGTCGGCCTCAGCGATTTCACGGCGCTGCAGAACGCGCTGCTGGCGAAGACCGGCGCCATGACCTGGGCTGGGCCGGCGGTCGGTGAGGATTTTGGTGCGGAAGCGGGGCCCGACGAGATCATGGAAGCATGCTTCGACGATCTGGTCAGCGGGCAGGGGGAGGGCACAGGCTGGCGCGTGCCGGCGCGTGACGCGGCCGCCATGGAGGCGTTTCGCAGCATCCACGGCGCCACCTTGTGGGGCGGCAACCTCTGCGTGCTCGTGAGCCTGCTCGGGACGCCTTACTTTCCGGCCATCGACAAGGGCGTGCTCTTTCTTGAAGACGTGAACGAGCACCCGTACCGGATCGAGCGAATGCTCGATCAACTGCGGCTGGCCGGGGTGTTGACACGGCAGCGCGCGGTCGTGCTGGGCCAGTTCACCGGCGTGCGCAAAGTCGCAGGCTACGACCGTGGCTTCGGGATGGACTCGGTCGTTGAGCGGCTGCGGGCGTCACTGAAGGTGCCCGTGCTGACCGGCTTGCCTTTCGGTCATGTGCCGACCAAGGTGCTGCTGCCTGTGGGCGCGAAAGTGGAACTGGCCGCCGACGGGCGGGACGTGTTCATGGTGTGGGGGCATCGCCATGCGCATTCCCATGCGCACGGCGCAGATCACGCGCGCTGAACCGGGCGGTGCAGGAAGGGCGCCGCGGCGCCGATTGGCCTGGGCCACGTGCGCCGGGCGGCGCAAGCCGGGTCAGGCAGTGAAGCGGTTGTGCGGGCGCGGCCCCAGCGTGCCGGGCAATCCACCCTTGAACATGCTGTTGATCTGCTTCATCTGACGCCGGGCAGCCACCTCGCCATCGACTGCGCTGAGCGCCGCCAGAACATCCTGGCGCAAATACCAGAGCGATTCCAGATCGCCGGCGAAACGGACCCGTTGGGCAACGCGTTGAACAGAATGACCACCATGCACTTGCAACAGCGACAGCATTGCAGTGCGAATCCGGCCCATTTGCTGATCGGGCGAACGGCGGAAGCCGAAGCCGGGCAAAGACAGGAGCCTGAAGAAGCGGTTGAAGAACACCATGGAAACGAGAGCTGTCAGCCGGTTGCGATGATGTGGCTAAGGTAATAGGTCGCGCTACAGCGCACAAGATGGGACACACTATTTAATGGTTTAAAACAACATAATTCACGAATGATTTCAACCACTTGGCTTTCAATTGATACCTAAGTTCTCTTTCTTGGGGTTGGTCTGCATCCAGGCGCCGCGCTCCTTCGTACTGTGCGTATCGAGATGAAAAAGCGACGAAACTGTCTCATTGCCGAGGCTCTTGCTCTTTGGGGAAAGCCGACGCACCCGGCTTCGCCATAATCGGCTACTGCGACGAACCAAAAACATCTTCCATGGCGGCCAATTCGACAGTCGTATTCGCAGACCTCACGGGCAGCACCAAGGTGTTCGAAGCCATGGGGAATGCCAAGGCCACAGAAACCGTGACCCGGCTGATCCAGTGGATCGGCGGCGTTTGTGAAGCGCACGGCGGGCGCGTCGTCAAATCGCTGGGCGATGGTGTTTTTGCGGTGTTTCTGGGTGGGTCGTCCGCGACCAATGCCGTACTCGAATTGCAACGAAATCACCAGAAAAGGTTGCTCTCCTGGCCAGCACCGCTCCGCATGGATCTGCAAATCGGTGTGGCCAGCGGCGAGGTGGTCGAAGTCGATGGCGATTGCTACGGCGATGCCGTCAATCTGGCCTCCCGCCTGAGCGATCTGGCGGGCCCCGGGCAGATTTGGGCCACGGAATCGGTCATTGCGCAATTGCGCGAAGGCGAGGTGAATCACCGCAATCTGGGGCCTATCAACATCCGTGGAAAGAACGAGATGCCGGTCGTCCACCGGATCGACTGGCAGGACGAAGTCTCCGAGTTTTTCACCATGCCGGCCGTGCTCACGCCCGGCAAGCCGCAGGATTCGTCTTTTGGGCAGATCGAATTGGCTTGGCTCGATGTCCGTTCGCTGTACCGCGCAACTGAATTGCCGATTCACTTGGGCCGCGTCGACGATGCCCAGTTCGTGGTGAACGATCCGCGCGTGTCGCGGCTGCATGCGCGCATCGAGGCGCGCCAGGGCAGCTGCGTGCTGGTCGACGTCAGCACGTATGGCACATGGGTCCGGTTCCATGGCACCGCCGGCGCCAGCGGCGAGATCGCGCTGCGCCGCGAAGAATGCGTACTGCACGGCAGCGGCGAGATCGGCTTGGGTGCTCCGTTGAGCGACTTCAGCGCGCCGACGATTGCATTCAACACGACGGGCGGCAGCCTCTTGTTATCCCGTCGCGACGCGCGCTGACCCGACGGTGAAGGGCCGGGAAGGGGCTTGGCCCGCAGCGCAGGCGAGCCTCAGTTTCAAAAACACTGAGGCAAAAGACGCATTGTATTTAACATAATATACATTGTTGTTGTTGTATTTTTATTGAGCGAGGCCGAAGTGGACTTTCGCATCGTCTGCGCCGCTGCCCCTTGCCCTGTGCCAGACTCATCCGCATGACGCTCTTCCATGAACACGACTACGCGCCGGATGCTTTTGAAGTCCGGGTTTCCGAACTCCTCGTGGCGACCGCGGATGGCGGCGATGCGCTCATCAACGACTCGGTGCCAGAAGTGCTCAAACTGCTTCGCGAGCATCTCAGGATGGACGTTGTGTTCGTCTCGGAGTTCGTCGACGGGCGGCGCGTGTTCCGTCACGTCAATACGGCGCCTGACAGGCCGTCATTGATCGCCGCCAACGAATCGGCGCCGCTCGAGCAATCGTTTTGCCAACGCGTGGTCGATGGCCGGCTTCCAGGTTTGGTGCAGGACGTTGCGAAGCTGCCCGACTTCGACCAGTTGCCAGCGACACCGTTTCCGGTCGGCGCGCATCTCAGTGTGCCCATCGTGCTGAACGATGGCCGGGTCTACGGAACGCTGTGCTGCTTCAGCACCGGCGCCAATCCCGCTCTGGCTCAGCGCGATCTCAAAAAGCTCGAGATGTCAGCGTTGCTGGCTGCCAGGCGGATCGATGCGGACCGAACGCGCGAGACGGACAAGGTCACTGCAGCGTGGTCGCTGGAGCCCCAGGACGATCGCTCACGCGCGCGCTAGGCCGGATCACCATTTGCCGTCGCTTGCAGGTTTTTGCCTCTGAAACCGCGCGGCCGCGGTGCCGATCCAGTCGACCGCTTCCTGGCGGTTGGCGCGTTTGGCGAAGTCGATGGCCGTCAGGCCCTGCTCGTTCTTCATCGTCGGATCCGCTCCTTCGTTCAGGAGCAACTTGATCGCGTCGGCCGAGCCGTACATGGCGGCCATCATCAAAGGCGTGGTGCCGTTCGGCGACTGGGCATCGATGAACGCGTGGTTTTCGAGCAATACCTTGATGGCATTGAGTTGGCCGCCGGTCGCGGCGTAGTGCAACGGCGTCCAGCCAGGTTTGTTGACGTCGGCGTCGCGCTTGAGCAGCTTGGCGACCAGATCGTCCTGGCCCTTGAGTGCGGCCAGCATCAGCGGACTCTCGTCCTTGGCGTTACGGGCCTCAACGTTCGTTTTGGGCGATGCGAGGAGCGCGTCGATCACCCGCGGCGAGGGTTCGCGCAAGGCCAGCAGCAGGCCGGTCTGGCCGTTGGCATCGCGCGTGTTGGGGTCGAACCCGCGCGCAATCAGCGCAGTCACGGCTCCTGCGTTGTCGCCGCGCACGGCCCGGAAGAAATCGTCGAAGGAGTTCGCGCTGGCGCCGGTGGTTGCATTGGCTGCAACGAAAACAAAAAGACAGGCAAGTTTTTTGAAGTGGTTTCTCATGATTTGACGCCCTTGAAAAGGGTCTCGAAGTTCTGGCTGGTGGCTTGCGCCACTGCTTCGACGGGCAGTTGCCGGAGTTCGGCAATCTGCTTCGCAACGAATGGCACGTAGGACGGATTGTTGGTCTTGCCGCGGTATGGAACGGGCGCGAGATACGGGCTGTCGGTTTCGATCAGCATCCGGTCCATGGGCACGAAGGCCGCCACATCGCGCAGATCCTGCGCCTTCTTGAAGGTCAGGATGCCCGAAAAGGAAATGTAGAAGCCCAGATCGAGCGCCGCCCGCGCCACCTCGGCGGTTTCGGTGAAGCAGTGGAAGACGCCGCCGGCTGCCCTGCCCGCGCCGTCTTCGCCCTCCTCCTTCAGGATCGCGATCGTGTCGGCCGACGCTTCCCGGGTGTGGATGACCAGCGGCTTCTGCGTGGCCTGCGCAGCGCGGATGTGGACGCGAAAGCGGTCACGCTGCCATTCCATGTCCGCGATGGTGCGACCGCCCTTGCGCTGGTCCATCTGATAGTAGTCCAGCCCGGTCTCGCCGATGGCGACCACTTTCGGCATGGCCGCGCGCTCGATGAGGTCGTCGAAGGTGGGTTCGGTGATGCCTTCGTTGTCCGGGTGCACGCCCACGCTGGCCCAGAAGTTGTCGTAGCGGGCGGCGAGCGCCTGGACCGCATCGAATTCCTCGAGCTGCGTGCAGATGCAGAGCGCACGGTCGACCTGCGCCGCGGCCATGGCCTCGCGGATTTCAGGCATCCGGTCGGCGAAATCGGGAAAAGTGAGATGGCAGTGGGAGTCGGTGAACATGCCCAATTGTCGCCAACTGCCAAGACAACGGCGTCAACGGCACGGGCTGGGCCCAATGACCGCGCCCCGCTGACCTGCCGAGCGCTGTCCGATCTAGATGGTCTGTGTCGCGCGGTCGGAGCCCAAGGTGGCGCCGAGCGCTTCTTCGATGCGCAGCTTGAGTTGCCGCGACTTCTCGTCGGACGGAAAGCGGATGCCGACACCGGGCGCGCGATTGCCAGCGGCGCGCGCCGGCGTGATCCAGGCGACCTTGCCGGCCACGGGGTAGCGCTGCGGGTCGTCGGGCAATGTCAGGAGCACGTAGACGTCGTCGCCCAGGCGGTACTCGCGCGAGGTCGGGATGAAGATGCCGCCCTCGGCGAACAAGGGGATGTAGGCCGCGTACAACGCGCCCTTCTCCTTGATGGCCAGCTGGATCACGCTCGGCCGGGCGGGTGCGCCAGCGCCGGCGGGCGCGGTGGATGAGGGTATGGCGGGCGTGTTCATGGGCGATTTGCAACAGAGTGTATGGCGCTTCGCGCCTCGCTCACAAGGGCTTCGAGCATGAGGCCGGCATTGAACGGGTGTTCTGCGGTTTTTGCCGCACCTGCCAGCGATTTCGACCAGCGTCCCAGTGCGCGCAGTGGCGGTGCCGGGGGTAGATCGGCCGCTTCGAAGAACCGGGGCGCCGCCCCGGCGCCGATCGCCATCAGGTCATGGCAGAGCTTCTGCAAGGCGGCGATGGCTTGCGCGGGCGCCTGATCGGCCAGCGCTCCGACGTCACCGCGCTCGATCGCTTTCGGCAGCAAGGCCCAAGCCTTCGGGGATTGGCCGGCGCGGGCCAGCCGCAACGCATCGCTCGGCCGGCCGCCGGCAGCGCGCAACAGCGCCGACGCATCGGCTGCCGGGACCGCGTGCGCCACCAGCCAGGCCTCGGCCTCGGCGGCTTCCGGCCACGGCAATGTGAATCCCAGGCAGCGGCTGCGAATGGTGGGCAGCAACTGCCAAGCCGCTTCGGTGGCCAGTACGAAACGCACATCGCCGACGGGCTCTTCCAGCGTCTTGAGCAATGCATTGGCGGTGATGGTGTTCATCCGCTCGGCCGGATACACCAGCACCACCTTGCCGCGGCCGCGGGCGCTGGTGCGCTGGGCGAAGCCGACCGCGTCGCGCATGGCCTCGACGCGGATCTCGCGACTGGCCTTGCGCTTCTTGTCGTCGATGTCCGCCTGGGCTTTTTCGTCCAAGGGCCAGCCGAGCTCCTGCATCGCCACTTCCGGCATCAGCACGCACAGGTCGGCATGCGTGCGCACCGCGATGGCGTGGCAGCTGGCGCAATGCCCGCAGGCGGCGCCGCCCTGCTCTTCGGGGTGCTCGCACAGCCACGCAGCAGCCAGCGCCAGCGCCAGCTCGTACTGGCCGATGCCCGAGGGGCCCTGCAACAACCACGCGTGCCCGCGCTGGCGCAGCAACTCGGCCAGCGGGCGGGCCAGCCAGGGCGACAAGGCGGGCGCGGCGCTCAACGCGCGGTCCCGAGCGGCGGCGCGAGGACGCCGCGGTCGATCAGCACGGCCTCGATCTGCTGCCAGACCTGGTCCCGCGCCTGCACGGCGTCGATCCGGGCGAATCGGGCGCTGCCCTGCGCGCGCGCGGCATAGCCGCTGGCGACGCGGCGGAAGAAGGCCACGGGCTCGGCTTCGAAGCGATCGGGCATCCGCGCGTCGGCCAAGCGAGCAGCGGCGGTCTCGGGCGGGAGGTCGAACCAGAGGGTCAGATCGGGCTGCAACAGCGCCGCGTCCTGGTCTGCAGAAGGCTCGGCCTGCACCCAGCGTTCCAGCGTCGAGAGCACCTGCGCGTCGAACCCGCGTCCGGCGCCCTGGTAGGCGAAGGTGGCGTCGGTGAAGCGGTCGCACAGCACGACATCGCCGCGCGCCAGGGCGGGCGCAATCACACGCACGATATGGTCGCGCCGCGCGGCGAAGACCAGCAGCGATTCGGTCAACGGATCCATCGGCTCGTTCAGGATCAAGCCGCGCAGCGTCTCCGCCAGCGGTGTGCCGCCCGGCTCCCGGGTGCGCGTGACCGTGCGGCCTTGCGTCCCGAGCAGCGCTTCGATCGCGTCGAGATGGCTGGACTTGCCGGCGCCATCGATCCCTTCGAGCGTGAGGAACAAGCCGCTCATGGCCCGACTTTCGGCGGCGCCTCGATGCCGCGCTGGTAACGGTTCACGGCCCGGTTGTGATCGTCGAGCGAGGTGCTGAACTGGCTGGTACCGTCGCCGCGCGAGACGAAATACAGGGATTTCGTCGCCGCCGGTTGCACCGCTGCGAGCAGCGCGGCCTTGCCCGGCATCGCGATCGGCGTGGGCGGCAGGCCCCCGCGCGTGTAGGTGTTCCAGGGCGTATCGGTCTGCAGATCGCGGCGGCGCAGGTTGCCGTCGAAGCGCGTGCCCATGCCGTAGATCACGGTCGGGTCGGTTTGAAGCGGCATGCCAATGCGCAGCCGATTGGCGAAAACGCCGGCAATCTCAGCGCGATCTTTGGACTTGCCTGTCTCCTTTTCGACAATGCTCGCCAGAATCAGGGCCTCATCGGCCGTTTTGAGCGGCAAGTCCGATGCGCGCGCGGACCACGCGGCCTCGAGCCGCTTGTCCATCGCCCGCATGGCGCGCCGCAGCACGCCCACGTCGGTCGAGCCTTTCGAGTAGGTGTAGGTGTCCGGGAAGAAGCGTCCCTCGGGGTGCAAACCGGGCTTGCCGAGCTGCGCCATCAGCGCTTCGTCGGTCAGGCCCACCGTTTCGGGCTTGAGCTGCTCGGCCTTGGCCAGCGCGGCACGCACTTGTCGGAAGTTCCAGCCTTCGACCAGCACGATGCTGCGGGTCGCTTCCTCGCCGCGCACCAGCACGTCGAGCAGGCTGCGTGGCGTGATGCCGGCTTCGAGCTCGTAGCTCCCGGCGCGCATCTGGCGGTCCTGGCCCGAGAAGCGGAACCAGGCGTAGAGCATTTGCGGCTGGACCTGCACGCCGGCATCGGCAACCGACTGCGCGATGCCGCGCGGCGTGGTGCCGGGCTCGACCGAGAGATCGACCGTGGGCGCCGGCAGCTTGAGCGGCTGGTTGACCCACCACAGGCCGGCCGCGCCGAGGCCCAGCGCGGCGAGTGAGATCAGAAGAAAGAGGGTGAGGAAGAATCGACGCACGAGGCTCCGTGGAACGAGAAACACAGGCGGCTGAAGAGCCGGGCGACACCGGGCGACAAGGCCCTGCGACGGGTCCGGACGACCGGCCGGTCGTCGCGGCGGAATGCAGCCGGCCATGATAATTCAGCCATGAGCACAGTCGCAATCCAAGGGGTCAGCCCCGTCGCCCACCTCGGCGTGATCCTCGCCGAAGGCCCCGATGCCGCCAGCTTTCTGCATGGCCAGCTGACGCAGGACTTCGCCCTGCTCGGCGCGTCCGAGGCGCGGCTGGCCGCCCTGTGCACCGCCAAGGGCCGGATGATCGCGAGCTTTATCGGCATCCGCCCCGAACCGGAGCGCATCCTGCTGGTGTGCAGCCGCGACATCCTCGCAGCCACGCTCAAGCGCTTGTCGATGTATGTGATGCGCGCCAAGGCCAAGCTCAGCGACGCGAGCGAGGCGTACGCGCTCTACGGTCTGGCGGGCAATGCGGTTAGCGCGAACGCGCCCGGCGCCGTTGCTACGCCGTGGCAACGCAGCGCGGTGCCGCTGGTGGGATCGATCGAAGCCGGCGCCGAGGCCAGCGTCGTCACCCTCTATCCGGCCGATGGCGTGCCCCGCGCCCTCTGGATCGCGCCCGCGGGCAGCGCCGCGCCCACCGGCCCCGCGCTCGATCCCGCGCTCTGGGCCTGGAGCGAGGTGCGCAGCGGCATCGTGACGCTCACCCAACCGGTGGTCGAGGCCTTTGTGCCGCAGATGCTCAACTACGAATCGGTCGGCGGCGTGAACTTCAAGAAGGGTTGCTACCCGGGCCAGGAGATCGTCGCGCGCAGCCAGTTCCGTGGCACGCTCAAGCGCCGGAGCTGCGTGGTGCAAGCCGATGGCCCGGTCGTGGTCGGGCAGGAGGTATTTGCCGGCAGCGACGCGACGCAGCCGGTCGGCACCGTGGCGCAGGCGGCCGAGGCGCCCGGCGGCGGATGGGCGGCGCTGGTCTCGATGCAAATTGCGGCGCTCGACGCGGGGCCGCTGCACGCCGGCGCGGCCGAGGGGGCCGAAGCGACCCACGGGCCGGCCCTGCGGGTCGACCCCCTGCCCTACTCCCTGCTCGAAGATATTTAAGCGCGCTTAACCCCGTCCGGCGCAGTGCGCCGTAGAAGCTTCATCGTCCACTCCTGAGCAAGGAAGTTCCATGAAGCGCAGAACCTTCGCCGCCACCGGCCTCACCCTCACCCTGGCGGCACTGGCCGCCCTGCCTGCCCAGGCGCGCAGCGTCCCGCCACCCGCGTCGCAGCGCATCGGTGCGCTGGCCCAGGTCAGCGTGGTCGATCGCGCCAGCGGCCGCGAGTTGCCCGTGTACCGCCATCGCGGCGAATACTGGGTGGCAGGCTCGCCGGGCGCGCGCTACGCGATCCGGCTGCGCAACGCGAGCGGCGAACGCGTGATGGCGGTGATGTCGGTCGACGGCGTCAACGTCGTGACCGGCGAGACCGCGAGCTTCGCGCAGAACGGCTATGTGTTCGATGGCCGAGAGCGCGCCGACATCGCCGGCTGGCGCAAGAGCGACGCGCAGATCGCCGCGTTCGAATTCACGTCTTTGGCCGACTCGTACGCAGGCCGGACCGGTCGGCCCGACCATGTCGGTGTGATCGGCGTCGCGCTGTTCCGCGAACGCGTGGTGGCACCAGTTGCGCCGCCGCCGGTTGTTTCGCGGCCCGGTGGCTATGCAGAGCGCGAGCGGCGCGCCGAGTCGACGGCACCCGCGGCGGATGCCGCCGCGCCCGCTTCGCCTGCTGCCGAAGCGGCCGACGCCATGCGCGAATCGCGGTCGGGCGCCAACGCAAGCGCAAAGTCCAGCGTGCAGCCCAGCCGGCAGGCGCCGAGCCTGGGCACCGGCCATGGGCGCCGCGAAACCTCGCATGTCGGCCGCACCCCCTTCGACCGCGCGCAATCGGCGCCCGATGAAGTGATCCGCATCCGCTACGACAGCCACGATCAACTGGTGGCAGCCGGCGTGATCCCGCGGCCATATCCGACGCGCCCGACCGGCCCGTCGGCCTTCCCGGAATCGAACGCGGGCTACGTGCCCGATCCGCCGGCCCGCTATTGAGGGCTCAAAGCGTCCGATGCATCTCGATGTGCGGAATCGGGATGCCGTCTTCCTCGAACGGCTCGCCCGACGCCACGTAGCCCAGCCGCGCGTAGAAGCGCTCAGCGCTGCACTGGGCGCTCAGCACCACCTCGCGGTCGCCACGCGCGCGGGCCGCATCTTCCAGTGCGCGCAGCACCGCGGCGCCATGGCCGCCCCCGCGAAGGGTGCGGTGCACGGCCATGCGACCAATGCGCGCGCGCCCTTCCTTCGCGGGCAACAGGCGTCCGGTGGCGATCGTCTGGCCGAGGCGGTTGCGCGCCACCGCATGCACGCAGGTGGCGTCGTCTTCATCCCATTCCATGTGCTCGGGAATGCGCTGCTCGTCGATGAACACGGTGCGGCGGATCGCGCCGGCCGCCTCGCCCAGCGTCGCCCAGTCGCCGGTCTCGACTTCGCGCACGTTGGCGCCGGCCTCGTAGTCGGTGAACAGGTCGCGCAGCACCTGCGGCACGGGAAGCGGCGTTTGCGTCGCGGGGTCGGCGAACACGTAGACCAGTTCGCAGGTCACCAGCAGTTCGTCGCCGCGGAACAGCCCGCCGTGAAAGAGGATCGATGAATTGCCGACGCGCACGCACTTCAGGCCGACATCGAGCACGTCGTCCACGCGCGCCGAGGCGTTGAATTCCACCGTCGCCTTGCGCACATACAGGTCGCCGCCCATCGCATGCATCGCCTCTTCGTACGGCAGCGCCAGCGCGCGCCAGTAATCGGCCATGGCGGTGTCGAAGTACATCAGGTAGTGCGCGTTGAACACGATCTTCTGCATGTCGACTTCGGCCCAGCGCACGCGCAGGCGGTGGAAGAAACGGAAATCGCTACGGGGCATCGGGTCTCCTGTCGTTTTCAGCGGTGGGCCATGAGCTGCCGATTCTCGGCGAGGCCACAATCTGCGCGATCACCCCGGAGACAAGCCGCCATGCTCAAGAAGACCCTCGCCCTGCTCGGGCTGCTGCTGATCGCCGCCGCGGCGTATCTGGCGCTGTGGCCCGTGCCAATCAAGCCTGTGGCGTGGAGTGCGCCGGCCGACCCGGGCTACGTCGGCGCCTTCGCGGTCAACGACAAGCTGGCCCACCTCAACATGATCGATCTGGGGAAGGAAGAAGGCCCGGAGCACATCGTGATCGGGCCGGACGGCAAGCTCTACACCACCGTGCTGAGCGGCAACATCCTGCGCATGGCGCCGGACGGCAGCGCGCAGGAAGTGTTCGTCAACACGGGCGGCCGCGTGCTCGGCTTCGATTTCGATGCGGCGGGGAATCTGATCGCGGCCGACGCCATCAAGGGCCTGCTCTCGGTCGCGCCGGACAAGACCCTCAGCGTGCTGACCGATCGGATCGACGGCACGCCCATCCGTTACGCCGATGCGGTGGTGGTGGCGCGCGGCAGCGGGAAGATGTACCTGAGCGACGCTTCCACCCGCTTCGCGCCGGCCGAATGGGGCGGCACCTTCGAAGCCAGTGTGCTCGACATCCTCGAGCAGGCCGCGACAGGCCGCGTACTCGAGTACGACCCCGCCACCAGGGCGACGCGCGTGGTCGCACACGGCCTGGCCTTCGCCAACGGCGTTGCGTTGAGTGCCGATGAAAAGAGCCTGTTCGTCGCACAAACCGGCAAGTACCGAATCTGGAAGCTCGATGTGCAGGCGCGCAATCTCGACGTCGGCGCTGGCAGCAACCCGCAGGCGACCGTGCTGTTCGACAACCTGCCCGGCTACCCCGACAACCTGATGCGCGGGCTGGACGGCAAGGTCTGGGCCGGCCTGGTAAAGCCGCGCAACCCGACCGTCGACAAGCTGGCGGCCCAACCCTTCCTGCGCAAGGTCACGTTGCGACTGCCCCGCGCGCTGTGGCCGGTGCCGAAAGCGTACGGGCACGTGATGGCGTTCACCGAAGACGGCAAGGTCGTCGCCAACCTGCAGGATGCCACCGGCGCCTACCCGGAGACCACGGCCATCACCGAAACACCCGAGCGCCTGTACGTGCAGAGCCTGCACGCCAGGGGGCTGGGTTGGCTCAAGCGACTGCCGAGCGCCGCAGGATCCTGAGGCTGCCCGCGGCCACGGATGCGACGGTGGCTTGCTCAGACGCCATGCACGCCGGCGGTGCTGCGCTGGATCTGGCCCCGCAGCTCCCCGGCCGGCCGGGCGTGGGTCGATATCCCGACGTACCAGAGACCCGCCATCAGGTCGTTCATCTGCGCCGGCGTCAATGTGCTGTGGCCGATCAGTTCGTAGCCGGCATCGGGACCGGTATTGTGTTGCTCGGCCTGGCTGTGCGGCGGCAGTTGAATCGCGAGTGGGCCGTTACGGCCCTTGGCGGCGGGGCCGTAAAAGCCGACGAGCGTGGCCGGACCGCTCAGGCGCGCGTAGTTCACGCGCCAGCGGAAATCGCCGGTGGCCAGCGTGAGCGTTCCGGACATCGAGCCGCCCGCAGTGCCGGTATGCGGCGGAACGACCTCCTGGGGCAGGAGCGACGCGTCGGCCATGAACCAGGTTGGCGGCCCTTTGGGCGTCGTGTTCGCTGACGGCTCGGGCGACCGGAACCGCGAGCGCATCGCGCAGCCCGCGGCAGCCAGTGCGGCGCCGACCAGGAAAATTCTGCGTGCGATGCGCTGCGGCAGAGGATGGGGCATGGCAGCCAGGACTCCGGTGTGGGCAAGCGGCCCGGGGCTGCACGATAGCCGATGCCGGAGGCCACGGCGGCCTGGCCTTCAGCCTCCGAAAGCCGACCGCAGCGCTCGCGCCGCATCGGCTTGCGCGGTCAGCGCCTCGGGGATCGCGCGCCCCATCTTGACGAATTCGTGGATCACGCCGCGGTAGATCTCGAGGTCGACCGGGACGCCGGCGGCGCGGAGCTTATCGGCGTACGCGATGCCTTCATCGACCAACGGATCGCATTCGGCTAGGCCGATCCATGCCGGCGCGACCTGGTCGACGTCGTCGGCCAGCAGCGGCGCGAACCGCCAGTCGTCGCGGTCGGCGGGGCTGCGCACGTAGCCATTGAAGAAGTAGCTGATGAGCGCTTCGGTCAGCAATGGCCCGTTGGCGAAGCGGCGGTGCGAATCGGTGTCCTGGTGTGCGGCCATGCCCGGGTAGAACAGCAACTGCAAGGCCACGGCAATGCCCGCGTCCCGCGCCATGATCGCGCTCGAAGCGGCGAGCGTGCCACCGGCGCTGTCGCCGCCCAGCGCCAGGCGCGTGCTGTCGATGCCCAGCGCGGCGCCCTGCCCTGCGATGTGCTGCACGGCATCCCACGCGTCGTCCGACGCCGTCGGAAATTTGAATTCGGGCGCGAGCCGATAGTCGACGGAAATCACCGCGCAGTGGCCCTGCTGCGCGAGCACGCGGCACAGCGTGTCGTGCGTCGCGATGCTGCCGACGGTAAAACCGCCGCCGTGGAAGTAGACAAGCACCGGCAGGACATCGGCCGATGGCGCATACAGGCGGGCGGGGATCGCGCGGCCGTCCCGGGCGGGGATCGTGAAATCTTCGACGCGCGGCAGCACGGGCCGGGTCACCTCGAGCACGCCGGCGCCCTTCTCGTAGGCGGCTTTGGCTTCGGCCGGCGTCAGGTCATTGAGTGGCGGATGCCCGGCGCGCGCCATCCGTTCGACCACGCTGGCCATCTTCGGGGTGAGTGCGTCAGAGGCCATGGGTTCCGTGTCTGCCGCGTGTATGGCGTGTACCGCGCGTGACAGCGGCGAGGGTATGTTTGAACATCGAAACGGCGCGTCTTTGTTAGATTGGGCGGCCCGAATCCTAACGTTCACTGGCGCCGCTGCCGCTGCGCCGAATCACCGCCATGGCCCTCATCCAGTACCTCACCCAGATCCAGTTCGAGTTCGGCGCGATCAAGCTCCTGTCCGCCGAGTGCGCGCGCATCGGCATCCAGCGCCCGCTGATCGTGACCGACGCCGGCGTGCGCGCGGCCGGCGTTTTGCAGAAGGCGCTCGACGCGCTGGGCGACCTCGAAGTCGCCGTGTTCGACCAGACGCCGTCGAACCCGACCGAGGCCGCCGTGCGCGCGGCGGTCGAGGTGTACCGCGCCAACCGCTGCGACGGCCTCATCGCGGTCGGCGGGGGGTCGGCCATCGACTGCGCCAAGGGCGTGGCCATCGCGGCCACGCACGATGGCCCGCTGAAGACCTACGCGACCATCGAAGGCGGCTCGCCGAAGATCACCGAGGCCGTGGCGCCGCTGATCGCGGTGCCCACCACCAGTGGCACCGGCAGCGAGGTGGCACGCGGCGCGATCGTCATCGTCGACGACCACCGCAAGCTCGGCTTCCACAGCTGGTTCCTGATGCCCAAGTCGGCCATCTGCGACCCCGAGCTCACCCTCGGCCTGCCGCCCAAGCTGACCGCCGCGACCGGCATGGACGCCATCGCGCACTGCATGGAAACCTTCATGTCGGCCGCGTTCAATCCGCCGGCCGACGGCATCGCGCTCGACGGCCTCGAGCGCGCCTGGCTCCACATCGAACGCGCGACCAAGGACGGCACCGACCGCGAGGCGCGCCTGAACCTCATGAGCGCGTCGATGCAGGGCGCGATGGCCTTCCAGAAAGGGCTGGGCTGCGTGCACTCGCTGAGCCACAGTTTGGGCGGCGTCGATCCGCGTCTGCACCACGGCACGCTGAACGCCCTCTTCCTGCCGGCCGTGATCCAGTTCAATTCGGGCGCCGAGTCCGTGCAGAAAGACCAGCGATTGCAACGCATGGCGCAGGCCATGCACCTCGACACGGCCGGCGACCTGGGCAGCGCCATCCGCGACATGAGCGCGCGCCTGGGCTTGCCCAAGGGGCTGGCCGAAGTCGGCGTCACGCCGGACCTGTTCGACAAGATCATCGACGGCGCCATGGCCGATCACTGCCACAAGACCAATCCACGGCTGGCCACGCGCGACGATTACCGCCACATGCTCGAAGCGTCGATGTGAGCAGAACATCACCATGACGAATCCCTTCACCCAAACCCCCTCCCTCTGCGGCCCGCTGCGTCAGCCGCGCCAGATGCTGGCCGACCAGAAGTACGACGGCCACAAATCGATCCACGACGACGCGATGGCCGAAGGCCTCGGCCTGCGCGCCGGCCCGATCGAAGGGCCGACGCACTTCAGCCAGTTCGACCCTTTGCTCTTCAACCTGTTCGGCCAGCAATGGTTCGAGACCGGCTGCATCAGCGCGCACTACCAGAACATGGTGGTCGAGGGCGAAGAGGTGCGCGCTTTCGTCGACCAACCCGAGTCATCGGGTGAAGGCGCGCGCTTCGTGCGCATCCGGGCCGAAAAACGCGATGGCACGCCGGTGCTGACAGGCTCCGCCTCGGTCGGCGACGCCAACGGACTGCCGCACGAAATCCAGCAGCGCATCGCCAAGCTGCGCCCGGCCACGGGGCTCGTGATCAACCGCGATCTCAAGGTGGGCCAACGCGGCGCCATGGTCGAAAAAATCCGCATGGGCTTCGACCAGCACATGGGCGACCACTACCCCTTCACGCTGGCCGACAAGCTCCAGGTCATCACCGAACCCTGCGCCTGGTACACGCCCGAAGGCGGCGCGCAATCACCTTGGGGCCGCGCCATCATCCCGATGGAAATGATCAGCGTGCTGCTCGGCAGCACGATCGCCGAGGCCGGCCTGAGTGGACGCAAGCCGGCGGTCGGCCTCTTCGCCGGGCAGGAAATCAGATTGCTGAAGGGCCCGCTCTTCGTCGATCAGGGCTACGAGCTGGAGCGCGAAATCATTGCCCTCAGCGAGAGCGCGCGCACCGAGTCGGTGTGGATTCGCACGAAGGTGTACGAGGCGTCGGCCGCGCGCCCCTTGGTGGCGGAGATGATCCTGAATGGCGCGGTGATGAAGGCGTCGTATGCGAATTACGACAAGGAAGCGCGGGAGCTGGGGTTGGTTTGAGGTGCTCCGCCAGGGCCCATGACGTGTGTTGGCGGAATCACTCCGTCGCAGCCACCGGCGTTGGGTTGGGCAGTGGCAGGCCGCGCTGCTGCAAGACGGCGCGGGCAAGATCCGGTCGATCGGTGACCAACCCGTCAACGCCCATGTCCAGCAACGCCTGCATCTGACGTTCGTCGTTGACGGTCCACGCCAGAACTTTCAGGCCGAGCGCATGCGCCTCCTGCACCAGCGGCGCGCTCAACGCCTCCCAATCCGATGACCAGGTGTGCCCGCCTGCGGCCTTGATCATCTTGGGTACCGACCCGTGATTTCGCAACAGCTGCCCTGCGGTCCACGCGGGGTCGGTGGTGTTGTTCGAATTGCGTCGCTGGATGGTCAGGTAGACCGTCGGAATCTCGGGCGCCTCTTTCTGGACGACCTGCAAGGTTCGCCAATCGAACGACAGGATCGATGAACGCGATGCCACGCCAGCCTCATTGATCGCCGCAATCACGGCACGTGCAAAGGCCTCGGGGCCAGGGGTTTCGTGGGGAGCTTGCGGCGAGATTTTCGTCTCGATCGCAAAGCGGACATCGGAATTGCCCGATCGTTTGACGAGGGCGAACAGGTCGGACAGCCGTGGGACGCGGGTGCCGTCGACAGGCCGTTGCGCACTGAACTGCTGAGCGTAAGTCGTGCCGGGCTTCAGCGCACCGACGTCGTATCGCGCAAGCTCCGCGTAGGTGAGCGAGGCAATGGCCGGACCGCGGCTGGCGAGAAAGCTTCCATTCGGCCCGCGCGTGATGTTGGGGTTCAGGGTGGGGTCGTGGGAGAGGACCAGAACACCGTCCCTGGTGATTGCGATATCGAGCTCGAGCGTCGTGACGCCGAGGCTGAGCGCCTGTGCGAAAGCAGGCAAGGTGTTCTCCGGCGCCAAGCCCCGTGCGCCGCGGTGACCTTGCAGGTCAATCTGCCGAACGGGCTGCTGAGCGTGTGTCGAGGCAGCCACGCAAATGGCGAAGCACAGCGCGAGGGGCAAGTGCCGACGAAATCCGGGGAAGGTGCCGATCATTGCGTTCTCCATGCGGGAAGCCGTGAGATTCCGAGACTCGGGACAGCAACCGCCTCTTGTTGCGAATGCCCCGCTCGCACTATGGCACTTCGAGCCCAAAGTGGCCACAGCCGCCGTCGCCCTGCGAGATGCGCTGGCATTTCGATGGCATTTCCTTCACCGAGCCGGTGGCGTCCGCCGACGCACCTTCACCACCCGGCCGATCCCGCCGGCCACGTCGAGCGAGGTGCTGCTGGCGATTTCCTTCGACGACCGCAATGCCGTCGATGCCATCAACGCGGCCGCTGCGGCGCACGGTGGCACGGCAGACATCAACCCGCTGCAGGACCACGGCTTCATGTACAGCCGCGCGCTGGCTGACCTGGACGGCCATGTCTGGGAAGCGTTCTGGATGGACCCCGCGGCCATCCCGTCGGGCGAACCGGCGGCCTGATTCCCGACGTTAAAGCGCCATCGACGGCCGCTCGGCCATGGCCGCCCGCCAGCGCAGCAGGTGCGGATGGGCCTCACCCGGCTTGACCTTGACGATGCGCGCGAAGTCGACGGCGACCACGGCCGTGATGTCGACCAGGCTGAAGCGGTCGGTCGCCATGAACTCGCGGTCGGCCAGCCGGTCGTTCAAGGTCACCATAAAGTGCTGCAACTTGGCGAGGCCGCGCTGCGCCAATTCCGGGATTTGCGCGTAGTCCACCGGACCCGGCAGCGCCCGATTGGTCATGGCGGGCGCGCTGTTGCGCATCGCTTCCGCGATCGACATCAGCCCCTCGAACTCGACGCGCCACTGCCAGCTCGCGATCTCGGCCTTCTCCTTCGGCGTGACGCCCAGCAGGGGCGGTTCCGGGAACCGCGCTTCCAGGTAGGCAGCGATGCCGGCGTTGTCGGTCAGCAGCAGGCCGCTGTCGTCATCGGCGCGCAGCGCAGGCACGGTGCACTGCGGGTTGACCTTCCGGTAGGCCTCGCCCAGGTGCTCGCCATTGCGCAGGTCGATCTGCACCGTCTCGTGCCCGACGCCCTTCTCTGCCAGCAGGATGCGCGCGCGGCGCGGGCTGGGCGCGGTGGCGCAGTCGTAGAGCGTGATCATTCGGCGGCCTTCGGAGCGATCTTGTCCTGTGTCTTCGTGTCGAAGTCGCTCGCGTCGTGCCGCTCGTGCAACTGGCTCGACGGCTGGCCGACCACGCGGTTGACCATGCGACCGCGCCGCGCGCCGGGCCGCTTCGCGATCTCGTCGGCCCAGCGCAGCACGTTCTTGTACGCGTGCACCTGCAGGAACTCGCCGGACTCGTAGGCCTGGCCTTTGACCAGGTTGCCATACCAGGGCCAGACTGCGATGTCGGCGACGGTGTAGTCCTCACCGCCCAGGTAGCGCGACTCGGCGAGCCGCCGGTCGAGCACGTCGAGCTGGCGCTTGACCTCCATCGCGTAGCGGTCGATCGCATACTCGATCTTGATCGGCGCGTAGGCGTAGAAATGGCCGAAGCCGCCGCCCAGGAACGGCGCGCTGCCCATCTGCCAGAAGAGCCACGACAGGCACTCGGCGCGCGCGGCGGGCTCGGTTGGCAAAAAGGCGTTGCCGAATTTTTCGGCCAGGTGCATCAGGATCGCGCCGGACTCGAACACGCGGATCGGCGTGGGGCCGCTGAGGTCCATCAGCGCCGGGATCTTGGAGTTGGGGTTGACCGCGACGAAGCCGCTGCCGAACTGGTCGCCCTCGTTGATCCTGATGAGCCAGGCGTCGTACTCCGCGCCGGCATGGCCGAGTTCGAGCAACTCTTCGAGCATGACCGTGACCTTGACGCCGTTCGGCGTTCCCATCGAATAGAGCTGCAGCGGATGCTTGCCGACCGGCAGCTCCTTGTCGTGCGTGGGTCCCGCAATGGGCCGATTGATGTTGGCAAAGCGGCCACCACTGGCCTTGTTCCAGGTCCAGACGGCGGGCGGGGTGTAGGCGTTGGCGTTGGCGTCGTTCATGCGACGACTGTACGGGGTTGTCCCGAGCCTTGCAGTCACACGGGCGCGACGCTCCCGCAGGCATAGGCCAGCACCGCGAGCTGCCCGCTGCCCTGCAGGCCGAAGGCGCGGAGCAGGTCGGCATCGAGGAAGGAGGCGATGGCAGTGCCCGACAGACCGGCCTCGGCCACCTGCAGGCCGAGTGCGCCCATGTACGCGCCGGCTTCGAGCAGCAGGAAGCGGCCGCCACGCTCGCCGTACTTGCGCAGGCTGCCCTCGGCGCGGCCCGCCAGCAGGAAGACGGCGGCCGGCGGCTCGGGCCAGTCCACGCCCAGTGCCTTGGCCATGACTGGCCAGGCAGGCGCCAGCGCGGTCGGCACCAGGCCATGCGATGCAGGGTCGTACCAGGCGATGCGGCCGTCGAGCGCCGGCGTTTTCGTCACGCGATAGAGCGCGGCGTAGACCAGGACCGGGTACTTGCCGCCGCCCGATGGCAGCAAGCGCGTGCTGGCGGGCGCTGACGTGTGGGCAGCGAAGGGCCGCAGCAGATTGCTCAGGCTGCGGGCGTCGAGCGCGGCCGTGCCGAACGCCCTGCCGCTGCGCCGTCGCGCATGCACGTTGGCGATGGCCGAATCGGCGGGCGGCAGCGGCTCGGCGGCGGCTGTATGCAGCGGCCGATGCGGCACGTAAGCCTGCGCGGCGTCGTGGCCGATGCGCTCGGCCAGTTGCAGCACACGCGTGGGGTTCAGCACGCTGTTGTCCCAGAAGAGCTGGAACAGGGGCGCGTCGTCGTGCGAGGTCTTGGGCATGGCGCAGGGTTCAACCGAGCGGATGCGGCAGCGGATTGGGAAACGCGGTGTGGCGCCGCGCGCCGGGGTAACGCCAGTCGACATCACGCGTGCGGCCACCGAGGAACGGCGCGCGTTCGTCCGCATGCAGCAGGCTCAGTTGCGGCGACAGCACGCGCATCACGCGCACACCGGCGGCCGCGACGTCGGGTGTCGTCAGTTCGCGGTAGTACAGGTCGATGCCCTCCCCTGCCAGCGCACGCTGCAGCTGCGTGAGCTGATCGGCGGGCGCTGTCGGCGGGACGCGTTCCTCGCGGCGCTCGAGGGGCGCGCGATGCGCCAGCAGTGCGGTGCGCGGCCAGAGCTCGGGTCGCACTGTGTAGAAGGCGGCGTGCTCATCGAAGCGGCGCAACTGCGCGGGCTCGGCGGGCAACTGCGCGCCGCGGTGGCGCAGCATGAAGCCCGCAAAACTCAGGCTTTGCGCCCATTCGAGCGCGGCCTTCTGCGCGGCCTCGGCCACGGTCGCGCGGCAGGCGATGCCCAGCACATGGCGCCAGCGCCCTTCACTCTGCACGCTGCCGGCCACGGCGATCACGGGGTGCGGGTTCCACTGTTGCGTCAGGTCGAAGGCGCGCGCCTCGCCACCAAGCCGCGCGACCGCATTGCGCCAATCGGCCGGCAAGGCGATCTCTCGTCCTCCCAAACCGTTGACCCAGGTGACCGTGAGCGCATCGCGCTCCAGTACTTCCTGCGCCGCGCGCAGCAGCGCGAGCCAAGGCCCGTCGGCCGCATCACGGTGCGCGGCCAGGCCGCTCGAGGTCGAGGGAAAGCGCGCCTCGCCGCTGCGCGGGCCGAGCCCGACGCATTCCTGCGGCACCCACACCGGGCGGTTGTCGGCCAGACGGTAGACCGTGGCAAAGCCATCGTCGTCGGCCGGCCGATGCGACCACGGGAAATCGGGGCTGGCACGTGGTGCATCGCTGAAGAGTGCGAAGGCCGATGCGTCGATGTGTTCCGCCGCGCCGAGCTGACGGCGCGACCGCAGCGGCACGCGAACCTGGGCAGCGGCCAGCCGCTCCAGCCCTTCGCCGATGGCGCCGGCCACAGCAGCCTCGCGCGTGAGGCCCACGGCCCCCGAGACGGTCTGCCACGCATTGGCGGCATCTTCCGGCACCGCGACGTTGAAGATGCCCGGAATGTCGCAGGCCTCGTGCGGCAATGGCTGAGGCGCCAGCAGCAGCCCGCAGCGTGCGGCGGCAGCGCTCGCCAGCAGGCGGCGCGACAGGGGCTCTAGTTGATCCAGAAGTACATCTCGATGGCGGCGAGGACCAGCAGCCCGATGAGCAGCGCCACACCGACGCCGACGCCCTTGCGGCCTTTGCCTTGTGTCCTGTCGTACACATGGGCGAAGACGCCGACCCAGGCGCCCAGCGCGACCAGACCCGCCAGAGCGCCGATGCCGCCAAAGCTCATGCCGAGATAGATCCCCAGCATCACCAGCAACAGTCCGAAAGGAACCGCCAACGCCCACATCACTGCTTGCGCCCTGGACATGGGCGGGCGTGGCGCCACACCCGCCACGGGCGCAGATTCAACTGGTTGCGTTGCGGCCAGGCTCGTGAACAGCATCGCTGGCACGACGGCGGCAGCGCCGAGCGTGACGATGCAACTGCTGCACGTCGTGGAAGTGGAACCGCCGCCGGCTGCCGACAAGGTGGCCTGCGCGCGGGGGTCGAACTGATCGGGAATGCGTTGCATGAGGGGTGTGACAGTCAGGGGGCCGTGATCCAGGGCAAGGCCAGCGAGCCGGCCCCCGCATCGTCGTGCGGTTGTGCCGAGCATACCGGGCACCAGGGGTGGCGGAACACGCGGTCTTGGGTGCTTGCGAGGCTGCGCAGGTCGAGGCTCACGACGCGCTCGACCCAGGCCAGGCGCGCCGCCGTGCCTGGCTCGCCGTGCAGCGCCTGGCGCACCAGCGCGGTGACGAGCGCTTCGTGTTGCTGCACCGCTGGCGCCGCGGGCATCGGCAAATCGCCCCAGCGGTGCGCCACGCGGTGGCCGAGGCATGCAACGCAGGCCGTGTCGCCCGGCACCACGTACGGACCCAGCGACACGGTGTGGTGATAGGCCAGGTCGACCAGCAGGTGCGGTTGCTGAGGTGCCGCGTCGGCATAGCGCGCCAACGCGTCTTGCCAGTTGCAGTTGCTGCGGATGACAAGCACCAGGTCGGGTGTCTCGCCTTCGGCGGCACACCCTTCCCTCAACCCCTCGTCGAGCCACGGCAGCACATCGCCGAGCCAGAGCACTGCATGGCGCAACACGGGCCGCACGGCATCGCGCGGCACCAGCGCGACGTAGCTCTCATCGGCTCCCCCTGAGAGCACCAGCAGATTCTGCAATTGCGACAATCGCCAGCGCGGGCTTGGGGTGAGGGATGCCATGGCCGGCGAGCGTATCAAACAGAAAACAGGCCAACCTTGACGAACAGCGAACCCGAGTTCCCCTGGCCGCGCGCGATGCTGTGGCTGACGCTGCTCGGCGCGATGTTCATCTACGGCTACCAGTACACCAACGCACTGGCCGCAGAACAGCCGCAGGTGTGGCGCCTCGGCGGCGCCTGGGACCAGCGGGTGCCCTTCATCGCCTGGACGCTGCTGCCCTACCTCAGCATCAACCTGATCTTTCCCTGCGCCTTTTTCGCCTTCGAGTCGAAGCGCGCGCTCGACCGCTTCGCGCGGCGGCTCTTCGTGGCGCAGATGGTGTGTTTCGCCTGCTTCTATTTTTTCCCGACCGGCGCGTCGCGCACGCCACCGACGCCCGAGGGCGCGCTCGGCGTTTTCTATGCGCAACTGCGCGCGTTCGAGCAGCCTTTCAACATGGTGCCTTCGCTGCACGTGGTCGCGCTGGTGGTGCTGTGGGCCTCAGTCCGGCCAGCGCTGCCGGCGGTGGCGCGCTGGCCCTGGCACGCCTGGTGCGCGCTGGTGCTGGTGTCGACGCTCACGACCTGGCAGCACGACCTGATCGACGTGGTCGCCGGCCTCGTGGTCGGTACGGCCTGCCTGCTGATCGGCCGCCCGCGCGGCGCTTGAACCTAAAGCGGCAGCACCGTCCCCACGTCATCGCCGGCCAGCCGCTCGGCCAGCTCGTCCGCCAGGCGCTGCGCTTCCCGCGTGGCGCGGTCCCAGGCGGCAATGCGTGCGTCGGCATCTTTCGCGAAGCCGGTGAAATCTTTCCTGTCAGGCAGCTTGCCGTTGGGCAGCGTGCGCACCCACTCGGGGTCCGGCGCGAGCACCACCATGCGGTCGAGGAAGCCAGTGGCGCGATGCCGCCACCTCAGTCCCTTGTCGAGCCAGCCGGGCACCACGGCCTGCTGGAAATGCGGGTACAGCACCAGTCCGTCGTCGCGCGGGCGATAGTCCAGGTGCAGGTGGTAGTCGGTGATGCCGCCGTCCCAGTAGGCGCCCCGTGGCGCGCCGGGGATGTCGTGCACCGCTTCGAGCAGAAACGGGATCGAGCACGAGGCCTGCAGCGACAGGTTGAAATTCGCCTCGGTCAGCGCGAACTGCCGCGTGGGGAAATCCAGCGTATCGAACGGCAACGCGGCGCCCGGCGTGGAGAAGACGCAGCGTTCCAGCCAGTGACCCAGGCTCTTGCGCCGCACGCTGTTGGTCGCAAAGGCGCCCAGGTAGCCGAACGGTGTGCGCGCCCTGCCCTCTCGCCCCAGGATGTGGCGCCCGCGCGAGGTGACGACGTGCAGCCGGTAGCGCGGGTGCTTGAGCACTTCGCCGACACGCGCGCCGAACACGCTGTGCAGGTTCTCGGCGAAGCTCTGGCTGACCTGTCGCGCCGTCAGCCGCTTCTGGCCTTCGGGCACCTCGAACTTCTGGCGCACGTAGTTGTGCTCGAAATGCTGGAACGCGTCGACCGGGTTGTCGAGGCACGCCGTGGCCAGACGCCAGGCGCCGATGGACGCGCCGACCAGGTCCACCGGCTGCGTCGAGCGTGGCAGCCATTCGCCGAACAAGAAGCGATCGATCGGACCGAGGATCAGGCCCTTGGGCCCGCCTGCGGCGCCGGGGATCGTGCGCACGTCCTGCGGCTGGAGGCCGTTCTGGCGGATGTGCTCACGGGCCGCGGGGCCGGCGTAGATGCGGAGGGCTTTCATGCCTTGTCCTGAAGTCGTGCCAGCGCGTCGGCGTTGCGCGCAGCGACGGCACGGAAGCCGTCGCCGATGCGGGCATCGCCCGACGCGGCGCGCCAGAACGCGATGGCTGCCGCGCATGCCTCGCGCCAGACCGCGCGCTGCGGTGGCAAGGGCAGCGTGGGCTCGAAGCTGCGCTCGGCCACCTCGCCGCCGCCCAGCGGCGCATAGCGCATGGGCAGCATGTCGTACATCGGCGCGAGGGCGAAGCGCCCGCCCTCCGCGCGGAAACTCAGGTTGCCGGTGTGCATGTCGGTGTTGGCGATGAGGCGGCCGAACCACCAGAGGCGTTGCACGCGCAGCAGGTCGTCGTCGCTCACCAGATTCAGCATGGCGAGCCGGCCGACCAGGTGGGGCCAGTCCATCGCCGTGTCGCCCAGGAAGGTGGCGTTGAGGATGTCGAGCGCGCACAGCGGACTGCGACCGGCCTCGCCATGGCGGTCGAAGCGCTCGACCTCCAGAAAGGTGCGCCCGCCGTGGATCAGGATGCGCGTGCGCGCGCTGGCGATGCCCGGCATCGCCTCGGCATGCACGGCGGCGAGGTGCTCGCACACCAGCAGGTCGGACCAGCGACGCACGGCGGCGGAACTCTCGGTGCCGGAAAACTTGACGAGCACATGCGGCGTCGCGCTGTCAGCCAGGGCGCGCTGGGCGGTGAATTTGGGGAACTCGCCGCCCGCGCTGGAGCCGGCCACCCCGGCGGCTACGGCTTGCTCGGCCAGTTGCAGGTAGCGCGCGCCGAGGGTGCGCGGCGCCAGTGGCACCAGAGGTTGCGCCCGGGACGCCAGCCATTGCTCGCACGCCGCATCGCCCAGGATCAGGTTGCCGCTGAGGTCGACGCCGCGCTGGCTCAGCACCACAAGCACGTCGTCATCGCTCCAGGCGAGCGGATTGGCAGGTACGCCCAGCGCCGCGGCCTGCGCCTGGGCGAACTGACGGCCCATGTAGCCCTGTGGCCGCATCTGGTGCAGCGGATACGGGAGGCCGTCCCACCAGCCATCGCGCGCGTCTTCTGGCATCGCCCAATCGGTGCCGGCGAGTTCCATCGAGCTTCCCTCGGGGCGCACGGGCGACAGGTGCGCGAGTGCGCTGCCCTGCCCGTCGACATCGACCGCATAGAGCGGCAAGGTCGTGGTGGTACCGCGCACGCTGATCTGGAGCGCGGCCGCCAATTCCAGTGCGCTGGCCGGCCCGCGTGCAAGCGCAGCCTGAAGCTGTTCGGGACTGGCGGCGGCGAGGGTTGGCATCGGATGCGAGAAGATTATCGAGAAGATAGATTCTAATGAAACCCTTGTTTATCAACAACTTGCGCCGTTTTGGATGGATCAATGGAGAAGATAAATCAGGGAATTTGTTGCTGCTTGCGCTGTTGCTCTGGCGTCATGCAGATGACACAAGGCTTTTCTAGACTGCCGGCCAAGGGTCGCACACCGCGACAAGGCCCAGGGTCAAAGAAATTCCGAATGACGCGCACCGTCCAGGTTCACACCGTCCTCAGTCCCGAGCAGCTCAAGTTTCGCGCGATGCGTGGCCACGAAGGCCTGTCGCAGCTGTTCGAGTTCGAGGTCGACATGGTCAGCCCGAGCTTCAGCCTTGACCTGAAGACGCTGCTCGGTACCTCGCTCACACTGGCCCTTGCGGACGATGGCGCGCCGCGCTTCCTGAACGGCACGGTGGTGCGCTTCGAGCTGGTCGGTCGCGCCAGCGAAACGGGCCGCTACTACATCTACCGCGCGCTGGTGCAGCCCTGGCTCTGGTACCTCACGCGCACCACGGATTGCCGCATTTTCCAGAACAAGAGCGTGCCGGACGTGCTCGATGAGGTGCTGGGCAAGTACGGCTTTCCGCTCGAGAAGCGCCTCACTGGCAGCTACCGGCCCTGGGAATACTGCGTGCAGTACCAGGAGAGCGACTTCTCCTTCGTCTGCCGGCTCATGGAGCACGAAGGCATCGCCTACCACTTCGAGCACAGCGAGGGCGCGCACACGCTGGTGCTGGCCGACGATGTCGGCAGCTACCGCAGCCTGCCGCGCCATGCCGCCATTCCCTACCGGCCGCGCGACCGCGTGGTGCATGCGATGGAACCCTGCATCGACCAGTGGCGCGTGGCCGAGCAGATCACCTCGGGCCGCGTGATGCTCGACGACTTCGATTTCAGGAAGTCGCGCGCCTCGCTGCAAAGCGTTCAGCAGGACCCCAAGGGCCATGACCATTCGACCTATGAGGTGTACGAATGGCTCGGCGGCTACAGCGAGCACGGGCAAGGCGATGCGTACGCCAAGATCCGCCTGCAGGAGCTGCAGAGCGCGCACGAAGGCGCCTCGGGCCACACCAACGTGATGGGCATGGCGCCGGGCCATTTGTTCCGGATGACGCATTGCCCGCGAGAAGCCGACAACCGCGAATACCTCGTCACGAAGACCCGCTACGACCTGAGGGAGCCCGATTACGCGAGCGGCGGCGGCAGTGAATCCGTCTGCGCGTTCGACTTCACCGTATTGCCCTCGACCGTGCCGTACCGGCCGGCCCGCACCACGCCCAAACCGCGCACCAACGGCCCACAGACCGCGACCGTGGTCGGCCCGGAGGAGATCTGGACCGACCGCTTCGGCCGCGTGAAGCTTCAATTCCGCTGGGACCGCTACGGCCAGTCCGACGAGAACAGCTCCTGCTGGGTGCGCGTGTCGAGCAACTGGGCCGGTGCCAACTACGGCACGATGCACATGCCCCGCGTGGGGCAGGAGGTCATCGTCGACTTCATCGGCGGCGAGCCCGACCGGCCCATCATCACCGGCCGGGTCTACAACAACGACCAGATGCCGCCGTGGGAGCTGCCCGCCAACGCCACGGCCAGCGGCATCCTCACGCGCTCGAGCACCGGCGGCGCGGCCAACCAGGCCAACATGCTTCGATTCGAGGACAAGGCCGGCGCCGAGCAGATCCTGCTGCATGCCGAGCGCAACCTCGACGTCGAAGTGGAAGCCGACGAGACGCACAGCACCGACGGCACGCGCACCACCGTCATCAAGGGCCACGAGTCGGCCACCTACCAGAGCGGCGAGACGCGGGACATCACGGCGGGCGCGAAAGAAACCATCACCGGCGGCGACACGCGCAGCGTGAGTGGCGGTTTCAGCGAGACTGTCACCGGCGGCGTGAAGCAGACCATCTCCGGCGGCAAGACGCGCAGGATCGATGGCGGGCTGAACGACACCATCACCGGTGGCGTCAAGTCGGCCATCAGCGGCGGTTTCAACGGCACCATCGACGGCCAGGAAGTCCGTTACGTCAGCGCGGGCCGGCAGGACACCATCGACAGCGGGAACACGGTGCAGGTCAACGGCCCTTCGACCACCACCGTGACGGGCCCGACCGTCCACACCTCGCCCGACGTGACCTTCAACACGACGAACCACACGCACAACACGACGGCGCACGTCATCAACACCAGCGTCTACAACACGACGTCGACCACCTACAACAACCTGACCGTCAGCTACACCAACAACTCCGCGACCTACATCAACAACTACGCCAAAAGCAGCGACTGGCGGCTGTTCCGCGCAGGCGGCGTGGGCTTGCGCATCAGCCTGGTGGGCATCTCGTTCGACGTGTGGGGTGCGCGGCTGCAGTACTACGCCGGCCTCAATGCCCAGCTCGCCACCGTGAAGATCGACACCGCCCTCTTCTCACTGAAGAACAAGCCCATGGAGGTGAGCAACAAGGGCCTGGCCATCGCCAACAAGGGCATGCTCATCGCAACCGGTGGCCTCGCCGCCAAGTTCAAGGCGCTCACCCTTGTGGTTTGAACCGCTCCTCTGGATCGTGTTCGCCGTCGTGATGGGCGCTGCGCTCGTGACGGCAGCGTCGGTGGTGATCGTGGCTTCGCGCGAGAACCGCATCTATTCGGCCGATGAGAAAACCTGGCGCGGTCTGGTGCAGGTCGGCGTGCCGACCGAGGCGACCGTCGAGGCGGTCAAGCGCTCGGAGCACGAGCTGTCGCGCGGCGGATCGCAAGGCCAGACCATGCTGGCCGTGGAGATCTCGCTGACAGTTCTGGACGGCGCAGGCGGCTCCAGCGCGGCCGTGATCCGGACGCTCGTCGACGAAGCCCTGCTGCCGCAGTTCAGCGTGGTCGGTACCCGGGTGCATCTGCTGCGCGACCCCCGGGATCCATCGCGTCTGGCGATCGATCGGTCGCGGACACCGCTCGAGATACCGCGCACAACGGGTTGATGGCATGAAGACCGTCAAGCCGCTGCGCCTGAGTGCGATCACGCGCCCGTTCCTTCGCGCCGGCCAGCAGCGGCTGGGTGTGACGGCGATGGGCATGGTCTCCATGGGCGAGGTTCCGGTGCTGCTGCCCGAACCGGAGTTCTGGAAGGCCGTTTCCAGCGAACTCGGCCCCACCGGCGTGCTCGATCTGGGCATGCCCAAAACCTGTGCCGAATTCCTCGCGACCGGCCATGCCTACACCCACCACCAGCAGGAGAAGACCGCGTGCGCCGTGGCGTTGCAGGTGGGCCCGTTGAAGCGGCAACTGGCGGCCTTCGGCGACAGGTTCTGGATCGACGGCCGGGCGACCGCGCCACAGCCTTTCGAATCGATGCGGCTGGACTGGAGCCGCGCCTTCGGCGGCCCCGCCTTTGCCGACAACCCGCTGGGCATCGGCCATGCGCCCGAGGCGGTGAACGGGCTCATGGTGCAGCGGCTGCCGAATGTGGAGGATCCGCACCGCCGCATCGACCATCCCGCCAGGCAGATGGCGCCGGCATGCCTCGGCGCGATGGACGTGAGCTGGCCGAGCCGCATGCAGTGGATCGGCCAAGCCTACGACGCGCACTGGCGCGAGCACCTTTTTCCCGGCTTCTCGCAAGACATGGACTGGCGCCTGTTCAACGCCGCGGCGCCAGAACAACGCTGGCCGGGCCTGGACCGCATTGCGGGCGGCACACCCTATGAAGTCTGGAACATGCACCCCACCCTGCCGGTGCAGCGCGGACGGTTGCCGGACTGGCGCGCACGCAGCTTCATCGCGCGCAGGAGCGCTTCGGGCCAGGCCGAACCCGAGCGCTTCGACGAAGTGCCGTTGCGACTGACCACCGCGTGGTTCTTCCCGCATCTGGCGCAGATCGCACTGATATGGCATGGCGAGACCGGCATCGCAGAGGACGACGCGGCCGACGTGACGCACGTGATGCCGGCGATCGAGGCCGCGGCCGAAGAAGCGCGGTCGCTCGAACACTACTTCGGGATCCTGCAGCGCCGCTGCGACCCCGAGACGGGCGGCCTCTACATGTTCCGCGACGACGAGTTGCTGCCCGCCGAAGCCATCGGCCCGTGGATCGACCAGATGGACGAGGAAGAATCCGTGCTGGTGCGCAACATGCGCGAGCGCGGCAACGCGCTGCGGCAAGACCTCACGCAGCAGGCCCTGGATGCCGGCCACAAGCCGCGCCATTTCAAGGAGCGCGCGCTGCCCGAGCCCTTCACCAGGATGCCAACGCTCAACGAACTGCCGGAATTCATCCAGCGCACCAAGGTCTACCAGCAAGAGCAGCAACAGAAACTGGACGCCGCACGCGACGAGCTTGCACAGCTGGCCGACGCCAATGCGGTGGAGTCACGCAAGGTTGGCTTCGACTCCGGTGCGCTCGTGGCCGATGCGAACCGCGCCGAGGTCAAAGGGCCTCCCGCCTTCGATGCCGGCGCCGCGACACAAGGCATGCGCGGCATTGCCACGGCCACGCGTACCGCGCCGATGTCGCCGACCCAGGAACTGGAACTGGAGAAGAACGCGCAAAGCGGCCAGCGCGGCCTCATCGACATGTACCGGCTGGGCGCACACCACCAGTCAGCCGCCGATGCCATGAGCGCCGAGCGGTCCGGCGCAGCGCGCGTACAGGTGCAGCAGCGGATGGCCGCTACCCGGGACCTCTCGGGTATGGACCTGACGGGCGCGGACCTCTCCCACATGGACCTGCGCGGCGCCCGCCTGCACCGCACGCTGCTCGAGAGCGCCAACCTGGGCGGGGCGCGGCTCGACGGCGCCGACGCCACGGAGGCGGTGCTGGTGCGCGCGCGGCTGACGGGCGCCTCCTTCGCCGGCTGCGTGCTGAACGGTGCGAATCTGAGCCTGGCGCTTTGCGGGAACGCCTCGTTCGTGGGGGCGACGCTGCATGAAACGATCATTGAAAAAACCCGCTTCGACGACTGCGATTTCTCTGAGGCCCATCTGTCGCACCTCAACTTGCTGGGCATGCACTTCGAGAATTGCCGCTTCGACCGCGCCCGCTTCGACTACGTGACGCTGCTCGAACAGACGCGGCTGCAGGATTGCAGTTTTCGCGCAGCCACCTTGCACAAGGTCGGGCTGATTTCGTGTCTGGTCGAGCGGCTGGATTTCTCGCAGGCGATGCTGGAGGCGTGCGCTTGGGTTCACACCCCGGGCGACGAAGGCATCGTCTTTGCAGCGTCCACGCTGAAAACGCACTGCTTCGTCGGCTCCAGCAGCTTGCGCAACATCGACTTCCGGGATGCCACGCTGATCCAGTGCAGCCTGCGCGACATGCCGCTGGACGGTGCCTTGTTTTCCCGCGCCACGCTCGACACCTGCGACTTCTCGGGCTGCAGCCTCGTGGGGGCCGACCTGAGCTTCGTCGACGCACCGGAAAGCCTCTTCATCCGCGCCGACCTGGCCCATGCTTCGCTGCGCGGGGCCAACCTCATGCACGCGAGCTTGCAGAAGGCCAGCCTCGTCGGCGTCGATCTGCGCGATGCCAGCCTGTTCCGCGCCGATCTGTCGCAGACGCTGATCGACAGCGTGACCGAGACCCGTGGGGCCTACATCGAGCAGGCCAAGACGGTGCCGCGGCGCAGCCCCGACACGACAGAGGCGTCGCGATGACGCCGCGGGAACTGGCACAAAAAGTTCGCGGCGGCGAGTTCATCCAGGGGCAGGATTTCAAGGGGATGCGGCTGGACGAAGTCGACATTCGCGGCGGCACCTTCAGGGCGTGCGATTTTTCCGGGGCAAACCTGGTCAGCGCGCAACTGACGGAGTCGATGTTCGACACTTGCCGATTCGATGGTGCGCAACTGGATCGCGCCGACTTGCAGCGCACGGGCTTTCACAGGTGCGACCTTGCGCACGCGCGCCTGCAGGATGCCACCCTGACCCGCGCTGCTTTCAGCGAGTCGACGCTGCAAGGCGCCGACTTCTCCAGGGCGAGGCTGGACTTCGGGGCCTTCCAGAAGAGCGTGCTCGATGCAGCCCGGTTCGACGCAGCCGACCTGACCAAGACGGTGTTCGGTGAATCGACGCTTCACGGCGCGCACTTCGTGGCCATCAGGCTGGACACCACCGTTTTCTACCGGGCCGGCCTGCGCGGCGTGTCCTTCAAGGGCGCGAGTTTTCACAACACGATCTTCAGCGAAGCCGACCTGGCTGGCCAGGATTTCACCGGGCAGCAGTTTGAGCTGTGCCAGTTCATCGACGCCGATCTTTCGGACTGCAACTTCGACCGTGCGCGGCTCAGTCAATGCAATTTCAAGGGCGCGAATCTCGCGGGGGCGGTACTCACCGGCGTGCAGGCGCCGCAATGCCTTTTTCCGGAGGCCGACCTGCGCAGCGCGGACTGCCAGGACGCGCAGTTCGCGCAGAGCGTCTGGGTCGACGCGATCCTGGCCGACGCCAACCTGTCGGGCGCACAACTCGCGCAATGCGTGTTCCACCGCGCGCGCTGCAACCGCACATCGTTCGCGCGCAGCGCGCTGGTTTACGCGGACTTTTCGTACGCCGACCTGAGCGACGCCGACCTGCGCGGCGCCACCTTCCAGCGCACGCAACTGCACCGCGCGATCCAGACCGGCACGCGCTGGGGCGATCGCACCGGCGTACTCGACGGCGATGCCGCCCTGTTCGACGCCGAGCGATTTTCGGCCGCCCGTGCGCGTCGCCCGCAGCGCGCGGGGCGTGACACCTTCGGCCGGCCGTTGCCGCTCGACACCAGGGACATCACTTCATGAATCACCGCCTTGTTCGCGAACCTCACTCCGCCGACGTCGTCGCTGCGGCTGGTAGCGGGAGGCCCTCCCCCGACATGCAGGCGCTGCTGCGCAAGCCGCGGGCGATGGCCGCGGCGGACGGCTCGCGATGGACAGGCAGCGCCCTGGGCAGCGTGGTGCAGCAGTCGGCGGATGGCGTGTTTCTCGTCGCCCCGCACGACGGCGGCGAACGCTGGCTGTGCCCCCGCGCCGCCAGCTGCCTGCTGCAGCCGGGCGTGGGCGATACCGTGCTGGTCGCCGGGCCGCAGCCAGGAGACCTCTACCTGATCGCGGTGATCACCCAGGCGGATGCGACCCAGGCGCACATCGTCACCGAGGGCGATCTCACGATCAGCTCACGTCGGGGACGCATCGCGCTCGAGGCGCCCGACCTGCGCATGCGGGCGCAGAAGGCACAGCTCAACATCGCCGAGATGGACTACCGCGGTGCCGAAGTGCGTGTGACCACGCTGGTGGCGCGCTTCGTGGGCCGCACGTTGGAAACGGTGCTGGACCGCCTGAGCGTGCTTACCCGGTCCAGCTTCAGGCTCACCGAAGAGGTGGAACAGGTGCGCGCCGGACAGATCGACATGCAGGCCACCGAAACCATGCGCCTGCATGCGAAGAACACCCTTGTCACCAGCAAGGCGCTGGTCAAGGTCGACGCCGAACAGATCCACATGGGTTGACCGTAGACCCCGAAGCAAGGAGCTTTTGCCATGTTTGCCAATGCACAAATGATGGGCCTGGATCTCGCCTTTCCCGACGTCTGCAAGACGCCGCCGGCGCTGCCCATTCCCTACCCCAACGTCGCGCTCGGGCCCACGGCCATCCCCAACGCCTGGAACATCCTCTACGGCGGCACGCCCGCGCACAACATGGCGACCATCACTCCGATCACCAACGGCGACAACGCCGGCGTGTTGATGGGCGTGGTGTCGCAAACGGTGATGGGACCATCCCGTCACATCACCGGCGCGTTCACGGTCCTGCTGAAAGGCACGCCCTGCACGCGCATGACCAGCCTCTCGGTTCAGAACCGCTGCAACATGGTGGGCATGCGCATCGTGCCCAGCCAGTTCAAGGTGCTGGTGCTGGCGCCCTGACCGCGCGGACCAGGCAGCTCGCGTCCACCCCGCGATCCAGCCCGGGCCACCAGGCTATTTCCGCAACCCCTGCAACTTGGCAAACGCACTCGCCATCTGCCCCGCCGGCTGCGGCGCGTTGTCGCGGCGCGCGCCCTGCTGCTGGCCGCGGCCCGCGCCTTCTAAACGGTTGTCCCGCGGTCCGTCGCGTCGAGCCGGTGTCGCGTCCAGGCGCATCGAAAGGCCGATGCGCTTGCGCGCCACGTCGACTTCCATGACCTTCACGCGCACGATGTCGCCGGTCTTGACGATCTCGCGCGCGTCCTCGACGAATTTGTTCGCGAGCTGGCTCACATGCACCAGACCGTCCTGGTGCACACCGAGGTCGATGAACGCGCCGAACTGCGCGACGTTGCTGACCGTGCCTTCAAGAATCATCCCTTCTTTCAGGTCGGCGATGTCTTCCACGCCGTCGTTGAAGCGCGCCACCTTGAAGTCGGGGCGCGGGTCGCGGCCCGGCTTTTCGAGTTCGCCCAGGATGTCCTTGACCGTGATGACGCCGAACTTCTCGTTGGCGAACAGCTCTGGCTTGAGCGTCTTGAGCATGTCGGCGCGGCCCATGAGCTCGGCGATCGGCTTGCCGGTCTTCACGATGATCTGCTCGATCAGCGGGTAGGTTTCGGGGTGCACGCCGGTCACGTCGAG
>SEGS01000022.1 GCA_004210915.1 Variovorax sp. | reverse complement strand
GACTTCGTGGCGCAGCGCTACAACCTGCTTCTGTGCTCGACCATCATCGAGACCGGCATCGACGTGCCGACCGCCAACACCATCGTGATGAGCCGCGCCGACAAATTCGGCCTCGCGCAACTGCACCAGTTGCGTGGCCGCGTCGGCCGCTCGCACCACCAGGCGTATGCGTATCTCATGGTGCCGGACACCGAGGGCCTGACCAAGCAGGCGGCGCAGCGGCTCGACGCCATCCAGCAGATGGAAGAACTGGGCAGCGGCTTCTACCTCGCGATGCACGACCTGGAAATTCGCGGCGCGGGCGAAGTGCTCGGCGAAAACCAGAGCGGCAACATGATGGAAATCGGCTTCCAGCTCTACAACGAGATGCTGAGCGAAGCGGTGCGCTCGCTCAAGGAAGGCAAGGAGCCCGACCTGCTCTCGCCGCTGCACGTGACCACCGAGATTAACCTGCACGCGCCCGCCCTCTTGCCCGATGACTACTGCGGCGACGTGCACCTGCGCCTGTCGTTCTACAAGAAGCTCGCCACTGCCAAGACGCCAGACCAGATCGACACGCTGCTCGAAGAGATCGTCGACCGATTCGGCAAGCTGCCGCCGCAGGCGCAGACGCTGATCGACACGCATCGCCTGCGCGTGCTCGCGCGGCCGTACGGCGTGGTGAAGGTCGATGCCGCGCCCGGCGTGATCCACATCACCTTCAAGAAAGACCCGCCCGTCGACTCGATGGCGATCATTCACCTCATCCAGAAGAACAAGCACATCAAGCTGGCCGGCAACGAGAAGCTGCGCATCGAGCGCGAGCTCAAGGAGCCCAAGGAGCGTGCGCAGATGGTGCGCGACGTGCTGCGCAGCCTGGGTCAACCCATCGTCAAGGAAGCCCTCCCCGCATGAGCGCGACACACGAACATTCCCCCGGCCTCGTTCTCCAGCGCTTCACGCCACCGCTGCGCCTGGCCGACTTCAAGCTCATCGCGTTCGACATGGACTCGACGCTGATCAACATCGAATGCATCGACGAGATCGCCGATGCGGTCGGCAAGAAGGCCGAGGTCGCGGCCATCACCGAGGCCACGATGCGCGGCGAGATCAAGGACTTCAAGGAAAGCCTCACGCGCCGCGTGGCGCTGCTCGAGGGCGTGCCGGTCGCGTCGCTGCAGCAGGTGTACGACCAACGTCTGCGCCTGAATCCGGGTGCAGCCGAGCTGGTCGCGGCCTGCAAGGCGGCGGGACTCAAGGTGCTGCTGGTGTCCGGTGGCTTCACCTTCTTCGCCAACCGTGTGAAAAAGCGTTTGGGCATCGACTTCGCGCGCTCCAACCTGCTCGATGAGAAAGACGGCCTGCTCACCGGTCGCGTGGTTACGCAATCGTGGGGCGACATCTGCGACGGCGCCGAGAAGCGCCGCACGCTGCTCGAAGTCGCCTCGCTGATCGGCGCCACGCCGGAGCAATGCATCGCAGTGGGCGACGGCGCCAACGACCTGCCGATGATGGGCGCGGCCGGCCTCTCTGTGGCGTACCACGCCAAACCCCGGGTGCGCGAAGCCGCCATGGTGGCGATCAACGAAGGCGGGCTCGACCGCTTGCTCGACGTCCTGCGCTGAGCCTTGGGCGCACCGGACAGAAACCGGTTTCCTCTAAGGGGAAATGCCCGGCTGCACAACCTAGGGTTGTTCAGGTTTCGATCGGCTTCCATGGGTGTTCGAATGCCCTGCCCCGTGCCGAAGAAGCAGGCAGGCATCAACTCGATCCATTGAAGGAGACAAGACATGAAGCGCCGTCATTCTCTCGCCGTCATCGGCGCCGCCGCTGCGGCTGCAGCCTTTCCGGGGCTGGCCCTCGCCGCCTATCCTGAGCGCCCCATCACGCTGATCGTCCCCTGGGGCGCCGGCGGCGGCACCGACGCGGTAGCGCGCATCATCGCCTCCGAGCTGGAGCAGGCGCTCAAGCAGCCGGTCAACGTGGTGAACCGCACCGGCGGCAGCGGCGTGGTGGGGCATCAGGCCATCGCCTCTGCCCAACCCGACGGCTACACCATCGGCATCCTGACGGTGGAAATCGGCATGATGCGACACGCCGGGCTGACCAAACTGTCGGGCGAGGATTACACGCCCCTCGCATTGATGAACTTCGACGCCAACGCCGTGATGGTGCGGGCCGATTCGCCGATCAAGACAGCGCAAGACCTCCTGGCTGCCGCCAAGGCCAATCCCGGCAAGCTCAAGGCCAGCGGCACCGGCCAGGGCGGCATCTGGCACCTGGGGCTCGCGCAGTGGCTGGTCGACAACAAGCTGCCGGGCAACGCGATCGCCTGGGTGCCGAGCCAGGGTGCTGCACCGGGCTTGCAGGACCTGCTGGCCGGTGGCGTCGACGTGGTGTCGTGCTCGCTGCCCGAAGCGCGGGCGCTGATCGAGGCCGACAAGGCCAAGGCGCTGATCCTGATGGGCTCCAAGCCCGATGGCATCTTCCCGAACGTGCCGCTGTACAAGGCGGCAGACGGCCAGCTGTGGAACATCGGGGCCTGGCGCGGCATTGCGGCGCCCCGCGGGTTGCCGAAGGACATGACGGACAAGCTGGCGGGCGCGCTCAAGGCGATCTACGACGGGAAGGCGTACCAGGATTTCCTCAAGCAGCGCGGCTTCGGTGCGCTTTATGCCGACCGCGCGGATTTCGGGAAATTCATGGTCGAAAAGGATGCGGCGTCCGCCGCGGCCATGAAGGCCGTCGGCATCGCCAAGTAGGCACACCGCTGCCATGCGAATCCACGACAGCCTGATCGGCAGCGTGCTGCTGCTGCTGTCCCTGGCGGTGCTCTGGCACATCCAGGGCTTCCCGCCCGCCGCCGGGCAGCAGTACGGGCCGGCCCTGTTTCCCGGGCTGGTTGCGATCGGGCTGGCGCTTTCGTCGGCCGCATTGATCCGGGAAGGGTTGCGACTGAAGCAGCCCTGGCTTGCGCTGACGGAGGGACTGCGCTCGCCGCGTCACCTGGCCGCCTTCGCCATCACGCTGTGCAGCATCGTCTTCTACATCCTGCTGTCGGAGCAACTCGGCTTCATCGTCTGCAGCATGGTCGTACTGGTTTCCCTGCAGTGGGCCTGCGGCGTGCGCCCGCTGCTGGCCCTGGCGGTGGCCCTTGCCGCCACGCTGGTCATCCACACCTGCTTCTACAAGCTGCTCAAGGTGCCGCTGCCTTGGGGCGTTCTTCAACCGTTGGCTTGGTGAGCGAGTTCTGATGGACGCCGTACTCCTTGCGCTTCAGATGGTCGCCACACCGACCGTGCTGATCGTCATGCTGCTCTCGGGCATCTTCGGCATGTTCGTGGGTGCGGTGCCGGGCCTCACTGCGACCATGGCCACCGCCCTCCTGGTGCCGATCACGTTCTTCCTGCCGCCGGTGCCCGCCGTCGCGGCGATCGTCACGGCCACGGCCATGGCGATCTTTGCCGGCGACATCCCCGGCGCCTTGCTGCGCATTCCGGGCACGCCCGCCTCTGCCGCGTACACCGACGAGTCGTACGCGATGACGCGCAAGGGCCAGGGCGAGACGGCGCTGGGCATCGGCCTGGTTTTCTCTTGCATCGGCGGTCTGTTCGGCACCGTGGTGTTGATCCTCGCTGCGCCGGCACTGGCCGAGGTCGCCATCAAGTTCAGCTCGTTCGAGTACTTCTGGCTCGTGCTGCTGGGTCTGAGCTGCGCCGTGTTCATCACCAGCGACAAGCCGCTCAAGGGCGTGATCACGCTCTGCCTGGGCCTCCTGCTCGGCTCCGTGGGGCTGGAAAACCCGGCGGGCCATCCACGCTTCACGTTCGACAGTCCCAACCTGCTGAGCGGGCTGAGCCTCATCCCGGCCATGATCGGCATGTTCGCCATCTCCGAGCTGATCCGCTTCACGCTCGACACCTCGAAGGTGGGCGAGTTCAAGGCGCAGATCGGCTCGGTGTTCAAGGGCATGGGCGCCTTGATGCGCAAGTATCCGAAGCAGACGCTGCGCGGCAGCGTGCTGGGCACGGCAGTCGGCATCCTGCCCGGCGCCGGCGCCGACATCGCGGCGTGGATGTCGTTCGCGATGAGCAAGAAGCTGTCGAAGGAGCCCGAGAAGTTCGGCACCGGTCATCCCGAAGGACTGGTCGAGGCCGGCGCAGCCAACAACAGCGCGCTGGCCGGCGCCTGGGTGCCGGCCCTGGTGTTCGGCATTCCGGGCGACTCGATCACCGCCATCGTGATCGGCGTGCTCTACATGAAGAACATGAATCCCGGCCCCATGATCTTCATGAACAACCCGCAGAACGTCTACGCGGTGTTCATCGTCTTCATCCTCGCCAACCTGTTGATGCTAATGCGCTGTTCGACCTGTGGATCCTGCTGGGCTTCGGCGTCGCCGCCTGGGTGCTCGAGGAAAACGGATTCCCGGTGGCGCCAGCCATCCTCGGCATGCTGCTGGGCAAGATGCTGGAAGAGAACTTCATCACCTCCATGATCAAGTCCGACGGCAGCTGGCTCGCTTTTGTCGAGCGGCCGATCGCCGCCAGCCTGGCCCTCTTCACCTTGCTGCTTTGGGGTGGCTCGGGCTGGCTGGCCTGGCGTCGGCGGCGGTCCCACCCTGCCAACGCTTCCCTAACGCCATGACCCATGAATCCGCTCCGCGCCATGACGCCCTCGCCCTGCGTGCCTTCGCCTCCGAACTGCTCGTACGCGCCGGGCTGAATGCCGCCATGGCCACCAGCGTGGCCGACACGCTGGTCGAGGGCGACCTGCTCGGCCACGACACCCACGGCCTCGCGCTGCTGGCCGGCTACGTGAAGGAAATCGAGTCCGGTGGCATGACGCGCGACGGTGTGCCCACGGTACTGTCCGACCGGCCTGCCGCCGTGCTGTGGGACGGCATGCGCCTGCCCGGCCCCTGGCTGATGGAACAGGGCATGGACCTGCTGGTGCCGCGCGCTCGAGAGCTCGGCACTGCATCGCTCGTGATCCGGCGCAGCCACCATATCGCTTGCCTCGCGGTCTACATGCTGCGTGCGCTCGACGAGGGCATGCTGATGCTGCTGGCCTGCTCCGACCCGAATGCCGCCAGCGTTGCGCCTTTCGGTGGCACGCAGGCGGTGTTCACGCCCAATCCGCTCGCGATGGGTTTTCCGTTGAGCGAAGGCGGCGTGATGGTCGACATCTCGGCCTCCATCACCACCAACGGCATGAGCAACCGCAAGCGCGCGGCCGGCGAAACCTTCGCCGAGCAATGGCTGATCGACGCCCAGGGCCAGCCGAGCAACGACCCGCAGGTGCTGTTCGAGCAGCCGCCGGGCACTTTGCTGCCGGTCGGCGGCCTGAGCCATGGCCACAAGGGCTACGGCATGGCGCTGCTGGTCGAGACACTGACAGCCGGTCTGGCAGGCCACGGCCGCGCCGACCCGCCTGAGGGCTGGGGCGCGACCGTCTACCTCACGCTGCACGACCTCGACGCTTTCAGTGGCAAGGACGCGTTCCTGCGCCAGATGGACCACGTGGCCGAGCGCTGCCGCAGCAATGTACCGATCGACCCGGCGAAGCCGGTGCGCCTGCCAGGGCAAGGTGGCCTGGCGCGACGCGCGGAACAACTCAGGGACGGCGTGCGCCTGCATCCATCGATCGCGACCGGCCTGGAGCCAGTGGGGTCACGCTACGGGTTGTCGTTGGCGAACACGGTGATGTAGCCAGAGGCTGTCGCCTCGGCGGCGCTGGCGCGGCCGGGTCCGCGATATCTCGCGCGGCGTCCGGCCTCAGGACGCGGAAGGCGCGTTGTCGGCAGCGGCCGGGCGGGCGGCGCGGTGTCCGTGCTTGGCCAGCACCTCGACATAGAACTGCGGCCCGGCCGCTTGCGCGACCGCATCGATCAGCCCGGTGATCTCGGCCAGATGGCACACCGCGGCAGTGTCTTGCCGCTTCAACGACACAGCAGGTGAACAGATGGCACGCGCGAACGATTGGGCAAGCAAGGTGATGGCGCTGGTCAACGGCGGCAACACGGCCGCGGCCATCGCTCAGATCAAGGTCGCGCCGAGCGTGAAAGACCTGAAGGCCTTGCACACGATCATGACGCTGTCGCGCATGACCGGCAAGCACCGCAACGTCGACGCGGCGATCGAGGACAACCTGGCGCTGCTCTCGGCGCCACGGCTGCACCGCTCGCCGTGAACCCGGCCGGGGGCCTCAGAGCGCCTTGCCCAGGCGCGCGATCCCCTCTTCGATCTTCTCGACGTTCGCCGTCGCGAAGCTCAGGCGCAGCGTCGACACATCCGGCTTCTCCGCAAAGAATGGCGCGCCGGGCACGAAGGCCACGAGTTGCTCGATGGCTTTCTTCGCGAACACGTTCGCGTCGGCCAGCTTGCCGTTCGCACCCGTGAGGCGCGCCCAGAAGAACAGGCCGCCACTTGGCTGGTTGAAGGTGATCGCATCGCCCAACTCACGCTCGAGCGCCGCCCCCATCGTCTGCGCGCGCTCGCCGTAAACCTTCCGCACATTCGCCAGCGTCGCGGGCATGCGGCCGCTTTTCAGGTACTGCGCGGCCGTCGCTTGCGCGAAGGTGCTGGTGTGCGCGTCGCTGAACTGCTTGCACATCGTGGCCTTCGCCAGCAGCTCGGCCGGCGCGATCATCCAGCCCACGCGCAGGCCCGGGCTGAGCACCTTGCTGAGCGAGCCGCAGTGCGCGATGAGGTCGCGTGCGCCGGGCACGTCCTTGCTCAACGCCATGATCGATGGCGGCGGGGCCTCGCCGAAATACAGGTCGCCGTACGGATCGTCTTCGACCACCAGCGTTTGGTACTTCACCGCGAGTTCGAGCACCTTCTTGCGGCGCTCCAGGCTCAGCATCGCGCCGCTCGGGTTGCCGAAGGTCGGGATCAGGTAGACGAACTTGGGCTTGTGTTCGGCGATGAGTTTTTCGAGCTCGTCGGTCTTCACGCCGTCGGCGTCGATCGGCGCGCTGATGAGCTGGGCGCCGTAGAGACGGAAGCACTGGATGGTCGCCAGGAAGGTCGGCCCTTCGACGATCACCTTGTCGCCCGGCGAGATCATGGTCTTGCCCAGCAGGTCGAGCGCCTGCTGGCTGCCGGTGGTGACGATCAGGCCGCTCGGGTCGACGTCGACGCCCTTGGTCTTCATGAAAGCGCTGAGCTGCGTGCGCAGTGGCTCGTAGCCCTCGGTCGCGCCGTACTGCAGCGCCCCGCCCGGCTCTTCGGTCAGCGCCTTGTGGCTCGCTTCCTTGAGGCCTTCGACGTCGAACATCGCGCTGTCGGGAAACCCACCCGCAAAGCTGATGATGCCGGGCGTGCCCAGCAGCTTGAAGAGTTCACGGATGGCAGAGGTTTCGACGTTGTCTAGGCGGGAGGCGAATTGCATGGTGATCTCTCTTTCTGGGCTGCCATTGTCCAGCGAAGTGCAAGTCTGCGGCCGGTGCTTTTACTACCTTTGTATAGTTAATTGACTTTACTATTTTTGAGTAGTAAATTGCATTCACCACTTCCCGGTAGTAAACCGATGCGATACCCCCTCGAAACCAGCCAGCAACTCAGCGCCGTGCTCAAGGCGCTGCGGCAGTCCCGCCAGATGACGCAGGCCGAGCTCGGCGACCGGCTGGGCGTGAACCAGAAGCGCGTGGCCCGCATCGAGGCCGCGCCCGGTGTCACCAGCTTCGACCAGATTTCGCGCCTGGTCGCGCTGATGGGGCATCGGCTGGTCCTCGAAGCCTTGCCTTCGAGCGACGCACCCGACGCCGACCGGGACGCCACGTCATGGTGAGCCGCTCCAAACGCGGTCGCGGCCCGCGGCATCCGCACCCGCTGGTGGTCTGGATCAATGGCCAGACGGTCGGCGAGTGGACCGTGCGCGAGGGCGAGCATCGCTTCCAGTACAGCGAGGAATGGACCGCCTCGCCAACAGCGCGCCGGCTCTCGCTGTCGCTCCCGATCACGCCCGGCAATGCTCCTTTGCGCGGCGCCATGGTGCAGAGCTGGTTCGACAACCTGTTGCCCGACAGCGATCCGATCCGGCGGCGCCTGCAGGGCAAGTTCGCGACACCGAGCACCGACGCCTTCGACCTGCTCGGCGCCATCGGACGCGAATGCGTGGGGGCCGTGCAATTGCTGGAACCCGGCGTGCCGCCGACCGGCTTCGACCGGATCGAAACGGAGGCACTGGACGATGCGGGCGTGGAGCGCGCCATCAACGCGTCGCTGGCCAGCGGGCGCGTGCTCGGTCAACGCGATGACGACGATTTCCGCATTTCGATCGCCGGCGCGCAGGAAAAAACCGCACTGCTCCAGCGCGACGGCCAATGGTTCCGCCCGCTCAACGCCACGCCCACCACACACATCTTCAAATTGCAAAGTGGCAATGTGGGCCTCGTCGGCAACATGCAGGCCGACATGCAATCGTCGGTGGAAAACGAGTGGCTGTGCTCGTGCATCCTCTCGGCCTTCGGCCTGCAGACCGCGCGCTCTGACATCGCGACCTTCGGCGAGCGCAAGGTGCTGGTGGTCGAGCGCTTTGACCGCGCGCTGCAGCAAACGGGCGGCGACAGCGAATGGATCGCCCGCCTGCCGCAGGAAGACTTCTGCCAGGCGCTTGGCGTGGCCGGTGCGCAGAAGTACGAAGCCGATGGCGGCCCCGGCATGCGCGAGATCCTTCGCGTGCTTGATGCGAGCAGCAACGCCGCAGCCGACAAGCTCGCTTTCCTGAAGGCGCAGATGGTGTTCTGGCTACTGGCCGCGACCGATGGTCACGCCAAGAACTTCTCGATCTTTCTGGAGCGCGGCGGCGGCTACCGGCTCACGCCCTTCTACGACGTGCTCTCGGCCTGGCCGGTGATCGGCCATGGCGCGAACCTCATCGCGCCGCAGAAGGCGAAACTCGCGATGGCCTTGCGCAGCAAGAGCGCGCACTGGGGGCTGACCGACATCGATGCGCGGCACTGGGATGGCGTGGCCAAATTCGCAGGCCTGGGCGATGCGCGCGCGCTGTGCGACGAGATCGCGGCGCAGGTGCCCGAGGTGCTGCGCAGTGTTGAAGCACAACTGCCTGCGGACTTTCCAACCGCGCTCGCCCGCACGATCTTCGACGGCGTGACCCGCACGGCGAAGCGCCTCGCGCCGACGGCCGAATGAGCCTTCAAACGACGCCATGAAAAAAGACGACATCGTCCCCTTCTTCGCGACGCTGCAGACGGCCAACCCCGAGCCGAAGACCGAGCTCGAATACACCACGCCCTTCGAGCTGCTGGCCGCCGTGCTGCTATCTGCGCAGGCCACCGACGTGGGCGTGAACAAGGCCACGCGCAAGCTCTACCCGGTCGCGAACACGCCGCAAGCCATCCTCGACCTGGGCGTGGATGGACTCGAGAGCTACATCAAGACCATCGGCCTCTACCGCAGCAAGGCAAAGCATCTGATCGAGGCATGCCGCATGTTGGTCGAGCTGCACGGCGGCGAAGTACCGCGCACCCGCGCCGAGCTCGAAGCGCTGCCCGGCGTCGGCCGCAAGACCGCGAACGTCGTGTTGAACGTCGCCTTCGGCGACCCGACGATGGCGGTCGACACGCACATCTTCCGCGTAAGCAACCGCACCGGCCTCGCGCCCGGCAAGACGCCGCTGGCCGTTGAACTCAAGCTCGAGAAGTGCGTGCCCAGGGAATTCAGGCTCCACGCGCACCATTGGCTGATCCTGCACGGTCGCTACATCTGCGTGGCGCGCAAGCCCAAATGCTGGGAGTGCGCGGTGCACACGATGTGCAGCTACAAGCCGAAGACGCCGGCGCCGAAGCAAAAGGCGTGAGCAGTCAGTCGCTCGCAATGTCGATGCATTGGCATTCGCCATAGCCGATCGGCTGCGAGGGCCACTGGTCGGCCCGTTCGACCTCGCGCACGCCGCTGTGCAGCAACTGCACCGCGCGCATGACGCCGGCATGCGTGATCCACAGCGCGTCGCAGCCCGACGCGCGCCAGCCGTCGTAGGCCGCGCCGATGCGCTGCATGAAACGCCGCGTGCTTTCGCCGTCACCGCCAGGCAGGCCATCGGCGAAGTTGACTGTCCACGCATCGAACTCGGTGCGCGCGATGGACGACCAGCGCTGTCCTTCCCACGCACCGAAATCCATCTCTGCGAGACGCGGGTCGATGCGCGTCGACAGGTCCGGCCGCAGTGCGGCGATGGCGTGTGCGAGTTCCGCGCAACGCCGCAGGGGCGAGGAAAAAACGACCGTGCCTTCGGGGATCTTGTGCACCACGTCCAACGCAGCGGCGCGGGTGGCCGCGGCTGGCACGCCAACATCGGTGCGCCCATAGCAAAGCCCGGGCGCCGAGTCGGTGAGCGCATGGCGCAGCAACCAGAGCCGGCTCACGCGCGCCACGCCAATGCGAGGTAGATCGCGAGCTCGCACACTTGCTGCGTCGCGCCCAGGCCATCGCCCGTGAAGCCTTGGAGGCGGTGCCGGAACCACCGCGCCATCCAGAGCGCCGCCAGTGCGCAGGCGGCCAGCGCGGCCGCGGCTCGGAGCGCGTCGTGGCCGACGAACAGCGCCGCCGCGGCGGGCACGGACCACAGCACGCCGACGGCCAGCGCACCGTTGCCGATGGCATCGGCCAGCGGCTTGGATTTGCTGGCGCCGCTGTCGCCGACATAGGGCAGTGAGCGGATCAGGAACAGCGGCGCAAGACGCGACAGCACATGGCCCGCCAGCAGCGCGACGACCACCGCCCACACGCCCTGCCCGGCGATGGCGGCCAGCAGCGCGACCTTCAGGCCGAGTGCCAGCACCAGCGCGATGGCACCGAAGGCGCCGATGCGCGAGTCCTTCATGATTTCGAGCGCGCGGGTACGGTCGGCCGAGCCGCCCAGGCCGTCGGCCACATCGGCCAGACCGTCTTCATGGAAGGCGCCGGTGAGGAGGACCGTTGCCACCGTGCTCAGCAGCGCAGCCGCCAGCGGCGGCACGCCTTGGGCGGCCAGCAAGAAGACCAGTGTCCCGAATGCGCCGACCAGCCAACCCACGCCAGGGAAGTGCGCCGCGCTCGCGCGCAGCATCGCAGGGCTGAAGCCAACCCATTGCGCCAGGCGCCCGGTGATAGGAACGCGCGTGAAGAACTGCAGCGCAAGCAGGAAGTGGCGCGCGCCTTGCATCCGCTTCAGGCAACGTGCCGCGAAACGCCCGCCGCTTCGAAGCTCGCCATCTCGCGCAGGATGCGGCAGGCCGACTCGAGCAGCGGCCATGCCAACGCGGCGCCCGAGCCTTCGCCCAGGCGCAGTTCCAGCCGCAACAGCGGCGACAGGCCGAGCGCCTTGAGCAGCAAGGCGTGGCCCGGCTCCGCCGAATCGTGCGATGCAACGCAGCGCTGCACCACGTGGGGCTCGAGCCTTTGCGCGACCAGCACCGCCGAGGTGGCGATGAAACCGTCGAGCAGGATCACGCGCCGTTCCTCGGCGGCCTGCAACACCGCGCCGACCAGGGTGGCAATCTCGAAGCCGCCAAACGCCGCCAGCGCCTCGAGCGGCGAGCGCGCGTTCGCATGCAGCGCCATCACGTCACGCAACACCGCGCGCTTGCGGGCGCGGCCTGCGGCATCGAGCCCGGTGCCCGCGCCCACGCAGGCGTCGATGTCCTGCCCGGTCAGCCGCGCGAGCAGCATGGAAGCGACGGACGTGTTGCCGATGCCCATCTCGCCGATCAGCAAGGTGTTGCCCGGCAAGCCGCGCACCACCTCGCGGCCGTTGGCGATGGCGTCTGCGCACTGCGCTTCGGTCATCGCGGGGCCGACCGACGCATCGGCCGTGCCAGCCGCGATCTTGCGGATGACCAACCCCGGCGCTGGCGTCAGCTCGCGCTGCACGCCGCAGTCGACCACGGTGAGCGCCAGCCCGTGCTGGCGCGCGAGCACGCTCACCGCGGCGCCGCCGGCCAGGAAGTTCTGCACCATCTGCCAGGTCACATCGCTCGGGTAGGCCGATATGCCGCGCGCGGCCAGCCCGTGGTCGCCCGCGCAGATCAGCATCTGCGGTGCGACCAGCGTGGGCGCCTCGGTGCCCAGGATCTGCCCGATGCGCAAGGCCAGTGCCTCGATCTGCCCGAGCGCGCCGACCGGTTTGGTCTTGTTGTCGAGCACATGGCGCAGTCGCTGCACCAGGGCCTCGTCGTGCAGGTCGGTGATCCGGGGAGCATCAGAAAGGTTCATCGTGTCAGTCGATCAGGGCGTTCAGCACGCCGGTTTCAAAATGGGTGTCGATGTAGTCGGCCAGGCCGTCGAACACAGAGTCGAGCGTGGGCGCCGTCGCGCCGAACAGCGCGTGCAATACGGCCGGGTCTTCGAACAGGCCATGCAGGTAAAGGCCGAGCACGTTGCCTGCGCTGTTTTGCCAGGCGAGCGCATGGGGCATCACGGCACGGGCGCGGTCGCCGGCTGCGGCCATCGCGGCGTGTTCGGCGGTCTGGCCGTGGTGGATTTCATAGCCGCTCACCGCTACGCCCGAAAGCGCCGACCATGCGCCGGTCACCTCGCCGAAGGCCGCCTCGCGCTGCCGCACGGTCTTGTCGGGCTCGAACACGGTGACCAGCGGCAGCAGGCCCAGGCCCGGCGCGTTGCCGTCGATGCCGTGGGTGTCGATCAGCGCTTCGCCGAGCATCTGCAGGCCACCGCAGATGCCCAGCACCGCGCCGCCGCGCGCGGCGTGGGCGGCAATGGCACCGTCGAGCCCCTGCGCGCGCAGCCAGGCGAGATCGCCGCTGGTGTGCTTGGAGCCGGGCAGCAGGATCCAATCGGTGGCCACAAGGCCAGCCAGCTCGGCCGGCGAGCGGACCCAGCACAGTCGCACGCCCGGCACGTTTTTGAGAGGCTGGAATTCGTCGAGGTTGCTGATGCGCGGGTACGCGACGACGGCGATCGTGCGCGTCACCGCGCCGCTGCTGCGCGCACTGGCATCGAACACGCCGTCTTCCTCGGGCAGTCCGTGCTGCCACCACCTCGGCAGCGTGGCCACGGTCGGCACGCCTGTCATGTCTTGCAGCATCTGCGGTGCGGGTGCGAGCAGCGAAGCGTCGCCGCGGAACTTGTTGAGCACGAAGCCGGCCAGCAGCACACGGTCGGCCTCCGGCATCAGCGCCCAGGTGCCATAGAGGTGCGCGAAGGCGCCACCGCGGTCGATGTCGGTGACCAGCAAGCAGCGAGCATCGGCATGCCGCGCGACGCGCAGGTTGACGATGTCGCTGGCCATCAAATTGATCTCGGCCGGCGAGCCCGCGCCTTCGATCACGACCACATCGTTCTCGGCGCGCAATTCGTCGAGCGCCCCTGCGATCTGCGGCCAGACGCGCTCGCTGCGGCCGCGCCAGGGCAGCGCCGACATGGCTTCGTTCACCTGCCCCATCAGCACGACCTGGCTGTGCGTGTCGCGTTCGGGCTTGAGCAAGAGCGGGTTCATGCGCACCTCGGGCACCGCGCATGCCGCGAGCGCCTGAAAGTACTGGGCGCTGCCAATTTCACCGCCCGCGACCACACGTGCGTTGTTGCTCATGTTCTGCGCCTTGAACGGCGCCACGCGCAGGCCCTGGCGCGCGTACCAGCGGCAGAGGGCCGTGGTCAACCAGCTTTTGCCGGCACCACTGGTGGTGCCGAGCACCATCACGCAACGGGCTGGCGTGATGGTGACGTTTTTGTGCATCGCGGAATTGTCGTTGAACGGTTACACATCACCGTCGACGCCAGCGTCGCACCTGGATGTTCAGACGCCGTGCCCTGTTGTCCGTTAACCGAATCGTGACTTTTTTCACATCAAGAGCTTCTGTGGGGCTTTTGTGACATCCAGACAGGGAATTCGCACGTAGAGGGCACTCGAACCTCCATGAATGCAGCGAGCATCCCGCTATGACATCGATCACCGACATGGCCGTCACCGTGGAAGAACAGGGCGACGGCGCTTTCGTCTGGAAGCTGATTGCCGCCACCAACACCGAGGCTTCCGACGCCCTCCACTACCGGATCGTGCAGACCGCAAGCGCGCCGCAGGCCAGTTACATGAGCGCATTGGCGCTGGGCGTCTCAGCCATGCGGCGCATCGCCGCGACGCGCCGCGCCGGGGGCCCTTCGTCCCGGTTCTGAAACCCGCCGATTCCGCCCGCCCTGGTCTGGCCGCGACGTCGCCTCTGACAGTCGCCGACTAGAGCCCCGCCAGCTTCAGCAACAAGGGAACCAGCAGCGCGGTCGCGATGCCGTTGAGGCCCATCGCCAGTGCCGAAAAGGCGCCTGCCGTCTCGTTGACCTGGATGGCGCGCGCGGTGCCGATGCCGTGCGCCGTGGTGCCGACGGCAAACCCGCGCACCGCCGGGTCCTGGATGCGCAGCAGGTTCAGCAACGCCGTCGCCATGATGGCGCCCGCGATGCCGGTGACGGCAGCCGCCACGGCTGCGAGCGACGGCAAGCCACCGATCTTCTCGGCCACCCCCATCGCGATGGGCATGGTCGCCGACTTGGGGGCCAGCGACATCAGCATCTCGTGCGAGCCGCCCAGCGCCCAGGCGATGCCGACGGCCGAGACGATGGCCGTCACCGACCCGGCCAGCAGCGCCACGCCGATGGGCAGCCACAGGCGGCGCAGGCGCGCGATCTGCCCATAGAGCGGCACCGCCAGCGCGACGGTGGCCGGGCCGATCAGGAAGTGCACGAACTTGGCGCCCTCGAAGTAGGTGTCGTAGGGCGTGCCCGTGACCAGCAACACACCGACGATCAGCGTCACCGCGATCAGCACCGGGTTGACGAAGGGCCGCGCGCCGCTGGCCCGGTGCAGCCACACCGCGCCGAGGTAGGCCAGCAGCGTGAGCGACAGCCACAGCAGCGGCGAGCCGGCCAGGAACACCCAGATGACGGTCAGCTTCGGGCTCATTCCGCGTCCTTTCCGGTGATGCGGATCATCCAGCGCAGCGTGACGGCGGTCACCGCCATGGTCAGCGCCGCGCCCACCACGCCGGCCGCCAGGAAAGGCAGCCACTCGCGCCCGACCCGCTCGAAATGCAGCATGACGCCGGCCACCGCCGGAATGAAGAGCAGCATCAGGTGCTGCAGCAAATGCCCCGAGGTCTCGCGCAACGCATCGGGCACGGCGCGCCGCAGCAGCAACGCGCCGAACAACAACACCATGCCGATCAGCGGCCCGGGCACCGGCAGGGCCAGCCACTGCACCAGCAGCTCACCGACCAGTTGAAACAGAAACAGGGTGGTGATGGCGAAGAGCATGGGCACGGTCTCGGTTCTTCAGGGTTCGACCACAGGGTTTGCGGGGCCGGCGAAGGCACGCCACGCCTGCGCCAGGGCGTGCTGGCTGTCAGGAGGCAGGACACCCAGGCGCACATGGCCGGCCAGGCCGAACGACGCGGTGTCACGCAGCTTGATGCCTGCAGCGCGCAGATGGGCGAGCATGGCGTGAAAGTCCAGCGGCGCCAATGGCCGCGCGCAGAAAAAGTTGGCGTCGCTCGGCAGCACCTGCCAGCCCAGCGCGCGGCACAGCGCCTGCTGTTGCGTCTTCCATGCGCGCAGCGTGGGCAGGCAGTCGGCCAGCCACTGGCGGGTCGCTTCGGCGGTCCAGGCATCAAGCATCGCGACCGCGTGCGCGCCGAGTGGCCAGGAGGGCGCGCGCCGGTTCAGTTGCCTGGCCAGGCCGTCTGCATCGTCGAGAGGTGCGATGGCATAGCCGCCCCGCACACCGGTCAGGCCCAGCGCCTTGTTGGGGGACCAGAGCTGCCAGACGCGATCAAGTTGGGCAGCGTCCAGCGCAGGCTCGCCCTGCAAGCGCAAAGGCTCGTACGCGCGGTCGAGCACCAGCGGCACGCCCGGCGGCAAGGCATCGAGGCGCGCGCCCAGTCCCGCTTCGGCCTGCCCCAATGGCGACGAGGGCTCGCAGGCCCAGACCGCGCGCAGCGGCGCACCCGCGCTGGCGTCATGAGGCCGTCGCACCACCAGGCCGTGCGCGCGAGCTGCCTGCGCATAGTCGCCATAGCTGAAGGGCGGCACCATCACCGCGCCGTGCGTGCGCCCTGCAAAGGCCGCTGTCATGCGCACGATGAATTCGCTGGCGCTCCCAGCCACGACGATGCGCTCGCGCACCACACCGTGGAACGCGGCCAGCCGCTCTTTCAGGGCGGTGTAGGCGGGATCGGGGTAGCGGCTCGCATCGGCGGCCTGCACAGCGGCCAGCGCCGATGGGCAGGGGCCACAGGCGTTCGCGTTGGTCGAGAAATCGTGGACCGCGCGCCCCTGTGCATCAGGACCACCGTGGACGTCTGGCATCTCGGTCAAGGCCCGGCTCCCGCCACTGCCCCATGCCCGCCCGAAACGAACAAAGTGCTTCCGGCAACGGTCTTGATCGTCATGAGCAAGCAGTCGGCGGGAGTGAGATGCTTCTCTTCAATGATGCGCATGTCATTTTTCCTGGCCGCATCGTAAGGGCGACTTCGCGCCCTTTTTGCATGCCGCGCTGATCGGCCCCACATCGATGGCCGATCACGCCAGCCGCGCCATGGCCGCGAGGACGGCCGCCGATGCAGTGGCCGCGGCGGTCAACACGCGCCCCGCCAGCTTCGCCGCGCGGCCGGTGTCATGCGCCACGGGCGCCCGCCCCGCACCGTTCAACACATACACCCCCGGCTTGCCCAGCCGCACGCCGAGCAGCAGCGCCATCGCCGCCATCGGCCAGCCGCTGTTCGGCGAGGGCGTGGTCCGCGCTTCGCGCCGAAGGCGACGGAGCCAACGCCCGCAAACCAGCGCCAGCAGCAACGCGGTGAGGCGCGCGGGCAGCCACGACAGCGCATCGTCGGCGCGCGCTGCCCATTTGCCGGCCCAGGTCCAGACGTAGCCCCCACGTTCGCCGCGGTAACCCCACATCGCATCGGCGGTGTTGGCGAAGCGGTAGACCACGGCGCCTGGCAAGCCGAGCAGCACGAACCAGAAGAGCGGCGCGACCACCGAATCGTTGAGGTTTTCGGCCAGCGATTCGATGGCGCTTTCGCGGACCTCGGCTTCGGAGAGCGTGCCCACGTCACGGCTCACGAGGCGCGCCAGTTGCGCGCGGCCCGCGTCGAGCGACGTGCCCAGCGCGGCCTCTACGGCCAGCACCTCGTCGCGCAGCATGCGCCACGCGAGCAGGGGTTTCAGCGCGATGCCGAGCAACACCCATCCGAGCCAGGCGGGCATTCGCCGCACCGCGGCCTCGATGGCGAGCGCAACGATCGCCACGCACACGGCGCCGGCACACCAGGCCAATGCGCCCGCGATGAAAGGCCAGACGCGCGCGTCGGGCTTTTGCGCCGCCGATGGCACGATGCAGCGGCCGACTGCGCCGAGATAGCGGCCCATCCACACCACCGGATGCACGCGTGCGGGCGGTTCGCCGAACAGCCAGTCGATGGCCAGCGCGAGGCACAGTGCCGCGATCGCGACCATGGCTGGCGCGCCCACGCCCCACCCTTCCTGCGCGAACGGCGGGAGCCCCACCGGCCTCAGTCCTCGATGCCGCGCTGCGCCGGTATGCCGGCCTTGAACGCGTGCTTGACCATCGTCATCTCGGTCACGGTGTCGGCGAGCTCGATGATCTCGGGCGGGCAGCGCCGGCCTGTGAGCGCGACGTGCACCTGCGTCGGCCGGTCACGCAAGGTCTGCAGCACGTCGTCGAGCGGCAGCCAGCCGTAGATCAGCGGGTAGGTGATCTCGTCGAGCACGACCAGGAAGTGGTCGCCCGAGAGGATCGATGCCTTGGCGCGTTCCCAGCCGTCGCGCGCCAGCTGCCCGGAGCGCTCGAGGTCCTGGCTCTTCCAGCTGAAGCCGTCGCCCAACCCCTCGATCGGGATGCCGATCTCCTCGAACATGCGGTGCTCGCCGAAGCGCGCGGTCGGTACTTTCATGAACTGCCAGATCTTCACCGCCTTGCCGCGGCCATGCGCGCGCAGCGCGAGGCCGAAGGCCGCGGTGCTTTTGCCCTTGCCGTCGCCGGTGTTGACGATCACGAGGCCGCGGCGTTCGCCTTCGGGTTTCTCGTAGGGCTTCTCGCTCGGGGGCGTTTCGATTTGCATGGCAGGGACCTTTCTTCAGCGCGGCAGCGTGATCCATTGGTCGGCGACGCGATGCACGTGCACGCGCCGGTCGAAAACATCTTCGAGCGCTGCATGGGTGGCCGGCGCATCGCACGGGCCGCGGTGCACCACGCGGCCGCCGGCCATCACGACCAGCTCATCGGCGGCCAGCGCCATCGACAGTTCGTGCAGCACGCTCACCACGGTGCGGCCGGCGGCGACGAGGTCGCGCACGGTGTGCATCCAGTCGGCCTGGTGCGGCGGGTCGAGATTCGCCAGCGGTTCGTCCATCAGCACCAGTTCGGCCTCGACCGCGAGCGCGCGGGCCAGCAGCACGCGCTGGCGCTCGCCGCCCGACAGCTGGCCGAGCGGGCGGTCGCGCCATTCCCACGCCTGGGTGCGGCGCAGCGCGCGCTCGACCGCGGCGTGGTCGGCCACGCTCGGCGCGGCCAGCCAGCGCTGGTGCGGCAGGCGGCCGAGCATCGCGACGTCGTAGACCATCAGGTCGTCGGCGCTGCCCTCGCCCGCGCCGCCCTGGCCGAGCCAGGACAGGCGCCGCGCCCGCGCCCGGCCCGACACCTGGCCGAGCGCATCGCCGAAAAGGCGCACCTCGCCCGTGCACGGCAGCAGGCCCGAGACGACCTTCAGCAACGTGGATTTGCCGGCGCCGTTCGGCCCGACGATGCTGGTCCATCGGCCGGCCGCGATCGCCAGGTCAATGCCGTGCAGCACCTCGGCCTGGCCGAGCCTGGCGCTGACCTGGCGCAACTGCAGCGCGTGGCGCGGGTTCGTCGTCATGATGGTGCTCATGCGCGGCGATGCATCAGCCACAGCAGATAGCTGCCGCCGAACACCGCGGTCAGCACGCCGACGGGCAGTTCCTGCGGCGCGATCAGCCAGCGCGCGCCGAGGTCGGCCGTCATCAGCAGCAGGCCCCCCATGAACGCCGACAGCACCACCAGCCACGCATGCGTGGTCTTGACGACCGAGCGCACCAGGTGCGGCGCGGCCAGGCCGACGAAAGCGATCAGCCCGGTCTGCGCCACGGCCGCGCCGGTGGCCAGGGCCAGCACCGCCACCAGCGCCGCGCGCATGGCGCCCAGCGGCAGGCCCAGGCTCGTGGCCGTGGCCTCGCCCAGCGCCAGGCCGTCGAGCACCGGCGCCAGGGCCCAGCCGAGCGCCAGGCACACGGCGCCGACCGCGCCCATCACCGCGCAGGCGCTCCAGCCGACAAGGCCGGTGCTGCCGAGCATGAAGCCCTGCATGGCCACCAGGATGTCGGCCGAGCTGAGCGTGATGAGGTCCTTCACCGCGCCCAGCACCACGCCGACGATCACGCCGGCCAGCAACAGCCGCAGCGTCTGCTGCACCCCGCGCGCGAGCAACAGCGTGAGCAACACCGCCAGTACCGCGCCGACAAAGGCCGCGCCGGTGAGGCCGAGGCGCACCACCCATAGCGTGCTGCCGACGGACCCGCCGAACAGCACCATCGCCACCGCCACGCCCAGCGACGCGCCCGAGGCGCTGCCCAGCAGGTACGGGTCGGCCAGCGGGTTGCGAAAGAGGCCTTGCGCCACCGCACCGGCGAGCCCGAGCAGCGCGCCGGCCAGCCAGGCGCCCAGCGTGCGCGGCAGGCGGATGTCGCGCACGATCTGCTTCGCGACGGGGTCGTGCCACGCGGCAAAGAGGCTTTCGAAACCCGTGCTGCCGATGCCAATGCCCAGCACCAGCACGCCGACGCCCAGCGCGGCCAGCGCCGCGAAGAACCAGCGCGCGCGCCGGGCCTGCGATTTCATCGCGCCTGTTCCCGCAGGCAGCGCGCCATGATCTGCGCGGCCTCGCCCATGCGCGGGCCGGGCCGCACCAGCACGTCCGATTCGGCCGCTGCAAAGCGGCAGATGCGCCCGTCGCGCACCGCCCGCACCGCCGCCCAACCGGGCCGCTGCTCCATCCCTTGTGCGCTGCGTTCGCCCACCATGATGAGGTCAGGGTTGGCACGCACCACGTACTCGGGGTTGATCTTCGGGAAGGGCCCCAGCGACGGCGGAATGATGTTCTGCGCGCCCAGTCGCGTGAGCGTCTCGCCCATGAACGACGACGCACCGGCCGCGTAAGGGCCGTTGTTCACTTCGAAGTACACGCGGGTGCGCTTGACGCTCGCGGGCAGCGACTGGGCGGCCGCGGACACGCTGGCGTCGATCGCGCGCCAGACGCGTTGTGCATCGTCCGCCCCCAGCACCTGGCCCAGCTTGCCGAGCACGCGCTGCACGTCGGCATGGTTCTTGGGCTCGAGCACCAGCACCTTGAGACCGAGCGCCTCGAGCCGATCGACCACGCGCGACGACTTGGCCAGCAACACCACATCGGGCTTGAGCGCGACGATGGCTTCGACATTGGGATCGATGCCGCCGCCGACCGTCGGCAGCGCGCGCACCGGTGCAGGCCAGTTGGAATAGCGATCGACGCCGACCAGGCGCTCGCAGGCCCCCAACGCGCAGACCGACTCCGTGAGCGATGGCAGCAGCGTGACGATGCGTTGCGGCGACTGCGCGAGCCGCACCGTGATGCCGCGCTCGTCGACCACATCGACCGCATGGGCGAGCGACATGCACGCGAGCAGCCACAGGCCGAGCAGCTGGCGCGAAGCAGCGCGAAGCCCGCGTGGGGCGCCGCCTGCGGAGGCGAAGGTGGACGCGCCACGGTGGGCGTTGTTCGCGCGCTGGCCGCGGGTCGGGTTCATTCAGGTTCCTTCAACGTCAGTGGCAGGCCCGCGACCATCAGCGTCGCGCGATGGCAGGCAGCGGCGACCGACTGGTTCAGCCGACCGAGCGCGTCGACGAAGGCGCGCACCTCGCGGCCCATGGGAATCACGCCCAGGCCGATCTCATTGCCCACGATCACCACCGGGCCGCGCACGGCCTGCAGTGCGGCGAGCAGCGCCGCCTCCTGCGCAGCGGCGTCGATGGGCAGCGTGCCATTCTCGCGATCTTCCATCGGCATCCGCAGGTTGGTGAGCCAGAGCGTGAGGCAATCGACGACCACCAACGTGTCGGGTGCGCTGTGGGCGGTGATGGCAGCGGCCAGCGCGACCGGCTCCTCGACCGTGCGCAGGCGCGGCACGCGCGCGGCGCGGTCCTGCTGATGGCGCGCGATGCGCTCGCGCATTTCGTCGTCCCACGGCTGCGCGGTCGCGATCAGCACCGCGCGGTGCGTTGGCGATGTGGCCAGCCAATCAGCGGCGCGCTGCTCGGCGCGCCGCGACTTGCCGCTCTTCTGGCCGCCGAGGATGAATTCGTGGGTGGTCATGACGTGTCCGTGTCGCCTGCCGGTGGTGGCAAGAAAAGTTGCGCGGTGGCCACCGGGCTGGAGGCAAACCAGGCGTGGAAGTAGCTCGCCCGCAGCCCGCCCCATTGGTACACGGCCTCGCCGGCCTTCGCGCCCGCGGCGGGCACCGCGCCCGGCCGCGCGGTGTGGGCCACCGGCACCAGCGGGGTCTCGCAGGTCGAATAGTGGAAGGTGTGGCCGCGCAGCGCCTGCGCGCCCAGCGGCATCTGCTGCGGGCCGAGACCGGCGAGGCGCTTGTGCATCGTCACCCGGCCCGGCAACAGTCCCCACATCGGATGCGCGGTGCCGTCGGCAGCAACCAGTTCGTCGAACAGCGCCATCATCCCGCCGCACTCGGCCCACAGCGGCTTGCCCGCAGCGACATGCGCTGCAAGCTGCGTACGCAGCGCAGTGCACTGCCCCAGCGCCGCCGCATGCAGTTCGGGGTAGCCGCCGGGCAGCCACACGGCATCGCAGGCCGGGAGCGCATCACCATCGAGCGGCGCAAAGAATTCCAGCCGAGCACCGAGTGCCGTGAGCACATCGAGGTTGGCGGGGTAGATGAACGAGAACGCCGCGTCACGGGCGACGGCGATCGTGCGGCCAGCCAGCAAGGGCGCCGTGGCTTCGGCCGGCGTTGCGGGCGATGCAGGCAGCGCGGGCGAGACAGGCACGACGGTGGCCGGCATGAAACGACCCTGCGGCAGCTGCGAAATCGAGCGCTCGCCGAGCGGCGTAGTCGCCAGCGCATCGGCCGCGGCGTCGAGCCGGGCCATCGCGTCGCCGAGCTCGGTGCTGGAGACCAGGCCGAGGTGTCGCTCAGGCAGCGCGAAGTCGGCGCCGCGCGGCAACGCACCGAGCCACTGCGCGGGCTCGCGCAGCGCGTCTTTCAGCATGCCGGCATGGCGCTCGCTCGCGACGCGGTTGGCCAGCACGCCAGCCCAGGGCAGACCCGGGCGAAAGCTCTGCAGGCCCCAGGCCAAAGCACCGAAGGTGCCCGCCATCGCCTGCGCATCGATCACGGCCAGCACGGGCAGGCCGAATCGCTCGGCCAGGTCGGCCGCACTCGGGTCGCCATCGAACAGGCCCATGACGCCCTCGACGATCACCAGATCGGCCTCGGCCGCCGCCGCATGCAGGCGCGCACGGCAATCGGCCTCGCCCGTCATCCACAGGTCGAGCGAATGCACCGGCGCGCCCGTGGCGAGCGCGAGCCAGTGCGGGTCGAGAAAGTCGGGCCCGCACTTGAAGGCCCGCACGGTGCGGCCCTGCCGCGTGTGCAGGCGCGCCAGCGCCGCCGCCACGGTGGTCTTGCCCTGGCCCGAAGCCGGGGCGGCGACCAGCACGGCCGCACAGGCTGTGCCTGCAGAGGCCTGGGCGTCGGTGCTGCTCAGCGCGGCGCCCACTTCACGCCCACATAGGCGGTGCGGCCGGCCGTGGCATAGCCGCGCGCCAGTTCGTAGTCTTCGTTGGCCAGGTTGTCGATGCGCGCGCTCAAGGTCCAGTCGGGCGTGATCTTCGTGCTGGCCGACAGGTTGACCAGCGTGTAGCCACCCAGGCGCGTGGTGTTGGCTGCGTTGTCCCAGCGGCGGCCCGATGCCTGCAGTTCGGCGCCCAGCGTCCAGTTGGCGACGCGCCAGTCGAGCCCGACCGTGCCGTGCACCCGCGCGCGCCGCGCCAGCAGCTTGTCGGTTTCGAGGTCGCGCGGCTCCTGCAGGTCCAGCGAGCCGCGCAGCGTCACGCTGCCGATGCTGTGGCCTGCGGCGAAGGTGATGCCCTTGTACTCGCCCCGGCCCACGCTGTTGTAGCAGCCGAAGGCTTCGCCGCAGCCCTTGGCGGAACCGTCGAAGATGATCAGGTTGCGCACCCGGTTGCGATAGGCCACCAGGCTGGCCGACGACGCGCCGCTGGCATAGCGCAGCCCCAGCTCGATGTTCTTGCCGGTCTCGGGTTCGAGGCTGGCGTCGCCGTACTGGCTGAAGCGCTGGTACAACGTCGGCGCGCGGAAGGCCGTGCCGGCGGAGGCCGTGACGCGCCAGTTCTTGACGAACTCGTAGCCGTAGGCGGCGCTGCCGGTGGTCTTGCCGCCGAACTCGCTGTCGCGGTCGTGGCGCACGTTCAGCTGCAGCGAATGCGCGCCCTGCACGTAGCCGTAGCCCAGCGCCACGCCATCCTGCGAACGTTCGCGGTCCAGCGTCTTGCTGAACCGGTCCAGCGCGGGGTTCAACAACGCATCCTCGCGCCGCTCCAGCGCTGCGGTGACCAGATGCGCGCCGCTGCGGTATTCGTTCTCGAAGCGGTAGTCGCGCAGCTGTGTGTGCGTGATGTAGCTGGCCGGCTGGCCCACCGTGCGCGTTTCGTAGCGCTGGCTCGAATCGCCGACCGACAGCCGCGTGCGGTACTCGGCCGTCCACTGCGCGGTCCAGCTCAAGCCGGCGGTGCGCAGGTGGTGGAGGTTGCGGTCGTCCGTGGGTCGGGCAGGTCGGTACGAACTGCCCGATGCCGCGTCGTAAGCCGACTCCATCGTGCTGGCCAGCACGTTCGCATCGACACGGTGCTCGGCGTTGATGCGATAGCCCAGGCGCACATTGCCGGCGTGCGTGCGGTACAGGTCTGCGTCCGGGTTGTGGCGAATGTCGGGGGTGCGCACGTCGAACCCGCGGCTTTCCTGGTACGAGCCGCCGAGGGAATAGTCGAAGTCACCAGCCTGGCCGCTGATGCCTGCCTCGAACTTGCGCGTCTTGTGGCTGCCGATGCCCACGCTCACGAAGGGCTGCACGCCGCCCTCGCCTCTCTTGGTGAAGATCTGGATCACCCCGCCGATGGCGTCGGAGCCGTACACCGCCGCCGCGGGGCCACGCAGCACTTCAATGCGATCGATCTGCGCGAGCGGGATGGCCTCCCAGGGCGCACCGCCGGTCGACTGCGTGTCCAGACGCACGCCATCGATATACACGGCCGTGAAGCGCGTCTCGGCGCCCCGCAGGAAGACGCTGGACGTGGTGCCGATGCTGCCGTTGCGCGAGATCTCCACACCGGGCAGGCGCGCCAGGACATCCAGCACGCCGGTCGCGCCGCTCGCTTCGATGGTCTCGCGGTCGACGATGGACACGTCGGCCACCAGATCGGACAGCGGTTGTGCTGCGCGCGTGGCGGTGACGACCGTTTCGGTCAGCGCGGGCGCGGCCTGGGCATGCGCGGCGAGCGGCACCTGCCAGAGCGCAAGTGCGCCGAACGCACAGGCGAGCGAATGCGGCACGCAGGCCAGCGGACGGCGCACGGCGGGGCCGGCGCGCAAAGAAGAGACGCAATGAGACATGGAAAGAAACCGAAAAAACCAATGCCCGTCACCGGCTTCCCCGCCGGTGGTTGGGCGTCATGGCTGCTGCACGCTTGACGCATGCGGCAGCCGCCTTGTTGGCCGGTATCCGGGCTGGCAGTGCGGCCTCCGTCGCCTTCCCAGGCACCTGTTTCAGGGCACCCAGTGGCTGATTGACGGAGATGGCACCTTGCGGTGCCGACTGCTTGACCGTTGCGGGGGCAGCGCAGGCGGCTCCGGTCTTGGACGACCTCGGCTCCTGCTTCCCGTTGAACTGCGACGCGTGAACCGCGGCGCGAGCACCAACGGGCGGGATTCTAGGCCACCTACAATCTCACGCCATGTCCGCCGCCAGCCCCATCGACCAGATCGCCGAGCGCGTTGAACGTTTGCTCGTACGCCACGAAGAGGTGCAACGCACCAACGCGTTGTTGCAGGAACAGGTCGATGCGCTGACGCGAGAGCGCGATGGGCTCAAGTCGCGGCTCGCCGCAGCCCGCACCCGGCTCGACGTGCTGCTCGAGCGGCTGCCAGCCGCCCCACCGAACACTGAGGACTCCGCCGGAGCATGAAGCAGATCGAAGTTCAGATCATGGGCCAGAGCTACCTGCTCGGCTGCCCCGAAGATGGCGAAGGTCCGTTGCGCGAAGCCGTTGAGCGCGTGGACGCTGCGATGTGCAAAATTCGCGATGCGGGCAAGGTCAAGGCGCGCGACCGCATCGCGGTGCTCGCCTCGCTCAATCTGGCCTTCGACCTGACGCAACTGCAGCAGCAGATCGCGGACGGCACGCTGAACGCCCCCACTCCCGCTGCGGCGCCGCACGATGCAGCGGGCGCCGGCCCCGCTTTCGACGCCGAAAGCGACGCGCGCGCCGCGCAATTGGTTCAACGGCTCGACAACGCCCTCGCGGGCGATGGCCATTTGCTGTGATGGCCTACACGCCCGATCGCGCCGGGGCGTAAAATCGACCTCGTCTGCGGTGCCGTCGGGCTTTATATTTCCTTGTTCCAATGCTCTCCGGAGCCGGGCTTGGTACATCGCCTGGCAGGTGTGATCATCTCGCGTCAGATGAACCCGAAGCCTCGCTGCCCTCGCCCACCTGAACCCTGGTTCAGGATGCGGGTCCGGCGCCACTCGCAGACACCTTATTCATCGTCCCACGGTCCCTTGCACCTGCTGCACGGGGCCGTTTCTTCTTCCCCCGGAACGCTCACGTGAACCTGCTCGATCCGCTGCTGATCGCCCAACTTGCCGTGCTCGGCCTGGCCACCGGATTCCTCGCGGGCTTGCTCGGCATCGGCGGCGGCATGCTGATGGTGCCGTTCATCACGATCATCCTCGACCAGCGCGGCGTGCCGGCCGATCTGGCCGTGAAGATGGCAATCGCGACCTCGATGGCGACCATCATCTTCACGTCGATCTCGAGCGTGCGCGCGCACCACAAGCGCGGTGCCGTCCGCTGGGACATCGCACGCCGCCTGTCGCCCGGCATCGTCATCGGCAGCCTGGTCGGCAGCCTGGGCGTGTTCGCGCTGCTCAAGGGCACCGCGCTCGCGATCTTCTTCGCGCTCTTCGTCGGCTTCTCGGCAACCCAGATGTTCCTGGACAAGAAACCCAAGCCCACGCGGCAGATGCCCGGCACGGGCGGCCAGCTGGCGGCGGGCGGCGTGATCGGCTTCATCTCGGGCCTGGTCGGCGCGGGCGGCGGCTTCATCAGCGTGCCCTTCATGACGTGGTGCAACGTCGCGATTCACAACGCGGTGGCAACCAGCGCCGCACTGGGCTTTCCGATCGCGTTGGCCAACGTGGCCGGCTACGTGGTCAGCGGCCAGTCGGTCCAGGGCCTGCCGGCCGGCGCCTTCGGCTACATCTGGGTGCCGGCGCTGGTGGTGATCGCCATCTGCAGTTTCCTCACCGCGCCGCTGGGCGCGAAGGCGGCGCACCGTTTGCCGGTCAAGCAACTCAAGCGGGTGTTCGCGAGCATCCTGTACGTGCTCGCGGCCTACATGCTGTGGAAGGGTCTGCGCGGCTGATGTTGACTCACTGACACCAGCGCAGGATCTGCTGCTCAAGGTCGTGCCAGACGGCCTTCAGCGCCACGCCCGCCAGCACTGCGCCGGCGAGGCGTGCGCCCCATTCGCGGCGTGACGCGCCCCGGCGCTGCAACCGTTCCCAGAGCCAGGGCGCCAGCGCAAGCGCCAGCCCGCTGCCCGCGGCGAAGGCGGTCATGACCAGCGCGCCGTGGACCGGGCCGTTGCCCAGTGCGGCCAGCATCAATGCGGAATACAGGAGGCCGCACGGCATCGCGGCCCAGAGCACGCCGGTGCCGACGACGCGCCAGGTCGAGCCGTTGACGGTTCGCAGCGCGGTCGCAAGGCCGCCGATCAGGCGTTGCGCCCAGAACGGCTGCCGCCCGAACGCGACCATCACGAGGCCCCAGGCAAAGATGCCGACATGCAGGAGCAGCCACAGAGGTCGCAGGGCGGCGACCTGCTCGCCGGCCCACGCCACGGCCTGCACGGCGGCGGCTGCCACCGCGCCCGCCGCCGCATAGCCGGCGGCCCGCCCGGCGTGGAACGCCACCGCGCGCATCCCGCCCGAGGCGCCCGCCACGGGTGGCTGGAGGACCGCCACGCCGCCCGCCGGTGCCCGCACCAGACGCACGACGCCGGCACAGGCAGCGCCGCACATCACGACGCAGTGCGGACCGGCGGCAAGGCCGCTGATGAACGCGGTGGCGATCAGCGCGGATTGCATCGCGAAGCCCTGCCGCGCTAGACGATGCGCGAGAAGCGCGTGCGGTTGCGATCGGCCTGCAGATAGCGATCGAACACCATCGCGATCGCGCGCACGAAGAACCAGCCGGTAGGCGTGACCTCGATGGCCTGGTCCGTCAGCTGGACCAGGCCCTGCGCCTGGAGGGGCTCCAGCGCCGCCAGTTCGGCCGCGAAATGGCGGCGGGCATCGGTCAGATGGGCCAGGCCGATGGCTTCGAAGTCGAGCCGTCCCTGGCACATCAGCGCCATGATCGTCGCGCGCCGCAGCACGTCCTCGCGGCTGAGCGCCAGCCCGCGCACCACCGGCAGCCGGCCCTGGCCGAGCAGGTCGTAGTACTCCGCCAGTGTCTTGGCGTTCTGGCTGTAGGTGGCGCCGATGCGGCCGATGGCAGAGACGCCCAGCGCGAGGATGTCGCCATCCGGCTGGGGGCTGTAGCCCTGGAAACTGCGGTGCAGGCGCCCTTGCCGCTTGGCCACGGCCAGCGGGTCGTCAGGCAGGGCAAAGTGGTCCATGCCGATGTAGACATAGCCGGCTGCCGTGAGCGCGGCAATCGAACGCGCCAGCATTTCCACCTTCGCAATACCCTCCGGCAGGTCATTGGTGGCGATCCGGCGCTGGGGTTTGAAGCGCTCGGGCAGGTGGGCATAGGCGTAGAGCGCGATGCGGTCCGGGCGCAGTTCGCACACCTGCGCCAGCGTACGGTCGAACGAGGCCACCGTCTGCAGCGGCAGGCCGTAGATCAGGTCCGTGTTGATCGACGCGAAGCCGAGCGCTCGCGCGTGGCCCACCAGATCGAACACCTGCTGTGCGGGCTGCAGCCGGTGAACCGCTTTCTGGACGGCCGGATCGAAATCCTGCACGCCGAAGCTCAGCCGATTGAAGCCGAGCGCAGCCAGATGGGCCAGCCGCGCGGCATCGACCGTGCGCGGGTCGACCTCGATCGCATACTCCCCATCGGGCGCGAAGCTGAACGCGCCCCGCAACGCGGCCATCAGGCGCGCGAGGCCGGCATCGTCCAGGAAGGTGGGCGTCCCGCCGCCCAGGTGCAACTGGCTCACAGGTGCGCCATAGCCGAGTTGCGCCGACTGCAGCGCCAGTTCGCGCTCCAGGTGATCGAGGTATTCGACGGCACGTTCCCGGTGGCGGGTGATGATCTTGTTGCAGGCGCAGTAGTAGCAGAGCGACTCGCAGAACGGGACGTGCACGTAGACCGACAGGGGCGCCTGGCGCGCGCCCACCGCAGCGGCGCGCTCGCGCAAGGCCTCGCCATAGGCATCGGCACCGAACGCCTCGACGAATCGGTCTGCCGTCGGGTACGAGGTGTAGCGCGGGCCAGGGACTTCGAACCGGCTCAGGACGGCCGCCGAAGGCGCAATCACCTCCCGAGGGCCGGAGCGGTGGGGTAAAACAGTGAGGGACATCGCGGCTCGTATCAAGGGGCTGACCCCACTGTGCCGGGTATTGCGGCGGACATCCTTGACATGGATCAACGCCCCGGTCCGGCGTTCCACCGACAATGGCGTGAAGCCATGACACCTGAAACCATCAAAGTCGCCTGCTCCAACTGCAACCTGCGGGAGCTTTGCATGCCCGTCGGCCTCGAGAAGGCCGAGCTGGACCGCATCGAGGAGATCGTGGCCGTCCGGCGCAAGGTCAAGCGCAAGGACACGCTGTTCCGCAGCGGTGAGCGCTTCACGTCGCTCTATGCGATCCGCACCGGGGTGTTCAAGACCCAGGTCACGACGGAAGACGGGCGCGACCAGGTCACCGGGTTCCAGATGGCCGGCGAGATCATCGGTCTCGATGGCATCGTCAACAACCGGCACAGCTGCGACGCCGTCGCACTGGAAGACGCCGAAGTCTGCGTCATGCCGTTCGACCGCATTGAAGAGCTGTCGCGCGAGGTGACGGCCTTGCAGCGCCATGTCCACCGCATCATGAGCCGCGAGATCGTGCGCGAGCATGGTGTGATGCTGCTGCTGGGCAGCATGCGGGCTGAAGAACGACTGGCCGCCTTCCTGCTGAACATGGTGCAGCGGCTGCATGCCCGCGGCTTCTCGGCGACCGAGCTGGTGCTGCGAATGACCCGCGAAGAGATCGGCAGCTACCTCGGGCTCAAGCTCGAGACGGTCAGCCGCACCTTGTCGAAGTTCGTGGAAGAGGGCCTGCTCGAAGTCAACCAGCGCCACGTTCGCATCCTCGACGAGGCCGAGCTTCAGCGGCTGGTCAATCCTCCGGCGTGCGCCTGACCGGCGCCGTTGAAGGCGACGCCACCAGCAGCAAGGTCAGCGCGCTCGATACGGCGCTCAACGTCCAGAACAGGAAGAACGCCCCGGCGTAGATAGCCTGCCGCGACATTGGCAAAGCGGCAGCGCCCCAATGCAGCTCATTGGGGTCCACCAGCGCGAACACCGCGAATTCAGCAACGCAAGCCGTCAGAAAGCCGGGCCAGAGGACGTGCATGACACGCTGCACCGGGCTCATCGCGCCGCTCCCGCCGGCACGGGCACATCCCCTGCGGGCGTCGTTGCATGGTTGCGCCCTGTCATTGCCGGCATCAGCGGCCGATCGGCCAGCGTCTTGTTGATCTCGATGCCCCGGCGGTAGTAATCCTGCGCCACCACAGGATCGGGCGAGCCGAGCGCCACGAACAGCATGCTGAAGCCTACGACCATGGCCGCGACCGGCCCGGCGATGACCATCCAGACATAGGGGAACTTCCACCAGGGCTCGGGTGGCAGGGCCGCGCTGGTTGCGTTGTCGGCAGACATGCTCAATCTCCTTCTTTTCTTCGGATTCATCGGGGCACCAGGAAGGCGGCTTTTTCGGACACCTGTGCACTGCCATCGGCCGAGCGCACGTCGAAGTACACGGTGTGCGAGCCGGCCGGCGCGCTGCCGTAGGGAATCTGCAAGCGCACCGCGACGCCGCGCGATTCGGCCGGCGCCACTTCCACTGGCTCTTCCGGCGACACGCTCACGCCGGCCAGGCCATGCGCCGCGATGCGGTAGTGCTGGGTCTGCTCGGTCGCATTCATGATCTGCAGGCGGTAGACGTTCTCGAGCTGCCCGCCTTCGGCGATGCGCGCGAGCGCGCCGCGGTCGCGCACCACGTCGACTTTCAGCGGCGTGCGCACCACCAGGCTGACCAGCAGGCCGACCGTGAGCAACACCATCACGCCGCTGTACGCCAGGACGCGCGGCCGCAGCACGCGCCGCAGCACCTGCCGCGGCGACCAGCGCCCCGCCATGCTGTTCTGCGTGGCGTAGCGGATCAGCCCGCGCGGCAGCGCCATGCGGTCCATCACGGTGTCGCAGGCGTCGATGCACAGGCCACAGCCGATGCATTCGTACTGCAGCCCCTGCCGGATGTCGATGTCGGTCGGGCAGACCTGCACGCACAGGGTGCAGTCGATGCAGTCGCCCAGGCCTTGCGCCCTCGCGTCGCTGCCGCGGGCGCGCACGCCCCGTGGCTCGCCGCGCTGCTCGTCGTAGCTCACGATGAGCGTGTCGCGGTCGAACATCGCGCCCTGGAAGCGCGCATACGGGCACATGTACTTGCAGACCTGCTCGCGCATGAAGCCGGCATTGCCGTAGGTGGCGAAGCCGTAGAAGAACACCCAGAAGACTTCCCACGACCCCATCTGCGTCTGCAGGAAGGCCATGCCCAGATCGCGGATGGGCGTGAAGTAGCCGACGAAGGTGAAACCCGTCCACAGCGCGATGCCCAGCCAGACGATGTGCTTGAAGCTCTTCTTGACCAGCTTCTCCATCGAGAAGGCGCCTTCGTCGAGGCGGATACGCGCGATGCGGTTGCCTTCGATCCTGTGCTCGACCCACAGGAAGATCTCGGTGTAGACCGTCTGCGGGCAGGTGTAGCCGCACCACAGCCGGCCGGCCACCGCGGTGAACAGGAAGAGCGCGAGGGCCGAGATGACGAGCAGCCCGGTCAGGTAGATCAGGTCCTGCGGGTAGAGCACCAGGCCGAAGATGTAGAAGCGCCGCGCGCCCAGGTCGAACAGCACCGACTGGCGCTGGCCCCACTCGAGCCACGGCAGCCCGTAGAACACCAGCTGCGTGAGGAAGACCATGGCCCAGCGCCAGCGCGCGAACAGGCCCTGCACGCTGCGCGGGTAGACCTTCTTGTGCGCTTCGTACAAGGCGCCGCTGTCGGCCGGCGCAGCAGCGATCGGGATCACCTTGCGCGCGGGCCGGGCCGCTGCCGCCGCTGCCGCCGGTGCGGTCGGCGGCAACGGCTCCGGGGCCCCGCCAGGCGCAGTCACTGTGCCGCGCCCGGCTTGTTCGACAAGCCCCAGACGTAGGACGCGAGCACGTGGATCTGCGCTTCGGTCAGGCGGCCCTGCTGCGCCGGCATCTGGTTGGTCTTGCCGGTGTTGATGATCGAGATGATGGCGTCCTGCCCGAAGCCGTGCAGCCAGACCTTGTCGGTCAGGTTGGGCGCGCCCATCGCCTGGTTGCCGACGCCGCCGATGCCGTGGCAGGCCGCGCAGGCCGTGAACTTGCTCTTGCCCAGGCCGGCCCGCACCGAGTCGTGCGGGCTGCCCGAGAGGCTGAGCACGTAGTTCGCGAGGTTCTTGACGTCTTCACCCGAACCGACGGCCTCGGCCTGCGGTGGCATCACGCCCATGCGGCCGTGCACGATGGTCTCCTGGATCGTCGCGGGTGCGCCGCCGTACAGCCAGTCGTTGTCGGTCAGGTTCGGGAAGCCCTTGCTCCCGCGCGCATCGGAGCCGTGGCACTGCGCGCAGTTGTTCAGGAACAGGCGCTCGCCGATGGCCATGGCCTCTGCGTCGCGCGCGACCTGCTCGGCCGGCATCGTCGTGTAGCGGGCATACACCGGCTCCAGCGCCGTGTTGGCCTTGGCCAGATTCGTGGCGTACTCGCCTTCGGTGCTCCAGCCGAGCTGGCCCTGGTAATCGCCGAGACCCGGGTACGCCACCAGGTAGCCGAGGCCGAACACGATGGTGAGCACGAACAGGCCCATCCACCAGCGCGGCATGGGGTTGTTCATCTCGCGCAGGTCTTCGTCCCAGACGTGGCCGGTCGTGTTGTCGTCGTGGCTGGGGCCGCGCGAGCGCGCGGTCAGCCACAACAGCAAGGCGCAGCCCAGGATGCTCGCGAGCGTCAGGATGGTGACGTAGTGCGACCAGAAGTCGCTGATGAAGTCGCTCATGGGGAGTTCTCGTGAAGGGGCTAGTCTTGTTCGAAGGGCAGCCGCGCCGCCTCGTCGAAGCTCGCCTTGTTCTTGCGCGAGCAGGCCCAGACCACGATCCCGAGGAAGGCGGCGAAAGAGGCCAGCGTGGCGATGACCCGCAGGGTGGTGACGTCCATGTCCATGGCGGGCTCCTTACTTCAGCGCGAGGCCGAGCGATTGCAGGTAGGCGACGGTCGCGTCCATGTCGGTCTTGCCCTTGACCTCTGCGGCGGCGCCGTCGATCTGCGCATCCGTGTAGGGCACGCCGACGCGGCGCAGGGCACGCATGTGGTCACCGATCTTTTCGGCGTCGACCGGCGTCTTCTCGAGCCACGGGTAGCCGGGCATGTTCGACTCCGGCACCACGTCGCGCGGGTTGGCCAGGTGGATGCGATGCCACTCGTCGCTGTACTTCGCGCCCACGCGATGCAGGTCGGGGCCGGTGCGCTTGCTGCCCCACTGGAACGGGTGGTCGTAGACGAACTCGCCCGCCACCGAGTAGTGCCCGTAGCGCAGCGTCTCCGACCGGAAGGGCCGGATCATCTGCGAGTGGCAGTTGTAGCAACCCTCGCGCACATACACGTCGCGGCCGGCCAGCTGCAGCGGCGTGAGCGGCTCGACGCCGGTGACCGCTTCGGTGGTCGATTTCTGGAAGAACAGCGGCACGATCTCGACCAGGCCGCCGATGGCGATGACCAGCAGGATCAGCACGATCATCAGGCCGTTGTTGGTCTCGATCTTCTCGTGGGAGAAGCCGGACTTTGTCTTGTTGGAACTCATGGATGGCTTTCCTCAGGCGTGGGCCACAGCGGCCGGGATGGGTGCCTTGACCGAGCGACCCGAGATCGCCGTCATCCAGACGTTCCAGGACATCAGCACCATGCCGCCCAGGTAGAACAGGCCACCCAGCAGGCGCACCACGTAGTACGGGAAGGTCGCCTTAACGCTTTCGACGAAGGTGTACATGAGCGTGCCGTCGGGGTTGACCGCGCGCCACATCAGGCCCTGCATCACGCCGGCGATCCACATCGCGGCGATGTACAGCACGATGCCGATGGTCGAGAGCCAGAAGTGCAGCTCGATCGCCTTGACGCTGTACATCTCGGTGCGGCCGTACATGCGCGGGATCAGGTAGTAGAGCGAGCCCATCGTGATCAGCCCGACCCAGCCGATGGCGCCGGCGTGCACGTGGCCGACGGTCCAGTCGGTATAGTGGCTCAGGGCGTTGACGGTCTTGATCGACATCATCGGCCCCTCGAAGGTGGCGATGCCGTAGAACGACAGCGCGACGATCATGAAGCGCAGGATCGGGTCGGTGCGCAGCTTGTGCCAGGCACCCGAGAGCGTCATGATCCCGTTGATCATCCCGCCCCAGCTGGGCGCCAGCAGGATCAGCGAGAACACCATGCCGACCGACTGCGTCCAGTCGGGCAAGGCCGTGTAGTGCAGGTGATGCGGGCCGGCCCACATGTACGTGAAGATCAGCGCCCAGAAGTGGACGATGGACAGCCGGTACGAGTACACCGGCCGCGCGGCCTGCTTGGGGATGTAGTAGTACATCATCCCGAGGAAGCCCGCCGTGAGGAAGAAGCCGACCGCGTTGTGGCCGTACCACCACTGCACCATCGCGTCCTGCACACCGGCGTAGGCCGAGTAGCTCTTCATCCAGCCGGCCGGCATGGCCGCGCTGTTGACCACGTGCAGCAGCGCCACCGCGATGATGAAGGCGCCGTAGAACCAGTTGGCCACGTAGATGTGGCGCACCTTGCGCGTGCCGATGGTGCCGAAGAACACGATGGCGTACGAAACCCACACCAGCGTGATCAGGATGTCGATCGGCCATTCGAGCTCGGCGTATTCCTTGCCCTGGGTGTAGCCTAGCGGCAGGCTGATGGCCGCGGCCACGATGACCAGTTGCCAGCCCCAGAACACGAAAGCCGCCAACCCCGGCGCGAACAGCCGGACCTGGCAGGTGCGCTGCACGACGTGGAAGCTGGTGGCCATCAACGCGCAACCGCCGAAGGCGAAGATCACGGCGTTGGTGTGCAGCGGGCGCAGGCGCCCGTAGCTGAGCCATGGAATGCCGAGGTTGAGCTCGGGCCAGGTCAGTTGCGCGGCGATGATGACGCCGACCAGCATGCCGACCACCCCCCACACCACCGACATCAGGGCGAGCCACCTTACGACGGTGTCGCTGTACTCCGCCGCGGGAGGGTTCGAAACTTGCATCATCGGGCCTTGTGTATGAACTCGGCCCAGTGTCCGCGCGCGTGTGCCGCACGATGTTGATACAGATCAATCGCCGTGCAGAATCCGCTCGCCTTCGCGCTCCACGTCGTCGAACTGGCCACGGTCGACCGCCCACCAGAGCCCGGCGATGATCAGCAACACCAGCGCCACCGACAGCGGGATGAGCAGGAAGAGGACGTCCATCAGCCCGCCACCGCCGAACCCGCTACCGCTGTCACGGCCGCCCCGGTGCGGCGACTGAGCCGCGCGGCGTTGGCCACCACCAGCAGCGAGCTGGCCGCCATGCCCAGCCCCGCGGCCCAGGCGGGCATCCAGCCGACCAGCGCCAGCGGCACGCACACGGCGTTGTAGGCCGCGGCCCAGCCCAGGTTCTGCCGCACCACGCGCATCGTGGCGCGCGCCTGGGCGATGGCATCGGGGATGGCCGACAGCGCATCGCCGAGCACGATGAAATCCGCCCGGGCTTGCGCCAGCGGCACGGCCTGCCCGAACGCGAAGGACACATGCGCCTGCGCGATCACCGGCCCGTCGTTGAGGCCGTCGCCCACCATCGCGACGCGCCGGCCCTGGTCCTGCAGATGCCGCACGGCGGCGAGCTTGTCTTCGGGGCTGCAATCGCCGCGCGAGACACGGATGCCCGCCTCGCCCGCCATCGCATGCGCCGCCTCGGCCCGATCGCCCGAGAGCAGATGCACGTGCACGCCCGCCTGCTGCAGCACGGCCACCGTCGCCGCCGCATCGTCGCGCAGCGCCTCGACGAGCGCGAAGCTGGCGAGCCAGCCTGCGTCGTCCGACAGATGCACCTGCACGCTGCCCCCGTCCAGTGGCGCGACGCCGCAGAAGGTGGCCGAGCCCAGTCGCAGGCGGCGCGGCGGCGCCGTCATGCTGTCGGTGCGCTGCAGCGTGGCCTCGACGCCCTGCCCCGGATGTTCGACGGCCGCGGTGGCTTGCCAGACGGTGGTCGACCGGCCTTGCGCGTCATGCGCGTCCACCAGCGCGCGCGACGCGGGATGCAGCGACTGGCAGGCCAGCGCGGCCGCCATCTCCAGCGCATCGCCCGGGCGCACGCCTGCGCGGCTGTACACCCGCGCCAGCCGCGGCGTGCCGCGCGTGAGCGTGCCGGTCTTGTCGAACACCACGGTGTCGATGCGGGCCAGGGTCTCCAGCGCCTGCAGGTCGCCCACCAGCAGCCCGCCGCGCGCGAGCTGGCCAGCGCTCGCCAGCATCGCGGCCGGCGTGGCCAGCGACAGCGCGCACGGGCAGGTCACGATGAGCACGGCCGCCGCGACCATCAGCGCGTGGCCCGGGTCCCCATCCCGCTGCCACCACCACCAGGCGGCCCCGCCCGCGGCCAGCAGCACACCGACCAGAAAGGGCCGCGCCACGCGGTCGGCCAGCCGCGCCAGCCGCGGTTTGCGCAGCGCCGCGCTCTCCATCAGCGAGACGATCTGGGCGAAGCGCGTGTCGCCGCCGGCCCGGTCGATGCGCACCAGCACCGGCGCCGTCAGGTTGTAACTGCCGGCGAACACGCCCGCGCCGCAGGGGCGCGAGACCGCGCGCGATTCGCCGGTGAGCAGCGCCTCGTCGGCCGTGGTGTCGCCCTCGACGATGGCGCCATCGGCCGGGAACGCCTGGCCGGGCAGCACCCGCACCACATCGTCCGCGGCCAGCCGGCGCACGGCGACGGCGGTGAAGGTCCCATCGGCGTTGCGCCGCTCGACGCTGTCGGGCAGGCGGCCCATCACCGCCTCGAGCGCGCCCGCCGTGCGCTCGCGCAGCTTCTGCTCGAGCCAGCGGCCGGTGAGCAGGAAGAAGACGAACATCGTCAGCGAGTCGAAGTACACCTCGTGGCCGAGCGGCCCGGTCGGGTCGAAGGTGCCGGCGCTGCTGACGATGAAGGCGAGCGCCATGCCCAGCGCGACCGGCATGTCCATGCCGACCGTGCCGTGGCGCAGGTCGCGCCAGGCACCGCGAAAGAACGGCCCGCACGAGAAGAAGACGACCGGCAGCGTGAGCACCCACGAGGCCCAGCGCAGCAGCTGCAGCATGTCGGGCGTGATGTCGCCGGGCTCCGCCGTGTAGGTGGGCCACGCGTACATCATCACCTGCATCATGCAAAAGCCCGCCACCAGCCAGCGCCACAGCGCGAGCCGCGCCTCGCGTGCGCGCACGGCTCGCGCGCCCACGTCGCCGGCCGGCAGCAAGCGGTAGCCGGCCGCCAGCGCCGCGTCGAACCACTGCGATGGCTGGACCTCCGCCGCGGACCAGACCACGCGCGCGCGCTGGCTTGCCGCATTGACGTCGACCCGCTCGACACCCGGCACCGCGCCCACCGCCGCTTCGATGGTGAACGCGCAGGCCGCGCAGTGCATGCCCTCGATCGTCACCTGCGACTCCCAGCGCGGCGCAGCGCCGGCCGGACCGTCGAGCGCGCGGCCGAACGCCGACCACTCGTCCGGGTCGTCGAGCGCGACATGGCGCGGCATGGCCGGCGCCGCGCCTTGCAGCGCAGCCAACGGCAAGGGAAGCACGGCTTGCATCCGTGAAGCCTATCCGCGCCACCGCCACGCGGGCTTGATCCATATCAAGGTCGAAACCGGAATGCCCGATAGGCTCGGGGCCGGACCCTACAGGCGGCCTCGCGGCCTCTCGCCTTACCTTGAAAGGAATCTCATGAAAATCCTGGTCGCAGTCGATGGCAGCACCTACACCCGCAAGGCGCTCGACTACCTGATCGCCAACCGCGGCATGCTGGTGGACGGGCATGAGCTGGTCATGCTGCATGTCGCCACCGGATTGCCGCCGCACATCTCGAGCCACATCGGCAAGCAGATGCTGGAAGAACACTATGCCGACGAAGCGGCGAAAGTGCTCGGACCGGTCGAGGCCTGGCTGCAGGAACACGGGCTGCGCGACTTCGTGATCGACCGACGGCATGGCCATGCGGCCGAAGAAATCGTCAAGGCCGCCGGCGAACATGGCGCGGGCCTGATCGTGGTCGGCAGCCATGGCCACGGCCTGTTCGGCCGTGCGCTGATGGGATCGGTCACCGCCAAGGTGATCTCCGAGGCCAAGCTGCCGGTGCTGCTGGTTCAGTAGCGCGCAATACGCCTTCAGGCCGGCTGCGCTGCCTTCAGCGTCGCCATGTCGATCACGAAGCGGTACTTCACATCGCTCTTGAGCATGCGTTCGTAGGCCGTTTCGATCTGGTCGATGGCGATCGGCTCGATGTCGGCGACGATCTTGTGCTCGGCACAGAAGTCGAGCATTTCCTGCGTCTCGGCGATGCCGCCGATCAGCGAGCCGGCCAGGCGGCGGCGCTTCATGAGCAGCCCGAACACGCTGGGCGATGGGTGCGGCGACGCGGGCGCGCCGACCAGCACCATCGTGCCGTCGAGCCGGAGCAGGTTCAGGAAGGCATCGAGGTTGTGCGGCGCCGCCACGGTGTTGAGAATGAAATGAAAGCTGTTGCGGTGCGCCTTCATCTCGTCCTTGTCCTTCGACACCACGACTTCGTGGGCGCCGAGCTTGAGCGCATCGGCGCGCTTGTCGGGCGAGGTGGTGAACAGGACGACGTGCGCGCCCATGGCCCGTGCGATCTTCACCCCCATGTGGCCGAGGCCGCCGAGGCCCACCACGCCGACCTTTTGACCAGGACCGATGCTCCATTGCCGGAATGGCGAGTAAGTGGTGATGCCCGCGCACAGCAGCGGCGCGACGGCAGCGAGATCTTTCTTGGCGTGCGAGACACGCAGCACGAACTTCTCGTGCACCACGATGTGGTCGGAGTAGCCGCCCAGCGTGTTGGCTTTGCTCTCTTGCTCGCGGCCGTTGTAGGTGTCGGTCATGCCGTTGTCGCAGTACTGCTCGAGGCCGTCGGCACAGGGCTGGCAGTGCTGGCAACTGTCGACCATGCAGCCGACGCCGACGATGTCGCCGACCTTGAACTTCGACACCCCATCGCCGATGGCGGTGACGCGGCCGACGATCTCGTGGCCCGGCACGCACGGGTACGCGGTGTGGCCCCACTCGCCGCGCGCGGTGTGCAGGTCGGAATGGCACACGCCGCAATGCAGGATGTCGATCGCGACATCGCGCGCGGCCGGTTCGCGGCGCTCGAACGTGAAAGGCGCCAACGGTGTGGTGGCGGAGTGGGCGGCGTAGGCGCGGGCTTGTGACATATGTATTTCCCTGTTTTGGCGTATATGAACGGGCGAAGTCTCCGCGCCCATCCTAGGCGAACAGGCCCTTGTACTGCTCCCGCAGCAGCGCCTTCTGCACCTTGCCCATGGTGTTGCGCGGCAATTCGGTGGAGATGAAACAGCGCTTGGGAATCTTGAAGTTTGCAAGTTTCGATTTGAGTTCCGCCACGATCGCATCGGCGTCGAGCGTGGCGCCGGCCTTCGCGATCACGACGGCCACGCCCACCTCGCCGAAGTCCGGGTGCGGCACGCCGACCAGCGCGCTTTCGGCCACGCCCGGCATGTCGTTGAGGTAGCCCTCGATCTCCGCCGGGTAGACGTTGTAGCCGCCGCTGATGATGAGGTCCTTGCTGCGTCCGACGATGGTGATGTAGCCCAGCCCGTCGATCTTGCCGACGTCGCCGGTCTTGAAGAAACCATCGGCCGTGAACTCTTCCTTCGTCTTCTCGGGCATGCGCCAGTAGCCGGCGAACACGTTGGGGCCGGCAACCTCGATGCCGCCTATCTCGTCGGTATGGCATTCGCTGCCGTCTTCGGCGCGCACGCGCAACTGCACGCCCGGCAGCGCAAAGCCGACGGTGCCGCCCCGCCGCTCGCCCTGCACGGGGCTGTAAGGATTGGACGTAAGCATGGCGGTCTCGCTCATGCCATAGCGCTCGAGGATGGTGTGGCCGGTGCGCGCCCGCCATTCGTTGAAGGTCTCGATCAGAAGCGGCGCCGAGCCTGCGACGAAAAGGCGCATGTTCCGCACCGCCCGCTTTGTCAACCCGGGCTCGGCGAGCAGCCGCACATACAGCGTCGGCACGCCCATGAACACAGTGGCTTCCGGCAGTTTGGCGACCACGCGCTTCGGGTCGAACTTAGAAAACCAGATCATCTTGCTGCCGTTGAGCAGCGCGCCGTGCATCGCGACGAAGAGGCCGTGCACGTGGAAGATCGGCAACGCGTGGATCAGCACATCGCCATGGCCCTCGGGCCCTCCTTCGGTTGTCCAGCCCCAGTAATCCTTGAGCACCTGGGCGTTCGACAGCAGGTTGCGGTGCGTGAGCATCGCGCCTTTGCTGCGGCCCGTGGTGCCGCTGGTGTAGAGGATTGCAGCCAGATCGTCGTCCTCGCGCTGGGCCACGGCGTGCTCGTCGCTGCACTGCGCAGCCACCTCCAGCAAGGTGCCGGTGCGATCGTCGTCGAGCGTGAAGACATGGCGGCAGCCGGCCGCCACCGCAATCGGCGCCACCCATTCGGCATTGCGCGCGGTGCACACCACGACGGCCGGCTCGGCGTTGCCGATGAAGTAGGCGATCTCGGCACTCTGGTAGGCGGTGTTCAGCGGCAGGAACACGTAGCCCGCGCGCAGTGTGCCGAGGTACAGCAGCATCGCCTCGACCGACTTTTCGACCTGCACCGCGATGCGCGCGCCCTTCTCCAGCCCGAGTGCGCCGAGCAGGTTGGCGATCATGGCGCTGGACCGGTCGAGGTCGCGCCAGGAGTAGGTGAGGCCGTTGTCCGTCTCGACGGCGATGCGGTCGAGGTCGGCCGGAAAGGCCGCGCGCAGGGCGGCGAACAGGTTGGCGTTGGCGGTAGTCGTCATGGTGGTCCGAACTGGGGTGCGCGTTTGGCGAGGAAGGCGGCGATGCCTTCACGGTGTTCGACCGTATCGGCATAGCCGTAGGCCGTGGAAATCAGGTCTGTGACCGACGGGGCAGCGCTTGCTGCAGACGCGATCGATGCGGCGGTGACAGTGTGGCGCAAGGCCGCGAAGGTGCGCTTGTTGAGCCGCGCGGCCCCGGGCGCAAGCGCCGCGATGCGCCCGGCGTGCGCACGCGCCGCCGCGGGCAGCTCTGCGTCGGGCCACACGGTCAGCAGAAAACCGGCATCGCGCAGCCGCTGTGCGTCGTGCACGCCGGCGGCCAGCAGGATGTCGCGCGCCAGCGCATCGCCGACCGACGCGTGCACCAGCGCGGCTTCGCGTGGCGCCATGGGGAAGCCGAGCTTGGCGATCGGCGCACCGAACTTCGACGACGCGCCCGCCAGACGGATGTCGCAGCAGCTGGCAATCTCGAGGCCCGCGCCCATGCACGCGCCTTCGATCTGTGCGATCAGCGGGATCGGGCAGTCGAGCATCGCCTGCAGCGCGCCCCACACCTCGTCCTCATGGAAGGCGCGCAGCGACGCTTCGTCGAAGCGGAACGACGGGTATTCGGAGATGTCGCCACCGGCACAGAAGGCAGCGCCCTCGCCGCGCACCACGATGCAACGCAGCGCGTCGTCGCGGACCGCCGCTTCGAAGACCTCGCGCAATGCGCGCCACATGGCTCGCGTCATCGCATTCAGACGCGCCACGTTCGACAGCGTGACGAACGCGATCGCCCCCTCGCGCTGCAGCGAGACGGTGGCGACCATGCTCATTCGAGCTTGGCGCCCGAAGCTTTCACGACCGTGGCCCAGCGCTTGATTTCCGAGTTGACGAAGCTGCCGTAGGCGGCGCCCGTCAGGTTCGGAATCTCGGAGCCGTTGGCAGCCCAGATGGTCTTGAGCTCGTCGGTCGACATGCTCTTTCGAACCTCGTCAACGATGCGCGCCTGCACGTCGGCAGGCGTGCCCTTCGGCGCCCACAGGCCGTACCAGGTGGTCACGGTGTAGTCGGGCAGGCCGACCTCTGCGGCGCAGGGCACGTCCGGGAAGGCCGCGTTGCGCTTGGCGCCCGACATCATCAGCGCCTTGATGCGGCCGCCCTTGATGTGCGCCGACGAGGAACCGAGCCCGTCGAAGCACACGTCCACGTTGCCCGCGATCAGGTCCTGCAGCATCGGTCCGGCGCCCCGGTAGGGAATGTGCGTGATGAAGGTACCCGTCTGCTGCTTGAAGAGTTCGCCCGCCAGGTGATGGGAAGTGCCGGCGCCGGCCGAGCCGTAATTCATCTTCGCGGGGTTCTTCTTCGCGTACGCCACGAACTCCTTGAGCGTGGTCTGCGTCACGCGTTTCGGATTGACCACCACCACCTGCGGCGCGTTGGCCAGAAGCATGATGGGCACGAAGTCCTTCTCGATGTCGTAATCGAGCCGCGGATAGATCGACGGCGCGATCGCGTGGTGGACGGCGCCCATGAACAAGGTGTAGCCGTCCGGTTGTCCCTTGGCGGCGATGCTGGCGCCCAGCGTGCCGCCGGCACCACCGCGGTTGTCGATGATGAGGGACTGGCCCGCCGCCTTGGCGAACTGCGCCGAGAGCGGCCGCGCAAACGCATCGGTGCCACCGCCGGCCGGAAAGGGAACGATCAGCGTTACCGGCTTCGAGGGCCAGGCCGCCTGCGCGCGGGCAACACCGCTGAGGACGGCGGCGCCTGCTGCGCCCATACACAGCATGTCGCGTCGTTGAAAAAGTGTGTTCATGGTTGCTTGTCTCCGTTGTTGTTGAGAATCCCCGTCAGCTCTTCTTGTTTTTGTACAGCAAGTCGTCGATGTCGCCCGAGATGGGCACCCTGCCCTGCGCCAGCATGGCCCGGTGTTTGTCGAGCCGGCGCAGATCGTAGAGGTAATTCACCATCAGCCCCCAGGACTGCTTGATGCCCTTGGCTGACGGGTCACCGGCCCAGTTGAGCCGCTCGACGCGCGCGCCATTGCCCAGGTGAAAGCGCGCCACCGGATCGGCGGGTTTGCCATCACTCATTTCGCCGCCGAGGTAGTGCGCCGCCGCCGTCAGCAGCAGTTGGCGCAGCGGTGACGCCTCCGCCAGTTCGAGCGGCTTGTCGAGGGCCGCGAGCAGCTCTGCAGCGCCGGGGGCATCGAGTCCGGTGACGCGGGCCAGCTCGGCCCGGTGCCGATCGTCCAGCCGCGCCAGGTGGGCGGGCATGTTCCTGCCCAGCCAGCCGCGGAAGCCGGGGATCGGCGAGAGCGTGGCAAAGGTCTTGAGCCGCGGGAATTCTTCCTTCAGCGTTTCCACCACCCGCTTGATCAGCGAATCGCCGAAGCTCACGCCGCGCAAGCCGTTTTGCGTGTTGCTGATCGAATAGAAGATCGCAGTCGTCGCGCGGTCGAGGTCGGCCGCTGCCGCGGATTCGTCAAGCAGCGGCGTGATGCTGTCGGTCATCTCGTCGACCAGCGCCACCTCCACAAAGATCAGCGGCTCGCCCGGCAGCCGCGGGTGAAAGAAGCCGTAACAGCGGCGGTCGGAGTCGAGCCGGTTCTTGACGTCGGCCCAGCTCTTGATGTCGTGCACCGCTTCGTACTTGATGAGCTTCTCGACCAGCGACGCGGGCGAGTCCCAGCTGATGCGGCGCAAGTCCAGGAAGCCCACATCAAACCAGGTCGAGAACATGTACTCCATCTCGACATCCAGCGCGCGCAAGCGCCGGTCGCCTTTGAGCATCGGCTGCATCTCGGCCCGCATGTTCACCAGAAACGGAATGCCCTCGGGATACACGCTGAATCGCTGCAACAGCCGGCGGCGCGGCGAGACCGTGGCGCGCCGGTAGTTGACCTCGGCCACCGCCTCGTCGGGCGTGCCCAGGGCGGCAGCGAACTGGGCTTGCGCGGTCTTGGCCTTCTCGGGATCGGCGACGAAGATCTCGCTCATGAGCAACCAGAGATCGCGGCGCTCTTCCACTGGCGCGGCCTCGTACCAATCCTGCAGGACGCGCGCGCGTCGGCCGCCTTCGACTTCGCTGATGGCCGGGTCGATCACCGCGCGCAACTCGGTCAGCGTGCGACGCAGGGCACGCGGCGACAGGGCTTCGTTCTTCTGGCGCAGGGTCGCATCGAGGCGTTCGCGTGTGGACCGCACGGGAGCCGCTTCGGCCGCCACTGCGGCCTCGCCCTCCTCTGCCGGCGCCTTGCGGCCAGTTCGAAGTCGGGAGACGCTGCGTTCGAGCCAGGTGGTGGCGTTCATGACATCAACCTCAGTTTGCGTTGCTGCGCCACTTCGCGCAGCGCCTCGCGTTGCCGTGTCAGGTGGGTCCGCATGGCGGCCTCGGCGCCTTCGCTGTCGCGCGCCTTGAGCGCTGCAAAAACAGCCAGGTGCTCGGACAGGCTTTGCTCCAGCCGACCGGGCGCGTGCAGCTGCTGCAGCCGCGCGAGCTTCAGGATCTTGCGCAAATCACCGATCACCTGGGCCAGCCACCGGTTGTTGGCCAGCGTGATGATCGCCTCGTGGATCACGTGGTTGGTCGCGTAATAGTCGTTGATGCGCCGCGCCTTCGCATGCCGCGCGAGCTTGTCGTGCAGCACGTCGAGTTCGCGCAGCTCGGCGTCGCTGGCGTTGCGCGCCGCCTCGTACGCGCAGCGGCCTTCGAGCAGCGCGATGACGGGAAAGATTTCATCCAGATCGCGCTCCGTCACCTCGTTGACGAAGCAGCCTCGGCGCGGCTCATGTCGCAAGAGGCCTTCGGCTGTGAGCACCTTCAACGCCTCGCGCAATGGCGTGCGCGAAATCTCGAGCTGCTGGCACAGCGCCGCTTCGTCGAGAAAAGTCCCTGGCACCAGCAGGCCGGCGAAGATCTGCTCGCGCAACGTGGCGGCGACTTCGTCGTGCAGGGAGTTGGTGATCAGGCGCATGGATGTCGCGTAATTTCCTGTAATTACGCGAAATTTTGCGCGTGAAGCGGTGCTCGGGGCAAGCCCTCCGCACGAAAAAAAGACCGGGGATTTACCCTGCCGTCGAAGCGCGAACCGGCTGCCGCGCCGCCCAGAGCCAGAGCCCGATGCCGAAGGCAATCATCGGCAGGCTGAGCCACTGCCCCTGGCTCAGGCTCAACGCCTGCAGGCCCAGGAAGTCGTCCGGCTCGCGAAAGAATTCAGCGACGAAGCGCATCACCCCATAGCCGGCGCAGAAGACCGCGGCAACCTGGCCTGTCTTGCGCTCCTTGCGCGCATAGAGCCATACGATGACGAAGAGCAGCAGCCCTTCGAGCAGGAACTGATAGATCTGCGACGGGTGGCGCGGCAGCATCGAGCCGCTCTGCGGAAACACCATGCCCCATGGCAGGTCGGGGCTGCTGAAGCGGCCCCAGAGTTCGCCATTGATGAAGTTGCCCACGCGCCCGGCTGCGAGCCCCGTCGGCACGCACGGCGCGACGAAGTCCATCACCTGCCAGAAGGGGCGCGCGCGGGACCGCGCAAACCACAGCATGGCGGCCATCACGCCAAGGAAGCCGCCGTGGAAGCTCATGCCACCCTGCCAGACGAAGAGGATTTCAAGCGGGTGCGTGAGGTAGTAGCCAGGCTTGTAGAACAGGCAGTAGCCGAGCCGGCCGCCGACGATGACGCCCATGACGCCGAGGAACAGGATGTCTTCGACGTCCTTGCGGCTCCAGGATGCCGTGCCGCCTGCCTTCATGAAGTCGAAGGTATGCAGCGAGCGGAAGGGTTCGTGCCGCAACCGGCGCGTGCCGAGAAAATAGAAGAGCGCGAAAGCGGCCAGGTAGGTCAGGCCGTACCAGTGGATGGCGAGCGGACCGAGCTGGAGCGCGACGGGGTTGATCTGCGGGTACATGAGCATGGCGGGGATTGTGCCCGCCCGCTCAACGGCTGATGCATCGCAATGTCAGCCCGCGAAGCCTCCGGCGCGCAGGAACTCGGCCTCGTCCGGCGTGGTGGTGCGGCCCAGCATCGGGTTGCGGTGCGGGAAGCGGCCGAAGCGGGCCACGATGTCCAGGTGGCGTTGTGCGTGGCGGGTGGCCACGTCGCCGAGCGGGCGGTGCAGCGCGAGCGCGCGCTGCTGGTCGCCGATCTCCTCGGAGTGCGACAGCGGCAGGTAGAAGAACAGGCGCAGGTCAACAGGCGTCTGTGCATCCAGCCCAGCATCGAGCGCCCGCTTCGCAAAGAAGCGTGCCAGCGGATCGGTCGCATACATATGGCCGGTGCCGCGAAAAACGTTGCGCGGGTATTGGTCCAGCAGCAGGAGCAACGCCAGCGCACCTTCGGTGGTGGCAAGCCAGTCGTCGCAGCGGCGCGCGGCGGCAGCGAGATGCAGTTCGCGGAAGCGCTCACCGAAATTCCGATCGAAGGCCGCGTCCTTGGTGAACCACCGCTTCTCGCCGGCCTCCCGCCAGAAGGCAACCACGCTGGCCGCCTCGGCGAGCGTTGGTGCGGCAACAGCTTCAGACAACCGGGGCCTCCGTGCCGGCATCGCGGCTGTCGTGCTTGCGCAGGCGCGCCTGCAACAACGCGCGGCCGGCGAAGGCGTCACCCGCCACTTCCAGGTCGAAACGTTCGCTGTCGAGGCGGCGCAGATCGCCGATCACTTCAGCCGCTTCGTCCACCGTCGCACCGGTGGCCAGCATGGCTTCGTAACCCATCTTCATGGCCGATTCGAAGGTCTCGCGCATCACGAAGTCCGCACCCCCGGCCTTGACCAGCTCCACCGCGTGCTCGCGGTCGTAGGCACGCACCAGCACACGCGCGTGCGGGCATTCGTGCTTGGCGCTCTCGGCGATGCGCGTCGCCGCGGCCTTGTCATTCACGCAGACAAGGATGGCGCTGGCCGTGTGTGCGCCGGCGGCGTGCAGCACGTCGGACCGGGCGCCGTCGCCGTAGTAGACCTTGAAGCCCAGATAGGCCTGTGCGTCGCGAATCACCTGGGTGTCGTTGTCGATCACGGTCAGTGAAGCCCCACGCGCCACCACACCCTGGCTGGCGATCTGGCCGACACGGCCGAAGCCGATCACCAGCACGCTGGCCTGCCGGTCCTGCGCCGCTTCGACGCCCTCCATCGATTCGGCAGTGCGCGGACCCCAGCGCTGGTGCGCCAGCACGACCAGCGGTGTCAAGGCCATGGACAGCACGACGATCGCCGTCATGTTGGCGTTGACGGTGGCGTCGATCACGCGCGCGCCCAGTGCCGCCGAGAACAGCACGAAAGCGAACTCGCCGCCCTGAGCCATGAGCACGGCGCGATCGAGCGCATCGGCATGCGAGCTCTTGGCGAAGCGCGCCACGGCATAAATGCACAGCGCCTTGGTCGCCATGAGCGCCAGCACGCCGGCGACGATCAGCTTCCAGTTGGTGGCAACCACCGCCAGATCGAGCGACATGCCCACGCCAAGGAAGAACAGCCCCAGCAGCAATCCGCGGAACGGCTCGATGTCGGCCTCCAGCTGGTGGCGGAAGGTGGACTCGGACAACAGCACGCCCGCCAGGAACGCGCCCATGGCCATCGACAAGCCGCCCAGTTGCATCAGCAGCGCGGCGCCCAGCACCACCAGCAACGCCGCGGCCGTCATGACCTCGCGCGCCTTGGCATTCGCCAGGATGCGGAAGAACGGATTCAGCAGCCACACGCCTGCAGCCACCAGCGCAGCCAGCGCGCCCAGCGCCAGGCCGATCACGCCCCAGCGCGATGGCGCCACGGCGGCGTCCAGCGCCGGGGGTGCGATGAAGGCCACCAGCGCCAGCAGCGGCACGATCAGCAGGTCTTCAAAGAGCAGGATCGACACCATGCGCTGCCCGCGCGGTGCAGCGATGTCGCCACGCTCCCCGAGCAGTTGCATCACGATGGCGGTCGACGTGAGCACGAAGCCCATCGCGCAGACGAAGGCGACGGCCAGCGGGTAGCCGAACGAAATGCCCACCAGCGTCAACAGCAGTCCGCACACCAGGCATTGCAGGCTGCCCAAGCCGAAGATCTGTTTGCGCAGGCTCCACAGGTGGGAGGGCTGCATCTCCAGCCCGATGACGAACAGGAACATCACCACGCCCAGTTCGGCCACGTGCAGGATGGCCTGCGGATCGGTGAACAGCTTGAAGCCGAACGGACCGATCGCCAGGCCCGCGGCCAGGTATCCGAGCACCGAGCCCAGTCCGATCTTCTTGAACAAGGGCACCGCCACCACGGCCGCGCCCAGCAAACTCACGACCTTGATCAGGTCGCCCGCGCTTCCTTCGACAGCCATGGGGGGGCGATGTCCTCGATATCCGTCAGCCCCTTCTTCGAGAAGCCCGACAGCGCAGCGGCGGACGCGTGGTACGCCGACGATTCCTTGGACTCCTGGCCGTAGAAGAACGGCGTGTCCATTGGGCCGGGGCCGATGGCGTTGACGTTGATGCCACGCGAACCGAACTCCTTGGACGCCGCGCGCGTGTAGTGCTCCACCGGCGCCTTGCTGCCCGGATAGACGGCGTAGCTGTCGGTGTAGGCCGCCAGCAGCGAGCTCACGATGGTCACGATGCTTCCGCGCTCGGCCAGTATGCGACCGGCCTGCTGGATGAAGAAGAACGCGGCCTTGGCGTTGGCGTCGAAGCTCTTGTCGTAGTCGGCCTCGGTCACGTTGGCGATGGGCTTCTTGATGACCACGCCCGCCGTGTTCACGGCCACGTTCACTTCACCGAAGTGCGACTGGGCCAGATCGAACAGCTTGACGTTGTTGTCGACCACCGCGAGGTTGCCCTGGAACGTGATGACGTCGGCGCCCTTGTCCTTGAGGGCGGCGGCGGTCTTCTCGGTCTCGGGACGCGAGGCGTCGCTGTTGTAGTGCAGCACCAGGCCCTTGGCGCCGGCCGCGACGAACTGTTCAGCGATCAGCGCGCCGAGGTTTTTACCGCCGCCGGCGATGACGGCGACCTTGCCTTGAAGAGTGGGGTGAGACATGTAGCGGATCCTTGATGAGTGACGAGCCTGCATCTTATTGGTCATAAATTTCTGATCAATAGGCGCGTTCCGTCTAGACTGATCGAGTTTTCCAAACAATCACCCAGGCCGCCTCCGATGGATCGCATCGATCAGCTGAACGTCTTCGTCCGCATCGCCGAATGCGGCAGCTTCGCGCAAGCCGCCGACCATTTGGGGCTGCCGCGCGCGACCGTCTCCGGCGCCGTACAGCAACTGGAAACCCGTCTTGGCACCCGCCTGCTGCACCGCACCACGCGCCGTGTGAGCCTGACCGCCGATGGCGAGGCGCTGCTGGAGCGCGCCCAGTCACTGGTCGCCGATGCCGAAGAGCTCGAACTGCAGTTCCGGCCCGGCAACCAGGGCGCCACCGGCCGCCTGCGCGTGGACGCGCCCAGCCGCATCGCGCGCCGGCTCATCGCGCCGGCGCTGCCGCAGTTTCTGGCGCTGCACCCCGGCGTCGAGCTGGAGCTGGGCTCCAGCGACCGCATGATCGACCTGGTGCTGGAGGGCGTGGACTGCGCGCTGCGCGTCGGGCCTCTGGCCAACAACAGCCTGGTGGCCCGGCCGCTGGGGCAATTCGCGCTGATCAACTGCGCCAGCCCCGCCTACCTCGCGCGCCACGGCACGCCGCAGCAGCCTGCCGACCTGGCCGTGCCGGGCGCGCACCAAGAGGTGCACTACCTCAGCCCCGGCAGCGCGAAAAGTGCGCCGTGGGAATGGGTGAGCAGCGGACAGCGACACACACTGAATCTGTCAGGCGCCGTGGCCGCGAACAACGCCGAGACCTATATCGCTTGCGCGCTCGCCGGGCTCGGGCTGATTCAGATCCCCGCCTACGACGTGCGCGAACACCTCGCGGCGGGTGAGTTGGTCGAGGTCATGCCCGACGCGCGCGCCGCCCCCATGCCCGTGCATCTGGTGTACCCCCACCGCCGCCATCTCGCGCTGCGGGTGCGGATGTTCAGCGGTTGGCTGCAAACGCTGCTGGCGCCGAGCCTGGACGCGCCGGCCAGGTGACGTGACAGGGCGCATCCTGCCGCCGGACATCGTGCCGGTCACACCATTTCAAGGCAGCACGTCTTCAAAGGGAGTTTCATGAGCGAACCGCTATCGCAATGGCCACGCCTGCATCACACGCCGGGAGGCGGTCGGCCCTTCGTGTTTTATGTCGTCTTCGGCAGCCGCGCTGAAGACATGAAGCTGTCACGCAGCCGCTACCGTTGCGATGGGATTCCGGCAGCGCTCGACCTCATGACCTATGGGCCGGACAGCCACCCCGAGGTGCTGGACTCATTCCGCGAGGGCCTTCTGTGGAACGCGCTTCAGGCGACCGACGCGACCCTGGCGCGCCGGATCGCCGAACAGACGCGTTGCGTCGTGCTGCGCGGCACGCTGGACGACGCGCCCACGCTCAACGAGCTGCGCAATACGATCGGACTGGTGACCTGCTTGCTGGACCACGAGGGCGTCGGCGTCTTCGATCCACAGAGCCTGCAATGGTGGTCGCCCGAGGCCTGGAAGACGCAGGTGTTCGAACCCGCCCGACCCGTTGTGCACCGGCACGTGGTCATCCTCACTTCAGCCGAACCCGGGGGCACCACTTGGTTCCACACGCGCGGCATGCGCAAGTTCGGTCGGCCAGACCTCAGCGTGCGCCACGTGCCGGCCCCTCACGCGGCCGCCGTGAAGGACCTGATCGACCGCTTCATCGAGTTCCAGGCCTTGGGCGGCGTCATTGCCGAAGGTCAGGCGATCCGGATGAAGGCGTTGCCCGAAGGCATGGTCTGCACCCACGCAGGCAGCGAAGACGACCCCGACTTCAACAACGTGCACATCGACATTCGCTGGCCACCGGCGTGACCTTCCCCGAAGTTCAAGCCAAAAGTGCCTGAAGCGCCCGCAAGTACTGCGGGTCTAGCTATCCAAGCAGTAGCAAACGCCCGGTCAGCGGCGGTCGCGCACAAAGTCGACGAAGCGCGTCAAAGCCGCGTTCGCGACCTGCTGCGGCCACACGAGGCTGGTCTCGCAGGCGGGCAGCGCCGGTGCTGTTTTGCGGCCGCGGCCCGGCGCCACCAGCGCATCGGCACGGCGGTAGACCACGCCCGCACGGCGGAACTGCGTGACGCTCTCGGGCACCCACGCCACGCCCAGTCCGCCCCACACGAGGTTGACGATGGTCTGCATCTGGATGGCCTCCTGCGCCACCGCGGGCGCGCGACCGGCCGACTGGTAGAGCCCGTAAATCGCGTCGTGCAGCGAGGGCACGATGCGGCGCGGGAAGATCACCAGCGGCTCGGCCAGCACGTCTTCAAGCCGCAGCGGCTCGGCCCTGGCAAGCGGGTGCGCGGCCGGCAGCGCGAGCACCAGCGGTTCTTCGGCCACAGCCAGCCGCGCCAGCTCGGGCGGCGCGAAGCCCGGCGAATGCAGCATGAGCCCGGCGTCGATGTCGCCGCGCGCCAGCGCTTCGAGCTGCACGTCGCCGGTCGCCTCGACCAGTTCCAGCGCGACCTCGGGGCATTGCATGCGGAATTCGCGCACCCAGACCGGCAGCGTCTCGAAGCCAATGGTCGACACGAAGGCCAGCCGCACGCGGCCCACCTGCCCCGCCGCTGCGGCCCGTGCGCGCAACGGCAACGCTTGCGCGCGGGCCAGCAGCTCGCGCACGTCCGGCAGCAGCGCCTCGCCGGCCGGCGTAAGCGCCACGCGGCGACGCGTGCGGTCGAACAGCATCACGCCGAGCGTCTTCTCCAGCTGCGCGATGGCCTGCGTGACGGGCGGCTGCGTCATGTGCAGGCGCGCGGCGGCACGGCCGAAGTGCAGCTCTTCGGCCACGGCCACGAACTGCCGCCAGACACGGAGGTCGACCGAGGCTTCATTCATATGCCGAGCATATCAATCGGGCATCCAAATAGGATTGGAAGCAATCAATGCTTCGTCGGATACTTGGCGTCCACGATTTCCCCACCAGAAAAGAGACCGCCATGGCCGACACGCCGATCAACCGCCGTTCCATCAACATCGTCGATGGCAAGAGCCGCGCGCCCAACCGCTCGATGTTCTACGCGATGGGCTACGAAGAGGCCGACTTCAAGAAGCCGATGGTCGGCGTCGCCAACGGGCACAGCACCATCACGCCGTGCAACTCGGGCCTGCAAAAACTCACCGACGCGGCGATCGAAGGCATTGAAGAGGCCGGCGGCAACGCGCAGGTGTTCGGCACGCCCACCATCTCCGACGGTATGGCGATGGGCACCGAAGGCATGAAGTATTCGCTGGTGAGCCGCGAAGTGATTTCGGACTGCATCGAGACCTGCGTCGGCGGCCAGTGGATGGACGGCGTGCTGGTTGTCGGCGGCTGCGATAAGAACATGCCGGGCGGCATGATGGGCATGCTGCGCGCCAACGTGCCGGCGATCTACGTCTACGGCGGCACCATCCTGCCGGGTCGCTACAAGGGCCAGGACCTGAACATCGTGAGCGTGTTCGAAGCGGTCGGCCAGAACGCCGCGGGCAACATGAGCGACGAAGACCTGCTGCAGATCGAGAAGCGTGCCATTCCCGGCACCGGCTCGTGCGGCGGCATGTACACCGCCAACACGATGTCGAGCTCGTTCGAAGCGCTGGGCCTGTCGCTCCCCTACTCGTCCACCATGGCGAACCCGCACGACGAGAAAGAAAACTCGGCGAAGGACTCGGCCAAGGTGCTGATCGAGGCGATCAAGAAGGACTTGAAGCCACGCGACATCGTGACGAAGAAGGCCATCGAGAACGCGGTCGCGGTCATCATGGCCACAGGCGGTTCGACCAACGCGGTGCTGCACTTCCTGGCCATTGCGCACGCGGCCGAAGTCGACTGGACCATCGATGACTTCGAGCGCATGCGCAAGAAGGTGCCGGTGCTGTGCGACCTAAAGCCCTCGGGCAAGTACCTCGCGGTCGACCTGCACCAGGCCGGCGGCATTCCGCAAGTGATGAAGGTGCTGCTGAACGCGGGCTTGCTGCACGGCGACTGCATCACGATCAGCGGCCAGACGATTGCCGAAGTGCTGAAGGATGTGCCCGACGTGCCGCGCGCCGACCAGGACGTGATCCGCCCGATCGACAAGCCGATGTACGCCGAAGGCCATCTCGCCATCCTCAAGGGCAACCTCAGCCCCGAGGGCGCGGTCGCGAAGATCACGGGCTTGAAGAACCCCGTCATCACCGGCCCGGCACGCGTGTTCGACGACGAGCAGTCGGCGCTCAAGGCGATCCTCGACGGCAAGATCAAGGCGGGCGACGTGATGGTGCTGCGCTACCTCGGCCCCAAGGGCGGCCCCGGCATGCCGGAAATGTTGGCGCCAACCGGCGCGCTGATCGGCGCGGGCCTCGGCGAAAGCGTCGGCCTCATCACCGACGGGCGTTTCTCGGGCGGAACTTGGGGCATGGTGGTCGGCCACGTCGCGCCGGAAGCGTATGCGGGCGGCACGATCGCGTTCGTGAACGAAGGCGACTCGATCACCATCGACGCGCACAAGCTGGTGCTGGAACTGCACGTGTCCGAAGCCGAGCTGTCCAAGCGTCGCGAGGGCTGGAAGGCGCCGGCACCGCGCTATACGCGAGGCGTGCAGGCCAAGTTCGCGTTCAACGCATCGAGCGCCAGCTCGGGCGCGGTGCTCGACAAATTCTGAGGCGCGCCTACTTCCGGCGCTTGCCGGTCGAGCGGCTGGTCAGCATGCCGAGCTGGCTGCGCTGCCGCTCGATCCGTGCCTCGCGGCGGCGGTCTTCCTTCTCCATCACCTTGCGCTTGGTGTAGCCCGAGGAATCGGCCCAGGCCCACCACGCGAGGGTGACGGCGAAGGGGATCAGCACGATCCACCAGCTGAGTTCGGCGACGGGGCCGATCTCCAGGTATTTCAGGGCCACGCCCAGGATGCCCAGCAGCAAGAACCACATCGCGAACCTCTCCGGTCTTTCGGGCGAATACCGGCCACCGCACCGTGCGCTGCCTACAATCGCTTCGGGACCAAATGTAACCCAGCCCTAACAAATTACCGCATGAAAAAAGCCCTGCTTGCAGCCACATTCGGCATTGCCGCCATGGGACCTGCGGTGGCCGACCTGAAGCTGGCCACCACCAAAAACTGCATGAGCTGCCACGCGGTCGAGCGCAAGGTGCTCGGGCCGTCCTTCAAGGACATTGCCGCCCGTTACAAAGGGAACAAGGCGGCCGGCGATCTGCTCGCGACCAAGATCATCAAGGGCGGCGCCGGCGTGTGGGGCCCGGTGCCGATGCCGGCCAACAACCAGGTGAGCGAAGCCGACAGCAAGAAGCTGGCTGCCTGGATTCTGGCGACGCCTTGAGGCTGCGCTGAGGCCTGAACGCTAACTCAGCCGGGCTGATTCAACCCAGCGGGCGGAGGTCGGCGCCCAACGTCCTGCCGCCGCTGACGCGGTCCTCGAGCTGGCCGATGTGCGCGGCCACCGTGTTGTCCGACTGATCGACCCGCTGCCGGAAAGCGCTCTCGAGTGCATCGACGCGCGCGAGCAAGGCCGCGTGGCGCTCGGCGTTGCGTGCCATGTGCGTGTTCTCTTGCGCCTCGAGAAAATTGCGCAACTCGGTGAAACGCGAGGCTTCGGCCTTGTCGGCGAGATCGCGCTGCACCTGCATCTCCTTGGTGTGGCGCTTGGTTTCGAATAGCACCGAGCTTTGCAGGTAGATCACGTAGGCTAGGAAGAACACGCCCAGAGCCACGGTCAGGCCCAGCATGACCAGCCCGAGTGGCGCAGTCACGTCCATGAAGCCAAGTGACATGACCACCGGCGCAGCCAGCGTCCCCCAGTTGAGCGCGGCCAACGCCGCAATCAGCAGGACGATGATGAAAAGAAATGCGGATCTCACGCCCATGGCGCCTCCTTCGGGTCTGGTCGAACAAGCTGCCGCGCCTGGATGGCGCGGTCAGCGACCCCGGGGTTTTACCTCAGTCTGTGGAAGGGGCCGTTACCGGCCGCACGCGGACACGATGGCGTCCTACAGCGCGCGGGCCGACGGCGAACTCAGTAGGCCTGGCCCAACTGCTCGAGGATCGCGGGGTTTTCCAGCGTCGAGGTGTCCTGTGTGATCGCCTCGCCCTTGGCGATGGAGCGCAGCAGGCGCCGCATGATCTTGCCGCTGCGCGTCTTGGGCAGGTTCTCGCCGAAACGGATGTCCTTGGGCTTGGCGATGGGGCCAATCTCCTTCGCGACCCAGGCGCGCAGCTCGGCCGCGAGCTTGCGCGCCTCTTCGTCGCTGGTCGGGCGACCGCGCTTGAGCACGACGAAGGCGCAGACCGCCTCACCCGACACGTCGTCCGGTCGCCCGACGACGGCCGCTTCGGCCACCAGATCGGTCTTCGAGACCAGCGCCGATTCGATTTCCATCGTGCCCAAGCGGTGGCCCGAGACGTTCAGCACGTCGTCGATGCGGCCGGTGATCCGGAAGTAGGCCCGGTCGGCGCTGCGCACTGCGCCGTCGCCCGCCAGATAGATCTTCCCGCCCATTTCCTCCGGGAAATAAGCCTTCTTGAAGCGCTCGGGGTCGTTCCAGATGGTGCGGATCATCGAGGGCCAGGGCCGCTTGATGACCAGCATGCCGCCGGCACCGTGCGGCAGATCCTTGCCGGTCTCGTCGACGATGGCCGCGGCGATGCCGGGCAACGGCAGCGTGCACGAGCCCGGCACCAGCGGTGTCGCGCCCGGCAGCGGCGTGATGACGTGACCGCCCGTTTCGGTCTGCCAGAAGGTGTCGACAATCGGACACTTCTCGTGGCCGATGTTCCGGTGGTACCACATCCACGCTTCCGGATTGATCGGCTCGCCGACCGAACCGAGGATGCGCAGGCTGTCCAAGTTCCAGTTCTTCGGATGCACCTTCTCGTCGGATTCCGCGGCCTTGATGAGCGAGCGGATCGCCGTCGGCGCCGTGTAGAAGATCGAGACCTTGTGCTTCTCGATCATTTGCCAGAAGCGGCCGGCGTGCGGGAACGTCGGTATGCCTTCGAACACCACCTGCGTGGCACCGGCCGCGAGCGGACCGTAGGCGACGTAGGTGTGGCCGGTGATCCAGCCGATGTCGGCGGTGCACCAGAACACGTCTTCAGGCCGGATGTCGAAGGTCCAGTCCATCGTGAGCTTGGCCCACAGCAGGTAGCCGCCCGTGGCGTGCTGAACGCCCTTGGGCTTGCCGGTCGACCCCGAGGTGTAGAGGATGAACAGCGGGTGCTCCGCGTTCACGGGAACGGGCACGCACTCGGTGCTCTGGCCTTGCAGCGCTTCGGCAAAACTGATGTCACGCCCGTCGAAGCGCGTCCAGGCCGTCGGCGTGCGCTCGTAGACGAACACCGTCTTGATCGATTCGCAACCGCCCAGCGCGATGCCGTCGTCGACGATGGCCTTGAGCGGCAGTTCCTTGCCGCCGCGCAGCTGGAAGTTGGCGGTGATCACCGCCACCGCGCCCGCGTCGATGATCCGCTCCTGCAGCGCCTTCGCCGAAAAGCCGCCGAACACCACGCTGTGCGTCGCGCCGATGCGGGCGCAGGCCTGCATCGCGATCACGCCTTCGATGGTCATCGGCATGTAGACGATGACGCGGTCGCCCTTCTGGATGCCGCGCGACTTGAGCGCGTTGGCGAACTGGCTCACGCGCGCCAGCAGTTCCTTGTAGGTGACCTGGGTGACGGTGCCGTCGTCGGCTTCAAAAATGATCGCCGTCTTGTTCTCGACCGGCGTGCCGATGTGTTTGTCGAGGCAATTGGCCGAGGCGTTGAGTTCACCGTCGCCGAACCATTGATAGAACGGCGCGTTCGATTCGTCGAGCGTGCGCGTGAAGGGTTTCGTCCATTGCAGGTTGGCCTGGGCCTGCCGCGTCCAGAAGCCGTCCGGATCCTGTTCGGCCTCCTTGCACAGCGCCTCGTAAGCAGCCATGCCGGAGATGCGGGCGCCGGCGGTGGCGCGGTCATCCGGCGGAAAGACCCGGTTTTCGACCAGGACGGACTCGATGTTCTGCGATGGGGTGCTCATTTGTCTTTGTCTCCTTCGGCCACGACGTGGTCTCGGCCGTAATGTCGGGCGGCCCACTTACGGGTCACTGACGCAGGAAGCCACCGCGGCCTGGCGCCGCGTGAAGCGTCATCCGGTGGTCGCGCCCTCGCCCTAGAATCGCGCCCTTGCTCCGAGGACCCCATGGCCGCACCCGAACGTTTTGACCCCCTGAATCCACCCGTTGCACGTCGGGGTTCGCCGCTGCGCCCGCTGCCCAAGTTGATCTTCGCCAGCCGATGGCTGCAGCTGCCGCTGTATCTGGGATTGATCGTGGCGCAGGCCGTTTACGTGATGCACTTTTTGAAAGAGCTGTGGCACCTGGTCGAAGCAGCGTTCGGCAATCAGCACGCGCTGGAACTGCTGGTGACCAGCATCGGCTACAAGACCACCGCGCCGGTGACCACGCTCAACGAAACGGTGATCATGCTGGTGGTGCTGGCGCTGATCGACGTGGTGATGATCTCCAACCTGCTCATCATGGTGATCGTTGGCGGCTACGAGACCTTCGTCTCGCGCCTTGACCTCGACGGCCACCGCGACCAGCCCGAGTGGCTCAGCCACGTGAACGCCTCTGTGCTCAAGGTGAAGCTGGGCCTGTCGATCATCGGCATCAGCTCGATCCATCTGCTGAAAACCTTCATCAACGCCGACAACTACACCGAGAAGGTGCTGATCGCGCAAACCGTGATCCATGTCGCTTTCCTGTTCTCGGCGATGGCCATTGCCTACACCGACAAACTCATGGCGGCGGGGCACGCCAAGGCGTCGGGCGCGCCCAACTGATCCGCTGATCCAGCGTCGGGCAACAAAGCAACCATGAGCCTCAGCGCCGCCGCCCAGCACACTTTGGCGCTTTGGGAGCATCGCCAGCCCTTCGGCAGCGGCTTGGCCTTCGAGCCGCTGCTGCGGCGCTGCCGGCTCGACTATTCGCCCGCCAGCCTGGCGCGCATCGACGCCTTTCTGGACGCTTTGCGCAACGCACGCCAACCAGAACAGGCGCAGTTTCTGGCCGACCCTGCGCAACGCCAGCTGCTTTACCTGCTGGCTTTCTATGCGGGCGAGGTGCTGGGTCGTGCGTTGGGTAAGGCGCCGCTGTGGCTCAACGCCGCACAGGCTGCAGCCCTCGCGCCGCAACAGCCCCTGCTCGGCCAGCCATTGCGCGCGGCCTTGTGCGCCCGCTTCGGCCAGGCACGCACGGAAGACGCCGCCTTCTTTCTCCCGCTGGACGCGCTGTGCGAACGGCTGTTCCTCAACCCCGCGCAAGCCGCGAACACCCAGGGGCTGCAGTGGCGCGCCCAAGCCTGGTGGCCCGCCGCCCTGCTGGAGGCCGAACGACGCGCCCAGCCCTTGCCGCCTTTGCCCGGTCGACCCTGGCCACCTGCACTGCCGGCCGCACAGGGCAATGACCCGTGGGCCGCGCCGGCCCCGCCCTTGCCCGCCGGCATCGATATCGACACAGTGACCGCAGCGCCCGCGCCTGAGCCCTTGGTCGACGACGACACTCCTGCCGCGCTGAACGCGCAGGCCATGCGCCTGCTCAAAGGCGACGGGGTGCCGCGCGACCCCGATCAGGCGCGCGCATTGTGGGAGCGCGCGGCCGCGCAGGGCCACGCTGAAAGCCTGAACCAACTGGGCACCTTGATCGCCAAAGGCATCGGCGGGCCCGTCAGCCTGACCGCGGCGATGGACCACTACCGCAGCGCGGCCGAGAAAGGTCTTGCCGCCGCGCAGATGAACATGGCGCGCATGCATCTGCAGTACGACGGCGTGGCGCCCGATCTGGTGGAAGCCGAGCGCTGGCTGCGCCTGGCCGCCGCACAGGATCACGCCAAGGCGCGGGAGCTCATCAAAGAACTCGAACTCGACCGCGCGCCTGCCATGGCCGACACCGGCTTCGGTGAATTGGCCGACAACGTGGTGGGCTGGCTGCGCGATCGTCGACGGCGCTGAGGGGCGACCGATTTATCGCCCGACCATGTTCGCGGCGATCACCCACTGGTCGAACTGCTCGCCCGTCACGTGGCCCGAGGCGATGGCCGCCTCGCGCAAGCTCAGGCCTTCCTTGTGGCCCTTCTTGGCGATGTAGGCGGCCTTGTCGTAGCCGATGTGCGGGTTCAGCGCGGTGACCAGCATCAGCGACTGCTCGACCAGGTGGGCGATGCGGTCGAGGTTGGGCTCGATGCCCACCGCGCAGTTGTCGTTGAAGCTGACCATGCCGTCGGCCAGCAGCCGCACGCTCTGCAGGAAGTTGTGCGCCACGAGCGGGCGAAACACGTTCAGCTCAAAGTTGCCGGAGGCGCCGCCGATGTTGATGGCCACGTCGTTGCCGAACACCTGGGCGGCCAGCATGGTCACGGCCTCGCTCTGCGTCGGGTTGACCTTGCCCGGCATGATGGACGAGCCGGGTTCGTTCTCGGGGATGCTCAGTTCGCCGATGCCGCTGCGCGGGCCGCTGGCCAGCCAGCGCACGTCGTTGGCGATCTTGGTCAGGCTGGCGGCCAGCGTCTTGAGCGCGCCGTGTGCGTGCACCAAGCCGTCCTGCGAGGCCAGGGATTCGAACTTATTGGGCGCGGTGACGAACGGCAGGCCGGTGATGCTGGCGATCTCTTTCGCCACGCCTTCCGCATAGCCCTTGGGGGCGTTGAGGCCGGTGCCCACAGCGGTGCCGCCAAGCGCCAGTTCGTACAGGTGCGGCAACGCGGCCTGCACGTGCTTCCTGCCATGCTCCAGTTGCGCAACCCAGCCCGAGATCTCCTGGCCCAGCGTCAGTGGCGTGGCGTCCTGCAGATGGGTGCGGCCGATCTTGACGATGTGGTCGAAGGCCTTGGCCTTGGCATCTAGGGTGGTCTTGAGCAGGTCGATGGCCGGCAGCAGCTTGTTGGTCAGCGCGTCGACCGCGGCCACGTGCGATGCGGTGGGGAACACGTCGTTGGACGACTGGCTCTTGTTCACGTCGTCGTTGGGGTGC
>SEGS01000021.1 GCA_004210915.1 Variovorax sp. | reverse complement strand
GTCGCGGAGCGGCTCGGATGGGGGCTCCTTCCGCCCACACCGCTGCCCCCACCGAAGCTGAAGCCACCCAGGCCCAGTGAGACGCCCGATCCGGCGGCGCTGGCCACGGGCGTCAAGGTCATCACCACGACAGCCCTCGCGCCGATGGCCGCCGCCGACGCGAGCAGTTGCGCGTCCGGCTCCCGGTCGCCCAGCAGCACGGTGCCAGCCGGTGCGATGACGGGATTGCCACCCTGGCCTCGCACCGCCTGCACCAGTTCGTCCTGGCAGATCTGGCGCACCGCGGTGTCAACGAAGTCACAGGCGACCAGGACCGGCGCGCCGCGCAGCAAGCCCGATTGCGCGCCGAGCGCCGGATCGATCCACTGCGCCTGCTTCACGGGGCCCGTGCTGCAGGCGACCAGCAGCGCCGCGCATGCGAGCGGCGCCAACCTCGACGCGATGTACCTCATGGTCTTCTTCCGCATGGCAACTCCCGATGGATGACTGAAGAGTCGAATCTACGCGCGCGGCGCCCCGCGCCTGTCGGACGGACACACTTCCGCGCGTCCCAGAGGCCGGTCAGTCGTCGAAGCCCACAAAGGTGGCGGCTTCATCCACCGATTTGCGCTGGGAGACCACGGCGTTGGCCGGGAACGCCTCGTCGGGCCACCCCATCGCGATGCAGGTCTGAATCACTTGGTCGTCGGGAATGCCCGCCTCTGCGCGCACCACCGGCGACTGCATGATCCCCTGGCTGTTGATGACGCAGCCGAGGCCTCGCGACCAGGCTGCATTGACGATGCAGTTGACCACGCCGCCACAGTCGAACGGTGCGATGTCGCTGCCCTGGATGGCGCGGTCGTAGGTGACCACGATCGACACTGGCGCATCGAATTGCCGAAAGCCGCGCAGCACCCACTCGTTGCGCTTGTCCTTGTTCTCGCGCTCGATACCCATCGCGCCAAAGAGCTGCTTGGCGATGCCGATCTGCCGCTCGCGGTGCACGCCTTCATAGCCGGGGCCCATGCGGAACTCGCGCGAGTCCGGCACACCCGCCAGGTTGCGCTCCACGTTTCCCTGGCGGATGCGGTCGAGCACCGCGCCGGTGACCACATAAAAATTCCAGGGCTGCGTGTTGAGGGAGCTCGGGGCCCGCAACGCAAGCGCCAGTACCTCACGGATCAGTGCTTTGGAAACCGGTTTGTTCTGGTAGCCGCGGATGCTGCGGCGCTGCTGGACGACGTCATCGAAATTCATGGCCCGATCATGCGCATGCCGATTCGGCGGCGCCATCACGTCCGGGACACGCCGCTGTCAGTCGGCCTGCACCGGGCCCGACGGCACGACGTCAATCCGCCGACGGTATCCGCACGGAGATGCCGTAGAGCGCGAGCAGCCCCAGCACATGCCCCACCGCCACGCCCGGCTCACCCGACTCGATCCGTCCGATGGTCTGCACATGCACGCCCAGCCGCGTCGCCGCGCTGGCCTGGCCCTCGCCAGCGCCCATGCGTGCGGCCCTGGCCGCGAGGCCCATGGCCTTGATGGACTGGAGGGCACCGCTGTCGATGTCCGCAGAGATTCGTTTGCCTTGCGCCATGGCGGCATTGTCGTCGCCGTGCGCGGCTTCACGTGACGGCTCTGCTCATCGCCCTTCTTGTCTTGCAGCCTCCGCGATGAAATCGGCAATGGTCTCCGCGACGCGGGGTGCAAGTGGCAAATCGGGGTCTGCGTAGGTTGCGAGATTTGTCGCGCGGTCGTCCGTCGTCACGCGCTTGAGTACATGGTTGGTGTCCGGTAACAGCGCCAGTCTGGATCGCGCCGACGCCGCCTGCGACAGGCGGTGCGCGTCGGCTGCACTCACCTGCACGTCCCGCTCGCCCTGAAGGATCAGCGCAGGCTTGGCGGAATCCGCTATCAGCACTGCTGGATCAAGCGCGAACGTGCTGATCAGGAAGTCTTGAATGCGCGGATTGAACAGCGGCCGCAACACCGGCTGGATGTCACGCGGGCTCACGCGGCGTCCGGCCTCCAGTTCGTCGATCGTCGCGAAGGCCTGATCCAGCAGCGGCGCGTTCGTCGGGTTTGCCCTGAGCTGGTCGCGAAGCACCTGACCCATCGGCCGGCCCGGTACGGCGACCAGAATCAATCCGCAGGTGCCGGGATCGCTCGCGCCAGCGGCCAAAGCTACCAGCCCGCCTTCGCTGTGCCCCAGCACCCAGACGCATGCAGCGCCGGTCAGTTGCCGTATGGCGCCCACCCACTGGCGCACGTCGTGCGCGTATTCCTGAATCGTCACCGCATTGGCGTCGGCCACCGCCTCGGCGCTGGTGAACAGGCCGCGCTTGTCGATCCGCACAGTGGCAACATCCTTGGCGGCAAGCGCCTGCGCCAGCAGTTTGTACGTGGACGCCTTGATACCCAAAGGGCTGTTGCCATCGCGGTCGGTTGGGCCGGACCCGGGGATGATGAGCACGACCGGCGCACTCTGTTTCGTCGGGGTCAGCATGAGACCGCGGAGCGGCGCCAGCGGGCCCGGCGCGGTGACGGGTGTCTCGCCAGGGCTGGCCAAGCTGGTCGTCGCGACGGCAAGCGTCATCAAGCCCAGAGTAAATCTCTTCATGCTGCAAATTTAGACCAGAACCGGGTGACATCGGGGCCGAGGCGCCTGGTTGCTGTGGGTACAGCGTGCGAAGGCGCGAAAGAAACCGTAGCGACCTGGGGTCGCGCAGCAGGTTTATTCGCGCCTTCAGGCCGACAGCGCCTTCATGTGCGCATACAGATCCGCCTTGCCTTCGAAGCCGATGCCCGGCAGGTCGGGCAGCGTGACGAAGCTGTTCTCGACCTTCACGCCATCGGGGAAGCCGCCGAAGGGCTGGAACAGATCGGGGTAGCTCTCGTTGCCGCCGAGGCCCAGGCCCGCGGCGATGTTCAGCGACATCTGGTGGCCGCCGTGCGGGATGCAGCGGCTGGCCGACCAACCGTGTTCCTTCAGCATGTCGAGCGTGCGCAGGTATTCGACGAGGCCGTAGCTCAGCGCGCAATCGAACTGCAGCCAGTCGCGGTCCGGGCGCATGCCGCCGTAGCGGATGAGGTTGCGCGCGTCCTGCATCGAGAACAGGTCTTCGCCCGTGGCCATCGGGTTCTTGTAGAAATTGCGGAGAGCCGCTTGCAGTTCGAAGTCGAGCGGGTCGCCCGGCTCCTCGTACCAGAAGAGGTCGTATTGCGAGAGCGCCTTGGCGTACGCGATGGCGGTCTCCAGGTCGAAGCGGCCGTTGGCGTCGACGCACAACTTCTGCCCGTCCTGCAACACTTCCATGATCGAGTCGATGCGGCGCAGGTCTTCGTCGAGCGAGGCGCCGCCGATCTTCTTCTTGACCACCGTGTAGCCGCGGTCGATGTAGCTCTTCATCTCGTCCTTGAGCTTGCCGTGGTCCTGGCCCGGGTAGTAGTAGCCGCCGGCGGCGTAGACGAAGATCTTGCGATTCGGTTGGCCGTTGCCGTAGCGGTCGGCCAGCAACTGGAAGAGCGGCTTGCCTTCGATCTTGGCCACCGCGTCCCACACGGCCATGTCGATGGTGCCGATGGCGACCGAGCGCTCGCCGTGGCCGCCGGGCTTCTCGTTGGTGAACATCGCGGCCCAGATCTTGTGCGGATCGAGGTTGTCGCCCGCATCGTTGACCAGCGAGGCCGGGTCGGCTTCGAGAATGCGCGGGATGAAGCGCTCGCGCATCAGCTTGCCCTGGCCGTAGCGCCCGTTGGAGTTGAAGCCGTAGCCGACCACCGGCTTTCCATCGCGGATGACGTCGGTGATGACGGCCACTAGACTCAGCGTCATCTTGCTGAAGTCGATGTAGGCATTGCGGATGGGCGAGCTGATGGGCAGGGTTATCTCGCGGATTTCGACGATCTTCACGTTGGCTCCAAGGGTTGTTAGATTGCAGGCCCGCATGGTCCGCCTCTGCGCCGCTTTCGGCCAATGTTCAATTTCTCGACTTCCATGCGTTGAACGAACCGCCCCATGAACCTGATCTGGCTCGACGACTTCCTGGCGCTGGCCGCCACCGGCAACTTCTCGCGAGCAGCCGACGACCGGCACAGCTCGCAGCCCGCCTTCAGCCGCCGCATCCGCGCGCTCGAAGAGTGGCTGGGCGCTGACCTGTTCGACCGCAGCTCGCAGCCGGCCCAGCTCACCGAGACGGGCGAGTGGTTCATGGGCGTCGCGCAAGAGCTGATCGCGCGGGTGGCGCGCGTGCCGGGCGATGCGAAGAAGGTGGCCGAGGCGGGCTCCGTCACGCTGCGCATCGCGTCGACGCATGCGCTGTCGTTCACCTTCCTGCCGCGCTGGTTGCGCGGGCTCGAATCCAGCACGACACTCGGCCCGGTGCAACTGATGTCCGACGTGCTGCAGCGCTGCGAAACGCTGATGCTGCAGAGCAAGGTGCAGTTCGTGTTGAGCCACGCGCACCCCAAGGCACAAGGCGCGCTCGACGCGGAGCCCTATCGCTCCGCACGCATCGGGAAAGACGAACTGATCGCGGTATCAGCCCCGGGCGGCGATGCCGGTCGCGCGCTGCATGCGTTGGGCGGCGCGAGCGTGCCGGTGCTCGCGTACACACAGGAGTCGGGGCTGGGGCGCATCCTGCGCGCGGTCATCGGCAAGCGTCTGGAATCGGTGCCTGCGCAGGTCGTCTTCACGGCCCACCTCGCGTCGGTGCTGCGCACCATGGCGCTCGACGGCCGCGGCATCGCGTGGCTGCCGCGCACGCTGGTCGATGACGACATCGCGCTGGGCCGGCTTGTGCCGGCGGCCAGCGGGGACTGGAACGTGCCGCTGCAGATCCACCTGTACCGGGACGGCGCGCCGCTTGGAAAAGCTGCGGAAGCGTTCTGGCGCACGGCCGCCGCCGGGTAAACGCCGGGCCCGGCGACTGCACGCACGCAGCCGCGCGGGCGCTCGTCAGGCCGCGAGCGGCGGCATGCCGTCAAGCAGTTTGTCCAGCGTGATCGGGTAGTCGCGCACCCGAACGCCGGTGGCGTTGTAGATGGCATTGGCCACGGCCGCGCCGACGCCGCACAGACCCAGCTCGCCGACCCCCTTGGCCTTCATTGGCGACGAAATGGGATCGGTCTCGTCCAGAAAGATCACGTCCTGGTGCGGGATGTCGGCATGCACCGGCACCTCGTAGCTCGCGAGATCGTGGTTCACGAAGAAACCGTGCCGCTTGTCGACCGCCAGCTCCTCCATCAGCGCGCCACCCACGCCCATCGTCATCGCGCCGATCACCTGGCTGCGTGCCGACTTCGGGTTGAGGATGCGGCCCGCCGCGCACACCGCCAGCATGCGGCGCACCCGCACTTCGGCGGTGTAGGCATCGACGGCCACCTCGACGAAGTGCGCACCGAAGGTCGACTGCTGGTACTTGTCTTCCAGCGCCTCGAATTCGATGCTGTCCTCTGCGACCAGGCCGTCCGGGCCGGCCGCTTCGCCCAGCGGCAACCGCCGGCCGGCGATACCGACCGTACCGCCCGCAAAGCTTGCCTCTGCCGGCAGCCCGGCTTTCTGCAACACCGCGGCGCGCAGCTTCACGCATGCCGCGTAGACCCCGGCGGTGGAACAGTTGGCGCCCCACTGCCCACCCGAGCCGGCCGAGACGGGAAAGGTCGAATCACCCAAGCGCACATCGACCTGCTCGAGCGGCACACCCATCATTTCGGCCGCGGTCTGCGCAATGATCGTGTAGCTGCCGGTGCCGATGTCGGTCATGTCGGTTTCGACCGTCACCTTTCCCCGCGCATCGAGCCGCACGCGCGCCGCCGACTTCATCACCAGATTGCCGCGGTAGGCCGCGGCCATGCCGGTGCCGATCCACCAGCGCCCTTCACGCCGCATCGCCGGCCGCGGGCTGCGCTGCACCCAGCCGAACTTCTGCGCGCCGAGGCGCATGCACTCGACCAGCTGGCGTTGCGAAAAGCGGCGCTCGGGCTTGGCGGGGTCGACCTGGGTGTCGTTGCGCGCGCGCAGCTCGATCGGATCGATCGCCAGGCGCTCGGCCAGCTCGTCCATGGCGATCTCCAGCGCCATCATCCCCGGCGCTTCGCCGGGCGCGCGCATCGCGTTGCCCTCGGGCAGGTCGAGCTTCGCGAGCCGCGTGCCGGTCAGCCGGTGCGCGCCGGCATAGAGGAACTGCGTCTGCTGCACCGCGTCTTCGGGATCGCCGCCGGGCAGGTTGCCCGACCAGCTCTCGTGGCCAATGGCGGTCAGCTCGCCGTCCCGGCTCGCGCCCAGCCGGATGCGCTGCACCGTGGCCGGGCGATGGGTCGTGTTGTTGGCCACCAGTGGCCGTTGCAAAGCCACCTTCACCGGGCGCTGGGCCATGCGCGCGCCCAGGGCCGCGAGCACGGTGTCGGCCCGCAGGAACAGCTTGCCGCCGAAGCCGCCGCCGACGTAGGGCGACATCAGGTAGATCTTTTCCTTGGGCATGCCCAGGGTGGTGGCCAGATCGGTGGTGGTCCAGTCGATCATCTGGTTCGAAGTCCAGACCGTGAGCCGGTCGCCGCGCCAGGCGGCCGTGGTGGCGTGCGGTTCCATCATGGCGTGCGACTGGTCCGGCGTGGTGTAGGTCTGGTCGAGCTGCACTTCGGCTTTTGCATAGGCGCTGGCGAAGTCGCCGACCTTCTTGTCCTTGTCCGTGGTCCTGGTGGAAGACGCCTTGACGGCGGCCAGGTCGAACGCGCCGTCGGCGCGCGCATAGCTCACCTCAAGCAACTGCGCGGCGGCCCGGGCCTGCTCGAAGGTCTCGGCCACCACCAAGGCGATCGCCTGGTGGTAGTGATCGATCGTGGGACCACCGAGCAGTCGGGCTGCGTTCATCTTGCCTTTGCCGAGCTTGCCGGCGTTCTCGGCCGTGACGATCGCGAGCACGCCCGGTGCGGCCTTGGCGCGCGTCTGGTCGATGGCCGTGACACGGCCCTTGGCGATGGCGGCGCCGACGACGTAGCCGTACGCCGCGTCGGGTGCGGCCTCATGCCGCTCGTAGGCGTACGGGGCGGTGCCCGTGGTCTTGCGCGGCCCGTCGATGCGGTCGACCGGCTGGCCGACGACCTTGAGCTGGTCGATCGGGTTGGTGGTGGCGGGGTTGGCGAATTTCATCGTTCAGGTCCTTGCATCGGCCAGCACGGCGTCGAGCGTGCGCTCGACCAGCGTCAGCTTGAAGGCGTTGTGTTCGGTCGGTCGGGCGCCTGCGAAGAGCACCGCCGCGGTGGCCTTGGCGCCGCGGGGCAGCTCGCGCTCGGCCGCCTCGACGCGCCAGGGCTTGTGCGCGACCCCGCCCACGGCGACGCGTCCCGTTCCGTCGCGCTGCACGATGGCAGCGACCGAGATCAGGGCGAAGGCGTAGGAAGCCCGGTCACGCACCTTCTGGTAGATGTGACGGCCACCGGTGGGCGCGGGTAGTTGCACCGCGGTGATGAGCTCGCCCGGCACCAGGGCCGTCTCGACGTTCGGAGTGTTGCCCGGCAGGGTGTGGAAATCCGCAATCGGAATGGTCCGGCGCGCGCCGTCCGGGCGCATGGTTTCCACGGTCGCGTCGAGCGCCCGCATCGCGACCGCCATGTCGCTCGGGTGGGTGGCGATGCACGCATCGCTCGAACCGACGACGGCGTGCTGACGGCTCACACCGCCCAATGCCGAACACCCGCTGCCCGGCTGGCGCTTGTTGCAGGCCTGGTGGGTGTCATAGAAGTAAGGGCAGCGCGTGCGTTGCAGCAGGTTGCCCGCCGTGGTCGCGCGGTTGCGCAGCTGACCCGAGGCGCCCGCCAGGAGCGCGCGCGACAGCACGCCGTAATCGCGCCGCACGCGCGCGTCGGCCGCCAGGTCGGTGTTGCGCACCAGTGCGCCGATGCGCAGGCCGCCGTCGCTGGTGGGCTCGATCTTGTCGAAGCCCAGGCCGTTCACATCGACGACATGGGCTGGCGTTTCGATCTCCAGCTTCATCAGGTCGAGCAGGTTGGTGCCGCCGGCAATGAAACGCGCCCCCGGCACCCGGGCGGCTGCTGCCACCGCCTGCGCAGGCGAGGTCGCGCGCTCGTAGGTGAAGGCCTTCATGCTTTCACCCCGCCCGTCATGCCGGCCACTTCGCCGATGGCGTCGACGATGTTGCTGTAGGCGCCGCAGCGGCAGATGTTGCCGCTCATGCGTTCGCGCAACTCCACTGGCGACAGCAGCGGCTTCACATTGAGGTCGCCACTCACATGGCTGGGAACGCCCTGCTCGATTTCCTGCAATGCGCCGACGGCCGAGCAGATCTGGCCCGGCGTGCAGTAGCCGCACTGGTAGCCGTCGTGCTTGACGAACGCGGCCTGCATCGGATGGAGCTTGCCCGGCTGGCCGAGGCCTTCGATCGTCGTGACCTGCGCGCCCTCGTGCATGACCGCCAGCGTGAGGCAGGAATTGATGCGGCGGCCATCCACGATCACTGTGCAGGCGCCGCACTGGCCGTGGTCGCAGCCTTTCTTCGTGCCCGTCAGGTGCAGGTGCTCGCGCAGGGCGTCGAGCAAGGTGGTCCGGGTGTCCAGAGACAGCCGGCGTGTCTGACCGTTGACCTTCAGCGTCACGGCCATTGGCGCGCCGGCATCGGCGGGCACGGGGGGCGCCGCACGGGACTGGGCCTCGGCCGCCATGCCGGCGGACGCCGAGGCGGTGGCCGCGCCGGCCTTCAACAGGCCACGTCGGGAGATCGCAAATTCATCGGGGGTGTTCATGGCTCTTCTTCGCTCGTTCGTTCGTTGTGGCGACTTTCGTCCGTTGCGCAGCGGTTGCGCAGCGCTCGTCAGCGCGCTCCTCACCTTGGCGACCACAGCGCGAGCCGCCTGTAGGCGGCGACCGAAAGATGCCTTAGGCCGCCGGGCTTGCCGCCGCCGGCAGGCCAGGTGCAAATGCACCAATCGAATGCCTCCCGGGCCGTCAGCGCCATGCGCGCTGCGCCGCATGCACCGTCCAGGCGCATGCGTGCGCCTCCGTGAGCGCCTGCCTGCGCGATCCGGCTTCGGAAGGGCGGCACGGTTGTTGCATGACTCTGGGCACTGTGCCCCGGCGCCGCTGCTGCGGGTCTCACAGTGCCTCCGCTAATGAGGGCGGAATTTGAGCGAACTGACGGCCATCGGGCTGCCGGTTCGCCTGTTCCAACCCGCAAGCGCAGGACACGAAATGAAGATTGCAGTCATTGGTCACGGCATGGTGGGCCACAAGTTCCTCGAGCAACTCGACGAACTCGGCATCGCGGGGGCAGAGGTCACGGTGCTCTGCGAAGAGCCCCGCCCCGCCTACGACCGCGTGCACCTCTCCGAATTTTTCGCCGGCAAGACGGCCGAAGACTTGTCTCTGGTTGAACCCGGCTTTTTCGAGCGCAGCGGCTTCACGCTGCGCCTCGCCGCCCGCGCGGTGGCGATCGAGCGCCGCAACAACACCGTGACCACGGCCGATGGCGAAGTCGTGCACTACGACAAGCTGGTGCTCGCCACCGGCTCGTCGCCCTTCGTGCCGCCGGTGCCGGGGCGCGACCGCGCCAACTGCTTCGTCTACCGCACCATCGAAGACCTGGAAGCCATGACCGAATGCGGCGCCCGCTCGAAGACGGGCGTGGTGGTCGGCGGCGGCCTGCTGGGCCTCGAATGCGCGAAGGCGCTGCGCGACCTGGGCCTGGAAACGCACGTGGTCGAGTTCGCGCCGCGCCTGATGGCGGTGCAGGTCGACGACGGCGGCGGCCGCGCGCTGCGCCACAGCATCGAGGCGCTGGGCCTGCATGTGCACACCGGGCGCAACACGGTCGAGATCGTCGATGGCGCGACCGCCCGGCACCGGATGGTGTTCGCCGACGGCACGCACCTGGAGACCGACATGATCGTGTTCTCCGCCGGCATCCGCCCGCGCGACGAACTGGCTCGGCAGAGCCTGCTGGCCGTGGGCGCGCGCGGCGGCATCGCGATCGACACGCACTGCCGCACGAGCGACCACGACGTCTATGCGATCGGCGAATGCGCCGCGTGGAACGACCAGACCTTCGGCCTCGTCGCGCCGGGCTACGACATGGCGCGCGTTGCGGCCAAACATATCGCGGGTCAGCAAGACGCGGCGTTTTCCGGCGCGGACATGAGCACCAAGCTCAAGCTGATGGGCGTCGACGTCGCGAGCATCGGCGACGCGCACGGCAAGACGCCGAAGTCGCGCTCTTACAAATACGTGAACGAGCACAAGCAGATCTACAAGAAGATCGTGGTGAGCGAAGACGGCAAGCAGCTGCTGGGCGCGGTGCTGGTGGGCGATGCCGCGGAGTACGGCACCTTGCTGCAACTGGCGCTCAACGGCATCGCGCTGCCCGCCGAACCGGAGTTCCTGATCCTGCCGTCGAGCGACGGCAAGGCCCCTGTCGGCCTCGGCGTGGAAGCGCTGCCCGACACCGCGCAGATCTGCTCGTGCAACAACGTGACCAAGAGCCAGATCTGCGCTGCGGTCGGCGAAGGCGCCTGCACCATCGCCGACATGAAGGCCTGCAACAAGGCGGGCGCCTCGTGCGGCGGCTGCGTGCCGCTGGTCACGCAGGTGATGAAGATGGAGATGGCCAAGCGCGGCATGGCCGTCAACAACCACCTGTGCGAGCACTTCGCGTACTCGCGCCAGGAGCTCTACCACCTCGTGCGCGTGGGCGAGATCAAGACCTTCGCCGACCTGCTCGCCCAACACGGCAAGGGCCTCGGTTGCGACATCTGCAAGCCGACCGCGGCGAGCATCCTCGCCTCGTGCTGGAACGACTTCGTGCTCAAGAAGGACCTGGCCAGCCTGCAGGACAGCAACGACTACTTCCTCGGCAACATCCAGAAGGACGGCAGCTACTCGGTCGTGCCCCGCATGCCCGGCGGCGAGGTCACAGCCGATGGGCTGATCGCCGTCGGCCAGGTCGCCAAGAAGTACGGCCTGTACATCAAGATCACCGGCGGCGCACGCGTCGACCTGTTTGGCGCCCGCGTCGAGCAGTTGCCGCCGATCTGGGAAGAGCTGATCGCGGCCGGCTTCGAGTCGGGCCACGCTTACGGCAAGTCGCTGCGCACCGTGAAGAGCTGTGTCGGCTCGACCTGGTGCCGCTACGGCGTGGACGACAGCATGGGCCTGGCGATCGAGCTGGAGAACCGCTACAAGGGCCTGCGCACGCCGCACAAGATCAAGTTCGGCGTTTCGGGCTGCACGCGCGAATGCGCCGAAGCGCAGGGCAAGGACGTGGGCATCATCGCCACCGAGAAGGGCTGGAACCTCTACGTCTGCGGCAACGGCGGCATGAAGCCGCGCCATGCCGAACTCATCGCGACCGAGCTGTCGAAGACCGAGCTCATCAAGCTGGTCGACCGCTTCCTGATGTTCTACGTGCACACGGCCGACCGGCTGCAGCGCACCAGCACCTGGCGCGACAACCTCGAGGGCGGGCTCGACTACCTCCAGGGCGTGCTGATTCAGGACACGCTGGGCCTGGGCGCCGAGCTCGAAACGCAGATGCAGCACGTGGTCGACACCTACCAGTGCGAGTGGAAGACCGCCGTCAACGACCCGGCGACGCGCCAGCGCTTCCGCTCCTTCGTCAACAGCGAGAAGAAGGACGAGCACATCGTGTTCGTCGAAGAGCGCGGCCAGATCCGGCCGGCCCGCGCGGATGAGCGCGCCGACGCCGACGCCGACACCGCCACGGCCTGAACGCACGAGGACACCCACCATGAGCAACGAACCCACCCACTGGACGCCCGTGTGCGCCGCCACGGACATCCTCCCCGACACCGGCGTCTGTGCGCTGGTCGACGGCGTGCACGTCGCGATCTTCCACGTCGGCGCGGCCGAGCAGTTCTTCGCGATCGACAACGTCGATCCCAAGTCGCAGGCCAGCGTGCTGTCGCGCGGGCTGGTCGGCAGCCTGGGCGACCGCATCGTCGTCGCGTCGCCGCTCTACAAGAACCACTTCGACCTGCGCAATGGCGAATGCCTCGAAGCGCCGCAGCACTCGGTGCGCGCCCATGCGGTGCGCGTCGAACAGGGCCGCGTGCACGTCGCGCTCGCCTGAGTCCACCCACTTCAATTTTCAAAGTTCCAAGGAAACCCCATGGCCTACCTCGCACCCTCCGAATTCGTGACCAAGATGGTCGACGCTGGTGAATCGAAGCTCCTGATGTCCACGCGCGACACGCTGATCCGCTCGTACATGGCCGGCGCCATCCTCGCGCTGGCCGCGGCCTTTGCGGTCACCGTCACCGTCAACACCGGCAATGCGCTCGTGGGCGCGATGCTGTTCCCCGTCGGTTTCATCATGCTGTACCTGATGGGCTTCGACCTGCTCACCGGCGTGTTCACGCTGGCGCCGCTCGCCGTGCTCGACAAGCGCCCCGGCGCCACCTGGAAGGGTGTTTTGCGCAACTGGGGCCTGGTGTTCTGCGGCAACTTCGCAGGCGCCTTCACCGTCGCCGTCTTCATGGCGATCATCTTCACCTTCGGCTTTTCCGAAGCGCCCAACGCCATCGGCGAAAAGATCGGCCACATCGGCGAAGGTCGCACGCTGGGCTATTCCGCGCACGGTGCGGCCGGCATGCTGACGTTGTTCATCCGCGGCGTGCTGTGCAACTGGATGGTGTCCACCGGCGTGGTGGCGGCCATGATGTCGACCACCGTGTCGGGCAAGGCCATCGGCATGTGGATGCCCGTGATGATCTTTTTCTACATGGGCTTCGAACACAGCATCGTCAACATGTTCCTGTTTCCCATCGGCCTGATGCTGGGCGGCAACTTCACGATCATGGATTACCTGATCTGGAACGAGATCCCGACCGTCATCGGCAACCTGGTCGGCGGCCTGACCTTCGTCGGCCTGACGCTGTACGCGACGCACTACAAGACCGCCGCCAACCGCGTCGTGGTGCGCTGATCGAAGGAGCCGCGACTTGGGCTCCACCCTGCGCGTGACGCTCGGCCAGCATTCGCTGGCGGGCGCCAAGTCGGCGGTCAACCAGGACTTCCACGGCGCGATGCTGCCCGCGGGGGCGTTGCAGGCGGCCAAGGGCATCGCGGTCGCGCTGGCCGATGGCATCGGCTCCAGCCGCGTGAGCCAGGTGGCCAGCGCTGCCGCGGTGCGCGGCTTTCTGGACGACTACTACGCCACCTCGGATGCCTGGTCGGTGCGCCGCGCAGGCCAGCGCGTGCTGGGCGCCACCAACGGCTGGCTGCACGCGCAGACGATGCGCAGCGACGCGCGCTTCAACAAGGACAGCGGCTACGTCTGCACCTTCAGCGCCCTGATCTTCAAAGGGCGCGATGTGCACATGCTGCATGTCGGCGATTCGCGCATCTACCGGCTGCACTCGAACGCGCTGGAGCAGCTCACCGAAGACCATCGCGTGCACCTCTCCTCGGTGGAGTCGTACCTGGGCCGCGCGCTCGGTGCCGGCGCGCGGGTCGAGATCGACTACCGCGATTGGGCCGCCGAGGTTGGCGAGATCTACCTGCTGGCCACGGATGGCGCCTACGCGCACCTCGATGCGGCCGCGGTGCACGACGCGCTCGCGCGCTGCGGCGATGACTTCGACGAAGCCGCGCGATGGCTCGCAACCACAGCACAGGCGCGGGGCGGCGAGGACGACGCGACCGTGCAGCTCGTGCGCATCGACGCGCTGCCGGCGCCCGATGCGGCGCAACTGCAGTTGCAGCGCGCCGACCTGGCGATCTCGCCGCCGCTGGGGCCGCGCGCCCGCTTCGAGGGCTTCACGCTGGTGCGAGAGCTGCAGGTCAGCGCGCGCAGCCATATACACCTGGCCATCGACGATGCCAGCGGCCAGCAGGTCGTGCTGAAGCTGCCGTCGGTCGACCTGCGCGAGGACGCCGATTACCTCGACCGTTTCGTGCTCGAGGAATGGGTGGCGCGGCGCATCGACAGCCCGCATGTGCTCAAAGCGAGCGCGATCGACCGGCCGCGCGCGCACCTCTATGTCGCGATGGAATACGTCGATGGCCAGACCCTGGCGCAGTGGCATGTCGACCATCCGAAGCCGAGCCTGGACAGCGTGCGCGGCCTCGTCGAGCAGCTGACGCGCGGGCTGGAGGCGCTGCACCGCAAGGAGATGCTGCACCAGGACCTGCGCCCCGAGAACGTGATGATCGACCGCGCCGGCACGGTGAAGATCATCGACCTGGCGTCCGCCCATGTGGCGGGCCTGGCCGACAGCCCGGGCCGGCGCGACGCACTCGCCATCGCGGGCACCCTGCAGTACACCGCGCCCGAGTACTTCATCGGCCAGGGAGGCAGTCCGCGGTCCGATCTGTTTTCCCTCGCGGTCATCACCTACCAGTTGCTGACCGGGCAGTTGCCATACGGCCTGCATGCCTTGCGCGTGCGCTCGGCGGCGGACACCCACCGGCTGCGCTATGTGCCGGTGCGCCACTTCCGGCCCGAGCTGCCGGCGTGGCTCGATGCGGTGCTGCAGAAGGCGCTGCATCCCGACCCGGCGAAGCGGCAGGAGGCGGTTTCCGAGTTCGCGCAAGACTTGCGCGCGCCGGGCCAGGAGTTCCTGCGTCCGCGCGCACCGGCGCTGGTCGAACGGCACCCCGTGCGCTTCTGGCAAGGCGCGACGGCGCTGCTGACGTTGACGGTGGTCGTCCTGCTGGGGCTGCGCGCATTCGGGCATTGAGTCGCACGCGCACTGCTGCCGCTGCGCCGAGCCCCGCGCGCGGCCCCCGCTGACAAGGGTGGCAGGGCAGGCGTGCAACCATCGCCGCTCAACATCACACCCTTGGAGGAAAACACCATGAAGAAGATCCTTTTCGCCCTCGCTGCTTCACTCACCGTCCTGAGCGCAGGCGCGCAAATCGGCAAGGCGGCGTCCGAGGCCACCGATGCAGCGCAGCACAAGATCGACGAGAAGCAGGCCGACAGCAAGGCCAAAAAGAGCGGCCCGGTCGGCAAGGCGGTCAACAACGTCAAGTCGGGCTACCACAAGAACCGCGCAAAGAGCTCGGCCAACAAGGCCAAGCAATCGCTCAAGAACGCCGGTTGAGCGCGGGCCCGTTGATCGGGCCTATTCGCAGCGAGACGTAGGGGCGGCGTCACACACGTCGCCTTGCGCGTTTCTCGCCGCGCTTGTTCCCTAGCGTCATGCCGTCGACGCGAGAATCCGGCATGCCTCACGCCGTTTCCCTTTTGCGCGCTGCACGCGTGGCGCGCGGCGCCAAACCTTTTCTCGCGCGCGGCGGGCGCCCGCGCGAGCGCTGCCCGGGTTGCCGCTTGGCGCCCACCCACTGCCTGTGCACCCTTCGTCCATCGATGACCACGCGCGCGGGCGTGTGCCTGCTGATGTCCGACATCGAACCGCTCAAACCGAGCAACACCGGCTGGCTGATTGCCGATGTGGTTGCGGACACCTTTGCCTTCGGATGGGCGCGCACCGAAGTCGATCCCCAGCTCCTGGCGCTGCTGCGTGATCCGCAATGGCAACCCTACGTGGTGTTTCCCGGGCAGTACGCATTGGCAGAGCGGGTGGTGCATGCGGTGCCGCCACCGAACCCTGTTCACGATGACGTCTGTGAGCACGCTGACCGGCGTCCCCTGTTCATCCTGCTCGACGGGACCTGGTCGGAAGCACGCAAGATGTTCGGGAAGAGCCCCTATCTGGATGCCCTGCCGGTGCTGAGCCTGGAACCGCAGCAAACATCGCAATACAAGCTGCGCCGCTCGTGTCGCGATGACCATTTCTGCACCAGCGAAGTGGCCGCGCTGTGCATGACGCTGTCGGGTGACCAGCGTGCGGCCGAGACGCTGGAGGCTTATCTGGCCGTGTTCACCCACCACTATCTGCAGGCCAAGAACCAGTTGCCCGTTGCATGGGACAGCCCGGCGCACCAACGTCTGGACGCGATCACGCTTAGATGTATCGAATTCGATAAAAATGAGTAATCGTATCGAATACGCAACTTGATTGAACGTTGCGAATGCGGTATCTTTTGCCAAGATATATCGAATACGCAACATCATGACCACACCGCTCGAACTGGCCGATCGCCTTGAAGCCGCGCGCCTTGCCAGCGGCCTCAGCCGGCAAGCGCTCACCGAACAGGCTGGCGTCAGCCGTCAGGCGGTTTACCGCCTGCTCAAGGGCAACGATGTGCAGGTGTCGACCTTGCTGGCGGTGACGGAGGTGTTGCAGCTCGATCTGGTCACCCTGCCCCGCGCGCTCAAGCGGGGCTTGCCCGAGCTGGGCGATGCGCCCGCCGTGGCAGCCACCGCGACGGCGCCGCTGCAGCCATCGCCGGCATCATCGCGGCCCTCTTCCCATGTGATGTCGGCCGTACAGCGGCGCCTTGCCGACCTGAAAGGCGGCCGTTCATGAACGTGCCGGTGCTCGTCATCAAGCTGCACGGCCAAGCCGTCGGCTGCCTGTTCAAGTACGCGCAGCCCGGCCTGCCGCCGATCCTGCGCTTCGCAGCCGACGAGGCCTGGGCGCGCAAGCCCTGGGACGCGGCCGATGTGCTCTCGGAATCGATGCGCGCGGAAGACCCGGCGCAGCAGCAGTCGTTCTGGCTCGACGTGACGCGACCCGAATTCAACGCCGTGCGCGGCAGCAAGGGCGATTGGGAATTGCCGCCCTTCTTCCAGAACCTGTTGCCCGAAGGCGTGTTCCGCCGCTTCGTTGCCGACGAGGCGCAGATCGATCCGATGGACCACATGGCCATGCTCGCGGCCTGCGGCAAGAACCTTCCCGGCGCGGTCACGGCCGAATGGGAAGACATTCCGCGCGCCACGTTGCAGCGCCTCGTCACGCAGAACCAGGACGCACTCGAAGCCTCGGTCTGGGCCGAACCGTTTCAGGACGCGCTCTCGATCTCGGGCGTGCAGCCCAAGATCGGCGTCAACAAGGATGCGCAGGGTCGCTTCGTCGGCCGCACGTCGCGCGGCGACGCCGCCATCATCGCCAAGCTGCCATCGTCCGACTACGCGCGCATGCCGCAGCTGGAGCACCTCGGCATGAGCCTGGCGCGGCTGGCCGGCGTCGATGTGTGCCAGTTCGAGTTGGCGCCCCTCGCGGCGCTGGCTGCGCCCCACCGCTATGACCTGGGCGATGAGTTGGCAGGCCAGTTCCTCGCGGTGACCCGTTTCGACCGCGAGAGCAGCAACAGCAACAAGCGCGACCGCCGAATCCATTTCGAGGACTTCGCGCAAGTCTTCGGCCGGCCGCCCGAACAGAAATACGCCGAGTCGTATCTGGCCATCGCCGCCGTCCTGCTGGGTCTGCCACGCTGCGGCGAACCCGCAGTCCACGAACTGCTGCGCCGCATCGAAGTCAACGAACTGCTCGGCAACGCCGACATGCACCTGAAGAACCTCGGCCTGCTCTACCGCGACCGCCACCACGCCCAACTGGCGCCCGCCTATGACATTACCTCGACCCTGCTCTACAACGGCGCACGCGGCCACGCCTTGCGGCTGATGCCGGACAGCGGCCAGCCCGAAATAAACCAGCGCCAGCATGCCGCGCCCCTGTTCAACCCGACGCGTTTGCAGGCCTTTTGCAACGCACTCGGCCTGCAGGTGGCCGGGGCATCCAAGGTCGTGCGCGACGTCGCTGCCGAGGCTGCACAGCAGTGGCTGCCGCCCATCCTGGCCAGCGGCCTCACACCCACACAGAAGCGCCAGTTGCTCTCGCGCGTGGCCGGCCATCCGCACGTCGACCAGGCCCTGCGGCGGCTCCGTCGGCCCGACTTGCGCAATGCATGGGACGAGGCCGTGCAAGCCACGGGTTGACCCTGTAGGCCGACAACGCTTTCAAGTCGCCGGCCGAAGCGTTTCATTTTGCACACTATTGTTTCTTAATGTGTCTTGGTGCAAACTTCTTCTGGCCGAAGGGTGGCACGATGCTGCAAGCGCCCGAACGCCTCCAACCGATGAAAAACACTCCTGACCGCGCCCTGCTGGAGCGCGCCCTGATAGCGATCGAGCAAGCCATGGCCTCCCGGTCGGCCGAGGCCCATGGCAGCGCGTCCGCACCCACGCCAGCCGAAGAAGCGGTGATGTTGTGCCTCACGTCCGCGGCCGCCCTCGTGGACGTCGCGCAGACGCTGCTGCGCGACCCGCCACCTGCGCAGTCCGCCGAGGCGAGCGTGCGGGAATGGCAGGCGCTGATCGGGCACACGAAAACCGCCAGCCGCACGGCGCATCAGGCTGTGTTGTTGCTTTCGACGCAACGCCATCTGGTCGCTGCGCAAGAAGGCGTCACCCTGACCGACCCACGCGATCGCGCGCCCCTGCAGCAGACTGCGCACTGATGGCGGTGATCTGTTCGTTCTGCGGCACCGAGAACCGGGCCGTCGCCAGGTTCTGCATCGAGTGCATCGGACCGCTGAGTCCCGACTTCGAGCCGACGCAGGTGTTGTCGCGGTCCGGGTCGGCGGATGGCAACGCGTCCACGGGCCTGCCGACGGCCTTCGCGGATTTCGCGGCCGCTTCGGGGCCGACCGAGCCGCTTGCCCCGGCCATTGCGCGCAGGGCCACCAATGCCGAACCGAGAAAAGGACTCTGGCTCAGCGTGGCCGCCTTTGCCATCACGCTGGCGATCGCGGCCGGCGGCTGGATGATCGCGGGTGCCGGCGGCTGGTACATCTACAGCGCTGGGAAAGTGCTGCCGGAGACCGAGCCCAAACCGCTCGTGGTGGCGGCGCTGCCGGCAGCCGAGCCCGCGGCCCAGTTGATCCCCGTGGAGAATGCGGCAGCGCCCGCCTCGCAGCAGGTCGACGTTGAACCCCGCACCGTGGGTGCATTGGAGTCGCCCGCGGCGTCATCGTCCGTGCCGCTGGCGGCCAGTCTGGTGCCAGTGCCCCCGCCAGCCTCAACGCCAACCCCTTCGCCCAGGCCCGCGACACCCGCAACGTCCGCCCTGCCCGTGCCGCCCGCAGCGCAACTCCTGGCCCAGGCCCCAGCGACCGCGCCACCCGCATCGCCGCCGACCCGCGCGGTGCCCCCACCCCGCCCGCGCCCGGCCGCAGCAGCGCCGCGCGACACGGTGCGTCCCGGCAATCCGCTGGCGCAATGCGCGGAACTCGGCTTTCTGGCGCGTTCCCGGTGCATGGTGGCCCAGTGCGCCAGGGCCGAGCACCGCGCGACGCCCGCCTGCGAACCGGTTTGGGCGCAACAGCGCCTGATGGAAGAGAAGCGCAATCCCATCATGGCGAACTGAGAGGGGAAACGCGCGCGGCCTGAAGGCTGCCGACTTTGCGCCGGGCCGGCGCGGGGACGTCGGGCACCCAGTGCGCCGGATCGGCAAACCAGAGCGCCAGAAAGTCGATCAGTGTGCGCAGCGCAGTGCTCATCTGCTTGCGAGAGGCGTAGATGCCGTGCACACCCAGCGCTTGCGGCACGCAGTCGGGCAGCAGCGCGACCAGGCGGCCGTCGGCGATCAGCGGCGCGGCGGCGTAGAGCGGCTGCATCGCAATGCCGGCGCCCTGGGCAGCGGCAGCGAGCAGCACCTGGGTTTCGTTGGCGCTCAGGTTGCCGCTCACAGGCACGGCAATGCGCTCGCGCTTGCGCCCGACCTTCCGCTCGAACTCCCAGAGGCTCTTGCCGAAATACGAGTAGGTCAGGCAGTTGTGCAGGGCCAGGTCTTCCGCCGTGCGGGGTGCACCGTGCTCGGCGACCCATTCCGGTGATGCGCAAACGACCGAGGCGCATTGCGCGAACGGCCGCGCGATGAGATTGGGGTCGATGTCGTTCGTGATGCGGATCGCGAGGTCGATGCGCTCTTCGACCAGGTTCACCGCGCGTGCACCGATGTGCAGGTCGATCGCGACCTGCGGGTGGCGGCGCAGGTAGGCAGCGACGGCCGCGGCCAGCACCGCTTCGGCCAGCGATTGCGAGCACGCGATGCGCAACAGGCCGCGCGGCTGTTCGTCGCTGGCGGCCAGGGTGCTCGGCATGGTGGCGGCGACATCGAGCATCTGACGGCATCTTGCAAGCGCTTCTTCGCCGGCCGGCGTGAGGCTGACGCGGCGTGTCGTGCGATGCAAGAGCCGCGCGCCGGCCCAGTTCTCCATCTCGGCCAGGTAGCGCGTGACCATCGGCCGCGACATGCCCAGTGCGTCGGCGGCCCCCGTCAGGCTGCCGCGCGCGGCGATGGTGACGAAAACGTCAGCGGCGGTCAGTCGGTCCATCACTTTTTCCTTCCTTAATTCGATCGATCCGAGAAACAAAGAAGCCCATTTTGAGGTGTTTTTCGATCGCATCAGGAAACTTAGCATTCAGGCATCGGCCATCGAGCCACCCCTACCGCCAGGACGTCCAACATGCTTCGCTCCACTTTTCTTCGCACCTCGCTCGCCATCGCCACATTGACCTTGGCGGGAGGGGCCAGCGCCGCCGAAGCGCTCAAGCTCCAGGTGCACAGCGCCGGCGCCACCTCGCTCTTTCCCGTGACATCGGGCCTGGTGACGGGCGACACCGAAGCCGTGCTCATCGACGCGCAGTTCCAGCGCAACGATGCCGAAGCGCTGGTGCAGAAGATCAAGGCCGCCGGCAAGAAGCTGACGACGGTCTACATCAGCCACAGCGACCCCGACTACTACTTCGGCCTCGACGTGGTGAAGGCTGCTTTCCCCGAGGCGAGGATCGTGGCCACGGCGCCGACCGTTGCGGCCATCCAGGCTTCGAAAGACGGCAAGCTCGCGCACTGGGGCCCGATCCTGAAGGACGACGCACCGAAGACGCTGGTGGTGCCCGACATCTTGAAGGGCGACACGCTGACGCTCGAAGGCCGGCCATTGCGCGTCGTCGGCCTCGATGGCCCGACGCCCGCGCGCAGTTTCGTCTGGATTCCATCGCTCAAGACGGTGATCGGCGGCGTTCCCGTCAGCCACAACATCCATGTGTGGGTCGCCGACACGCAGACCGTGGCATCGCGCCAGGACTGGCTCAAGACGCTCGACCGCATCGATGCGCTGCGCCCCAACGCGGTGATCCCCGGCCATGCGCTGCCGGGTGCCGATGGCAAGTTGTCGACCACAGGCGGCGTGGCCTTCACCCGCGGCTACCTGAAGGCCTTCGAGGCCGAAGCGGCCAAGGCCACAGACTCGGCAGCGCTCATTGCCGCCATGACGAAGCGCTACCCGAAGGCGGGCGAACCGTCGTCACTGGAACTGAGCGCCAAGGTGATCAAGGGTGAAATGAAATGGCCACAGTGACCACGCTCCACTACATCTTCGATCCGCTCTGCGGCTGGTGCTACGCCGCAGCGCCATTGGTCGCCGCGGCCCGCAAGATCCCCGGCCTCACCCTTGCATTGCACGGCGGCGGCATGATGACCGGCGCCAATCGCCGCGCGATCACGCCGCAGTGGCGCGACTACGTGATGCCGCACGACCGCCGCATTGCGCAGCTCAGCGGCCAGCCCTTCGGCACCGGCTACTTCGACGGCCTGCTCAACGACACGACGGCGGTGATGGACTCGGCGCCGCCGACCACCGCGATCCTCGCGGCCGAGCAGATCGCCGGTCGCGGCCTCGACCTGCTGCACCGTGTGCAACACGCCCACTACGTCGAAGGCCGCCGCATCGCAGACACCGAGGTGCTGACCGCACTGGCCGGGGAACTGGGCCTCGAGCCCGCAGCCTTCGGCGCCGCCTTCGATGCACTCACCGGCGCCGCGACCGACCGGCACTTTGCAGAAACTCGCGCGCTGCTCGCCAACGTCGGCGGCCAGGGCTTTCCCACCTTCGCGCTGCAGCACGCCGATGGACGCACGATGCACGTCGATGCCAGCGGCTATCTCGGGCAGCCGGACGCATGGGCGGCGCGACTCACCCAACTTTTTTCCAACCCCGCCTCATCCAGGAGCACACCATGAGCCATATCGCCATCCTCGGTATCACCGGCCGCGCCGGTTCCCGCATCGCCAACGAGCTGCTGCAGCGCGGCCACACCGTGACGGGCATTGCGCGCCACGTGGACGATGTCGTTCCGCGCCAGGGCCTCACCGTGAAGAGCGGCGACGCCACCAAGCCCGACGCGCTCGCGCCGTTGTTGCGCGGCCATGACGCCGTGGTCAGCAGTACCCGCTTCGATGGCGGCAGCGACGCCGCCGCCGTCACGGCCGCCGTGCGCCAGGCCGGCGTGCCGCGCCTGCTGGTGGTCGGCGGCGCCGGCAGCCTCGAGGTCGCGCCCGGCGTGGCGGTGGTCGACACACCCAACTTTCCCGACGCGTACAAGGCCGAAGCGTTGGCGGGCCGCGAATTCCTGAACACCTTGCGCAGCGAGAAGGACATCGACTGGACCTTCCTCTCGCCCTCGGCCCTGTTCGAGCCCGGCGAGCGCACCGGTCAGTTCCGCATCGGCGGCGATGGCTTGCTGAGCGACGCGGCGGGCAACAGCCGCATCTCGATGGAGGACTACGCGATCGCGCTGGTCGACGAGATCGAGGTGCCCAAACACTCGCGCGCACGCTTCACCGTCGGCTACTGACACGAGCCGCGGGGATCTGCTTTCGGCGCGCCGCCTCGCGCGCTGGTACAACCGGGGTCAGAAGGAAATGCCATGCCACTTTCTCCCGACCGCCTCCGCGCCCCCACACGAGCCTCTCGCCCGCCGCTGAACGCCACGACCAGCGAAGCGGCGGCGTGAACCGCATCGACGACTGGCTCGACTGGCTGCCGACGCCCTCGCAGCATTTCCTGGCCGTCGCCGTCGCCCTGCTTGTCTATGTGCTGACCACGCGCGCGCGCCGCGAGCAACGCGCGCCGACCACCGCCATCGCCTGGGTGATGGGCCTCTTGCTGTTGCCCTACCTCACGCTGCCGGCGTACCTGCTGTTCGGCCAGCGCAAGCTGCGCCCCGACGGCACACCGCGCCCGCCCCGCACCGTGCCAGCCGGTCACTGGGCGGCCGACCTGATCGAGAGCTTCGGCCTGGCCGCGCCAGGCCCGTGCACGGTGCGCCTGCACGCCGATGGCGAGGCCGCGCGGCTCGCGCTGAACGCAGTGATCGAAGGCGCCACGAAGCGCATCGACGTGTGCACCTTCATCATCGGCAGCGACGCGTTCGGGCAGGACGTGCTCGCCCGGCTGACACGGCGCGCTCGCGAAGGCATCACCGTGCGCGTGCTGCTCGACGGCTTCGGCGCCCTGTCGCTGCCGCGCGGCCACTTCGATGCGCTGTGCGCCGCAGGTGGCCAAGTGGCCGTGTTCCGCCCGATCTTCAGCCTGCGCCGCACGGGGCCGCGCAACCTGCGCAACCACCGCAAGGCGACCATTGCCGATGACCGCTGGCTCTGGTCCGGCGGCCGCAATCTGGCGGGCGAGTACTTCAATGGCAACGAGGCCTGCCCTGTCGCGTGGCGCGATCTCTCTTTCGATCTGCAGGGCAGCGTGGCAGCCGCGGCGGCCAGGCAGTTCGAGCAGGACTGGGTGTCGGTGCGCGGGGGGGCGCCGCGGGCGGTCGATGTTCCACACGTCCTTACAGATGCAGGCGCAGACGTTGATTCACACCCGGGCGCCGCGCTCGCGCAGTACCTGCCCAGCGGACCCGACCAGACCGAAGACACCGCACACGCTCTGCTGATCGATGCGTGCTTTCGCGCCGAGCACCGCATCCTCGCGATCACGCCCTACTTCGTGCCCGACGATGGCCTGCGCAATGCGCTGCGACTGGCGGCGCGCCGCGGTGTGCAGGTCACCATTGCGATTCCGGCGCGATCGAACCATCCACTGGCCGACTTCGTCCGCGCCCGCGCCATGCGCGACCTCGAACGCGCTGGGGTCATCTTCCGAATGCTGCCCTTCATGGCCCATGCCAAGGCGGTGGTGGTCGACGATACGTTGGCCATGTGCGGATCGATCAACCTCGATCTGCGCAGCCTGCTGCTGAACCACGAGGCTGCGGTGGTGTTCTATGGCGCCGCGGAGATCGAGTGGCTGGCGCACTGGATGGAGACGACCGCGTCTGCCGGCGACGCCTATCGCGCGCGGCGACCGGGTCTGCTGCGGGACCTCGCCGAAGGCCTGCTGCTGACCATCGCGTTCCAGCTGTGAGCGAGCCGCACAGACCGGCTGCGTCGGTTGCTCAGCCCCGGTTCGTGTAGCTCACGTTGCCCAGGCCCGTGCCCACCGTCAGCACGCCCCAGCGGCGCACGTCGCGCATGAAGGGCAGCTCGCTCAGGCCCTGCACCACGGCATCGTTGTGCATCATGGCGACCGTCGGCTCGTTGCCGATCACGGGGATGCACTTGCCCAATTCCGTCGGCAGGTGGAAGTGGCGGCTTTCCCAATCGCCGGGCAGGTTCTGCGTGCCACTTGCGATCGATCCGTCCTTGCGAATCACGCCCGGACAGGCGATGCCGATGAACGGCGCGAGCCTGATCTTCTTGCGTTCGCAGTAGCTGATCATGTCCTGCAGCATCGCAGCCAGGCGCCTCACGAGCTCGGTGCGGTTGGGACTGTCGTCGGCATGGCGCCACTTCTCGCGCCGCACCACCTTGGCCATCGACAGGTCGGCAGCCTTGCGTACGCGTGTCTTGACCACGCCGACGCGGATGTTGGTGCCGCCGATGTCCACCGCCAGGATGGCATCGCGTCCGCTCAACAGCACCGGCGGCACGAGGTGCACCCAGCCGATCAAGCCACCGTCGTCGGTCTCGTGACAGATGCGGCCCATCTGCACATGCACGCCCTGCTCTTCCAGCATCGCGCTCGCCTGCAGGATGGCACGCTCGCCCACATCGCTTTCCGGGAATCCGCCGCCGATCACGACACGCTCCACGCGGTCCCACGACGGCTGCTTCAGGAAGCGGCCCGTGACATAGGCCAGCTCTTCCGCGAATTCCTCGATGGCGCCATGCAGCATGTCGGCTGCTTCGGACGCCTTCTTCTCCTGCAGCGCCTCGTCCAGCACTTTCTTGCTCAGCAACTTGGAGTGCACGGCGCCCAGCGGGTCGTCCCCACCCTTGCGGCGGCGCTTGCGCCAGCGCTCCAGGATCTCGCGAAAAGCCGTCTGGCTGGCTTGGTCGCCCACGAAACCGCCCTTGTCGCGCACCTGCAGGCTGTAGCCCTCGACCTGAACCGACGGCAGCTCGCGCGCGCCGTGCGCCACGGGCGGAACGGTCGGCAAGGGCTTGCGGACCTTGGCCTGCTTTTCCCTGGACTTCGATTTGGATTTCGACTTCGATGGCGATGCGGTCATGCGTTGGCAGCTCAGTTGCTTCTGGAGCGCTCAGTGTCCGGGCGCGCAAGGACTCGGGCAAGACAACGGGCCCCGAACGCGTGCAGCCGGGCACCGGAAACCCGCGTCAGCGCAAGCGCCGCGTGACTACACTGAACCCATGCCATCGCATCGCCGCGCCTCGATCGTTCTGCTGCTTGCCTCGCTCCTGCTGCTGTGCATGGCACGCGGCGCGCTCGCGCAGGACGATGCGTTGCGCGTCGGCTCCAAGCGCTTCACCGAGTCCTACATCCTGGCCGAAGTGCTTGCGCAGACCGCTGCGCCGCATCTGCGCACTGCGCCGACCGTGCGCCAGGGCCTGGGCAACACGGCCATCGTCTACGAAGCGTTGCGATCCGGGGCCATCGACCTCTACGCCGAATACACCGGCACCATCTCGGCCGAGTTGCTGCGTGGCCCGCCTTCCATGTCGCTCGCGGCCATGAACGCGCAGCTCGCGCCGCTCGGCCTGGCCGCCGCCATTCCACTCGGCTTCAACGATGGCTACGCGCTGGCCATGCGCGCCAGCGAGGCGCAGCGCCTGGGCGTGCAGAGCCTGAGCGATTTGGCCCGGCATCCGACGCTGAAGTTCGGCTTGTCCAACGAGTTCATCGGCCGCGCTGATGGCTGGCGCGGCGTGGCAGCGCACTACAGCCTGCCGCAAACGCCCACCGGCCTGGACCACGGTCTTGCGTATGACGCCATCGGCGCCGGCCAGGTCGACGTGATCGACATCTACACCACCGACGCCAAGATCGACCACCTGGGCCTCCTGGTGCTGAAGGACGACCGCGCCTACTTCCCGCGCTACGACGCCGTGGTGCTGCACCGCGTCGATCTGCCGCGTCGCCTGCCCGAGGCCTGGGCCGCGCTGCAGAAGCTCGAGGGCCGCATCGACGAACGCGCGATGATCGCTATGAACGCGCGCGCCGAGTTGCAGAGCCAGGCCTTCGACGTGATCGCGCGCGACTTCCTTGCCGGTGGCGCCGCTCAGACCACCGCACGGCCCGGCTTCATCGACCGCTTGTTCGGCAGCGACCTGGGCCGCCTCGCGCGCCAGCACCTGATGCTGGTCGCGCTGTCGGTCGGCATCGCCACGTTAATCGGGGTGCCGCTCGCGGTGGCGGTGTTCCCGTACGTGCGTGTGCGTGCGGTCGTGCTCGGCATCACGGGCCTGATGCAGACCGTGCCCTCGCTCGCGCTGCTGGCCGTGCTGATCTCGGCGCTGGGCGCGATCGGCACCCTGCCGGCGCTGATCGCGCTCACGCTGTACGCGTTGCTGCCCATCATGCGCAACGCCGTGACCGGCCTGGCCGACGTATCGGCGGGCCTCAAGCAGGCCGGGACCGCGTTGGGCATGACCGCCGTGCAGAACCTGCAACTGGTGCAGTTGCCACTGGCCTTGCCGACGCTGATTGCCGGCGTGCGCACGGCCACCACGATCGCCATCGGCACCGCGACCATCGCCGCCTTCATCGGCGCGGGCGGCTTCGGCGAACGCATCGTGACGGGGCTGGCGCTGAACGACAAGCAGCTGCTGCTGGCCGGCGCGGTGCCTGCCGCTGCGCTGGCGCTGCTCAGCGAAGCGCTGTTCGAGCTGCTGGAATACGCGATGCGGCGACGCCGGCGCTGAGCCGCTGATCAGTAAGGTGGCGCCTGCGTGGCGCGCTGCACACGCGCCGCATTCGTCCACCACGCCAGGTCGTCGGCCCATCGCGGAAACGCGCGCTTCAGGCTGGCGCCGGCATCCCCCGTGGCCTCGCCCTGCGCATCGAGCGTCTGCGAGATCGGGCCGACCGCCAGTGTGCTGGAGATCACGACCATGCCCATCTCCGAGAGGATCGGATGCCACGCGGTGCCCGAGCGCACGCCCGAGAAGCGGCCGGCCGAATAGCTGGCGATGGCGGCGGGCCGCCAGAACCACTCTTCGAGAAAGTGGTCGGTGAGGTTCTTCAGGCCTGGCTGCACGCCCCAGTTGTATTCGCCGGTGACGAACACGAAGGCGTCGGCGCCGCGGATCTTGCCGGCCAGGGTTTCGAGCGCCTCGGGCGCTGTGCCCTTCGGGTGCTCCTTGTACATGCGGTCCAGCATGGGCAGGCCCACGGCCTTGGCGTCGATGAAGTCGACCTCGGCGCCGCGCGCCTTCAGGCCGGCGACGATGAAGTCGGCCAGGCGGATGCCCATGCGGTCGGAACGGTACGAGCCATAGAAAACGAGGATCTTGTCGGGCATGTCGGCTCCAGAAAAAGCAAGGGCCCGATCATCCCTGATCGGGCCTCGCGAACGCGCGGCGCGCCACGCTTGCTGGGGATGCCCCGCCGTGAATCAGGTCGCCGGTTCCCGCAATGGCCGTTGCCTTATTTCGCCCAGCGCAGCGCGAGGGCGTCGAGGCGACGCGCGGTCTCGATTAAAAGCGATCGGCTGTCCGGGTTCACGGCGGGCCACGGGTGTCGCGGGGCCTCGCACGCGATGATGCCGCCCTCCTTCATGAGCGCCTTGGCGGCCAGAAAGCCGCACTGGCGGTTCTCGATGTTGATCAGGGGAAGCCAGCGCTCGTAGCCCGCAATGGCCTTGTCGCGGCGCCCGGCCCGGTAGTCGTCGAGGATCGGGCGGATGCCGTCGGGAAAACCGCCGCCGGTCATCGAACCGGTGGCACCGGCCTCCAGGTCGGGAACCAGCGTGATGGCCTCTTCGCCGTCCCACGGCCCTTCGATCGCTTCGCCGCCGAGCCGGATCAGTTCCCGGAGCTTGCTGGCCGCGCCGGCCGTTTCGATCTTGAAGTAAGCCACGTGCTCGATGTCCCTGGCCATCCGGGCCAGGAACGCGGCCGACAGGGGCGTGCCGGCCGCGGGCGCGTCCTGCACCATGATCGGGATCGTGACCGCATCCGAGACCTGTTGGTAGAACGCGTGGATCTGCGGCTCGCCCACCCGGAAGGTGGCGCCGTGGTACGGCGGCATCACCATCAGCATGGCAGCCCCCATGTCCTGTGCGCGCCGGCTGCGTTCCGCGCAGACCTTGCTGCTGAAGTGCGTGGTGGTCACGATCACGGGCACGCGACCTGCCACATGCGCCAGGATCGCGCGAGTCAGCACTTCGCGCTCGTCGTCCGCCAGCAGAAACTGTTCGGAGAAGTTGGCCAGGATGCAGAGCCCGTTGGAACCGGCATCGATCATGAAGTCGACGCAGCGTTTCTGGCTGTCGAGGTCCAGTTCGCCGGTTTCGGTGAAGGTGGTGGGTACGACAGGGAACAGGCCCTGGTAGCGGGCCGATCGGGGTTCAGTCATGGGTCTCTCTTTCAGTGGAATCGTGGGCACACAGTCCGAAGCGATGCAGCGTGCTGCTCGCATACAGCTGTCCGGGTCGCAGCACGGTGGACGGGAAGTCAGGACGGTTGGGTGCATCGGGGAAATGCTGCGTCTCCAGGCACAGGCCGTCGCCCTGCCGGATGGCCTCGCCGCCTGCGCCGCACAAGCTCCCGTCCAGGAAGTTGCCGGAGTAGAACTGCAGCCCGGGCTCGGTGGTCTCGATGTCCATCGCCCGGCCCGAATGCGGATCCTCCAGCCGCGCGGCGAAGCGCAGACCCGGGGTTGCCGCGTCGTCCAGCACCCAGTTGTGGTCGTAGCCGCGCGCGCGCAGCAGCTGCACGTGGCCCGCCCGGATGCGCGAGCCAATGCGCGACGCGGCGCGGAAATCGAAAGGCGTGCCGGCCACCTCGGCGATGCCTTCGGGAATCAGGCCGGCGTCGACCGGGCAATAACGCGCCGCGGCGATGGCAAGGCGATGACCGAGGACGCTGCCGCGACCGCGGAGGTTGAAGTAGTCGTGATGCGACAGGTTGACCACGGTGCTTCGGTCGCACTGCGCCTGGTAGTCGATGCGCCATTCGTTGCGCGGTGTCAGCGTGTAGCGCAGGCGGACCTCGAGCCGCCCCGGATAGCCCTGGTCGCCATGGGCGCTCACATGGCTCAGTTCGATGGCGACGTTGCCATCGGCCAGCGCGGGAAGCGCCGCGATGTCCCACCAGAGCTTGCCGAAGCCGCGGGCGCCGCCGTGCAACGCGTGTACGCCGTCGTTCACGTCCAGTTGGAAGCGCTCGCCATCGATGGCAAAAACGCCACGGGCGATGCGGTTGGCACTACGGCCGACGATGGTGCCGAAGTGGGGATTCCGGGTCTCGTAGTCGTTCAGCGAAGAAAACCCGAGGACGACGTTCTCGGCCACGCCGGTACGGTCCGGGACCCGGAGCGCCGTCACGATGCCGCCCAGGTTGATCGCACTCAACGAGATGCCGCGGCCGTTGTCGAGCGTGTAGCGCCTGACGACCCGCCCGTCGGCAAGCTGGCCGAATTCGTCCGCAACGATGGTCGCGCCGTTCGTCATGGCGCGCCCGCGAAGCGCGGCTCGGGCAGCCCGCAGAACCCGCTTTCCAGCGCGAAGACGCCACCCGCGGCCGGCTCGGACTGCAGTGCCGCGGCGCCCAGCCCAGTCCGGGCCGTCGTGACGAAAAGGCGGTTCAGCATGGCGCCGCCGAATGCGGGGCAGGTCACCTGCGATGCGGGGATCTCGAAGCGGTGCGTCTGTGCGCCCTGCACGTCATAGCGCACCACGCAGCCGCCCTGCCACTGCGCGCTCCACAGGCCGCCTTCCGCATCGATGGCCGATCCGTCAGGAAAGCCTTCATGCGCGGCCAGGCGCACGAACGGTCGTGGTGCGCCAAGCCGTCCGTCGGCCGCGTAGTCGAGGCACTGGATCGTCCGGGTCGGCGAATCCGTGAAGTACATGGTGCTTCCGTCGGGGCTGAAGGCGATGCTGTTGGCCACGCCAACCGGCGGCAACGGCAGCCGTTCGATGGCGAGGTCGGGGTGTACGCGGTAGAAGTGGCCGACCGCGGCCTCTTTCGGGTTGAACATGCCGAAGACGAGGCGCCCCTGGCGGTCGCAGCGTCCATCGTTGATTCGGGTCTCCGGGTTGCCGGCCTCAACCGGCCGGATCGGCGACAGGGTCTCGCTATCGGTATCGAACAGTGCGATGCCGGAGGCCAGCCCCAGCAGCAACGTCGAGGGGCGCTCGCAAAGCGCGAAGCAACCGACGCGTTCGGGCAGGGTCCAGTGGCGCAACTTGTCGTCGCGCTCACGCCAACGGCTCAGCGTGGCACTCTCGATGTCGGTCCAGTAAAGCGCGCCGGCCTGCTCGCACCACAGCGGGCACTCGCCGAGCCGGGCACGCGCGTCGACCAGCAAAGCTGCATTCACACCCAACCGCCATCGACGATGAAGTCCTGCGCCGTGCACATGGCGCTGTCGTCGGCCGCCAGGAACAGCGCCATGCGCGCGATGTGCTCGGGCAGCAGCGAGCGGTTGATGCATTGCCCGCGCGCGATGTCGGCGCGCCCGGCATCGTCGAGCCACAGGCGCACCTGCTTCTCGGTCATGACCCAGCCCGGCACCAGTGTGTTGACACGGATGTTGAACGGCCCGAAGTCGCGTGCCAGGCTGCGCGTCAGCCCCTGCACGGCCGCCTTGGCGGTGGTGTAGACCGGCATGCCGCCCTGCTTGAGCATCCAGCTCACCGAGCCGAAGTTGATGATCGAACCGCCGCCGTTGGCGCGCATGTCGGCCGCCGCGTAGCGGGCCGCGAAGAACTGGTGCTTGAGGTTGACCGAGATGCCGGCGTCCCACGAGGCCGGCGTCGTTTCCGCAATGCTGTGGCGCTGGTCACTGGCGGCATTGTTGAGCAGCACCGCAATCGGGCCATGGCGCTCGCGAACTTCGTCGATGGCCGCTTCCAGTGCCGGAATGTCGGTCAGGTCGGCGTGCACGAAGAGCGGCGCGTGCCGGGCGTCGGCCAGCGCGCTGGCGAGCGCCGTTCCCGCCGGAGCGTCGATGTCGAGAAAGCCGACCCTGGCGCCCTGGGCCACGAAATGGGTAACAAGGCTCGCGCCGATGCCGGTGGCGCCACCGGTCACGAGCACGGTGCGGTCGACGAGGCTGGGATAGTTCGCAAAGGGCGTCGGGGACGCAGAGCTGGAAGTCATGGGTGTGAAGACAGGTGCGTGAAGAAAGCGTGTTGAAGAGATCGGCCTTGTCGGGCACGGCTCAGTGCGAATGGCGCGGAACCTCGTGGCCCCGGCAACCGACCAGGAAGTCGAGGTCACAACCTTCGTCGGCCTGCAGCACATGCTCGACATAGAGGCGTTGGTAGCCGCCGGGCATCGCGTTCCCCGCGCTCGGCAACGGGGCGGCCAGTCGCGCCGCGAGTTCGGCCTCGGAGATGTCGAGGTGCAGGCGACCCTGTTCGCAATCGAGTTCGATCCAGTCGCCGTCGCGCACCGCGGCCAGCGGCCCGCCGGCGGCGGCCTCGGGCGCCACGTGCAACACCACCGTGCCATAGGCGGTGCCGCTCATGCGTGCATCCGAGATGCGCACCATGTCCTTGACGCCCTGTCGCAGCAGCTTGGGTGGCAGGCCCATGTTGCCGACCTCGGCCATGCCGGGGTAGCCCTTGGGGCCGCAGTTCTTCAGCACCAGCACCGAGTCGGCATCGACGTCGAGCGCTTCGTCGACGATGCGCTGCTTGTAGTGCTCGAGGTTCTCGAACACCACGGCACGGCCGCGATGTTGCAACAGCGCGGGTGTGGCGGCCGAGGGCTTGAGCACCGCGCCGCGCGGCGCCAGGTTGCCGCGCAGCACGCGGATGCCGCCGTCGTCGATCAGCGCGTTCGTCAGCGGCCGGATCACCTCGTCGTTGTAGCTCGGTGCCTCGCGCACGTTGTCCCAGAGGGTGCGGCCATTGACCGTGAGCGCATCGGGATGCGGCAGCAGGCCGTTCTCTCCGAGGCGCCTCAAGACGGCCGGCAGGCCACCGGCGTAATAGAACTCCTCCATCAGGTAGCGACCGGAAGGCATCAGGTCGACGATGGTCGGCGTGTCGCGCCCGAGCCGGGCCCAGTCTTCGAGTTCCAGCGGAACGCCAATGCGCCCGGCGATCGCTTTCAGATGGATCACCGCATTGGTCGAGCCGCCGATGGCCGCGTTGGTACGGATCGCATTCTCGAAGGCCGCACGTGTGAGGATCTTCGAGAGGGTCAGCCCTTCGCGCGCCATCTCGACCGCACGCGCACCCGACATCTGCGCCAGCACATAGCGCCGCGCATCGACTGCGGGAATGGCGGCGTTGTGCGGCAGTGAGGTGCCCAGCGCTTCGGCCATGCAGGCCATGGTCGAGGCCGTTCCCATGGTGTTGCAAGTTCCGGCCGAACGCGACATGCCGCCCTCGGCGGACAGGAAGTGGTGCAGATCGATCTCGCCGGCCTTGAACGACTCGTGCAACTGCCACACGGCCGTGCCCGAGCCGATGTCGCGCCCACCCAGCTTGCCGTTGAGCATCGGCCCGCCGGTGACCACGATGGCCGGGATGTCGCAGCTGGCTGCGCCCATCAGCAGCGCCGGCGTGGTCTTGTCGCAGCCGGTGAGCAGCACCACCGCATCGATCGGGTTGCCCCTGATGGCCTCCTCGACGTCCATGCTGGCGAGATTGCGAGTCAGCATGGCCGTGGGCCGCAGGTTCGACTCCCCGTTGGAGAACACGGGGAACTCGACCGGGAAACCGCCCGCCTCCGAGATGCCCCGCTTCACATGCTCGGCGATCTTGCGAAAGTGAGCGTTGCAGGGCGTCAGTTCGGACCAGGTGTTGCAGATGCCGACGATCGGGCGACCGTCGAACTCGTGGTCGGGAATCCCCTGGTTCTTCATCCAGCTTCGGTACATGAAGCCGTTCTTGTCGTTCGATCCGAACCACTCGGTCGACCGAAGTTTCTTGGGAGGTGCAGCCGGCATGCGGAAGTCCTGGGTAGTGAGAAAAAAAAGCTCAGCGCTTCGGCGTGCGCGCGTTGAAGAAGCGCTGCAGCAGGCAGAACGCGAACAGCAGCGCGCCGACGACGATGCGCGTCCACCAGGAGCTCAGGCTGCCGTCGAAGGCGATCAAGGTCTGGATGATCCCCAGCATGAGCACGCCGAAGAGCGTGCCCGCCACATAGCCCACGCCGCCGGTGAGCAGCGTGCCGCCGATCACGACCGCCGCGATCGCATCGAGCTCCAGCCCGACCGCGTGAAGGCCGTAGCCCGACAGCATGTAGAACGTGAAAATCACGCCCGCCAGCGCCGAGCAGAAGCCAGACAACGTGTAAACGCCGACGAGCGTGGAACGTACCGGCAGCCCCATCAGCAGGGCCGAGTGCTCGCTCCCCCCGATCGCATACACCGCGCGACCGAAGGGCGTGCAATGGGCAACGAAGATCGCCGCGAGCACGACGACGATGGCGATCACCGCGCTGATGGACAGCGAAGCATCGCCCCACACCGGAATGCGGACCTGAGACACCTCGGTGTAGAACGGGTGGCTGATGCTGACCGAGTCGATGCTGATCAGGTAGCACAGTCCGCGCGCCAGGAACATGCCCGCCAGCGTGACGATGAACGGCTGCAGGCGGAAGCGCTCGATCAGCACACCCATCAGGCCGCCGAACAGCGTGCCCATGACCAGCACCAGCGGGATCACGAGGGCCGGACTCCAGCCATGCGTCTCGACCAGCGAGGCCGACACCATGGTCGTGAGCGCGATCACCGAGCCGACCGACAGATCGATGCCACCCGACAGGATCACGAAGGTCATGCCGACTGCCACCACGACCAGAAAGGCGTTGTCGATCAGCAGGTTGAGAAACACCTGCGCCGAGAAGAAGCCTTCGTAGAGGACCGAGCCGAGCGTGGCCATCAGCACGAACAGCGACACCGTGGCGGCCAGCGGAAAGTACTTCGGGTTGAGGCGCGAAGCGGGCGGCGCCGCGACCGCCGAGGCCGAGGCCGGGTTCTGGCGTGCAGGCACGGCGGCGCTCATGAACGCACCTCGACGGACGGCGGCCTTTGCGCCAGGCCGCGCACCGCGCTGCGGAACTCGGGCGACTGCAGCAGCATGACCAGGAACACCACCACCGCCTTCACCACCAGGTTGATCTCGGGCGGCACGCCCAGCGAATAGATCGCGTAGGTCAAGGTCTGGATGATGAGCGCACCGATCACGCTGCCCACCAGGCTGAAGCGGCCGCCCGTGAGCGCCGTCCCGCCGAGCGTGACGGCGAGGATGGCGTCGAGCTCCAGCAACTGGCCGGCGTTGTTGCCGTCGGCGCTTTTCACGTTCGAGCTGATCAGAAGCCCGGCGATGCCAGCACAGAGGCCGCAGAACGCATAGGCACCGACGACCAGGCGCCGCGACTGGATGCCCGCCACGCGCGCCGCGGTCGGGTTGATGCCCACCGCCTGGATGAAAAGGCCCAGCGCGGTCCGCGTGATCGCAAAGTACAGCACCGCGAAGAGCGCCGCCACGATGAAGAGAGAGAACGGCAGCCCCAGCAGATAGCCGCTGCCCAGAAAGAAGAAGGGGGTGTAGTAGACCGTGATGATCTGCCCACCGGTGATCAGTTGGGCGATGCCGCGTCCCGCCACCATGAGAATCAGCGTGGCGATGATCGGCTGCATGCCGATCTTCGCCACCAGCAGGCCGTTCCAGAGGCCGCACACGGTCGCCACGCCGACAGCGGCCGACAACGCCAGCCACAGCGGAAAGCGGCTGGCATCGGGCGCGACCGCGCCGCCGATCATCCATGCGGCGACCGCCGCAGCAATGGCGACCACCGCACCGACCGAGATGTCGATGCCGCGCGTGGCGATCACCAGCGTCATGCCCAGGGACACCAGCGCCAGCGGCGCCGCCCGGTTCAGGATGTCGATCAGGCTGCCGTACAGATGGCCGTTGCGCCATTCGAGCCGCAGGAAGCCGGGGTTGAAGGCGGTGTTGAGCGCCAGCAGCAGCAGCAGCGTGACGACCGGCCAGGCCAGGCGGTGCCGCATCGCTCGCGCCAGCAGACTCGAAGAGGGATCAAGCATGTTCGTTCGCAATCATTTCGTAGACGTCGTCTTCGCTGCTGCCGCCGGGCAGTTCGCCGACCTTGAACCGGTCGCGCAGCACGACGATCCGGTGGGCCACGCGCACGACTTCGCTCATCTCGGAGGAAATGAAAATCACGGCCATCCCGGCCTCGGCCAGCTGCAGGATCTGCTCCATGATTTCCTGCTTCGCGGCCACGTCGATGCCCCGCGTGGGCTCGTCGAGGATCAGGAGCCGCGGTTCGGTCGCGAGCCACCGCGCGATCATGGCTTTCTGCTGGTTGCCGCCCGACAGCAGTCCGATCGGCGTTTCCACGCTCGCTGTCTTGATGTGCAGCGCCGCCACGAAGCGCTCGGCCAGGGTGATTTGTTCGGCACGAGACAGAAAGCGCCGCATGCCCATGCGCGCCTGCAGCGCAAGCGCAATGTTCTCTCGCACGGACAGCTCGGCCACGATGCCGTCGGTCTTGCGCTCTTCCGGGCACAACGCGATGCCATGGCGAATGGCATCGGCCGGCGTGGCGAAGCGCACCGCCTGCCCGTCGATTTTCAGGACCCCGCGGTCGGGTGCCTCGAGCCCGAACAGCAGGCGCGCGAGTTCCGTGCGCCCTGCGCCGAGCAAGCCCGCGATGCCCAGGATTTCGCCCGGGCGCACGCGCAGGTCGATCGGCTGCAACTGTGTGGCCTGGCCGAGCCTTTCGGCCTGCAACAGGGGCGTTGCGCCGTCGTTGAACGCGGGCATCTCGGCCGGGCGTGCCGACTGCGCCGCCAGCTCACGGCCCAGCATCGCGGCGATCAGCGCCTGTGGCCCGAGGTCGGCCGCGAGCCATTCACCCACGTGGCTGCCGTTGCGCAGCACTGTGATGCGATCGGACACGGCATAGACCTGGTTGAGGAAGTGGGTGACGAAAACGATCGCCATGCCTTCGCTGCGCAGGCGCCGCAGCACCTCGAACAGCTTGCGCACTTCATCGTCGTCCAGGCTCGACGTCGGTTCGTCGAGGATCAGCACCTTCGACGACACGCCCAGGGCGCGGGCGATCGCCACCATCTGCTGTACCGCGACCGAATAGCTCGAAAGCAGCCGCGTGACATCGATGTCGAGGCCAATACGTTCCAGCAGGGCCCGGGCACGGCGATGAACCTCCCCCCAGTCGATGCGATAGAGCTGCGCAACGCCGCAGCGCGGATAGCGCCCCGCGAACATGTTCTCGGCCACCGACAGGTTGGGGCACAGGTTCACCTCCTGGTAGACCGTGCTGATGCCCAGCCGCTGCGCCGCGAGTGGCGAGTCGGGCCTCACCAGCTCGCCGCCCAGCCGGATCTCGCCGGCGCTGGCGGGGAACACGCCCGTCAGCACCTTGATCAACGTGGACTTGCCCGCGCCGTTCTGGCCCATGAGCGCGTGGATCTCACCGGGGTACAGGCGCAATTGGACGTCGTTGAGCACGGCGATGTCGCCGAAGCGTTTGCCGATGCCCGACAGCTCAAGAACAGGCTTTGTTGTCATGCTTTGTTCTTGTGATAAACGTCGATGAACACCGCCGCCAGCAGCACCAGCCCCTTGATGACCTGCTGGTAGTCGATGCCGATGCCCAGGATGGACATGCCGTTGTTCATCACGCCCATGATGAAGGCGCCGATCACCGCGCCCATGACCTTGCCGACGCCGCCCGAGGCCGAGGCGCCGCCGATGAAGCAGGCCGCGATCACGTCGAGCTCGAAGCCCAGGCCGGCCTTGGGCGTGGCGGTGTTGAGCCGCGCCGCGAACACCAGGCCGGCCAGCGCGGCCAGCACGCCCATGTTCACGAAGGTCAGAAACGACAGCCGCTTCGTGTCGATGCCCGACAGCCGCGCGGCCTTCTCGTTGCCACCCAGTGCGTAGACGCGCCGGCCGATGGTGGTGCGCCGCGTGACGAAGTCGAACAGCAGGATCAGCAAGGCCATCACCACGAGCACATTGGGCAGGCCGCGGTACGAGGCCAGCAGCCAAGAGAAACCGACCAGGATTGCGGCGAACACCACCGTCTTCGCGACGAAGAAGCCGCCCGGCTCGCTGGTGATGCCGTGCGCATGCTGGCGTTGGCGGGCGCGCCAGCCGGTCCAGGCGAACAGCAGTGCGGCAGCGATGCCCAGCAGCAGCGTGAAGATGCGCAGGCTCTGCTGGCCCGGCGTGGGCGGCGCAGCGAACGGGTCGGGGATGAAGCCTGAGCTCAAAGCCTGGAACACGTCAGGAAACGGCCCCACCGATTGCCCGGCCAGCACCGCCAGCGCCAGCCCCTTGAACACCAGCATGCCGGCCAGCGTGACGATGAACGAAGGAATGCGCGCATAGGCCACGAACCAGCCCTGCGCCGCGCCGATCAGCCCGCCGACGACCAGGCAGGCCAGCGCGGCCGGCAGCACTGGCCAGTCGTACTGCACCATCAGCACGGCCGCCACGGCACCGACGAAGCCGCAGACCGAGCCCACCGAGAGGTCGATGTGGCCGGCCACGATCACCAGCAACATGCCCAGCGCCATGATGACGATGTAGCTGTTCTGCAGCACTAGGTTAGTCAGGTTCAGCGGCTGCATCAGCGTGCCGTCGGTCATGACCTGAAAGAACACCATGATCGCGACGAGGCTCAGCAACATGCCGTATTCGCGGAAGTTGTGGCGCAAGTAGCTGCCCAGGGTGGGCGTGGCGGCAGCGGCGGGCGCGGTGCGCGCGGGCAATGTTTCTTCTGTCATGTCAAGGCTTCTTGTTGTGGGGCATGGGCCTTCAGGATCGCGGCCATGATGCGTTCCTGCGAGGCCTCGGCTGTCGGCATCTCGGCCACGAAGCGGCCCTCGTTCATGACGTAGATGCGGTCGGAGATGCCGAGAAGTTCGGGCATCTCGGAAGAGATCACGACCACGCAGCGGCCCTGCGATGCCAGTTCGGCGATCAGTGCGTAGATCTCATACTTGGCGCCCACGTCGATGCCGCGCGTGGGCTCGTCCAGGATCAGCACCTTGGGCTCGGCGAACAGCCACTTGCCCAGCACCACCTTCTGCTGGTTGCCGCCCGAGAGGTTCAGCGTCTTCTGCTGCACGTTGGGGGTGCGGATGCGCATGGATTTGCGGTAGCGCTCCGCCACAGCGTGTTCCTGCTCGTTGGAGATCACGCCGCCGCGCGAGACGCCGGGCAGGTTGGCCAGCGAGGTGTTGAACTGGATGCTCTCGTTTAGCACCAGGCCGGCGCCCTTGCGGTCCTCCGTGACATAGGCCAGGCCGTGCGCGATGGCCTTGCCGACGGTGGACACATCGACCGGCGCGCCCTCCATCAACACCTGGCCCTGGATCTGCCGGCCCCAGGTGCGGCCGAACACACTCATCGCGAACTCGGTGCGACCCGAGCCCATCAGGCCGGCGATGCCGACCACCTCGCCGTGGCGCACGTTCAGGTTGAGGCCGCGCAGGAAGTCGCGGTCGGCTTGCTCGGGATGCCGGCCCGACCAGTCGCGCACCTCGAAACCCACGGCGCCGATCTTGGGCGCGCGCGGCGGGTAGCGGTCGGCCATCGCGCGTCCCACCATGCCGCGGATCACGCGGTCTTCGCTGACCGGTGTGCCCTGGCAGTCGATGGTCTCCACGCTGCTGCCGTCGCGCAGGATGGTCACCGAATCGGCCACGCGCGCGATCTCGTTGAGCTTGTGCGAGATCAGGATGCATGTGATGCCCTGCTCACGCAGGCCGATCAACAAGTCGAGCAGCGCCGCGCTGTCGTTCTCGTTGAGGCTGGCCGTGGGCTCGTCGAGGATCAGCAGGCGCACCTTCTTCGACAGCGCCTTGGCGATCTCCACGAGTTGCTGCTTGCCCATGCCCAGGTTGCCGACCGGGGCCTCGGGCGATTCGCGCAGGCCCACCTTGGTCAGCAGCGCCTGCGTGCGCTGGTGCGCGGCGATCCAGTCGATCACGCCGCGCGTGGCCACTTCGTTGCCCAGGAAGATGTTCTCGGCGATCGAGAGCATGGGCACCAGCGCCAACTCCTGGTGGATGATGATGATGCCGGCGCGCTCGCTGTCGTGGATGCCGCCGAAGCGCTGGGGCTGGCCGTCGTAGACGATCTCGCCCTCGTACTCGCCATGCGGGTACACGCCCGACAGCACCTTCATGAGCGTGGACTTGCCCGCGCCGTTCTCGCCCACGAGGGCATGGATCTCGCCCTCGCGGATCTTCAGGTCGACCCGGTCCAGCGCCACGACGCCGGGGAAGGTCTTGCGGATGGCCCGCATCTCCAGCAGCGTGCGCATGAAATCTCGCCGTTTACTTGATCTGCGTGGCCTTGTAGTAGCCGCTGCCGACCAGCACGGGCTCCCAGTTGCTCTTGTCCACGGTGACGGGCTTGAGCAGGTAGGACGGCACGACCTTCACGCCGTTGTTGTAGGTCTTGCTGTCGTTGACCTCGGGCTGCTTGCCCGAGACCACCGCGTCCACCATGTTGGCCGCCACCTTGGCCAGCTCGCGCGTGTCCTTGAAGATGCTGGAGTACTGCTCGCCGCGCAGGATGGACTTGACCGATTGCACCTCGGCGTCCTGCCCGCTCACGACGGGGCACGGCGTCTGCTTGGTGCAGTAGCCCACGCCCTTGAGCGAGGACAGGATGCCGATGGACAGGCCGTCGTAGGGCGACAGCACGGCATCGACCTTGGCATTGCCGTAGAAGGCCGACAGCAGGTTGTCCATGCGCGCCTGCGCCACCGCGCCGTCCCAGCGCAGGGTGCCCACCTTGTCCATGCCCATCTGCTTGCTGCGCACCACCAGCTTGCCGCTGTCGATGTAGGGCTTGAGCACGCTCATCGCGCCGTCGTAGAAGAAGAAGGCGTTGTTGTCGTCGGGCGAGCCGCCGAACAGCTCGATGTTGAACGGGCCCTTGCCTTGCTTGAGGCCCAGCGCATCGACGATGGAACTGGCCTGCAGCACGCCCACCTGGAAGTTGTCGAAGGTGGCGTAGTAGTCGACGTTCTTCGAGCCCTTGATCAGCCGGTCGTAGGCGATGACCTTGACGCCCTTGTCGGCCGCGTTCTGCAGCGCCTTGGACAGCGTGGTGCCATCGATGGACGCGATCACGAGAACCTTGGCGCCCTTGGTCACCATGTTCTCGATCTGCGCCAGCTGGTTCGGGATGTCGTCGTCGGCGTACTGCAGGTCGGTCTTGTAGCCGCGCTCTTTCAGCACCTTGACCATGTTGTTGCCGTCGTCGATCCAGCGGGCGGAGGACTTGGTGGGCATGGAGATGCCGACCATGCCCTTGTCCTGGGCCTGGGCCCCGGGGGTGAGGGCCAGCACGACGGCGGTGGCAGCGAGGGTCTTGAGGAAAGTGCGCTTCATGGAGAGTCTCCTGTTGTCGGTTGTCGAGAGCCCGGCGCTCAGTACTTGCGCTTGGGGAACTCCGCCGCCGCCGTCTCCATCGGGAAGATGCTCTCCACCGTCTCGATGCGCTTGGGGATGGTCTTGCCGGCCTGAATGTCCTTCACGGCGGCCATCAGCTGCGGCCCCAGCAGCGGGCTGCATTCGACCGACACATTGAGCTTGCCGGCGATCATGGCTTCGAAGGCGCCCTTCACGGCGTCGATCGAGATGATGGTGATGTCCTTGGCGGGCTTGAGGCCGGCTTCCTCGATGGCCTGGATCGCGCCGATGGCCATGTCGTCGTTGTGCGCGTAGAGCACGTTGATGCCCTTGCCCTCGGCCTTGAGGAAGGCTTCCATCACCTCCTTACCCTTGGCGCGCGTGAAGTCGCCGGTCTGGCTGCGCACGATCTTGAACTTCGGGTCGGCCTTGATGATCTCCTCGAAGCCCTTCTTGCGGTCGATGGCCGGGGCCGAGCCCACCGTGCCCTGCAACTCGACGATGCGCACCTCGCCCTTCTGGTCCTTCATCTTCTCGACCAGCCAGCGGCCGGCCTTGCGGCCTTCTTCGACGAAGTCCGAGCCCATGAAAGTGACGTAGAGCGAGGTGTCCTTGGAGTTCACGGCGCGGTCGGTCAGCACCACGGGGATCTTGGCGGCCTTGGCCTCGCGCAGCACGTTGTCCCAACCCGATTCGACGACCGGCGAGAACGCGATCACGTCGACCTTCTGGGCGATGAAAGCGCGGATGGCCTTGATCTGGTTTTCCTGCTTCTGCTGCGCGTCGGAGAACTTGAGCTCGATGCCCGCATCTTTGGCGGCGGACTTGATGGATTCGGTGTTGGCGGTACGCCATTCGCTCTCGGCGCCGACCTGGCTGAAGCCCAGCACGATCTTCTTCTGGGCCAGCGCGGTGCCCGGCACGAGTCCAGACATGGAGGCGGCTGCAAGGCTTATCGACAGAACCAGCGCGCGACGATTGAATTTCATGGAAGGTCTCCTGAGTTTTTGATCTGTGCGCTCGGTTGCGCCGGGCGAGTATCGACATTTCAAAGATATCCTTCCAATCGTATTTTTCGCCCAACCGATACGGTTTTATGGATTGACGCAAACCCTATGACCAATTACTCCCACTGGTTTGTCCGGGCTCGACTCAAAACCCGGCAATTGCTGCTGCTGGTGGCGCTCGCGGAGGAGGGAAACCTGCACCGGGCCGCAGCGGTTCTCAACATGGCGCAGCCCGCCGCAACCAAGTTGCTGAAGGATCTCGAAGAGGTGCTGGGCGTCACGTTATTCGATCGGCTGCCGCGCGGGATGCGGGCAAACTGGTACGGCGAGACAATGATCCGGCACGCGCGGATCGCGCTGGCCACGCTGAACCAGGCGCACGACGAAGTCGTCGAAATTCAGGCTGGCCGTGTCGGCCAAGTCAATCTCGGCGCGATCACTTCACCGGGCCTGGCGCTGCTGCCAATTGCCGTAGCGCGCGTGAAGCAGGACCAGCCGAGGCTGAGAGTTGCGGTCGACATCGAGACCAGCGCCATCCTTCTCGAGCGGCTGGAACAGGGCAAGCTGGACCTGCTCGTCGCAAGATTGTCGGCCGACCAGGACAAGTCGAATCTGGAGTATGAAACCCTGACCGGAGAGACCGTCTGCGCGGTGGTTCGGCCCCAACACCCGCTGGCGCGGGTCGAAGGACTGACGCTCGCAGACATTGCGTCGGAGGGGTGGATCGTGCCGCCGGAGAACAGTGTTCTGCGGCACCGCTTCGAACTGATGTATCTGGAAGCCGGACTGCGGCCGCCCGAAAACGTGATCGAAAGTGCCGCATTGCTGTTCGTCACGGCCATGCTGCAGCGAAGCGACATGATCGCGGTGTTGGCCGCGGAAGTCGCCAACTACTACCAGACGCACGGAATCGCGGCGATCCTCCCGATCGACATGCCCTGCCACATGGACACCTTCGGGTTGATCACGCGCAGCGACAGGGTCCTGTCGCCGGGCGCAAGGATCATGCTGGATGCGTTGAGGACGGCGAGCCGGTCCGTCTACAACACACCAAGCAAGGTGTTGGGGTTCGACACCTCATCCGGGTGAGGCGGTGCAGGCCCGCGCGTGCGCACTCAGGCCAGCGTGTACGCCGTCTTCACCGTCGTGAAGAATTCCTGCGCGTACTTGCCCTGCTCGCGCGGGCCGTAGCTG
>SEGS01000096.1 GCA_004210915.1 Variovorax sp. | reverse complement strand
TCGCGCATCTCGCCGCTCTGCTTGTCCTTCCACTTGTCGGTGGTCGCGATCGTCACGTTGCAGATCTGGTCGCCGCTCGGAAAGGTGCGGGTTTCCGGGTCGCGGCCGAGGTTGCCGACGAGGATGACTTTGTTGACGGATGCCATGTGCGCTGCCCCTGATGAATGGTGAGAGAGGAGGAAAAAGGCGATTGTGCCGCAAGGTCTGTAGCGCGCCGCCCGGCCGAAAACACCGCGGAACCTAAAATGTCCGGTTGCCCGCAGAAAGCCGACCCACCCCGTGAACGCCCCCCCAGACGACGCCTACCTCGGCGCATTGCTCGCGCAGCAGCGCATCAGCATCCGCGGCGCGCGCACGCACAACCTCAAGAACATCGACCTCGACATCCCGCGCAACAAGCTGGTGGTGATCACCGGCCTGTCGGGCTCGGGCAAATCCAGCCTGGCGTTCGACACGCTGTACGCCGAAGGCCAGCGCCGCTACGTCGAGAGCCTGAGCGCGTACGCGCGGCAGTTCCTGCAGCTGATGGACAAGCCCGACGTAGACGTGATCGAAGGCCTGTCTCCCGCGATCAGCATCGAGCAGAAGGCGACCAGCCACAACCCGCGTTCCACGGTCGGCACCGTCACCGAGATTCACGACTACCTGCGCCTGCTCTACGCGCGCGCCGGCACGCCGTATTGCCCTGACCACCATCTGCCGCTGCAGGCGCAAACGGTCTCGCAGATGGTCGATGCGGTGCTGGCGATCCCGGACGAACCACGCTTGATGATCCTGGCGCCCGTGGCGCGCGAGAAGAAGGGCGAGTTCCTCGAGCTTTTTGCCGAAATGCAGGCGCAGGGCTACGTGCGCTTTCGCGTCGACGGCCAGACCTACGAGTACAACGACCTTCCCAAGCTCAAGAAGACCGAGAAGCACGACATCGACGTGGTGATCGACCGGCTGCGCGCGCGGCCCGACATGCAGCAGCGCCTGGCCGAGAGCTTCGAGGCCGCGCTGCGGCTGGCCGAAAGCCGGGCGATCGCGCTGGAGCTGGGGCAAGACGGCGCGCACGACAAGGAACACCTCTTCAACGCGAAGTTCGCCTGCCCGATCTGCCACTACTCGCTGGCCGAACTGGAGCCGCGCCTGTTCTCGTTCAACTCGCCGGTCGGCGCCTGCCCGAGTTGCGACGGCCTCGGGCACCGCGAAATCTTCGACCCGGCGCGCGTGGTGGCCTTTCCGTCGCTGTCGCTGGCCAGCGGCGCGATCAAGGGCTGGGACCGCCGCAACGGCTATTACTTCAGCATGCTGGAAAGCGTCGCGAAGCACTACAAGTTCAACATCGACGCACCCTTCGAGTCGCTCGATGAACCGCTGCAGCACGCGATCCTCCACGGCTCGGGCGACGAAGAGATCAAGTTCAGCTACACGATGGAAAGCGGCCAGCAAGCCGGCAAGAAGCTCACGCGCAAGCACCCGTTCGAAGGGATCATTCCGAACATGGCGCGGCGCTACCGCGAGACCGATTCGGTGGCGGTGCGCGACGAGCTCGCGCGCTTTCGCAACATGCAGCCCTGCCCCGACTGCGGCGGCACGCGGCTGCGGCGCGAGGCGCGCAATGTGTTCCTGGTCGGCACCGCGTTGGACGAAGCCGGCGATCCAACGCGCACGCCGCTCTTCGAGATCAGCCACGTCACGCTGCGCGATTGCCTCGCGTATTTCCAGACACTGCAGCTCAAGGGCGCGAAGGCCGAGATCGCCGACAAGATCGTGCGCGAGATCGGGCTGCGCCTGAAGTTCCTCAACGATGTCGGCCTTAATTACCTGAGCCTCGACCGCAGCGCCGAGACGCTGTCGGGCGGCGAGTCGCAACGCATTCGGCTCGCCTCGCAGATCGGTTCGGGCCTGACGGGCGTGATGTACGTGCTCGACGAGCCGAGCATCGGACTGCACCAGCGCGACAACGACCGGCTCATCGGCACGCTCAAGCACCTGCGCAACATCGGCAACAGCGTGATCGTGGTCGAGCACGACGAGGACATGATCCACGCCGCCGACCACGTGATCGACATGGGTCCGGGTGCGGGCATCCATGGCGGCCGCGTGATGGCCGAGGGCACGTACGACGAAGTCGCGGCCAACCCGGCATCGCTGACCGGCCAGTACCTCTCGGGCGCGAAGAAGATCGAAGTGCCGGCGCACCGCACGGCCTGGCTGCCGGTCGTTGCCAAGCCGGCGTTCAACGAGGGCAAGAAGGCCTCGCGTTTCGCGCCGAGCCCCGCAGCCGAGCGCCGCGCCGCACGCGAAGCGGCGCACCTCGCGTCGCAAAGTGACCTGCAGGAGATTCGCGTGGTCGGCGCGAGCGGCAACAACCTCCAGAACGTGAGCGTCGCGTTCCCGGTCGGCCTGCTCACCTGCGTGACGGGCGTCTCGGGTTCGGGCAAGTCGACGCTGGTGAACGACACGCTGTACGCCGCCGTCGCGCGCACGCTGTACCGCGCGCACGAAGAGCCGGCCGAACACGAGGCCATCGAGGGCATCGAGTACTTCGACAAGGTCATCAACGTCGACCAGTCGCCCATCGGCCGCACGCCGCGCAGCAACCCTGCGACGTATACCGGCCTCTTCACGCCGATTCGCGAGCTGATGGCCGAGACCAACACGGCGCGCGAGCGCGGCTACGGGCCCGGGCGCTTCAGCTTCAACGTGGCCGGTGGCCGCTGCGAGGCCTGCCAGGGCGACGGCGTGGTGAAGGTCGAGATGCACTTTCTGCCCGACGTGTACGTGCCCTGCGAGGTGTGCCACGGCCAGCGCTACAACCGCGAGACGCTGGAGGTGCAATACAAGGGCAAGAACATCGCGCAGATCCTCGACATGACGGTCGAGGTCGCGCACGAGTTCCTCAAAGCCGTGCCGACCATCGCGCGCAAGCTGCACACCCTGCTCGACGTGGGCCTCAGCTACATCAAGCTCGGCCAGTCGGCGACCACGCTCTCGGGCGGCGAGGCGCAACGCGTGAAGCTCGCGCTGGAACTGAGCAAACGCGACACCGGCCGCACGCTCTACATCCTGGACGAGCCGACGACCGGCCTGCACTTCGCCGACATCGAGCTACTGCTGCGTGTGCTGCACCAGTTGAGGGACGCGGGCAACACCATCGTGGTGATCGAGCACAACCTGGACGTCATCAAGACCGCCGACTGGCTGATCGACATGGGGCCGGAGGGCGGCGCGGGCGGCGGCACGGTAGTGGGCGAAGGCACGCCCGAGACCATCGCGGCCATCGACGCCAGCCACACCGGCCAGTACTTGAAGCGCTATTTGAAATCTTCCTGATGCAAGCCCTCACCCGCCTCCAGCTCGCTCTCCTCATTCCGCTGACCTTGGTCTGGGGGCTCAACTGGCCGGTGATGAAGCTGGGCGTGGCGGGCTATCCGCCGCTGACCTTCCGCGCGCTGTCGATCTGGCTCGGCGTGCCGGTGCTGGCGGCGGTGCTGGTGGCCATGAAGGTCCCGTTCCGTGTGCCGCGCAAACACTGGCCCGAGCTTATCTGGCTCGCAGCCACCAACATGTTCGTCTGGCACGCCTGCATCATCCTGGCGGTCAAGGAACTCTCGGGCGGGCGCGCCGCGATCCTCGGCTACACGATGCCGGTGTTCTCGGCGATCGTCGGCGGGCTTTTCTTCGGCAACAGCCTGAACAAGCGCAGCTGGTTGGGCGTGGCGGCGGCGGGCGTGGGCGTGGGCCTGCTCCTGTGGCACGAACTCACCAGCCTCGCCGGCAAGCCGGCGTTCGTGGCGCTTGCGCTGGTGGCGGCCGCCACCTGGGCGCTGGGGACGCAGCTGCTGCGCCGCACCGCGATCCCCGTGCCGACGCTCACGCTCTCGTTCTGGATGACGCTGCTCACCGCGGTCGTCATGACCGGGCTCAGCGCCGTGCTGGAACGCCCGCAGTGGCAAGCATGGCAATGGCCGGGCGCGGTGACCTGGGGTTCGATCCTCTACAACGCCGTGCTGATCTTCGGCTTCGCACACGCCGCGTGGTTCTACCTCGCACGCTCGCTGCCGCCGGTGGCCTCGACCATCAGCGTCATGCTGATTCCGGTGCTCGGCGTGGCCAGCGGCGCCGTGTGGCTCGGCGAAGCCGTGCACTGGCAGGACGGCGTCGCCGTCGCGCTGATGATGGTCGCCATCGCCGCCGTCCTGTGGCCGGCACGCAAGCCCGCCGCAGGCTGAGCGGCCAAGGGTCTTTCCCGGCGAAACACGATGTCCGAAGCTGGCACTATTCGTGCAAGCTCCGTTGACATGAAATTGTTTATGGTTAAAGTATTTAGCCATCAACGGTCTGCCTCGACCTCCTCTTTAATTCCTTGCCGGAGAGCCTCATGACCCCTTTCAAGAAACTCCTCTGCGTCGCCGTGCTCGGCACTGCGATGTCGGCCATGGCGGCCCCCGTCAAGGTCGGGCTGGCGCTCGACATCTCCGGCCCGTTCGCGGCCCTCGGCGCCGAGGCGCGTGACGGCTTTGCCCTCGGCATCAAGCAGCTCGGCGGCAAGCTCGGCGGCCAGCCGGTCGAGTTCATCCAGGCCGACATGGCCGGCAGCCCCGACCAGGCCAAGCAGCTGGTCGACCGGATGATCCAGCGCGACAAGATCGACTTGTTCTCGGGCCCGATCGGCTCGAACATTGCGCTGGCCGTCGGTCCCACGCTGTTCGCCGCCAAGGTGCCCTACCTCTCGGCCAATGCCGGCCCGAGCCAGTTCGCAGGCGCGCAGTGCAATGCCTTCTTCTTCGGCACGGCCTATCAGAACGACCAGTTCCACGAGGCGGCCGGCAAGTTCGCGCAAGACCGCGGCTTCAAGAAGACGGTGCTGATCGCGCCGAACTACCCTGCGGGCAAGGACTCGCTCACCGGCTTCAAGCGCCAGTTCAAGGGCGCCGTGGCCGAAGAGCTGTACACCAAGTTGGGGCAGATCGACTACGCGGCCGAGCTCGCGCAGATCCGCGCGGCCAAGCCCGATTCGATCTACTTCTTCCTGCCCGGCGCGATGGGCATCAACTTCATCAAGCAGTTCGTCGGTGCCGGCCTGTCGAAAGACATCACGCTGGTCACCAGCGGGTTCTCCGCCGATGAAGACGTGATCGGCGCGGTGGGCGACCCGATGCTGGGCCTCTTCAACACCTCGCATTGGGCGCACGACCTCGACAACGCCGCCAACAAGGCCTTCGTCGATGCCTTCAAGAAGGAATACAACGGCCGCTACCCTTCGCTGTACGCCGCACAGGCCTACGACGCGATCCTCGCGATGGACGCCGCCGTGAAGCAGGCCGGCGGCAATGCGCAGAACCGCGATGCCGTGGTGGCAGCGCTGAAGAAGGCCAGCTACGCCTCGACGCGCGGCAACTTCAAGTACGCCAACAACCACTTCCCGGTCGAGAACTTCTATCTGCGCGTGATCGGCAAGGATGCGCAAGGCAAGGTCACGAACAAGACCGTGAGCACGCTGCTCACCAACTACGGCGACACCTACGCCAAGAACTGCCCGATGAAGTGATTCGCGCCAAGCTGAGATGGGCGCGATGAGCGGGATTCTTCTTCTCGAACAGATGCTGAACGGCTTGGGCTACGGCCTGATGCTGTTCCTGCTGGCGGCGGGCCTGACGCTGGTGTTCGGCATCATGGATGTGCTGAACCTGGCGCACGGCTCGCTCTTCATGGCCGGTGCCTACGTGGCGGCCGAGGCACATGTACAAACCGGCTCCTTCGCTGCCGCGATCGTGATCGCGGTGCTGGTGACGGTGGTCGTGGCGCTGCTGCTCGAGGTGCTGCTGATGCGCCGGCTGTACCAGCGCGATCACCTGGCGCAGGTGCTCGCGACCTTCGGCGTGATCCTGGTGGCCGACGACATCGTCAAGATGATCTGGGGCCCGTCGCCGATCATGGCGCCGACGCCTGCAGCCCTGTCGGGCCCGATCGAACTCGTTGGCGGATTGCCCTATCCGGCCTACCGCCTGCTCATTCTGGGCGGCGGCGTGGCGGTGGCGATCCTGCTCTGGCTGCTGGTCAACCACACGCGCATCGGCATGCGCGTGCGCGCAGGCGCCTCCGACCGGCCGATGGCCGAGCTGATGGGCGTGCGCGTGGGTCGCATCTTCAACGGCGTGTTCCTGCTCGGCGCGGCGCTGGCGGCACTGGCCGGCGCGCTGATGGGCCCGATCGTCGCGGTGCAGGTCGGCATGGGCGAACAGATTTTGATTCCCGCGCTGGTGGTGCTGGTCATCGGCGGCATCGGTTCGGTGCGCGGCGCCTTCGTGGCGGCACTGCTGGTCGGCATCGTCGACACCATCGGCCGCGCCTTCGTGCCGATGATGCTGCGCGCCACCTTGCCGCCCTCGACGGCGGCCGACCTGGGCCCGCTGGTCGCCGAAGTGGCGATGTACGCGCTGATGGTCGTGGTGTTGATCTTCCGTCCCAGCGGACTTTTCTCGGCCCGCGCATGAAGAAGTCTGTTGTCGTCATTGCGGCGGTGCTAGTGCTGCTCGCCGCCTTTCCACTGGTCGCGCCGCTGCTCGGGCTGGAGTTCTACGTCGGCTTCGTGCGGCGCGTGCTCATCGTCGCGCTCGCCGCCGCCAGCCTCAACTTCATCCTCGGCTTCGGCGGCATGGTGGCGCTCGGGCATGCGGGCTTCATCGGCGTCGGCGCGTACACGGTGGTCGCGCTCAGCGATGCGGGCGTGATGTCGGCGTGGATCCTGTGGCCGGTCGCGATGTTGGTCGCCGGTCTCGTGGCGGCGCTGATCGGCACGGTGGCGCTGCGCACGCGCGGCGTGTACTTCATCATGACCACGCTGGCTTTTGCGCAGATGCTGTACTTCGTTGTGGTGTCGCTGCGCAAGTACGGCGGCGACGACGGCTACTCGCTGATGGCACGGCCCACGCTGCTGCCGGGCCTCGACCTCGGCAACGAGCCGACCTTCTACTGGGTGGTGCTCGCGCTGGTGACACTGGCACTGGTGTGGCTGCATCGCGCGACGCAATCGCGCTTCGGCCATGCGTTGATGGGCATCCGTGACAACGAAGTGCGCATGCGCGCGCTCGGCTATCCGGTGTTCCGGCTGCAGCTGTCGGCCTTCGCCATCGCCGGCGCCATCGCCGGACTCGCGGGCGCGCTGCTCGCGGGCGGCAACAGCTTCGTGAGCCCCGCGACCATGCACTGGACGCAATCGGCGACGCTGGTGGTGATGGTGGTCATCGGTGGTCTGGGCCGCAGCTGGGGCGGGCCGGTCGGTGCCGCGGTGTGGCTGCTGCTCGAAGAGGTACTCAAGCAGTACACGACCTATTGGCACCTGCCGCTCGGCCTGTTGTTGATCGCGGTCGCGCTGTGGGCGCCGAAGGGCCTGGCGGCATTGAGCCGCAGAAAGAAGGTGGCGGCATGAGCCTCTTTCGCATCGAAGGCCTCGTGAAGCGCTTCGGCGGCTTGCTCGCGACCGACCACGTGAACCTGACGGTCGAACGCGGCGAAGTGCATGCGCTGATCGGCCCCAACGGCGCCGGCAAGACCACGCTGGTCAACCTCATCACCGGTCTGTTGAAGGCCGATGCAGGCCGCATCCTGCTGGACGAAAAAGACATCACCGGCTTCAAGGACCACCAGCGCGTGCGCGCGGGCATGTCGCGCTGCTTCCAGGTGACGCGCGTGTTCGCGAAAGAAACGGTGCACGACAACCTGATGCTCGCGGCGCAGGCGCACGCGGGCAGCAGCCTGCGTTTCATGGGGCCGCGTGGGAGCGAACGCGCGCTGGTCGACCGCGCGGTCGCGCTGGCCGAGCGCGTGGGCCTTACCGCCGAGCGCGGCCGCATCGCAGGCACCTTGCCGCACGGCGCGCAGCGCGCGCTCGACGTGGCGCTGGCGCTCGCGGCCGACCCCAAGCTGCTGCTGCTCGACGAGCCGATGGCTGGCATGGGCCCAGACGAATCGGCGCGCATGGTCACGCTCATTGAGTCGCTGCGCGCCGACATGGCGATCCTCCTGATCGAGCACGACATGGACGCCGTGTTCCGCCTCGCGAACCGCCTCACCGTGCTGGTGCAGGGCAAGGTGCTGATGACGGGCACGGCCGACGAAGTGCGCGGGCATCCCGATGTGCAGGCCGTCTACCTCGGCACCGAAGCAGAGGGACATTCATGACAGAGATGCTGCTCGAAGGCAAAGCCATCGAAGCCGGCTACGGCGCGAGCCAGGTGCTGTTTGGCATCGATGTGAACGTGCGCGCGGGCGAAGTGCTCGCGCTGCTCGGTCGCAACGGCATGGGCAAGAGCACGCTGCTGAAGGTGCTGACTGGCACCTTGAAGCCGATGCGCGGCAACGTGCGCTTCGCGGCTGCCGACATCACCGGCACGCGGCCCGACGCGATCGCGCGCCGCGGCGTCGCGATCGTGCCCGAAGGCCGGCATGTGTTCCCGAACCTGAGCGTCGACGAGCACCTGCGTGCCTTCGCCCGGCCGCGCGATGGCGCTGCGCCACGCTGGACGGTCGACGCGCTCTACGGCCTGTTCCCGCGTCTGGCCGAACGCAAGGCCAACGCCGGCAACCAGCTATCGGGCGGCGAGCAGCAGATGCTGGCGATCGCGCGCGCGCTGTCGACGCATCCACGCCTGCTGATCCTCGACGAAGCCACCGAAGGCCTCGCGCCGGTGATCCGCGAGGAAATCTGGCGCTGCCTCGCGACGCTCAAGTCCGAAGGCGAGGCGATCCTTGTGGTCGACAAGTACGTGCAGCGCCTGCTGCCGCTGGCCGACCGGCACCTGATCCTGGAACGCGGGCGTGTGGTGTGGACCGGCGACTCGGCCGCGCTCGACGCCGACCGCACGCTCTGGACGCGGTACCTGGGGGTTTGAGCCGCCTCGGCGCGACCCGTCGCGTCAGGCCACGACACGCACCATGCCTTCCTGCGCGGTCGAGGCCACCAGCCGACCATCGCGCGTGAACACGCTGCCGCGGCACAGGCCGCGCGCGCCGCTCGCGCTGGGCGAGTCGATCACATAGAGCAGCCAGTCGTCGAAGCGGAACGGGCGGTGGAACCACATCGCGTGGTCCAGGCTGGCCGCACGCACCTTGCCGCTCATGAAGGTCAGGCCGTGCGGCACCATCGCGCCGCGCAGCAGGCCATGATCGGAGGCATAGGCGAGCAGCGCCCGGTGCACCACCGGGTCGTCCGGCAGCGGCGCGATGGCACGCATCCAGATCGCGCTGCCACCCGTGCGCGCCACCGGCGCCAGCATGTCGTCGTCCTCCACGCGCCGGTATTCGATGCCGTGCGGCACCGTGCCCTTCAACCGCCAGCGCTCGGGCAACTGGTCGCCGAGTGCGATACGTTGCATCAACTCACTGGGCAGACCTTCGGGGCCGCGCGTCTCGGGCATCGCGAGCTGGTGGTCGATGCCTTCATCGACGGTCTGGAACGAGGCCGTCATCTCGAAAATGATGCGGTCCTGCTGGCGCGCCAGCACATGGCGCGTCGTGAAGCTGCGGCCATCGCGCACGCGGTCGACGCTGTAGTCGATGGGCGCGTGCTCGCCCGGCAAGAGGAAGTAGGCGTGCATCGAGTGCACGGGCCGATCGGGCGCCACGGTCTGGCTGGCGGCGACCAGCGCCTGGCCGAGCACCTGGCCGCCGAACACGGCGGGCGAGCCCAGGTCTTCGCTCTGTCCGCGGAAGCGGTCGTCGCCAAGCGACGCGAGACGCATCAAAGCGGCGAGTGCGTCGACAAGGCGGGAGGGATCGGTGGCGGAGTCGGTCATCGTTCGGGGGCAGTCGGTGCAAAGTTGCTGAAGGAAGATAGCAAAGGTCGCGCCCAAAGGCTGTCGCCCGGCGGTCAACGCCTGATCGTGCACAGGCCCGCGACAATCGACGCTCTCTCTTCACGCACACCGACAGTCATGACCGATACCACGCCCGAACGCCCGCCCCTGCCCGATCACCTGTCGATCGATCCGCGCAGCCCCCACCATGTCGCTGCCGTGTTCGAGCACGACATCGGCGTCCGCTTCAACGGCAAGGACCGCCTCGACGTCGAGGAATACTGCGTCGGCGAAGGCTGGATCAAGGTGCCCGCGGGCAAGACGCTCGACCGCAAGGGCAAGCCGCTCCTGATCAAGCTCAAGGGTCAAGTCGAGGTGTTCTACCGCTGACGCAGCGGGCGAACAGCGCTCGGACGCCTGATTCGCCCGGCGCGCACGCGCCGCCATGCCGCCTCAGAAGCGATGGTTGAGCGCCAGCTCGACGCGCCGCCCTTCGCCCACGAACCACTGCGTGGTCGTGTAGTAGGCCGTGGTGAAGTACTTCTTGTCGCCCACGTTGAAGCCGCGCAGCGTGACGGTGGTGTCGGGTGTGGCGCGCCACTGCAGCGCCAGGTCGAAGGTGGTGTACGCCGGCAGCTTCAGCGTGTTGGCGTTGTCGGCATAACGCTTGCCGACGTGGCGCAGGCCGCCCGACAGCGTCCAGCCGGGCAGGAACTTCCAGCCCACCCACGCGTTGGCCAAGCGCTCCGGCACGTCGGTCGGCACCTTGCCGTTGCGCGAGACCGCAACGCCGCGCACCGCTTCGCTGAAATCGTCGTAGCGGGCCTTGAGCAGGGCCGCGTTCGCGTCGAGCTGCAGCGTGTCGGTGAGCGCCATCGACACGGTCGCCTCGATGCCTTT
>SEGS01000095.1 GCA_004210915.1 Variovorax sp. | reverse complement strand
TCGTGGACGAAGTGCAGGACGTGTACCGCTTGCAGGGTGTGAAGATCAACGACAAGCACATCGAGGTGATCGTTCGCCAGATGCTGCGCCGCGTCGTGGTCGACAACATCGGCGAGACCGGCTACATCTCCGGCGAACAGGTCGAACGCAGCGAAATGCTCAACACCAACGACGCCCTGCGCGCCGAAGGCAAGATCCCCGCGACGTTCACCAACCTGCTGCTCGGTATCACGAAGGCCTCGCTCTCGACCGACTCGTTCATCTCGGCTGCGTCGTTCCAGGAAACGACGCGCGTGCTGACCGAAGCCGCGATCATGGGCAAGCGCGACGAACTGCGTGGCCTGAAGGAAAACGTGATCGTGGGTCGTTTGATCCCGGCCGGTACCGGCATGGCGTACCACCAGGCACGCAAGGCGAAGGACTTGATGGACGACGCCGAGCGCCGCGCCATCGCCGAATCGGAAGCGGCGGAACTGGCGGGCCAGTCCGACGAAGCGACGACCGCGACGGTCGACGCCGGCGAAGGCGCTGCGTCCGAATAACTGGTTAGCATCGCCGGACCATGAACGGTCCTTCACGCCCCCCAGCCATGCCCGGTTGGGGGGCGTTTCTCTTTGTGGCGAGGCGTTGCCGATCGGGGGAGGGCGGTCCGTGAGCCTGCTGCCGGATTCGCCGTGGGGTTGGATCGCCATCGCGGTGCTCGTGTTCTGGTTCGTCGGCGCCTACAACCGGCTGGTGCGGCTGCGCTCGGCGGCGCTGCAGGCCTATGCGAATCTGGACGCCGCGCTGGTGCGGCAGATCGATTTCGTCCAGGCGCATCTGGCAGAGACTCGCGACCCGGCGCCGACACGCGAGGACGCGGCAGCGATCGCTTCGCTGCGGGCCGCGTCCGACCAATTGGCCACCTTGATGGGCGTCACCCGCCTGCGCCCGCTCGATCCCACGAACATGGCGGCGCTGACCACCGCATTGCAGGTGCTGGTGACCGGCTGGCAGCGGCTGTATCCCGATGCGAGCCTGCTGTTCGATGCCGATGGCAGCCTGTCGCGCCCCGCGCCGCTCGGCGACCAGGGCCCGGAGATGCTCACGGCGGTGGCTGCAATGCCCATCGCCTGGCCCGAACCGTCGGCCGCGGCCGAGATCGCACGCAGCCACTTCAATGTGGCGGTGGTGCACTACAACGCCGGCATCGCGCAGTTTCCGGCCGCGCTGGTCGCCTGGCTGGTGCGCCTGCATCGCGCGGCGCCGCTGCTGTAGCCGCGGACCGACGTCGCCATTGGTACCATCGACCGCTTGTCAGACCTACACGAACCCCCCGGCGCTTCGCCCTTGCTCCAGCCGCCGCTGTGGCGCCAACTGCAACTCACCGCCACGGCGCTGGCCGCGATCCGCGCCGGGACCTCGGGCGCCGTCGCCTTCGAGGCCGTCGAGCCCGCGCTGCGCCCCGGCGTGCAGGCGCTCGGCTTTCAGGTGCTGCGCTGGCTTGGCCGCGCCGAGGCGCTGCGCCGCCACCTCGCGAAGCGAACGCCGCCCCCATTGCCCGACGCGCTGCTCTGCACTGCGCTCGCGCTCGCCTGGGATGCGGACCACGCGCCTTACGAGCCCTTCACGCTGGTCGACCAGACGGTGGAGGCCGCCAAGCGCAATCCCGCCACGCGTGCACAGGCCAGCTTCATCAACGCCTGCCTGCGACGGTTTCTGCGGGAGCGGGATGAGCTGATCGCCCTCACCGAGCGCGAGCCAGTGGCGCAGTGGAACCATCCCCGTTGGTGGATCGAACGGCTGCGCCACGACCACCCCCGCGATTGGCAACGCGTGCTCGCCGCCGACAACCAGCAGGCGCCGATGACGCTGCGCGTGAACACGCGCAAGACCACCGTGGCCGACTACCGGCAGGCGCTCGCGGCGCTGCACCTTCCGTCGCGGCCGGTGGCCTTGTCCGGGCTGCAGCTCGAGCGCGCGCGGCCGGTGCAGCAACTGCCGGGCTTTGCCGAGGGCGAATGCTCGGTGCAGGACGCGGCGGCCCAGTTGGCCGCACCACTGCTGCTCGACGGCTTGCAGCCTGTGACGCCCGGCGCCCCGCTGCGCGTGCTCGATGCGTGCGCTGCCCCCGGCGGCAAGACGGCGCACCTGCTCGAGATGGCGACCACGAGCCCGATCGACGTCAGCGCGCTGGAGGTCGATGCCACGCGCAGCCGCCGCATCGACGAGACGCTGGCCCGCCTCGGCCTGCAGGCGAAGGTGCTGGTCGCCGATGCCTCGCGCCCTGCGCCATGGTGGGACGGGCAACCCTTCGATGCCATCCTGCTCGATGCGCCCTGCACGGCCTCGGGCATCGTCCGTCGCCATCCCGATGTGCGCTGGTTGCGGCGCGAGAGCGACATCGGCCAGCTCGCCCTGCAGCAGGCCATGCTGCTGGCCTCGCTGTGGCCGCTGGTGCGGCCCGGCGGCCGGCTGCTTTACTGCACCTGCTCGGTCTTCCGCGAAGAAGGTTCGCACCAGATCGATGCGTTCCTTGCGCACAACACCGACGCGCTATTGCGTCCGTCGCCCGGCCATTTGCTGCCGCAAAGCGGCGGGATTGCGCGCAGCGTCCCGGACAATGTGTTGGGTGACCACGACGGTTTTTTCTACGCCCTGCTTGAAAAGCGCCTGCGCTGAGCCGCGCCGTCCGGCGCTGTGGGCGGTGTTGCTCTGGGCCTGCCTGCTGGCCTTGGCATGGCTCCCCGCGCCCGCTGCCGCGCAGCCGGCCCCCGCGGCGTCCATCACGCAGCTGCGCCTGGAGCAAGCGGACGATGGCGTCTATCTCACAGCCGCGGTGCAGTTCGAATTGCCGGGGCTGGTCGAGGAAGTGCTCGACAAAGGCATCGCCTTGTACTTCGTGGCCGAGGCCGAGATCTACCGCGAGCGCTGGTACTGGACCGATCGACAGGTCGCGCGCGCCTCGCGGTACATGCGCCTGGCCTACCAGCCGCTCACGCGTCGCTGGCGCCTCAATGTGTCGCCGGTGCCCATCACCGGCGCCGCCGGCTTCGGGCTCTCGCTCAACCAGAACTTCGACAGCCTGCCGGACGCGCTCGACGCGGTCAAACGGATCGGCCGCATGCGCCTCGGAGACCTGGCCGAGATCGGCGATGACGCGGTGCACCCGGTGAACTTCCGCTTCAAGCTCGACACGACGCAACTGCCGCGCCCCTTTCAAATTGGACTGGTGGGGCAAGCCGACTGGAACATCGGCGTCGAACGCAGCGCCCGACTCCCGCTGGAGAAGCCACGGTGAACACGGCGCGGCGCGGTGCTGCCGTGACCCCAGCGGCGCGCCGGTCGCGCGCGGTGCGCTGGGCCATCGGCGTCGGCGCGGCGCTGGTCACGGCCATCGGCTTGGTGCTGATCTTTCTCCTGGCACAGGCGACCAACAACCGCGCGCTCTACGAACAGAACTACGCGCGCCTCTTCGGCATCAACGTGCTGGTGGCCGGGCTGCTGGTGCTGGTGATCGGCTGGGTCGCCTTCCGCCTGCTGCGCCGCTTGCGCCAGGGCAAGTTCGGCAGCCGCCTGTTGATCAAGCTCGCGGCCATCTTCGCGCTGGTCGGGGTGGTGCCGGGCGCGCTCGTTTACGTGGTGTCCTACCAGTTCGTTGCCCGGTCGATCGAAAGCTGGTTCGACGTGAAGGTGGAAGGCGCGCTGGACGCCGGCCTCAACCTCGGCCGCGCCACGCTCGATTCGCTGTCCGACGATCTGGCCAGCAAGACCCGCAGTGCGAGCGCGCAGCTCGCCGAGGTGCCCGATGCCAGCGCCGGCCTGGCGCTGGAGCGCATTCGCGACCAGCTGGGTGCGACCGATGTGGTGCTCTGGACCGGCTCCGGTCAGCTGGTGGCGGGCGCCGGCACCTCGCGCTTCCAGCTGAGCCCCGAGCGGCCGACCTCGCAGCAGTTCCGCCAGGTGCGCGGCGACCGCGCGGTGGCGCACATCGAGGGCCTTGACGAGGCGCCCACCTCCGCCGGTCCGCCGCCGGCCGCCACGGTGCGGGCGCTGGCGCTGGTGCAGCGCCGCGGCTTCGAATTCAACACCGAGCCGCGCTACCTGCAGGTCACGCAGTTGCTCCCCGCCGCCGTGGTGGCCAATGCGCTGGCGGTGCAGGAGGCCAATCGCGAGTACCAGGAGCGCGCGCTGGCGCGCGACGGCTTGCGGCGCATGTACATCGGCACGCTCACGCTGAGCCTGTTCCTCGCGGTCTTCGGTGCGGTGTTGCTGGCCGTGCTGTTCGGCACCCAGCTGGCGCGGCCCCTGCTGGTGCTGGCCGATGGCGTGCGGCAGGTGGCGGCCGGCGACCTGCGCCCGACCGCCGTGCTGCAGGGCAAGGACGAACTGGGCGGGCTGACGCGCTCGTTCGCCGTCATGACGCAGCAACTGGCCGACGCGCGGGGCGCGGTCGAGAAAACGCTGGGCGAACTGGACGCCGCGCGCGCCAACCTGCAGACCATCCTCGACAACCTCACTTCGGGCGTGATCGTGCTCGACGCGCAGGGCATCGTGCTTTCGACCAACCCGGGTGCCACGCGCGTGCTGCGGGCGCCGCTCGCCGCATACGAAGGACGCGCGCTGGCCGAGGTTCCGGGGCTGGCCGAGTTCGGCCACAGCGTGCAACAGCAGTTCGACGATTTCCAGGTCGAACGCCTTCAGCACGGTCTGGACCACTGGCAACACGCGTTCGAGCTGCACGCCGCCGGCAACGGGCTGTCGCAAGACGCGATCAACGTCGTGGCGCGCGGCGCCGAGCTGCCGGGCGCTGCGCGCCTGCTGGTGTTCGACGACATCTCCGAAATCGTGTCCGCGCAGCGCGCCCAGGCCTGGGGAGAGGTTGCGCGCCGGCTCGCGCACGAAATCAAGAACCCGCTCACGCCAATCCAGCTCTCAGCCGAGCGGCTCGAGATGAAGCTCACGGGCAAGGTCGCTCCCCCCGAGCAGGCGATGCTGACCAAGTCGGTCAAGACCATCGTCGATCAGGTCGATGCCATGAAGCGCCTGGTCAATGAGTTCCGCGACTACGCGCGGCTGCCGGCGGCCGACCTGAAAGCGGTCGACCTCAACGCGCTGGTGGCCGACGTTCTGCAGCTCTATGGCGCGGAAGGCGCCGCGGCCACCCTGCAGTCCGAGCTCGATCCGCGTTCCCCGCCCATTCGCGGCGATGCGCAGCAGATCCGGCAGGTCATCCACAACCTGCTGCAGAACGCGCAGGACGCCGCCGAGGCCGCGGCCGCCGGCGGGCGCGCCGCGCAGGTCGTCATCCGGACACGGCTGGGCGATTCGGGCCAGCGGGTGCGCCTCACCGTACAGGACAGCGGCTCGGGTTTTGCCGAAAACATCCTCAAGCGCGCCTTCGAGCCCTACGTGACGACCAAGACCAAAGGCACCGGACTCGGCCTCGCCGTGGTCAAGAAGATCGCCGACGAGCATGGTGCGCGCATCGAATTGTCGAATCGCATGGTCGACGGGGCTGTAGCGGGAGCGCAAGTCTCGTTATCATTCGCGCTGGCAAGCGAGCTGCAGGTAGCGGCCGCTCACACCGAAGCTTCGAAGCCTTCCGACGCCTGAGCATCCCGACGGGAAGGCGCAGGTTGGCAGCGCGGAGCTTCTGACCAGGGCATACATCAGGCATTCATGGCAAACATCCTTGTGGTCGACGACGAGCTGGGCATCCGCGACCTGCTCTTCGAAATTCTCAACGACGAAGGCCACCAGGTGGAACTCGCCGAGAACGCGGCGGAAGCGCGGGCAGCCCGGCAACGTGCCCGGCCCGACCTCGTGCTGCTCGACATCTGGATGCCCGACACTGACGGTGTCTCGCTGCTCAAGGAATGGGCCACGGCCGGGCTTTTGAGCATGCCCGTCATCATGATGAGCGGCCATGCCACCATCGACACTGCCGTCGACGCCACGCGCATCGGCGCCTTCGCTTTTCTCGAAAAACCAATCACCCTGCAAAAGCTTTTGAAAGCGGTGGAACAGGGGCTGGCACGCGAAACCGCGCGCCGCGCCGCGGCCAGCGTGGTGCCCGCGGCCACCAGCTACGCGGCCGTGGTCACGACCACCGGCGCGCATGCGCTGGTCCCGCCACCCGCCTTGGTGCCGGTGGTGGACCCGGGTCCGCAGTCCACGCAGAAGTTCGATCTGGATCGCCCGCTGCGCGATGCCCGCGACGGCTTCGAGAAGGCGTACTTCGAGTTTCATCTGGCGATGGAAAACGGCTCGATGACCCGTGTTGCGGAGAAAACCGGCCTCGAGCGCACCCATCTCTATCGCAAGCTCAAACAATTGGGCGTCGATCTGTCGAGGGGCCGTCGAGGCGCTGTATAATCGCAGGCTGCACACCATGGCCCGGTAGCTCAGTTGGTAGAGCAGCGGATTGAAAATCCGCGTGTCGTTGGTTCGATTCCGACCCAGGCCACCAAAACAAGAAAACCCGCTGTCTCCCGACAGCGGGTTTTTTCATTCCAGCGTGACCAGACCGGCTCGCTTCAGTGCGGCTCGACGGGCAGCGCCCTTTTGTGCGCGCTCTTCCGGTGGGTCGACAGGATGATCGCCTCGGCCTCGGGCGACACCTTCTTGCCCTCAAGGAAATCGTCGATCTGCGCGTAGCTCACGCCGAAGGCGTCTTCGTCGGGCTTGCCGGGCACCAGCGATTCGAGGTCCGCGGTGGGCACCTTGTAGACCAGCGCGTCGGGCGCGCCGAGCGCCTGCGCGCAGGCGCGCACCCTGCGCTTGTTGAGGCCCGAAAGCGGCGTTACATCGGCCGCGCCGTCGCCGAACTTGGTGAAGAAGCCCATCAACGCTTCGGCCGCGTGGTCGGTGCCGATGACCAGGCCGTTGTGCGCGCCGGCCACGGCGAACTGGGCAATCATGCGTTGGCGCGCCTTGATGTTGCCGAGCACGAAGTCTTCGTGCGCGGCATCGCGGAAGGCCAGCTGGCCCGCCTTCAGCGCGGCCAGCATGCCGTCCGCGGCGGGCTTGATGTCGACCGTGAGCGTGCGATCGGGCCGGATCACGGTCAACGATTGCTGCGCTTCGTCTTCGTCTTTCTGCACGCCATAGGGCAGCCGCATCGCGATGAAGGTCGCGTCGGTGCCCTCGGCGCGCAGCCGCTCGACCGCGCGCTGCGCGAGGCACCCGGCCGTGAGCGAATCGACACCGCCGCTGATGCCCAGCACCAGCGTTTTCAGGCCGCTCTGCTTCAGGTAGCCGGCGAGGAAGGCGGTGCGCCGCTCGATCTCGGCGGCCGCATCGAACTGGGGCGCGACCTGCAGGGCCGCGATGATCTTCTGCTGTTCGTCGCTCATGGGGATGCTCCTCAAAAATCCACCAGGCTCAGCCCGATGCTGAACACGGTGCGCTTGCGGTTGTAGTCGATCAGCGTATCGCCATAGCCATGGAACAGCTGCGTGTGCAGGCGCAAGTTGCTCTGGGTCGGGTCACCGATGGCCTTGAGCCATTCCAGCCGGACCGAGCCCTTCCCGCTGTCGCGCAGGTTGTGGCGCACCGTCATGCCGAGCTGGTTCTGGCGATCGAGGTTCCAGCGCCCGGTCACTTCGGCCCGGCCGATGAAATTCGCGATATCGGGGTTGTCGTCGTTGGCTTCGCTTTCCGACATGCGCTGCCAGAGCCGCGCCGTGATGCTGAAGCGGTCGTCCAGTTCCATCCCGCCCATCAGGTAGACCCGGTTCCAGCTGCGCGACAGCGGCAGGCTCTGGCCATTCGACTGGTGCACCACGCCCAGCCCCGCATAACGCCAGCGCCAGCCGCCCGGCAGCGCCACGTCGGTGGGGTAGACGTACATCAGCTCCGGCTCATGGTCGGTCGTGCGAAATGGCCGCGAGATGTCGCCATTGAAAAGTTGCCAGGTCGATTGCTGCGTGTAGCCGAACCAGAGCGAGTCCTTGCGGGCCGGGTCGTCGCCCGTCAGCAGGCCTTGCGCCAGCTTGGTACGCACCGACAAGCCGATGCGCATCTCGTTCGACTGGTAGTTGATGTAAGAGCCTGTGTGGTCGGGCGCAGGCGAGGTCGGGATGCCCGGCTTGTCCGTCGCGGCCGAGAACGACACGTTCAGCGGCCGGTAGCCACGGAAGCCGAAGGTGCCGCAGTCCGTGCCCGTCTCCAGTTCCCAGAAGCGCGACAGCGCCGAATACTGGCGATCACGGCAGCCCTCTTCGGTGGCGACCGAGACCACGCGCGTGGCCGGCACAGCCGCATTGACCGGCGGGGCGGGTTGCGTGCTGGCCAGCACCGGCGGCGCCGGAGGCACAGCAGCGGCCGGCAAGGTTTGCTGCTGCGCCCACCGGTCGAAGCAGGCGAGCCGCGCCTGGTCATTGCTGCCGAGCGCGCTGCACTGTTGCCAGGTGAGCTGGGCGTCGGCCAGCGGGCTCGGTGGTTTGTCGACGGCTTGCGCCTGCGCCATGCCGGCGGAGGCGCCGAGCAGCAAGAACGCGAGCGTGCGAGGGGAGGGTGCGTGTGTCATTGCCATTGGCCAGTCTTTTCAAGCACGAACGGATGCGTGCGGTCTTCGGCGGTATTCCGCCACATACCCCTGAATTCACGCGCGCACGCGCCCGCCTGGGGCGCGCCTTGCCAGATGCCGCTGATGCTGCGGCCGTCCTGCGATTCGTCGATGGTCAACAAGCCGTCGTTGTCGACATCGCCCGCCAGTTGTGCGACGGTCGTGCTGGCACCGTTGCCGCGGGTGATGGTGCCGCGAACGCCTTCGTACTCCGGGTGCCGTTCGAGCACCACCCTGGCCGTGCCTGCGATGCCTTCGAAGCGGGCCGACCAAGTCCCGTAGAGCGCCTGCACGGGCAGCGATTGGGCATCGACCGGGCAGTCGCTTCCCGCCGCGCGTGTCGCGGGAGCCACCGGTGCCGTTGACGGCATCGGCGCGCACGCCGCCAGCAAGGCAGCGCAACCGAGGGCGTACAGCGCGGCCTTCATGGCGCGGCCGCGGCGGCTGCGGCAGCTGCCGCGTTGTCTTGGGCCTTGCGCGCGAACTCGGCGCGCAGTGCCTTGAGCTTCTCGCGCGGGTCTTCGCGCGCCGTGGTCTTGTCGAGCGCCATCTCGGCGATGAAGCGGCTCGGGATGCCCGGCACCATCTCGCGGCCCTGCTTGCGCTTCTTGGTCCAGCTCACGGCCAGGCTGCGTTGCGCGCGCGTGATGCCCACGTACATGAGGCGGCGCTCTTCCTGAAGGCGCGTGAGCGTCTCGTCGCTGACCTTGACCTGGCGGCCGTTGTCGTCATCGAGCTTGAAGGGCAACAGCCCCTCGGTCACGCCGACCAGCATCACGTGCGGCCACTCGAGGCCCTTGGACGCGTGCAGCGTGGAGAGCGTGACCACGTTCTGGTCTTTCTCGCGCTCGCTGATGGTCGACAGCAGCGAGATGGTCTGCGCCACCTCGAGCAGGCTCTTGCGCTCGCTCTCGATCGTGTTGGCGCCGCTGGCGTCGTCGATCTCCCCGCCGGCGCGCGCTGTCATCCAGTCACAGAATTCCAGCACGTTGGTCCAGCGGGCGGCCGCGACCTGCTCGCTGTCTTCGCCGTCGTAGAGGTGCTTCTCGTAGTCGATCTCTTTCAGCCACTCGGCCATGAAGGCGCGCGAATCCTCGGCACCGACGGTGCGGCGCGCGCGGTATTCGAGGTCGTTGATGTAGCGGCCGAATTCGAGCAGTTGCTCGTGCGCGCGCTTGGGCAGCACGCTGGGAAGCGAGGGACTGAACAGCGCCTCGAACAGGCTCAGCTTGTACTGGCTCGCGAAGGTGCCGAGCGCCGCCAGCGTGGTGTGGCCGATGCCGCGCTTGGGCGTGGTCACCGCGCGCAGGAAGGCCGGGTCGTCGTCGTTGTTGACCCAAAGACGAAACCAGCCGCACAGGTCCTTGATCTCGGCGCGATCGAAGAAGCTCTGGCCGCCCGACACCTTGTACGGAATGTTCGCTTTGCGCAGCGCCTGCTCGAACACGCGGGCCTGATGGTTCGCGCGGTACAGCACCGCGAAGTTGCGCCACTCCAGATGCTGCGTACCAGTCGAACTCTGCGTGATGGTCTCGCCCGCGCGCAGGCTCTGGATGCGCGCGACGGTGCGCTCGGCCTCGTGCGCCTCGCTGTCGGCGTCGATCACGCGCACCGGTTCGCCTTCACCCAGTTCACTGAACAGCGTCTTCGGGAACAGCTTCGGGTTCGGGCCGATCACGTTGTTGGCCGCGCGCAGGATTGCGCTGGTCGAACGGTAGTTCTGCTCGAGCTTGATGACCTTGAGATTCGGGTAGTCGATCGGCAGCTTTTTGAGGTTGTCGAGCGTGGCGCCGCGCCAGCCATAGATCGACTGGTCGTCGTCGCCCACGGCGGTGAAGCGACCACGCTCGCCGACGAGGGCCTTGAGCACCTCGTACTGCGTGGCATTGGTGTCCTGATATTCGTCGACCAGCACGTGCCCGAGTGCGGCCTGCCACTTGGCGCGCACCGCCTCGTGCTCCTGCAGCAGCTTCAGCGGCAGGCCGATGAGATCGTCGAAGTCCACGCTCTGGTACGCAGCGAGCCGCTCTTCGTAGCGGCCCATGATCGTTGCGGTGATGCGCTCGTTGTCGTCCGCCGCGATGGCCAACGCCTCTGCCGCGTTCAGGCCCATGTTCTTCCACTTGCTGATGGTCCACTGCCAGATGCGCGCGGTGGCCGCGTCGGTGGTGCCGCCCGC
>SEGS01000094.1 GCA_004210915.1 Variovorax sp. | reverse complement strand
TCTTATTCACTGCAGGTCGAGCCGGCGGACCACTTCGTCAACTGGATGCAGGACCCGTTCGCCAATTACCAGGCGCGGCTGGTGTTCCCCGAGAAAACGACCGAGTTCAAGGTCACGGTCGATCTCGTGGTCGAGATGGCGGTCTACAACCCCTTCGACTTCTTCCTCGAGCCGCAGGCCGAGAACTTCCCTTTCAAGTACACCGCTTCGCAGGCCGACGAGCTCGCGCCTTACCTGGTCACCGAAGAGGCGACGCCGCTGCTCAAGGCCTACATCGACAAGGTCGATCGCAAGGAACAGCGCACCATCGATTTCCTGGTCGGCATCAACCAGCAGGTGCAGAAGGACGTCAACTACCTCATCCGCATGGAGCCGGGCGTCCAGACGCCGGAAGAAACGCTCACCAACGGCAGCGGCTCCTGCCGCGACTCCGGCTGGCTGCTGGTGCAGCTGCTGCGCCACTGCGGCCTGGCTGCGCGTTTCGTCTCGGGCTACCTGATCCAGCTCACGCCGGATGTGAAGGCGCTCGACGGCCCGAGCGGCACCACGGTCGACTTCACCGACCTGCACGCCTGGTGCGAGGTGTTCCTGCCGGGCGCGGGCTGGGTCGGCCTCGATGCGACTTCGGGCCTCCTGGCCGGTGAAGGCCACATCCCGCTGGCCTGCACGCCGACGCCTTCGAGCGCCGCGCCGATCGAAGGCGTGGTCGACGATGCCGAGGTCGAGTTCGGCCACGAGATGAAGGTCACGCGCATCTACGAATCGCCGCGCGTCACCAAGCCCTACACCGAAGAGCAATGGGCCGAAGTGCTGGCCCTCGGCGACGCCGTCGACAAGCGGCTGATGGCCGGCGACGTGCGCCTCACGATGGGCGGCGAGCCGACCTACGTGGCCACCGGCGACCGCGATGCCGCCGAATGGAACACCGATGCGCTCGGCCCGACCAAGCGTGGCTATGCCACCGAGCTCGTGCACAAGCTGCGCGCCGAATACGGCAAGGGCGGCTTCCTGCATTTCGGCCAGGGCAAGTGGTACCCGGGCGAGCAGCTGCCGCGCTGGGCACTCAACATCTTCTGGCGCGGCGATGGCCAGACGCTGTGGCACGACCCCGAACTCTTCGCCGACGAGCGCGTGCCCACGCACTACACGAGCGAAGACGCGCGCCGCTTCACCACCGTGCTGGCGCACAAGCTCGGCCTGACCGAGCGCTACATCCAGCCCGGCTACGAAGACACCTACTACTACCTCTGGCGCGAACGCCGCCTGCCGGTCAACGTCGACCCCTTCGATTCGAAGCTCGACGATGAGCTCGAACGCGTGCGCCTGCGCCGCGTGTTCACGCAGAAGCTCGACGCGGTCATCGGCTACATGCTGCCGATCGAGCCTGCCAACGCCGACAAGGACGCGCCGCCGCTCGAAGGCCCGGGTTGGAAGACCGGCCCCTGGTTCCTGCGCGACGATCGGCTGTACCTCATCCCCGGCGATTCGCCGATGGGCTACCGCCTGCCGCTCGATTCGCAACCGTGGGCCAGCAAGGGCGACTACCCGTATCTGATCGACCGCGACCCGACCGCACCGCGCGCTGCGTTGCCGAGCGCGAGCGAATACCGCGCGCGCTATGCGACCGCGACCACGGGCGGCCCGACCAACGACCTGGGCGGTGTGCCCTACACCTTCGGCACGCCGCCGGCCATCTCGGCCGCCTTGCGCATGCAGGGCCCGGGCAGCAGCGCGGCCGCCGCGGTCGGTGGGCTGAACCCCGACCCCGCCGACAAGAGCCCGACGCGCCAGCCGCGCCGCGGTGAATCGGCCCACTGGGTCACGCGCACCGCGCTGTGTGTCGAGGTGCGCGACCCGCGCCGCGCCAACGGCCCGGCCGCTGAAAAGGTGGGCGCCGCTTCGGGCGTGCTCTATGTCTTCATGCCGCCGCTCGCGCGCCTCGAGGACTACCTCGACCTCGTCGCCGCCGTCGAAGCGACCGCCTCGCAGATGGGCATGCAGATCGTGATGGAAGGCTATCCGCCGCCTCGAGACCCACGCTTGAAGATGCTGGCCGTCACACCCGATCCGGGCGTGATCGAAGTCAACATCCACCCGGCCAACAACTGGAAGGAACTGGTCGACCACACCGAGTTCCTCTACAACGCCGCGTTCGAGACGCGCCTGTCGGCCGAGAAGTTCATGACCGACGGCCGCCACACCGGCACCGGTGGCGGCAACCACTTCGTGATGGGCGGCGCCACGCCCGCGGACAGCCCGTTCCTGCGCCGACCCGAGTTGCTCGCCAGCCTGCTCCTGTACTGGCACAACCACCCGTCGCTCAGCTACCTGTTCTCGGGCATGTTCATCGGCCCGACGAGCCAGGCGCCGCGCGTGGACGAGGCCCGCAACGACCAGGTCTACGAACTGGAAATCGCGCTGAAAGAGATCGCGAAGAACCGCGAGATCTACGGCGCCAACATGCCGGCCTGGCTGGTCGACCGCACGCTGCGCAACATCCTGATCGACGTGTCGGGCAACACGCACCGCAGCGAGTTCTGCATCGACAAGCTGTATTCGCCCGATTCCAGCACCGGTCGCCTCGGGCTGCTGGAACTGCGCGCTTTCGAAATGCCCCCGCACGCCCGCATGAGCATCGCGCAGCAATTGCTGATCCGCGCGCTGGTCGCGCGCTTCTGGGACGAGCCCTACAAGGCGCCCGTCACGCGCTGGGGCACCGAGTTGCACGACCGCTTCCTGTTGCCGACCTTCGTCAAGATGGACTTCGACGACGTCATCAGCGAGATGCGCCAGGCCGGCTTCGCCTTCGACCCCAACTGGTTCGCGCCGCACCTCGAGTTCCGCTTCCCCCTGGTCGGCCAGGTGCAGGCGATGGGCGTCGAGCTCTCGCTGCGCAATGCGCTCGAACCGTGGCATGTGATGGGCGAGGAAGGCTCGGCCGGCGGCACGGTGCGCTACGTCGACTCGTCGCTCGAACGCATCGAGGTGCGCGTGACCGGCCTCAACGAAAGCCGCCACGTGATCACCGTCAACGGCAAGGTGCTGCCGCTCCAACCGACCGGCGTGGTCGGCGAGTTTGTCGCCGGTGTGCGCTACAAGGCGTGGAATCCGCCGTCGGCGCTGCACCCGAGCATCGGAGCACATGCGCCGCTGACCTTCGACATCGTCGACACCTGGATGAAGCGTTCGCTCGGGGGCTGCCAGTACTTCGTCGCGCACCCGGGGGGTCGCAACTACGAGACCTTCCCGGTCAACGCCTATGAGGCCGAGAGCCGTCGCATGTCGCGATTCACGCGCATGGGACACACGCCCGGCCTGCTCAAGACGCCGCCGGCCACGATCGAATTGGCGGGCAGCCGCGAGTTCCCGTTCACGCTCGACTTGCGCCGCTGATGCGGCACCGGCATACCGTCATGCGTGGCACGACAGCCCGCGTGGCGGCGGCGGCACAGCCCGCGGCAAAAGTACCGGAATCGACGCTGGCAGTGCTGCCAGGCCCCGGCGCGCATGACGGCGATGTGACAATCAGCCGGCTGTGGAACCCTTGAACGAATCCCTGTTCGACAACGCCTTGCAAGAAGCCCCCGCGGCTTTGGCGTCGGCGCTCGCACCGCCTGCCCATCCGGGCCACTTCGACGAACTGCGCGGCCGCGCATCGGCACCACAACTGCGCCCCGGCGCCGCACCCGTCAGCGTGCCCTTGCACGATGCCGCCGTCGCACCGCCGGTGCCGGCCGATCCAAAGATCGAGCCTGCAGACAAATCGCCGCTGACGCCGGCCTGGGGCACTTTCTTCGACGAGCTCGGCGCGAACGGTTTCAGCGATCTGCCCCGCCGTGCCGTGAGCCTGGAGCGGCAGATCCGCGACAACGGCGTCACCTACAACGTCTACGCCGATGCCGATGGCCCGCAGCGGCCCTGGTCGCTCGACCTCTTTCCGTTGATCATCTCGCCGGAAAGCTGGCAACAGATCCAGACTGGCGTGCTGCAACGCGTGCGCGTGCTCGACCGCGTCATGGCCGACGTGTACGGACCGCAGCAACTGTTGGCCGACGGCCTGCTGCCCGCGGCGTTGGTGCGCGGCCATCCCGGGTATCTGCGCGCCATGCACGGCGTGAAGCCGCCCGGCGACACCTGGCTGCACATCGCGGCTTTCGACCTGGCGCGCGGGCCAGACGGCAACTGGTGGGTGGTGTCGCAGCGCACGCAGGCACCGTCGGGCCTGGGATACCTGCTGGAGAACCGGCTCGCGATCACGCGGCAGTTTCCGCAAGCCTTCGAGACGCTCAACGTGCAGCGCCTGGCCGCCACCTACAGCGCGATGATGGAGGGCCTGCAGCGCATGTGCCCGGCCGGTTCGCCGCCGCACATCGCGCTGCTCACGCCCGGTCCGTACAACGAAACGTACTTCGAGCACGCCTACCTGGCGCGCTACCTGGGCGTCACGTTGGTCGAGGGCAGCGACCTCACCGTGCGCGACCAGCGCCTCTACCTCAAGACATTGCAGGGCCTGCGCCCGGTGCACGGGCTCATCAAGCGACTCGACGACCAGTACCTCGACCCGCTCGAATTGCGGCCCGACTCCACGCTCGGCGTGCCCGGCCTGCTGCAGGCGATCCGCGCCGGCAACGTGCTGGTGGCCAACATGCCGGGTTCGGCCTTCCTCGAATCGCCGGCGCTGCTCGGCTTTCTGCCCGGGCTCGCGCAGCGCCTGATCGGTGAGAAGCTCAAGCTGCCGGCGCTGCCGACCTGGTGGTGCGGCGAACGCGCAGCACGCGAAGCCGCGCTGCCACAACTGGGCGACTGCGCGATCAAGCCGACCTACCCGGGCTACCCGGGCCAGCACAGCTTCGAAGCCGTGCTCGGCAGCCAACTGGGTCGTCGCGAGCTCGACGAGTGGGCCGGCCGCATCGTGCGCCAGAGCGAAGCGCACACCGTGCAAAGCTACCTGCCGCTGTCGCAGATGCCGACCTGGACGCACGACCTCGGCCCCGGCCGCATCGCGCCACGCGCCGTGCTGCTGCGCGTCTTCGCCGTCAGCGACGGTGCGCAATCGTGGCGCGTGCTGCCCGGCGGCCTCGCGCGGCTCGCGGGGGCCGATGCGCAGATCGCCTCGATGCAGCGCGGCGGGAGCAGTGCCGATGTCTGGGTGCAGACGCACGACGAGGTCGACCGCACCACGCTGCTGCAGCCGCATGCCACGCCTGCCTCGCTCGCGCGGCACCGCGCGCCTGTCACCAGCCGCGCGGCAGAGAACATGTTCTGGCTCGGCCGCTACACCGAGCGCGCCGAGAACGCGGTACGACTCGCGCGCCTCTCGCTCGATTTGCTGGGCGGCGAGGACCAATCCTCGCGACCGCTGCTTGCCTGGCTGCACCGCATGGCGCGGCACAACGCATTGGTGCCCGATGCGTTGCCGACCGCGCCGCGCTCGCGCCGTGTGTTCGAACGTGCGCTGATCGCCGAACTCGGCAACGTGAAGGACGGCGGCAGCGTCGGCTTCAGCCTGCGATGCATCCGCCAGGCGGCCGCGGCCGTGCGCGAGCGCCTCTCGCAGGACCACTGGAACCAGATCGTGCGCGCCGAGGCCGACTTCCTGCGCCGCACCGCCGAGCAGGCCGGCGAGTCGGGCGAAGGCAGCTACGCGACCGGCGCGGCGCAGCGCTCGCTCGAAGCCGTCAGCGCCGCGCTGGCCGCGATGACGGGCGCGCAAACGGACCGCATGACGCGCGACGATGCGTGGCGCCTGCTCTCCATCGGCCGCCACATCGAGCGCCTGGGTTTCCTCGCGCATGCGCTCGATGCCGGCTTCGAGAACGGTGCGGTGCACGAGGTCGGCGGCTTCGAAGCCATGATCGCCCTGTTCGACAGCACGATCACTTTCCACGCCCGCTACCAGCAGCGCCGCGATGTCGCCACGATGGTCGACCTGCTGGTGCTCGATGGCGACAACCCGCGCTCGCTGGCCTGGGTCACGCAGACCCTGCGCGGGCGCATCGCACGGCTGGCCGGCAGCGCGCCGGGCAAGCTCACCGCCCTGTCGTACGAGTTGCCCGATCCGGCGCAATGGACGCTCGAACACCTGTGCGAAGCCGGCACCGATGCCAACTACCCGGGCCTGGTTCAGCTGTTCGAAAGCTGCGAGTCGGCGGCCTACCAAGTGTCCGATTCGATTGGCACCCGCTACTTCACCCTCACATCCGAATCGCTGCGCTCGGTCGGCGCCTGACCATGCTGCTCCACGTCACCCACGAAACCCGCTACGACTACGCGCCGCCGGTCGAGACGGCGCAGCATCTGGCGCACCTGAAGCCGCTGGTCACGCCGTCGCAACGGCTGGTGAGCCACGCGCTGGTGATCGAACCGGCGCCCGCACAGCGCAGCGAATCGCCCGATGTGTACGGCAACACGCGCGCCTTCTTCGCGCTGGAATCGACGCACGATGAGCTGCGCGTGGTGGCCCAGAGCGTCGTGGAAACGCTGCCGCCGCAGCTCTCTCCCGCGGTCGCACGGCAGTTGCCCTGGGAGCAGGTGCGCGAGCGCTTTCGCTACCGCAAGGGATCGACCTTCGACCCGGCCTCGGAGTTCGGCTTTCCGTCGCCCTATGTGCCGCGGCACGACGACTTCTCCGCCTATGCGAGGCCCAGCTTCGTGGCGGCGCGCCCCGCCTTCGATGTGGCGATGGACCTGACGCAGCGCATCTACCGCGATTTCCAGTACGACACCGACAGCACCGAGATCAACACCCCCGCCGTCGAAGCGCTGGCCCAGCGCAAGGGCGTGTGCCAGGACTTCGCACACATCATGATCGCGTGCTTCCGCACCATGGGGCTGCCCGCGCGCTATGTGAGCGGCTACCTGCTGACCCAGCCCGCGCCCGGCAAGGCACGCCTGGTGGGCGCCGACGCGTCGCACGCGTGGGTGCAGGTCTACCTGCCCGGCGACGACGACCGCTGCGGTGACTGGGCCGACTTCGACCCGACCAACGGCCGGCAGCCCGGCGAAGACTACGTGACGCTCGCCATCGGCCGCGACTATTCCGACGTCTCGCCCATGCGTGGCGTGCTGCACGGCGGGGCGCGGCACACGCTGCACGTCGGCGTCACCGTGCAACCCGTGGCGGAGATGCAGACGCCGCCGGCCGGCGCATCGCAAACGCAAACGCAATCGCAGTCGCAGACCTCATCGCAAGAATCGCCATCGCAGATTCAGTCGCAATCGTTCTACCGTCACCAGGAGCCCTCATGAGCATTTACGACACCCTCACCTCCCTCGGCATCACCCTGCCTCCGATCGCCGTGCCGGCCGCGGCCTATGTGCCCTTCGTGCAGACCGGCAAGCTCGTGTTCCTCTCGGGCCACATCGCGAAGAAAGACGGCAAGCCCTGGGTCGGCCAGCTCGGCGGCGCCATCAGCACCGACGAAGGCAAGCAGGCTGCACGCGCGATCGCCATCGACCTGCTCGGCACCCTGCACGCCGCGGTCGGCGACCTCAACAAGGTCACGCGCATCGTCAAGGTGATGAGCCTGGTCAATTCGACTGGCAGCTACACCGAGCAGCACCTGGTCACCAATGGCGCCAGCGAACTGTTCGCCGAAGTCTTCGGCCCGCAAAAGGGTGCGCACGCCCGCAGCGCCTTCGGCGTTGCGCAGATCCCGATGGGGGCGTGCGTCGAAATCGAATTGATTGCGGAGATCGGCTGAGCGCTGAGGTCGGCAAGAAGCGGCGGGAGCGTCACCTCGCACCCTCACCCGCCGCCGCAGCCCCACCGCGGATGACCTTTAACTGCGAACGCATCCATCCTTCGCTTTCGACCGCTTTGCCGGCCGCGCACCGGACCTGGTAGGCCTTGCCGCTCATGCTGCTCGACGAGGCCGCACCTTCGATGAAATCCTCGGTGCGCTTTACCAGGTTCTTCTTTTCCAGGTAGTCGAGCTTTCGAAGCAGGTGCGACCTGGCTTCGGCGGCGTTGTGCCACGAGCCGTTGCGCTGGAACTCGCATCCCGATGAAGCAAGCGCCGCCAGGAGCGCATTGATCTCGGCCTTGACCGGGGCTGGCGCGGGCGCTGCGAAGGCCAGCGCGCACGCGGCGGTACCGATCATGAAAGCGAGGGGGCGAAGGTGCATTGACTGCGGCATGGGCTGACTGTCGAACGAGCAAAAGCAGCGCCGCATTGTGCCAAGCGGTACGTCTGGTGCGCGTGGGCACACTGAGGGATGACCGCGCCCCGGGTCGAGCAGATCAACCCTCCGGGCGGTGCTCGCCGAGTGGCGGCGCGATGTCCTCCAGCGCGCGGCGCTCGGCGTTGACGGCGAAGCGCAGCGCCAGCAAACCGGCGGCGATCACCAGCACCGCGCCGATCGCGTACCCCACGGCCACCGCGTCGCGGCTGCCGGTCTCGATCAGCGTGCCGAAGAGCCAGGGCGCCACGAAACCGCCGGCCCCGGTGCCTACCGCGTAGAACAGCGAAATGGCCAGCGCGCGCATCTCCAGCGGGAACACCTCGCTCACCGTGAGGTAGGCCGAGCTGGCCGCGGCCGAGGCCAGGAAGAAGACCGCGGACCAGGCCAGCGCCTGGCTGCGTGCATCCAGCAGGCCCGCCATGAAAGCCCAGCCCGTGAGGGCGAGTCCGATGCCGGCGCCCACATAGGTCAGCGCAATCATGCGGCGCCGCCCCACACGATCAAACAGCGGACCCAGCAGCAGCGGCCCCAGCACGTTGCCAAGGGCGAACGGGAAGATGTAGAGCGCCACGCGCGTGTCGGGCACGCCGTAAAAGCGCGTGAGCACAAGCGCGTAAGTGAAGAAGATGGCGTTGTAGAAAAAGGCTTGCGACAGCATCAGTGCGAGCGCCACCGCGCTGCGCTGCCGATAGCGCACAAAGAGCACGTGTGCGATTTCGCGCATCGACGGCACAGCCCGCGATTGCAGCGAGAGCCGCCCCGTGACCGGCGGCAATGCGCCGCGGTCGCGGCGCACCTCGGCCTCGATCGCCGAGACGATGCGCTCGGCCTCTTCGGCGCGGCCGTGCATCAAGAGCCAGCGCGGGCTTTCGGGCACGTGGCGACGCACCAGGACGATCGCCACGGCCAGCAGCGCGCCCAACGCGAAGCCGGCGCGCCAACCCCACACGGGCCCGAGCACGGCGGGGTCGAGCAGCACCAGGCTCATCCCTGCGCCCAGTGCGGCGCCGAGCCAGAAGCTGCCGTTGATCGCCAGGCTCACGCGGCCCCGCACGCGCGCCGGCACCAGCTCGTCGATGGCCGAGTTGATGGCCGCGTATTCGCCGCCGATGCCGAGGCCAGTGATGAAACGACAGACCGCAAAGAACGCAAAGCCCGGCGAGAACGCCGTGGCGAAAGTGGCGGCCGCGTAGATGGCCAGCGTGATCATGAAGAGCCGCTTGCGGCCCCAGCGGTCGGCCATGCGGCCAAACAGCAGCGCGCCCAGCACGGCCCCGCCGACGTACAGCGAGCCCGCGAGTCCGATCTGGCCGGCGCTCAGGGCAAGAGTGTCGTTGCGCTCGAGCACGCCGCCGAGCGAGCCGACCAGCGTGACCTCCAATCCATCGAGCACCCAGGCCGTGCCCAATGCGATCACCACGCGCCAATGCCAGGCAGACCACGGCAAGCGGTCGAGCCGGGCGGGAATGTCGGAATGCAGGACGGCCGCTGCGCCCGCGCCGGAAGTGGGAACGTTGGCGCTCATGGGATCAACTCGGGGCGCGGCTGCCGCCGACGCGGGCCGGGCCGCCGGGTTCGGGAATGATCAATGCGATGCATGACGACGAGGCTACGCCGGACGCGCGCCGGCGCGTGTCGGCCCAGGCTGACAGTGGCGAGCCGCGCGCGGAGGAGTCTGTCATCCAAGGTCGTCCGCGCAGAGTTGCCCGCGTGGCCACCGTGCGTTAGCCTCCCGGCTCCATCCACGTCCAGGAGACATCCCATGCGCAATCGCTTGCTGCTTTCGATCGGCGCTGCCGTCGCCACCACCGCCCTCATCGCAGGATGCGGCGCCATGGCCCCCTCGGGCGGCAGCCCCATGAGCTTCTTCATCACCAGCGCCAATCCGGGCAAGGGCGGCGACCTGGGTGGGCTCGCCGGAGCCGATCGTTTCTGCCAGTCGCTCGCCGCGAGCGCCGGAGCAGGCAGCAAGACCTGGCGCGCCTATCTGAGTACCGCGTCGATGAACGGGCAGCCAGCCGTCAATGCACGCGACCGGATCGGCGCCGGTCCCTGGACCAATGCCAAGGGCGTCGTCATCGCGACCAGCGTGGCCGACCTGCACGGCCCCAACGCCAAAGTCGGCAAGGACACATCTTTGACCGAGAAGGGTGAAGTGGTGTCAGGGTTCGGCGATCCGGTGAATCGCCACGACATCCTCACCGGCTCGCGCCCGGACGGCACCGTCGCTGTGCCCGATCCCGGCAAGGACACCACCTGCGGCAACTGGACCCGCAGCGAAGGCGGTTCCGCGATGGTGGGTCACCACGACCACAAGGGCACCAACCCCGACCCCGTCGCCAACGCCTCATGGAATTCTTCGCACGGCACGCGCGGCTGCAGCGTCGACCAGCTCAAGATGAGCGGAAGCGCCGGGCTGATGTACTGCTTCGCGACGAACTGACTTGAACCGGGGCCGGGCTCGTCAGCGCCGCGCGATCGCATCTTCGCTCTTATGCGTCCCGATGCGCTGCCGCTGACGATCCCCGCACCTTGAGATCCCCCGCCAGCAGCGTCTGCCGCGGCGGCCCTTCGAGCCCGTGCAGACGCTCGAGCAGGCAGGTCGCCGCCGTGCGCCCGATCTCGTCGGTGGGTTGCGCAATGGTCGACAGGCCGGGGCCGATGAGCGATGCCCACTCGGGATCGTCGAAGCCGACGAAGCCCAGTTCCCGCCCGAACTGCCAACCCAGTTGCGCGACGGCACGCGCCACGCGCAGGGTGATCACCGCGTTGCCGGCCAGCAC
>SEGS01000020.1 GCA_004210915.1 Variovorax sp. | reverse complement strand
GCCGCGATGAGTTCGGAGGCCACCAGCGTGGCCCACGCCACGCCGAGCGCGACGCGGATGGCGGTCAGGATGTGCGGGATGGTCAGCGGCACGATCACCTTGGCGAAGATCTCGGCATCGTTGGCGCCCAGGGTGCGTGCGACGCGGATGAAGATCGGGCTGATCTGGGCGATGCCCTCGTACATGACGATCACACCGGCGAAGAAAGACGCGTAGAACAGGATCACGGTCTTGGCGACCTCGCCGATGCCGAAATACACGATGACCAGCGGAATCAGCGCGATCGGCGGCAGCGCACGGAAGAAGTTGATCACCGGATCGATGAAGCTGCGAAGGCCCTTGTACCAGCCAAGGCAGAAGCCGACCGGCACCGCCAGCAGGATGCCGAGCGACACGCCGATGAAGACGCGCTGCGTCGACATCCAGATGTCCAGCCAGAGGCGGTCCTTCGACAGCTCGATGAACTTGGCGGCCACCTCGTGCGGCGCAGGCACCAGCGACGGATTGACCAGACCGCTGGCCCGTACGGCGTACCAGAGCCCCAGCAGTAAAAGCCATGGCGCGAGGATCAGCGCGAAGCTGGAAAACCTTGAACGTGTGGGCATGGGCCCTTGTCTCCTGTCGTTTCCTGTCGTTGTTTCTGGTTTAATCGTACTATAAGCCATACCTTTAGACAATTGACCATGTCAGGCAAGCGCTCCGGGGGAATCCCTATCTACCTTCAGGTGGCCGACGTGCTGCGCCAGCGCATCGCGCGCGGCGTCTGGCCGCAGGGCCACTGCCTGCCGTCGCTGGAGGCGTTGCAGGCAGAGTTCGGCGTGGCGCGCGTCACGATGCGGCAGTCGATCGAGCTGCTGGCGCGCGACGGCCTGCTCTCGCCGCAGCGCGGGCGCGGCACCTTCGTCACCGGCATGCCCGACGCCTCGCGCGCGATCAACGTCGTCACCACGCTCGACCAGCTGGTGCAGCTGTACCGCGAGACCCAACCCAAGATCGTGAACATCGACGAGGCCGCCGCGGTGGCGCCGCTGCGGCCAGACGACGGCACCCCGGCCGAGCGCTACGTGTTCATGCGGCGCGTGCACTCGCACCACGGCGAGCCGTACTGCGTGATCAACATCTACCTGGACGAGCGCATCTTCCGCAGGAGCCCGCGGCGCTTTCGCGAGCAGACCGTGATCCCGATCCTGACGAGCATGAAGGCCGTGGCCATCGCCCAGGCGCGCCAGGTGTTGACCATCGGCACGGCCGACATGGAGGTCGCACGCCTGCTCGGCATTGCCGTCAATGCGCCGATCGCCGAAGTCCGCCGCGTCTTCACCGATGCCGACGGGCGCGTGATCTACCTCGGCGAGGTCTGCTACCGCGGCGACGCCATCCACCTGGACATGAACCTCAAGCCATGAAGCGCCTGCGATCCCTTCCCCTGGCCCCGCTGGTGCTGCGCGGCGTCGAAGCCTTCGTGTTCCGCTGGCCGGTGAAAACGCCGGTCCGAACCTCCTTCGGCACCATGCGGGATCGGCCGGCCGTGTTCGTGCGCGCCACCGATGTCGATGGCCACATCGGCTGGGGCGAGATCTGGTGCAACTTTCCGGCGGTCGGCGCCGAGCACCGCGCGCGGCTCCTGGCGAGCGTGATGGCGCCGCTGCTCGAAGCCACCGAGTTCACAGGGCCGCAGCAGGTCTTCGCACACCTGAGCGAGCGCACCGCCGTACTGGCACTGCAGTCCGGCGAGCCCGGCCCGATGGCGCAGGTGATCGCCGGCATCGACCTGGCGCTCTGGGATCTGTGCGCGCGGCGCGCGGGCCTGCCGCTCTGGCGCTTTCTCGGCGGCGAAAGCGGGCGCATCGGCGTCTATGCGAGCGGCATCAACCCCGACCAGCCCGAGGCCATGGCGCTGGCGAAACGCGACGAGGGCTACACCGCGTTCAAGCTCAAGATCGGTTTCGGCGCCGAGCGCGACATTGCCAACCTCGAGGCGATGCGCCTTGCCGTCGGCCCCGACGCGGCGCTGATGGTCGATGCCAACCAGGGATGGTCGCTGGCGCAGGCGATCGAGATGAGTGCGCGGCTCGAGCGCTTCAACCTCGGCTGGCTCGAGGAGCCGCTGCGCGCCGACCGCCCGTGGTCCGAGTGGCAGCAACTGAAGCAGCACACACGCATTCCGCTGGCCGGTGGCGAGAACGTCGCGGGCCTGGATGCGTTCGACACCGCGCTGGCCGCGCAAGTACTGGGCGTGGTGCAGCCCGACGCGGCCAAGTGGGGCGGCATTTCGAGCTGCTGGCCGGTGATCGAACGCTCGCTCGCCGCCGGGCTGCGCTTCTGCCCGCACTACCTTGGCGCCGGCATCGGCCTGCTCGCCTCGGGCCATCTGCTGGCCGCGGCCGGTGGCGACGGCTGGCTGGAGGTCGATGCCAACGAGAACCCGCTGCGTTCCACGCTCTGCGGTCCCATCAGCGGCGTGTGGAATGGCCAGGTGGACCTGGGCGAAGCGCCCGGCATCGGTATCGCCCCTGATCTCGCGGCGTTGCGGGCCGCGTACCCGGTGCTGGACTGAACGTCGCGGGACACAGCCGACCGGCTGCTCAGCCCGCCATTGCCCGGCATGCCTGCGCGCAGGCGAGACACGCCTTGGCGCAATCCTGGCAATGGTCGTGCGAATGCTTGCCGCATTCCTCGCCGCAGACCTCGCAGATCCCGGCGCACAGCCGGCAGATCGCCCCAGCGTGTGCGCTGTCGCGCGCCAACGCGGCGGCGGCCAACTGGCACATCGCGGCGCAGTCGATGTCGTTGGCGATGCAGGTCGCCATCATCTTCACATCGTCTTCGCGCAAGCACGACACGGCGCAATGGTTGCAGGCATTGGCGCAGTCGTTGCACGCGGCAATGCAGTCGGCGTATTTTCTCGGTGGCATGGCGGGCTCTCCTTGGACAGAACGTGGGTAGGGACATTGCGCCGCGCCGCGCGGGCTGGCTGTCGGACACGGTCCTAAAATCCGCGACATGCGTGTTCTCGTCCTCGCCCTAGCGATCCTGCTGCTGCCCCTGCGCGGCTGGCTGGGCGACGCCATGGCCATCGGGACGGCGCAACCTGCTGCCGTCGCACAAGCCATGCACGCCACGCACGCCACGCACGCGATGGCAGCCGACGACCATGGGACGCACGACTTGGCCGGCACCTCGCACGAAGGCCACGACATGCAGGAGGCTTCGCACCACGCACCAGCCTCCCCCGATTGCCAGAGCACCTGCAATGATTGCCAGCTCTGTCATTCGGTTGCGATGACGCTGTGGCCCGAGGCCGCGGCGCCGATCGAAGCGCCGCGCGCCGCACCGGCCTTCCAACCCGCTGCGTTCGCGAGCACCGAGCCGGCCCCGGGCCTCAAGCCGCCCATTTCCTGATCTCCCCGCCCGTAGTCCGTCCGCCGAAAGCGTTTGCGCTTCGGGCGGCCGCTTCCTCGCTTGTGGAGATCTGTCGTGAACCTCGACCCTATTTGCTATCGAAACGATAGCGCGTTGCGCGCACCCGCGCGGCGATGCAGTCCCGTTTCATTCATAACACCCGGCATGGCGGTGGTCGCCGCGCTGTTGCTCGCGGGCTGCGCCAGCCTGTCGCCCGACGGCGGCAGCGCCGACGTTCAGGCGCTCGTCAGTGCCAACCCGCTGATTGGCAACGCCACGGTGCAGCGGCCAGCCGCAACCGCTGATGCCGTTGACGCGCTGCTCGCCCAGCCGCTCGATGCCGAAGTCGCCGTGCGGGTTGCGCTGCTCAACAGCCCGCGCCTGCAAGAGGCCTTCGCCACCTTGCAGCTCAGCGATGCCGAACGCGTGCAGGCCGCGAGCCTTCCGAACCCGGTGTTCGCCTTCGGCCGCGTGAGGGAAGGCCGCGCGCTCGAGATCGACCGCGCGCTGCGCTTCAACGTCATCAACCTGCTCTCGCTGCCCTGGCAGGCCAAGTGGGCCGGACAGCGCCACCAAGTTGCAAAGCTCGATGCCGCGCAGCGCGTGCTGCAGACCGCGGCCGACACCCGCCGCGCCTGGGTGCGCGCGGTCGCGGCACAGCAGAGCGTGGCCTACCTGCGCAATGCGAAAGACGCGGCCGAAGCCGGCGCCGAGCTCGCGCACCGCATGGCGCAGGTCGGCAACTGGAGCGCATTGCAGCGCACGCGCGAGCAACTGTTGCTGGCCGAAGCGGCCGCGCAACTGGCACGCGCCGAACAGGCCGCGCTCGCCGGCCGCGAGCAGTTGGCGCGCGTGCTCGGCCTCGACCGCGCGCAGGCAACCGCGCTCACCCTGCCCGATCGGCTGCCGCCCTTGCCCGCGGCCGCACCCGACGCCGGCGACGTGCAGGCGCTGGCGCTGCGCGACCGGCTCGACGTGCGCGCCGCGCAATCGCAGAACGTCGCCGTGGCCGAATCGCTCGGCCTCACCCGGGCCACGCGCGTCGTCAACGCGATGGAACTCAGCGTGCAACGCAACACCGCTTTCAACAACGGTCCGGAGCGCGCACGCAGCAGCGAGCGCGGCTGGGAGCTCGAGTTGCCGATCCCGCTGTTCGACTGGGGCCAGGCCAGCAACGCGCGCGCCGAGGCGCTCTACCTGCAGTCGGCCGCACGCGTGCGCGACACCGGCGTGCGCGCCGCGAGCGAGGCGCGCGAATCGCTCGCGCAATGGCAGAGCGCGTACGCCATCGCGCGGCGCTACCAGGACGAGGTATTGCCGCTGCGCCGTCAGGTCAACGACGAGATGGCGCTGCGCTACAACGGCATGCTCGCCAGCGTCTGGGAACTGCTCGGCGAAACGCGCGCGTCGATGCTCGCGGTGAGCGCCGCCATCGAAGCGCAGCGCGACTTCTGGCTGGCCGATGTCGACCTGCAACTGACCCTCACCGGCAGCTCGCCCGGCGACCTGGCCGCTGCGCCATCCACGGCCTCCGCCGCTGCCGCCACCCCTGGAGCCCACTGACATGAACCGCCGCAACTTTTTCGCCGGCGCCGCCGGCGCGGCCACTGCGGTCGCCGCCACCTCCGTCAGCCGCGTCGCGATGGCCGCATTGCCAGAGCCTGTGCTTCAGGCATCGACCGCCACCGCCGCGCCGCTCATCCCGCCGAACGGCCACCCTTACCAGCCGGTGGTCACGCTCAACGGCTGGACGCTGCCCTGGCGCATGAACGCAGGCGTGAAGGAATTCCACCTCGTTGCCGAGCCCGTGGTGCGCGAGATGGCGCCGGGCTTCAAGGTCAACATGTGGGGCTACAACGGTCAATCGCCGGGGCCGACGATCGAGGTCGTCGAGGGCGATCGCGTGCGCATCTTCGTGACCAACAAGCTGCCCGAGCACACCACCGTGCACTGGCACGGCCAGCGCCTGCCGAACGGCATGGACGGCGTCGGCGGCATCACGCAGCCGCACATCCCGCCGGGCAAGACCTTCGTCTACGAGTTCAGCGCGCGCCGACCCGGCACCTTCATGTACCACCCGCATGCCGACGAGATGACGCAGATGGCGATGGGGATGATGGGCTTCTGGGTCACGCACCCGAAGGCTTCTGCGCATCCGCACATCGAGAAGGTCGACCGCGACTTCTGCTTCCTGCTCGGCAGCTTCGATGTCGAGCCCGGCAGCAAGACGCCCAAGGTCGCCACCATGACCGACTTCAACATCTGGAGCTTCAACAGCCGCGTGTTCCCGGCCATCGACTCGCTCAACGTGCGCAGGGGCGACCGCGTGCGCCTGCGCGTCGGCAACCTCACGATGACCAATCACCCGGTGCACATCCACGGCCACGAGTTCGAGGTCACGGGCACCGATGGTGGCCCGGTGCCCAGGACTGCGCGCTGGCCCGAAGTCACGACGGACATCGCGGTCGGCCAGATGCGGCAGATGGAGTTCGTCGCCGACGAGGAAGGCGATTGGGCGCTGCACTGCCACAAGAGCCACCACACCATGGGCCCGATGGGACACGACGTGCCGACCATGATCGGCGTCGACCACCGGGGCATCGCCGAGAAGATCCGGAAGCTCGTGCCCGACTACATGGTGATGGGCGACAAGGGCATGGCCGACATGGGCAGCATGGAGATGCCGTTGCCCGACAACACCCTGCCGATGATGAGCGGCCAGGGCCCGTTCGGCGCGGCCGAGATGGGCGGCATGTTCACGCTGCTGAAGGTGCGGCGCGACCAGAAGCCCGGCGACTACAAGGACCCCGGCTGGTTCAGGCACCCACTGGGCGCCGTGGCGCGCGAAGTCGCCGCAGGTACCACACCGCCCGCCGCGCCGCGCGCCGCCGCATCACCCGCCGCATCACCCGCCACGTCATCCGGCGCGGCACCCGACGCCACCGTTCGCAGAACCCCGGGCCCCGGCGCCCACCACCACTGAGCTTTTTTCCAAGGAAAGACCCACCATGCAAAGACGAACCCTTCTGAAACGCGCAGCGCCCCTGCTAGCGATCGCATCCACCGCCACTTTGCCGCTCGTGGCCCTGGCCACGGCACCAATGGTCGAGATATGGAAAGACCCAAACTGCGGCTGCTGCCAGGACTGGGTGAAGCATCTCCACCAGAACGGCCTGGCCACGACAGTGCACGACGAGGGCAACGCAGCAGCGCGCACGCGACTCGGTATTCCAGCCAAGCTGGGCTCGTGCCACACCGGTCTGGTCGGCGGCTATGCCATCGAAGGCCATGTGCCCGCGCGCGAGGTGAAGCGTCCGCTCAAGGAAATGCCCAGAGCCGTCGGCCTCGCCGTGCCCGGTATGCCGGTCGGCTCGCCGGGCATGGACGGCCCGGCCTATGGCGGCCAGCGCGATCCCTACGACGTGCTGCTGTTGCTGGCCGATGGCAGCACACGCGTCTACCAAAGTTACCGTTGAGCTCTCCATTGCGAAGGAAACATATTCCGTGAAGAACGCTTTCAAATTCATGGCCGCCAGCGCACTGCTGGCAACCGTTGCAAGCGCTTTGGCTCAGGATTCCGCGGCACTGCCCCGCATCGAAGCCGAAGTCCGCAAGGTCGACACCGCTTCGCAGAAGATCACGCTCAAGCACGCCGAGATCCCGAACATCGACATGGGCGCGATGACGATGGTCTTCCGCGTGAGAGACCCTGCGCTGCTGCGGCAGGTCAATCCCGGCGACCGGGTGACGGTGACAGTCGACCGGGTCGAGGGCGCGTTGACCGTGATGTCGATGGAAGCAGCGAAGCCCTGAGGCGGGTTGCCGGCCGAACCGGCATCAGGCGCATGGACGTGGCTTTATGAGCGCGCGGGGTCCATCGGTGCGAAGGTGATGCGGACCTTCTCCCACGCGAGCTTCAGATGCCGCCGCACGGCGTCTTCGGCCGCGTCGGGGTCACGCTCGACGATGGCCGCGAGGATGGCAGCATGCCCGGCGTGGTACAGCGTGTCGAGTTCCGGTGTTGCCTCGATGGCCCGCCAGTGGTCGAACAGCCACTCGACATACGCGTGGTGGACCGCCGGGTAGATCTCGTTGCGGGGAATCCTGTACAGCAGGTGATGAAAGTGCGCATCGCTGCGCTCGAAATCGCCGGGCATGCCGATGGCGTCCTGGTTGGCATTCAACGCGGCGCGCAGCTCGGCGATGTCTTCGCGCCGCGCATGCAGCGCAGCCCAGCGCGCCAGGCCGACCTCCATGAAAACGCGCGTCTCGAACAGCGTCTTGACGGCCGCTTCGTTGCCCAAGGTCAGGTGATTGACGGACTGCCCCAGCGCCCCCAGTGCAGACACCACGTCAGGTCGACTGATGACCGGGCGGCATCGGGGCCGAATCTTCAGGAGGCCCTGACTGGCCAGGTCGGTGATGGCCTCGCGGATCACGGACCGGCTCACGCCGAAGTCCTGCATCAGTTGCCGCTCGGTCGGCAGCCACGCACCCGCCTTCAACTGACCCGAGCGAATCATCCCGGCCAGTTGAACGCGCACGCGCTGCGCCGGCGTGGTGCCGGCATCGACTGGTGTTGGTGACGGGGACAGGGACTGCATCTTGGGACTCTGGTGCATCGTGGCGACATCGCGCATTCTGGTCGCACTCGAACGCGTGACCCGTGGTTCTGCTCCTACCAAACTTTATTTCTTGACCAGCAACGGCCGCGTTTCCTATCGTGCATGTTTCCCTTCCTCCGACACCCGAAAGCGAGACACTGAACATGGCAAAGATCGTCGACCTGGAACCTGGTTTTTTCCGCATCCCGCTCGAGGTGGAGCTGAGCGACAGCACCCATGGGCGCATGCCCGATTTCGAGCTCAACACAGTGCGAATTCGCGACGCCGATGGTGTCGAAGGCATGGGCTACACCTACACCGTGGGCCGGAACGGCGTGGCCATCCACGCGCTGCTGGAGCGCGAGTTCCGCGAGCTGGCGATCGGCGAGGACGCCAACCGGATCGAAGCGCTGTGGCAGAAGTTCTGGTGGGCCCTGCACTACGGCGGGCGCGGCGGGCCGACCGTGCTGGCGCTCTCGGCCGTCGACATTGCCCTGTGGGACCTCAAGGCCAAGCGCGCCAAGCTGCCGCTGTGGGAACTGCTGGGCGGCTGGAACCCGCAGGTCTCTTGCTATGCCGGCGGCATCGATCTCGGGCTTCCGCTCGACCAACTGCTCGCTCAGACCGACGGCAACCTGCAGAAGGGTTTTCGCGCCATCAAGATGAAGGTCGGTCGCAAGAGCCTGGCCGAAGACACGGCACGCGTAAAGGCCATGCGCGAGCACCTGGGCGATGAGTTCCCGTTGATGGTCGACGCCAACATGAAATGGTCGGCCGATCAGGCCATCCGCGCCGCACGCGCCTTTGCACCCTACGACCCCTTCTGGCTCGAGGAGCCCGTGATTCCCGACGACATCGCGGGCCAGGCGCGCGTCGTGCGCGATGGCGGCCTGCCCATTGCCGCCGGCGAAAACTGCCGCACGCTGTGGGAATTCAAGCAGCTCATCGAGGGCGGCGCCGTCACCTTCCCCGAGCCCGATGTCACGAACTGCGGCGGCGTCACGACCTTCATGAAAATCGCCCACCTCGCCGAAGCCTTCAACCTGCCCGTGACCTCGCACGGCGCCCACGATGTGACGGTGCAGCTGCTGGCAGCGGCGCCCAACGGGGTTTATCTGGAAGCCCACGGTTTCGGGCTCGATCGCTACATCGAACAGCCATTGAAGATCGAAGAAGGCAACGCCATCGCACCCGACCGGCCGGGGCACGGCATCGTGTTCGACTGGCAGCGCCTGCAGAAAGAGAAGGCCTGAGGGCTCACCGCACAGCGCACGCTGGCGCCTGCACATGCTTGCGGGCCGAAGCCCAGCGTTGCGGGTGTCGCCGCGGACGGCGCCGTGGTACGTTCATCGCATGCCCAAGGCTAACGTTCTGTTTTCGTTCAACGACTTTCCATCCCACGAGCGGCCGCTCGACGCCGGCAATGTCGCAGGGGTCACCGAATGGTTCGATGCCGTCCCTGCCCAAAGAATTGGCCATTTGTTGCTGGCTTTCGTGGCGGCGCTCCCCATCCTTGCCGCGCCGTCCGCCCTGCACGCCGCAGCACAGACAGCACCGTACGTCCTGTGTGGCTCGCGCAGCGACCAGTTCGGTCCCAGCGGTTACGACTGCGTTCTTCTGCGTGCAGATGGCTCGCTCGCAGTCCAGCAAATGTTTCAAGCACTGGATCCGCACGCGAACGAAGGCTTGATCGCTTTTCGCAAGTACCTTCCGCCTACCACAGAGAGCAGAACCAACGACTGGGGCTATCTGGATGCCGATGGGCGCCCTGTTGTTGCGCCGCGCTACTCGCGCGCGGTCCCCTTTTCCCAAGGCCTGGGCGCAGTTTGCGCCGAGCGTCCGGGCCAACACGGCTGCGGCTTCGTCGACGCTCGCGGCACCGAAGTGATCCCCTTGCAGGACGGCGTTTTTTTCGGGGAGGGTTTCGACCACGGGCTTGCGCAGCCGCGGTTTTCCAACGGCGGGGACTCGCCGCCCCTCATTGATCGCGACGGAAAGTCGCTGGACGCGAAGAAGGGCACGCCGGAAGACGATGCCATCCGGTGCATGGCATCGGTCCGGGCCATGCGCCAGCGCCTCCCCGAGATCGAGAGCGCCGACAACCTTGAGTGGGTGCGCCGCATTCGACCCACGCCGCCAGACGCCACGGCCGCCCGGCCCACGGGCTATTGCGAGCCAGTGGTCCGCGATGCGGTGCATCACTCACTGGTCGACCGCCCGCAGGTCCTCGCCGCTTTGCAGAATATGCGGATCGAAGGTGCTGGCCCCTTTGCGAATGGCCAGACGGTGGTGCAAATGGGGGGCAATCGATGGGCGGTCCTGGACGCCAACGGCGCTCCCGTGTTCGGTCCCGCAGAACGCGGATCGATCACCCCTTTGTCGAGGCAGTTTTCGGAGGGGCTGCTGCCCGTCGCGATGCCATTCGGAGACGACCATTGGCGGGTGCGGTACATGACGCCCGATGGCTCCTTTCCGCAGCCGGAAAATATAAGCATTGTTCCCAGAAACGGCTCTGTGCCGCCCGACGCTCGGACGGCGCGCGACTTTCATGAAGGTCTCGCAGCGGCCATGAGCTTTCCGCAGCAGCGCTACGGCTTCGTCGACCGCAACGGCAAATGGATCATCGCGCCGCGCTATGGCGAAGTTGTCGCAGACTTCAGGGACGGACGCGCCATTGTCACCCTTGCCGACAACGGTGGCGATCGCTCCGAAGTCCTTATTGATCGCAGCGGCAGGGAAGTTGCGAACTACGCGCAAACCGTGCTCCGCACCTTCCCGACTCCAGATTCGCAGGCAGCCGACCTGCTGCGCCCGTGTGCCATTGAAGGGGCGCGTTACCTCAGCCCCGATGATCGCGCACAGGCCCTTGCTTCAAGAGCCCCGCCGTGGCCCACCGCATGCACCGACAAGGCCCTGCGCGCCACCGGCGAGAAAGCACTGGCCCGCATCCTGTCCAGTCTGCCTGAGCAGACACCCATCGGCCAATGGTGGCCTGTGGCAACCGCTGCAGCGGAAGGGCTCGGGACAGAATGTCCGGCGCACGATCCGGCCTGCATTCACGCTGTCTTTGATCGTGCGCTCTCCGATCCGGCGTGGCGAGGCGCGACGAAGGTTCCGGTCGCACCTGAGACAGCGGGAAAAAAACCGCGGATCTCGGATGCTCTGCGCTCCGCCTTCAGAAAAATCATTCGCAGCGACCCGATGTACGCCGACGAGCGCGGAGACCTCGGCGGCGGATGGGGTCGCCCCACTCTTGTTTTTTCCGCGCTTTCATTCACCAGCGGAACATCCGTGGCGGGCAGGCGGGCGATCATGGTGTCGCAAGACGTCATGCGAGACAGAGGTACCTGGATATTCTTGCCTGACCGTGGCGGCCGTTATCGTCTCGCATGGTCGGGACAAGAGGTCATGGACATCCACCTCGTCTCCTCCACGCCCCCACGGCTGCGTATGACATGGAGCCCGCGCACCATAGCTTTCGACGGGACGATGAAGCCGCTCTACAGTGAATTTCGAGTCTCGGGTCACTCGCTGGTTGCCGAGATGGATTGCAATGGCACTGCAGAAGACGAGCCGCTGACCTCCTGTCAAGGCGCACAAAACTCGGCAACTGAACCGGCGCGATAGAGACATGGGACCGCTTCGTTCGAAGGTCCCGCCGAACGGGGTGCGTTGCGGCAACGGCCAGGAGGTGGATCTTCATAATCAGGCGCCATGACCACCATGATTGCTTCACCGCAAAGACCCGATGGCGCCATAACCGACGTGGCCGGCATCGAAGTCGGCCACTTTTCCGACACCCGCCGGCCCACCGGCTGCACCGTGATCCTCACGCGCGATGGCGCCGTCGGCGGGGTCGATGTGCGGGGCGCGGCACCCGGTACGCGCGAGACCGACCTGCTGGCGCCCGGCAACCTGGTCGAGCATGTGCACGGCGTCATGCTGGCCGGCGGCAGCGCCTGGGGCCTGGCCGCGACCGAAGGCGCGATGCAGTGGCTCGAAGAGCGCGGCGTGGGCATGGACGTGCGCTTCGGCACGCTGCCCATCGTGCCGGCCGCGGTGCTGTTCGACCTGCCGATGGGCGATGCGCGCATCCGGCCCGACGCGGCCGCCGGCTATGCCGCCTGCGAGGCCGCATCGACACAAGCCCCGGCCGAGGGCAACGTGGGCGCGGGCAGCGGCGCGCTGGTGGGCAAACTCTTCGGCGTCGACCGCGCAATGAAAGGCGGCATCGGCACCGCGTCGGTCACCGTGGGCGGCGTGACGGTCGGCGCGCTGATCGCCTGCAATGCGCTGGGCGACGTGATCGACCCCGACACCGCGCAGGTCGTTGCCGGCGCGCGCACGGCCGATGGCCGCACACTGCTCGACACGCGCCGCGCGCTGATGCGCGGCGAAGTGCCCAAGCCCCTCTTGGCCGGGACCAACACAACGATCGGCGTGGTCGCGACTGACGCGGTGCTGACCAAAGTGCAGGCGAACCGCCTCGCGATGGTGGCGCACGACGGCCTGGCGCGCAGCATCAACCCGGTCCACACCATGAGTGACGGCGACACGCTGTTCGCGCTGGCCACGGGTCGCGTCGCGCTCGCAGGCGATGCGCCCGGCATGACGGTGCTCAGCGCGATGGCGGCCGAAGCGGTGGCGCGAGCCACGGTCCGTGCCGTGCGCGCAGCGCGCCGGGTGCAGGTCGGTGCGCTGGACATCCCATCGGTGCGCGATCTCATCCCGTAACCGCACGATCCGCGATCACCCGCGCGGGGTGATTGACGCGCCAGCGGCCAAGCCCGCGCCTCAGGTGGGCGCGGGAACGGCCGTCGGGTCTGCGCAGGAGAACGAAGCCGCCAGGTTCACGTCACCCGTCCCGTTGTACTTCGGCCACTTGGGATAGTCACACATCGGCCTGGTGCGCCCCGGCACGCCGAGCGTGTCGGTGGCGACTTGCCCGGTCGGTGCAACGCCCTGCTCGACCCATTGCTCCATCGTCGTCAGTGAATCCCAGGAAAGGTTGAACGCCGTGCTGACAGCATGACCGTACCCCGGGACTTCGTAATAGCGCGCGAAGCTGTTCACCTTCTCGGCGCCCAACTGCGTCTGCAAGCGCTGGTAGTACAGCTCGGAGGTTCGCGTGGTCACTAGAACGTCCGACTTGCCATGGGCCAGCAGCAGCTTGCCGCCGCGCGCGACGAAGGCCGAGATGTCCGTCTTGCCATCGAAGCGGGCACTCAGATCACTCAGGCGGGGCAGATAGGCCCCCGGGTTTTCCGAATCGAACGCGAGCGAATCGTAGGTCGGGTCGCGTGTCACCATGAACTTGATCAACTGGTCGAGCATCTGGCTGATGTACGGCGCCGTGAGGGGCATCGGCGACACCGGCTGGCTCGTACCGAGGCCCAGGAACGTCACGGTCGGAGAGACGGCGGGATATGCCGGGTTGTTGATGCCGAGGTCAGAGCCCCAGACATTGGCGCCGGGATAGCCGGTCTCACCGCTGGCGAGTGCGAAATTGAAACTCGCGCCCCGGTCGATCAATTTCAACGCATCGATCTGTGCGGCGGACAGGCAGGTGTCACCCGCATCGCCGCCGCCGACGCAGGCCAGGGGTGCACCGCCGACCATCGCGGTGGAGGGGTCGAAGACGGCATTGCATCGCTTCTGGTCGCTGATCAGGTTGTCGTTCACGCCGTCCAGCGCATCGCAGGCTTGCAATGCCGCCTTGGTCAGCAGCGCACGCTTGGCCTGGTTGGGGTACGCGCCCGGTTGGGCCAGCGCCTTGCTGATGCGATGACCCGCGATCCAGGCCGACAGGTTGTTCCATGCCGGGAAGAGGACGATTGCACCATCCCAGTCGGCTGGCCACTGCTGAATGGCCTGCAAAGCCTCGCGCCCGCCAGTGGAGCCGCCGGCAAAGTAGGATTTTTCGGCCTTGCTGACGGCATAGCGTGCCTTGAGCAGAAAGAGCGAGGCATCGCGCGTCTTCTTCAGCGCCTCGCCACCGAAATTCGCCACCGCCTCGTCGTTGGCGCCGAAGCGCCCATCCAGTGACCCGAGGGCGTTGGCCTGATGGCCGGAGTCACTCGCAAAGGTCGCATAGCCGCGTCCCAGTGGCGTTGCCATGTTGAACGGGCCGGCGGGCACGTTGCCGGCGATGTTGGGGATCGTCCCGTTGAGGCCGCCACCACCGAACATCACCACCTTCGAATTCCATTGGGTCGGCAGCGCGAGCTTGAAAAGAATCGGCGTCGCGGCTGAATCCACGGGCGCGATGCTGCCGGCCACAAGGCAGTGCTCAGGAATGGCGGTCGCACCGGTCCCGCTGGCGGCCACCACGGTCGCAGCGGTCACAGTACCGCCGGTGGTGGGAAGGCCGATCGCCGCCGCAGGGATCGCCATCCCGGACAGGTCATTGCAGCTGAGCGGTATTGCCGGTGCAGGTGCTGGCGCCGGAGGAGGAGGCGACGGCGGCGGAGCCGGGGAAGGCGCAGGTGCGGGCGGAAACCATACAGGCCCGTTACCCCCTCCACCGCCACCACATGCGCTCAGCGCGACAACGATGCAACTCAGGGCATAGGGAACGCCGCGCTTCACGATAGTCATCCGACCTCCAGGGCAAACCGATCAAAGCGTGAATTATTTGTGCGCTGGACGGCCTCACCGCCGGGTTATGCCACTATTGACAATCATCAGGTCGCCGATAGTCCTTCGACAAACAACACCCTCCGCTGATGCCGAACCGATGCCCAAGACCCTGAAGCTCATCCTGCTCTCCATCCGCGACCTGATCGCATCGGCCGGGCCGGTCGTCTTCCTGGTGATCGGCCTGCTGATCGCGGCTTACTGGTACCTCGATCCGCAACCGCCCAAGCGCGTGACGCTGGCCACCGGCCCGGCCGGCAGCGCCTACGCCAACTTCGGCGAGCGCTACGCGGCGGCTCTGCGCACCAATGGCATCACCGTGGCGTTGAAGCCGAGCTCGGGCTCGTCCGAAAACCTGCAGTTGCTGCGCAGCGGTGAAGCCGATGTGGCCTTCGTGCGCGGCGGCAGCGCCGACCCGGTGGCCGACGAGGAAGCCGGGCTCAGCTCTCTCGGCAGTCTGTTCTACGAGCCGCTGTGGTTTTTCTATCGCAGCGACACCGCGCGCCGCATCGACCGAAAGACCGCCACGCTGACAACGCTCGCGCAACTCAAGGGCCTGCGCGTGAACGTCGACAAGGCCGGCAGCGGCGTGCCCGAGATCGTCGAGAAGATGCTCGAGGCCAATGGGCTCAAGCCCGGCGACCTGATCCTGTCGAACCTCGAGCAGGCTGCAGCGGCGGAGGCGCTGGAGGCCGGGTTGCTCGACGTGATCGTGCTGGCCTCGGCGCCGCAATCGCGCCAGGTGCGCCGCCTGTTGCGCGCACCGGGCATTGCGCTGATGGAATTCGCGCAGAGCGATGCCTACGTCCGCCGCTTCCCTTTCCTGCAGGCCGTGACGCTGCCGCGCGGTGTGGTCGATTTGGCCGAGGACATGCCACCGAACGATGTATCGCTGCTGGCCGCAACCACCTCGCTGTTGTCGCGCGAAGCCACGCACCCGGCGCTGCGCCAGTTGTTCGCGCAGAGCGCGCAGACGCTGCACGGCGAAGCCGGCTGGTTCAATCGCGCACGCGATTTTCCGAACACGCGCACCAGTGAATTGCCCGTGAGCCCCGAGGGCGATCGCGCCATCAACGGCACGCCGCCGTTCTGGCAGCGCTACCTGCCTTTCTGGGCCAGCAACCTGGTCGAGCGCATGTGGCTGGTGCTCGGTGGTTTGCTCGTGTTGATGCTGCCACTGAGCCGCGTCGTACCGCCGCTCTACCAGTTCCGTGTGCGGCGCCGCGTGTTCCGCTGGTACGCGCGGCTGCGCGAGATTGAGGCCAAGGTCGAAGCCAAAGAAGGTGACCGCGACGCGCTGCTCGGCGAGCTCGATGCACTCGACCGCGTGGTGAACAAGGTCGCCGTGCCGCTGTCGTACGCCGAGGAGCTCTACGCGCTGCGCAACAACATCTATGCGGTGCGCAAGCGCCTGCTGGCGGGCGGCATGCCGGGCGCCGCCTCCGTGGGCGTCAAAACCCATGCCGGCTGACGGGGCGCAACACGGGACCGTGCGCACGCTGATCGATTTTGCGGCGCCGCATGGCGGTGGCGCAGACGATGTTGCGGGCAATGGTGCCGGCCGGCTGCAGCTCGCGTTCGGCACGCCGGTGCGCGTCTGCGTGGCGCGCTCACTGGCCGAGGTTCGACCCGTGCTGGCCGCCGTCGAGGCCGCGTCGCACGCCGGCCACTGGTGCGTGGGCTACCTGCGCTACGAGGCCGCCGCGGCCTTCGATCCGGCCTTCGCCGTGCATGCGCCCGACGGGCCGCTGGCCTGGTTCGGCGTGTACGACGCGCCAATTGCATGGCCGGATGCATTGCAGAAGGAGGCGCCGCCCGTGCCGCCGATGCGGTGGCAGCGTGGCCTCTCGCGCGCCGACTTCGACCTCAAGATGAGCGCTATCCATCGCGCGATCGCGGAGGGCGCGCTCTACCAGATCAACTACACCGCGCCCCTGCACGCCCGCTTCGAGGGCGATGCGCTCGGCTGGTTTCACGCGCTCCGGCAGGCGCAGCCCGACGGCTACACGGCCTTCATCGACACGGGCGAAGAGCAGGTGCTGTCGGTCTCGCCCGAGCTGTTCTTCGACTGGCAGGGCGAGCGCATCCTGTCGCGGCCGATGAAGGGCACCGCACCGCGCGGCGCCACGCCGGATGAAGACGCGGCCATCGCGGAGCGCCTCCGCACAGTGCCGAAGGAGCGCGCCGAGAACGTGATGGTCGTGGACCTGATCCGCAACGACCTCTCGCGCGTGGCCCAGCCGTTCAGCGTGCGCGTGCCGCGCCTGTTCCATACGGAGGCGTTGCCGACCGTCTGGCAAATGACCTCGGACGTGGAGGCACAGGTGCGCGAAGGCACCACGCTGGTCGACCTGTTCGATGCGCTGTTCCCCTGCGGCTCGATCACCGGCGCGCCCAAGGTCAGCGCGATGCGTTTGATCCACGCGCTGGAGCCCGAAACGCGCGGCGTGTACTGCGGCGCGATCGGCGTGCTGCGCCCGGGCGGCCATGCAACCTTCAACGTACCCATCCGCACCGTGACGCTGCGCGGGCACGACGCGCGCTGCGGCATCGGCAGTGGCATCACGGCCGACGCGACCGCTGATGCCGAGTGGGACGAGTGGCGGCACAAGCAGGCTTTTCTCGGCGCGGCGCACAGCGCGCCATCCCCCGCCTTCGACCTGCTCGAAACCCTTGCCCTGGTCGATGGCGAACTGCGCGACGCCCCGGCGCACCTGGCGCGCATGGCCGCTGCCGCCGCGCACTTCGGTCGCCCGTGGCATACCGCATCGGTTAACGAGCGTCTGAACCGACTGCAGGCGCAGCACGCCAGCGGCATCTGGCGCGTGCGGCTATTGCTCGACGCGCAGGGAACGCCGCGCGCCGAAGCCTTCCCGATGGAAGCGCCGCCCGCGCGCGTGACGCTGCAACTGGCCGCCACCGCCTTCGACGAGGCCGACAGCGAATTCACCCGCTTCAAGACCACGCACCGCGCGCACTACGACGCGTTCACGCCCGCCGAGCCGGGCGTGTTCGACACCCTGCTCTGGAACCGCGACCGCGAAATCACCGAATGCACGCGCGGCAACATCGCGCTCCTGCTCGATGGCCGCTGGGTCACGCCGCCGCTGCGCTGCGGCCTGCTCGGCGGCATCGGCCGCGCCAACCGGCTGAGGGACGGCCAGTTGGTCGAAGCCATCGTGTGCGTGGACGATCTGCCACGCGTCGAAGCGCTGGCCTTCGTCAACAGCCTGCGCGGCTGGATCGACGCCGACCTTGTCGACGCTCCCTGAACGACAAAGCGCGCGGGCCCTGCGGCACCGCGCGCTCCTGAAACGCCCGGAATCGGCCTACTTCAAGGCCTTGTAGCGCATCCGCTTCGGCTTGGCGCCCTCTTCACCCAGGCGCTTCTTCTTGTCGGCTTCGTACTCCTGGTAGTTGCCGTCGAAGAAGGTCCACTGGCTGTCGCCTTCGGCCGCGAGGATGTGCGTGGCGATGCGGTCGAGGAACCAGCGGTCGTGGCTGATGACCAGCACCGAGCCCGCGAATTCGAGCAGGGCGTCTTCCAGCGCGCGCAGGGTTTCCACGTCGAGGTCGTTCGACGGTTCATCGAGCATCAGCACATTGCCGCCCGCGATCAGCGTCTTGGCCAAGTGGAGGCGACCGCGTTCACCGCCCGACAGCGTGCCGACCTTCTTCTGCTGGTCCGCGCCGTTGAAGTTGAAGCGGCCCGCATACGCGCGGCTGGCCATCTGGAACTTGCCGACGTTGATGATGTCCAGGCCGTTCGAGATGTCTTCCCACACGGTCTTCTGGTTGGCCAATTCGTCACGATGCTGGTCGACGAAGGCCATCTTCACGGTCGAGCCGATCACCACTTCGCCGCTGTCCGGCTGCTCTTTGCCCGCGAGCAGCTTGAACAGCGTGGACTTGCCTGCGCCGTTCGGGCCGATGATGCCGACGATGGCGCCCGGTGGCACCGTGAAGCTCAGGTTGTCGATCAGCATGCGGTCGCCGAAGGACTTGCTGACGTTGTGGAACTCGAATACCTGCTGGCCCAGCCGCTCGGCCACAGGAATGAAGATTTCCTGCGTTTCGTTGCGCTTCTGGTATTCCATGTCGCTCAGCTCTTCGAAGCGAGCGAGACGGGACTTGCTCTTGGCTTGGCGTGCCTTCGGGTTCTGGCGCGACCATTCCAGTTCTTTCTTCAGCGCCTTGGCATGGGCTTCTTCGCTCTTCTGCTCTTGCGCCAGGCGTTCACCCTTTTGCTCGAGCCAGGTGCTGTAGTTGCCCTTCCATGGAATGCCGCGACCGCGGTCCATTTCCAGGATCCACTCCGCCGCGTTGTCCAGGAAATAGCGATCGTGGGTGATGGCGACCACGGTGCCCGTGAAGCGCTGCAGGAACACTTCGAGCCACTCGACCGATTCGGCGTCCAGGTGATTGGTCGGCTCGTCGAGCAGCAGCATGTCGGGCTTGGACAGCAGCAGGCGGCACAGTGCGACGCGGCGCTTCTCACCACCGGACAACAGGCCGATCTTGGCGTCCCATGGCGGCAGGCGCAGCGCGTCGGCCGCGATTTCCAACTGGTGTTCGGAGTCGGTGCCGGCCGTGGCGATGATGGCTTCGAGCTCGGCCTGCTCGGCGGCCAGCGCGTCGAAGTCGGCGTCTTCCGCGCCATAGGCGATGTAAACCTCTTCGAGACGCGCCTTGGCCGCGAACACCGCGCCCATGGACTCCTCGACCGACTCGCGCACCGTGTGCTCGTTGTCGAGCTTGGGTTCTTGCTCGAGGTAGCCGATGGTCATGCCGGGCATCGGCAGCGCCTCGCCTTCGAACTCCTTGTCGACGCCGGCCATGATCTTGAGCAGGGTCGACTTGCCGGAGCCGTTGAGACCGAGCACGCCGATCTTGGCGCCCGGGAAAAACGAGAGCGAAATGTCCTTCAAGAGCTGCCGCTTGGGCGGCACCGTCTTGCTGACGCGGTTCATCGAATAGACGTATTGGGCCATCTGTTTACTTGTGTTGGGTCAGGGTGGTTTGCAGGCGGCCCGATGCAATCGCGGGCGCGGCAAACCGTCGATTATCGACTCATGCGACAATCCACACCGTTGCCGGGTGCAGTTGCCCGCAACGCCGGCTCTCTGCCGGGGACGAAAGCGGCTCCATGCGGGTCGCCCGGCTCCCACCCCTGACCTTCATCAGCCTTGACTGGCTCCGCGCTGTTTCCGCACAAGGAATGCACGCGAAGCGGGCCGATGCCACTGCGCCGTGCAAGGCGCTTACTGTTTCCAATGAATTTTGATGATCTGAAGCTGGCTCCTGCCATCTTGAAGGCTGTGCACGAACACGGCTACGACACGCCCACGCCGATCCAGGCCCAGGCGATCCCCGTGGTGCTCGACGGGCACGACCTGTTGGGCGGCGCCCAGACCGGCACCGGCAAGACCGCTGCTTTCACCCTGCCCATGCTGCACAAGCTCAGCACCACCCCGGCCGCCACCAACAAGTTCGGCGGCACCGGCATCCGTGCCCTGGTGCTGACCCCGACGCGCGAACTCGCGGCCCAGGTCGAAGAGTCGGTCCGCACCTATGGCAAATACCTCGAGCTCGACTCGACCGTGATCTTCGGCGGTGTCGGCATGAACCCGCAGATCAGCAAGCTCAAGAAGGGTGTCGACATCCTCGTGGCCACGCCCGGCCGCCTGCTCGACCTGCAACAGCAAGGCATGCTCGATCTGGCACAGGTGCAGATCCTGGTGCTCGACGAAGCCGACCGCATGCTCGACATGGGCTTCATCCACGACGTGAAGAAAATCCTGGCGCTGGTGCCCAAGGAAAAGCAGAGCCTGCTGTTCTCGGCCACCTTCAGCGACGAGATCCGCGATCTGGCCGCCAACCTGCTCAAGAACCCGCAAAGCGTGCAGGTCACGCCGCGCAACACCACGGTGCAGCGCATCACGCAGGTGATCCACCCCGTCGGCCGCGGCAAGAAGAAGGCGCTGCTCGCGCACATCATCAACGAGCACAACTGGAGCCAGGTGCTGGTGTTCACGCGCACCAAGTTCGGCGCCAACAGCGTCGCCGAATTCCTGACGAAGAACGGCATCGAGGCGATGGCGCTGCACGGCAACAAGAGCCAGAGTGCCCGCACGCAGGCGCTGGCCGGTTTCAAGAGCGGCGACATCCGCGCGCTGGTGGCCACCGACATCGCGGCCCGCGGCATCGACATCGACGAACTGCCGCACGTCGTGAACTACGAAATCCCGAACGTCAGCGAAGACTACGTGCACCGCATCGGCCGCACGGGCCGCGCGGGCAACAGCGGCGAAGCCGTGAGCCTGGTCTGCCTCGACGAAGAAGGCTTCATGCTCGAGATCGAGCGCTTCACCAAGCAGCAGATCCCGGTCAAGATCGTCGACGGCTTTGGCCCCGAAGAAGGCGAACGCGCCGAGCCGATCGCCATGGGTCGCCAGACGATCTGGGGCGGTGCCGGTCGCCCGCCTAGCCGCGACGTGATGCAAGCTGCGGCCAAGGCGGCGCGCACGGAGATGCTGCAACGCGTGCGTGAAAACAAGGCCGGCCAGGGTGGCGGCAACGGCGGTGGTGGTGGCAACGGTGGCGGTGGCCAACGTCGCGGCGCCGGTGGCGGCCAGGGTGGCCCAAGCCGCAATGCCGGCGGCGGCGGTGGTGGTGGCCAAGGCCCACGCGGCGGAGGTCGCGCCCCGCAGGGTCGCGGTCCGCAAGGCCCGGCACGCGCGCCGCATCACGCGCCCGCACATGCCTCACAAGGCCATCTGCCGCACGACGAGCGCCAGCCGCGCCATCATGGCAACAGCCACAGCCCGACCCAGGCGAACCAGGTCGCGCACCTGCGCGCCGAAGCAGTCGCTGGCGGCGCTGCCGGTCAGCCGGATCCGTTGCGCACCAGCGTCGACCACATGGGTGGCGGCCGCGGGCGCGGTGGCCGGAGTGGCGGCGGTGGTGGTGGCGGCTACGGCGGCGGCGGTGGCCGTTCCTTCGGCCGCTGAGCGATCCGCTCACATCAAAAAAAAGGCGCCTCGGCGCCTTTTTTTGTGGGCGACTCTGCGAGATCGCCGCACCATCCCGGTTTGCATGCGAAGCGAGCACAAGGCGCGAAGCCGCAGACAGTGCGGACGCACGGCAAGGCGAAGCAACGCCGTGATCGCTTCGAAGGCGAACTGGGAGCCGGGATCAGTCGAAGTTGAGGATCACCTTCATGGCCTGCGACCGGTCGGCCGCGAGCGCGAATGCGCGCGCCGAATCGCGGTACGACAGGGTCGCCGAGATCAGCGGCTTGACGTCGACGAGCCCCTTGTTCAGCAACTCCACCGCCACCGCGAATTCCTCGTGGAAGCGGAAGGCGCCGCGCAGGTCGAACTCCTTGGCGACGATGGTGTTGATCGGCAGCGTCATCTCGCCGCCCAGGCCGAGCTGCACGATCACGCCGCGGGGGCGCACCGCATCGAAGGCGCCGACCAGCGCGCGGGCGTTGCCGCTGGCCTCGAACAGCACGTCGAAGCTGCCCTTGCCGGCCGTGAAACGCTGCAGGCCATCGGGCGTCTCGGCGACATTGACCACCTCGTCGGCGCCGACTTTCAACGCTTTGCCCAGCGTGTGCGCGCCGACGTCGGTCGCCACGATGTGGCTGGCGCCGGCGCGGCGTGCCGCGATGATGGCCAGTGCGCCGATCGGCCCGCAGCCAGTGACCAGCACGCGCTTGCCGAGCAGCGAGCCAGCCCGGCGCACCGCGTGCAGGGCGACCGACAGGGGCTCGGCCATCGAGCCTTCGCCATCGCTCACCCCATCGGCCAGCTTGTGCGCCTGGTGCGTCTCGACCACGATCTGCTGGCGAAAGGCGCCCTGCACGTGCGGCGTGCGCATCGCGCTGCCGTAGTAGCGCATGTCGAGGCAATGGTTTTGCAGGCCTTGCTGGCAGTAGGTGCACGCGCCGCAGGGTCGGCTCGGGCTGATGGCCACGCGCTCGCCGGCCGCAAAGCCCTGCACGTCGCGCCCGACCGCCTCGATGACGCCGGCCACTTCGTGGCCGAGCACCATCGGTTCCTTGATGCGGATCGTGCCGAAGCCGCCATGCTGGTAGTAGTGCAGGTCCGAGCCGCAGATGCCGCCGCAGCGCACCCGCACCTGCAGCTGGTCGGGGCCGAGCGCATCAGTCGGCACGTCTTCGACGCGCAGGTCGCCGGGGGCGTGGATGACAAGGGCTTCCATGCTGTTTCTTTCTTCAAGCTCAGAGCTGCGCCGTCACGCCGCCGTCGACGTAAAGGATGTGGCCGTTGACGAAGTTAGAGGCATCGCTCGACAGGAACACCGCCGCGCCGACCAGGTCCTCCACATCGCCCCAGCGGCGTGACGGTGTGTGGTTCACCAGCCACTGCGTGAATTCCGGGTTAGTGACCAGCGCGCTCGTCAACTCGGTCTTGAAGTAGCCCGGGCCGAGCCCATTGACCTGAATGCCGTGCTGGCCCCAATCGATGGCCATGCCCTTGGTGAGCATCTTCACCGCGCCCTTGCTCGCTGTGTACGGCGCGATGCCCGGGCGCCCGAGCTCGCTCTGCACCGAGCAGATGTTGACGATCTTGCCGCGGCCGCGCGGGATCATGTGGCGCGCCACCGCCTGGCCGACCAGGAACACGCTGTCGACGTTGGTCTTCATCAGTTCGTGCCAGTCGGCTTCCGCGAACTGGTCGAGCGGCGCGCGTCGCTGCATGCCGGCGTTGTTGACGAGGATGTCGATCGCGCCGACCTCGGCTTCGATGCGTGCAACCGCGGCCGTGACGGCATCGCCCTCGGTGACGTCGAAGGCCGCCGTGGACACCTGCAGGCCTTCGCCGCGCAGCACATCGGCCGCGGCCTCGAGCTTGGTGGTGTTGCGTGCGTTCAAGACCACGCGCGCGCCCGCACCGGCCAGCCCGCGCGCCAGCGCGAAGCCGATGCCCGAGCTCGCGCCCGTGATGAGCGCGATGCGCCCACTGAGATCGAAGGCCTTGAGGACAGAGTTCACGCGCAGGGTTCTTTCAATGGGAGCCGCGGGCGCCATGCCCGATGGAGAAATCGTTGCGGCCACTCCGGTCCACGCCTTTGAGCAGCCACAAGGGCCGCTTCGCGAAGTCCACGGCCACGCCGCTCTTGCCGTCGACTGGCCGCAGGTCGCGTTCGAACACCGAGGTCGAGGGCATGTAGCGCAGCGCCACGCCGGTGCGGCGCTTGGCCGAGGTGTTGGCCTTGGCACCATGGATCATGTAGACGTCGTGCAGCGACATCTGCCCGGGTTCGAGTTCAAGGTCGACCGCGCTGGCCTCGTCGAAACTGCCCGCGGCCATGCGCTGGTTCAGCGTGAGGTCGGTGCGGTCTTCGTGCAGGTGCGGATGCAGCACCTGGCCGACATGCGAGCGCGGGATGACGCGCAGGCAACCGTTCTCGATGCTCGACTCTTCCAGTGCCACCCACACCGTGCAGTTGGCCAGCGGCCGGATCGGCCAGTAGTGGCCGTCCTGGTGCCACGGCGTCTCGAAGCCTTCGGCCGGCGGCTTGCAGAACACGTGGCAGCCCCAGAGGATCACGTCCTCGCCGACCACGCCAGAGACGAGATCGACGATGTCGCGGTCCATCGCCAAACCGAGGAAGGCACGGCTGCCGCGCACGCCCTCGCCGTTGTCGCCCTCGACATGGGCCGACACCAACTTCTCAGGGCGCACGCCAGGGTTGTCGCGGATCAGTGCATCGAGCGCGTCGCGCATCTGCGCCACACGCGCGGCGGGCAGCCGGAACTGCGGGATCACATAGCCTTCGGCCTCGTAGTGACGGATCTCGGCGGCGGACAGTTGTGCCATGGCTTCAGGCGCCGCGCGCGAACATCGTCACCAGTGGCGCATCGCCGACTTGGCGGCTCCAATGGCCATGCACCGCGGCGTCGAAGGTCGCGCCATCGGGCAGCGTGTCGTTGGAATAGAAATGGTCGCCGGGCTGGAAGACGCGGGAGCTGCCGTCCTGCAGACCGATTTCCATCTGCCCCTGCAGGATGACGACCCACTGTGGCGTCACTGTGCAATGAAAGGTGCTGCGAAAGCCGACCGGGCTGTGGCGCAGTTGCACGCCGTCCGATGGAAACAGCGCCGACAACTGAGCACTCGGCGTGCCTTCGGGCAGATCGATGGCGTTGTCGCGAAAGCGCGCACGGCCGTCGGTGTCGGTGAAGAGGACGACCTGAGTGAAGGATGTCATGGATGTCATGTCGCCGGCCTCAACCCAGTCGGGCACCGCTGGCGCCGTCGAAGACATGGGCCTTGGCGGGGTCGAGCGACACGTGCACGGTGTCGTCCGGGCCCACGTCGGTGCGCCCGTGCATCACCAGCACCATCTTCTCGGTACCGATCTGCAGCAGCAGTTCGGTCTCGGCGCCTGTGGGCTCCACCACCACCACCTGCGTCGGGATTCCCTGGCCCGCGGGCGAGATCACCAGATCGGTGGGCCGCACGCCGTAGTGCACAGACTGGCCATCGGTCACCGTCGCACTCGCAGGCAGCGGCCAGCGCGCGCCCTGTGCTTCCACCCAGCGCTCGCCGCCGGACTGGCGCGCGGTGCCGGCCAGCACGTTCATCGACGGCGAGCCGATGAACTGCGCCACGAACAGGTTGCCTGGCCGGTCGAACAGCTCGAGCGGCGTGCCAATCTGTTCGATGATGCCGTCGTGCATGACCACGATGCGGTCGGCCATGGTCATGGCTTCGATCTGGTCGTGCGTGACGTAGACCGTGGTGGTCTTCAGGCGCTGGTGCAGCGCCTTGATTTCCGCGCGCATCGCCACGCGCAGCTTGGCGTCGAGGTTGGAGAGCGGTTCATCGAACAGGAAGACCTTCGGGTCGCGCACGATGGCGCGGCCCATCGCGACGCGCTGGCGCTGGCCACCCGAAAGCTCGCGCGGATAGCGTTCGAGCAGCTTGTCGAGGTTGAGGATCTTCGCGGCCTTGTCCACGCGCTCGGCCATCAGCGTCTTGTCGGCATCGCGCAGGCGCAGGCTGAAGGCCATGTTCTCACCCACCGTCATGTGCGGGTAAAGCGCATAGCTCTGGAACACCATCGCGATGTCCCGGTCCTTGGACTCGAGTTCGTTGACGACTTTGCCGTCGATCAGGATCTCGCCGCCGGTGATGTCCTCCAGGCCCGCGAGCATGCGCAGCAGCGTGGACTTGCCGCAGCCCGAGGGGCCGACCAGCACGACGAATTCGCCATCGGCGATGTCGAAGCCCAGCCCGCGCAGGATGTCGACCTTGCCGAAGGATTTTTTGATATTGCGAAACGATACGGAAGCCATGTGTGTTCCTCTCCCTGTCAGCTCTTGACGGCACCGGCGGTGAGGCCACCGACCATGTAACGCTTGAAGGTGTAGTAAATCGCCGCCGGAGGCAGCGCGTAAATGAGGCCCGTGGCCATGAGCAGTTCCCAAGGCGAATCGTCGGCCGCGAGGAAATTGCCGAGCGCCACCGCCAGCGTGACGCTCCGGTCGTTCGACAGCAGCAGGAACGCGTACAGGTACTCGTTCCACGCCAGCAGCAGCGAATAGGTGCCCACTGCCACCAGCGACGGCACCATCAGCGGCAGGTAGACCAGCCGGAACAGCTGCAGCGGCGAGGCGCCGTCCATCCGCGCCGCCTCGTCGAGTTCGTAGGGCAGCTTGTCCGAGGCCTGCTTGAGCACCCAGATGCAGTATGGCGATGCGATGGTCACCATGGCGAGGATCAGCGACCACTGGCTGTTCAGGATGCCGTAGTTGCCCATGGTCTTGTACATCGGCACGGCCAGGAAGGCGGCCGGGATGAAGTACGTGAAGAGGGCCAGGTTCATCACCGTGCGGCCGCCGCGCACACGCAGACGACTGATGGCAAAGGCGGCCGTGGTCGCGATGAACAGCGTGATCACACCGACCGACACCGCGATCAGCAGCGAGTTGCCCAGCTGCTGCCAGAAGTGGCCGAGGTAGAAGTGCTTCTGCTCGAACACGATCCGGAAGTTCTGCAGCGTCGGGTTGTCGGGCCACAGGCGCCCGGAGGTGGCCGAGTCGCGCGGCGAGATCGCGAACAGCACCATGTGATAGACCGGGATCAGCGTCCACAACAGCACCGGAATGCCGATCAGCAGCAGCTTCGCCTCGGTCGCGACGGCCTTGGGGGTCCAGCGCTTCGTCATTTGGACAACCTCTTCATCATGAAGTACACGAGGGGCAGCACCAGCGGCATCGCCACCACGATGGACGCCATCGACAGGTCCACCTGGTCGAGCCGCAGGTAGCGGATGCCCAGCGTGGCCAGCACATGGGTCGAGTCGGCCGGACCGCCACCGGTGAGCAGGTAGACGCTGTTGAAGTCGCCCAGCGTCCAGATCATCGAGAGGATGGTCGAGGTGAGGTACAGCGTCTTGAGGGCCGGCCAGCTGATGAACCGGAACTTCTGCCACGAGGTCGCGCCGTCGACCGACGCCGCTTCGTACTGCTCGGCGGGGATCGCCAGTCGGCCGGCGACGAGGATCAGCGTCCAGAACGGCAGCGACTTCCAGATGTGCATCAGCATCGCGAAGGTCAGCGCCAGCGCGGGGTCGTTGAGCCAGTTCGGCCCGTCTGCGCCCGTCAGCCGGAAGATGGTGGCGTTGATCACGCCCCACTCGGGGTTAAGCATGAAGCGCACCGACAGGATCGTCGGGATTGAGGGCATGGCCCACGGCAGGATGAAGAGCGCAGCGACGATCTTGATCCACCATCGGCTGGTGACGAAGAAGCCCGAGAGCACCAGCGCCAGCACCATCTTGACATTGATGGCGACGATCAGGAACACGAAGGTGTTGATCAGCGAGCCCAGGAAGATCGGGTCTTCGACCAGCTTCACGTAGCTCTGCGGATGCCGTGCCAGCCAGAGGCCGTAGCCCACCGGGTAAAGCACGAACACGACGAAAATCAGGAGATAGGGCACGACCATGAGGCGGCCCCAGTATTCCCAGCGATCCTTGCGCTGGAGCGGCGCTGCGCCGCCAGGTGTTGCGGTGGTTGCGATGCTGTTCATGCAGCCCCCCTTTTTGTTCAGTCAGCGATTTCAGTTCAGGAACGCTGCGGAACCGGCAAGGCCGGCCCGCAGGTGTCGCTCCCCCATCAGGGGGTGGCGTGGCGGCGCCGCGGGGCGCCAGCCGGTGTGGCGCTTAGTTGGCCACCACCTTGATGCGCGCGATCATCTCGTCAACCGCTTTGTCCACCGGCACCTTGTCGGTGACGATGCGGCTCATGGCCTTGGCCCAGACGTTCTCGTTGTTCAGGATCGTGAACTTGTAGTTCTTGGTGAACTCGAACGGCACAGTGCCATTGGCGTACTGGTTGAACACCGAAGTGCGGTGCGGATCTTCCTTCCAGAACGGCCGTGCCTGGCCTTCCTTGGTGACCGGGAACCAGCGACCGAGTGAACCCTCGACATACGGCGTGAGGTTCTCTTCCTGCATGAGGAAGGTCACGAACTCCTTGGCGCGCGCCTTGTTCTTCGCGTCCTTGAAGATCACACCGGTCTTGACGGCGGTGCGGTAGACCATCTTGCTGCCGTCCGGCTTGTTCGGAAAGCCTGCCGTGCGGATGCGCTCGGTGAAGTTCTTCTTGGCTTCTTCGCGCTGCTCGGGCGTGAGCGTGGCGTTGTTCATGTCGTCGAGCCACTTGGCGGCGATCGAGATGGTGGCGTTGTGCGTCATCACGGTCGTCTTGTTGTGGAACGCAACGTTGTTGTCCGGGTCCTTCCAGCTGGTGGACGACGGCGGCGTGCAGCCCTTGGTGTACGGTGCGGTGTAGTCGGTGAGCGCACCGATCAGACCGGTCTTGACCTTCGGATCGTCGACCAGCAGCTTGCCGTTGTCGTCGACCAGCTTCACGTTGTAGGCGTCCATGAAGGTCAGGAACGAATAGAACGCATCGCTCGAATCGACGCCCATCGGCATGCCCATGCCGAAGGTGCGCTTGCCGCTGGCCTTGCGGCTGGCCGGTTGCACCTTTTCGCACCAGAACGACCAGTAGTCCTTCCAGCCGGTCGGAATGTCCGATTCCTTGAAGCCGGCCTCGGTCAGCATGTCAAGCCAGTACTCGACGTGCATCGTCTGTTGCTTGATCGGGAACGCGTAGTAGGCCTTGTTCTTGGTCTGATCGTTGTAGAGGAAGGTGGTCTCGACTGTGTTGGGCGCGAAGCGCGCCTTCATCGGCGAGATCACGCTGCTGATGTCTTCGAGCTTGTTCTCGAAGGCCCACTTGCCGGTGACCTGGAAGTCGTAGACGTCGGCGTAGGCCACGTCGGGCGGGCTGCCCGAATCGAGCGCCGACACCGTCTTCGGAATCATGTCCTGCACGGGGTACTGCGACAACTCGATCTTGACGTTCTTGTTCTTCTCTTCGAACTTCTTGATGGCGGCGAAGAGTGCGTCGTCTTCCGCCTTATAGAAGCCTTTGACCCACCAGACGGTGAGCTTCTCCTGGGCCATGGCCTGGCCTGAGCCGATGAGGCCCAGAGCGATCAGCGTGGGTGCGATGAGTGACCTGACTTTCATGGTGCTTTGTCTCCTTCTTTGCTTTGCTACGGGAACGGGGAACGGGAATGGAACGGGCCGACGATCAGGCGGTCCTGATCTTCTTGCGCGTCGGATGTCCGAGGCGCGGCAAGCGGCGGCGCTTGGCCAGCACGGACTCGATGTCGTTGCGGGCGCTGTCGATGAGTTTCAGGATTGCCCGCTCGGCCCTGGCCGGGTCGTGCGCCTTGACGGCGTCGAGCACCGCGCGGTGCATCGGCAGCGACAGCGCGGGTCCGTCGCGCAGGTCCGTCGAAATCTCGAAACTGGTGCGCAGCAAGGCGTTCAGCGCCTTGCTCATCTGCGTCAGCATGCGGTTGCCCGCGGCACGCAGCAACGCGTGGTGAAAGCGCAGGTCGCTGGTGACGTAGTCGCCGTTCGTCTCGATGGCCAGCTTCATGCCGGCATACGCGGCCTCGATCTCGGCGATGTCGTCGTCGGTGGCGCGCTCGGCGGCCAGACGAACGGCCCCGGGCTCCACGACGCGGCGCAGGTCCTGCAGATCGCGGAGAAACTCGTGCGTCAGGCCCACGCTCGATTGCCAGGCAATGACGTCGGGATCGAACCAGTTCCACACGTCCTGCGGCAGAACGCGGCTGCCGACCTTGGGCCCCGTGACGATCAGGCCCTTGGCGGCCAGCGCCTTGATGGCCTCGCGCACCACGGTGCGGCTCACGCCCAGTTCCTCACCCAGGATGGGTTCGGGCGGAATGATCGCGCCCTCGCCGTAACGGCCCGAGATGATGGCCTCACCCAGCAGGTCGACGGTGTGGCCGTGGGCGTTTTTCATGGGGAAGTCGGCGCGTCGGATGAGCCGAGTCAGGCGTCGACCGGCGTCAGCAGCGGCTGGCCGGCGAAGTGCGCAAGCAGGTTGTCGAAGGTGAGCTTCGCCATCGCCTCGCGCGTTTGCCGCGTGCCGCTGCCGATGTGCGGCGTCAACACGACGTTGGGCATGGCACGAAGTTCGGGCGGCACGTTCGGCTCGTCGATGAACACGTCGAGCGCGGCACCGGCGATCACGCCGGCCTTGAGCGCCTCGACCAGCGCCGGCTGGTCGACCACAGTGCCGCGCGCCACGTTCACCAGGTAGCCTTGCGGACCCAGCGCCTGCAGCACCTCGGCGTTGATCATGCCGCGCGTGGCCGCGCCCCCGGGCGTGATGACCACGAGGAAATCGACCGCCGCCGCCAACGACTTTGCGTCGGCGTGGTACGTGTAAGGCAAGCCCGCGCGCGGCGAACGCGCGGTGTAGGCGACTTCCATGTTGAACGCCAGCGCGCGGTGCGCGATCGCCTGGCCGATGCGACCGATACCGACGATGCCGAGCCTGGAGCCCGCAACCTTGCGCGCCAGCGGGATCGGCCCCTTGAGCCACTCGCCGTCGCGAACAAAACGGTCGGCCTGCGGGATGCGCCGCGCGATCGACAGCAACAGGCCCAGCGCGAGATCGGCCACGTCGTCGTTCAACACTTCCGGCGTGTTGGTGACGGGAATGTTCCGCTCGTGCGCGGCCGGCACATCGACGCCGTCGTAGCCGACGCCGAACACCGAGATCATTTCCAGTGCTGGCAGTTGCGCGATCAGTTCGCGCGGCACCTTGGCCTCGCCGTTCGCCACCACCGCACGGATGCGCGGCGCGACGGCCGCGAAGGCCGCCGGGTCGCTCACATGGAGGCGGTCGTGCACGGTGTACTGGCCGCGCAGCGCGTCCATCAGGAAAGGCATCAACGGTGCGACGACCAGGATTTCGACCGCTTCGCTCATGGCTTGATGCCCACTTTTTCGACGAGTTGCTTGAAGTAGGCGTGATCGCGTTCCATCGCCTGACCGAACTCGGCCGCATCGAGGTAGGAGAAACCGAGGTTCAGCTTCTCGAGAACCTCGCGCATGGCCGGTTCTTCGGCGGTCTTGCGCGTCGCCGTGCGCAGCACGTCGACCACGGCGGTTGGCGTGGCCTTGGGCACGGCCAGCCCGCGCCAGGTGCCGATCGAAAGGTCGATCTTGCGTTCCTTGAGCGTGGGCACTTTGTCGAACGCCTTCAGTCGCTGGTCGGCCATCACCGCGAGCATCTTGAGCTTGCCGGCCTGCACATGCGTGGCCACCTCGCCCGGGCTCACGGCCACCGCATCGATGTGGCCACCGAGCAGCGCCACCACGCCGGGTGCGGCACCCTGGTAGGGCACATGGTTGAACTTCACGCCGGCCTTGTCTTCCAGGCCCGCTGCGGCCAGGTGCCAGATCGACCCATTGCCGGAGTTGCCCATCTTCATCTCGCCCGGCTTGGCCTTGGCGGCGGCTAGGAATTCTTCGATGGTGTTCCACGGTGCATCGGCCTTGACCGTGATCGCCGACGGGTCGGCGTTCAGGCGGGCAATGGGCCGGAAGTCGGCGTACGTGAACTTGGAGAGATTCAGGTGCGGCAGGATCACCAACTCGGCGATCACCACCGACACCTTGTAGCCATCGGGCTTGGCATTGAGCACATCGCTCATGCCGACCACGCCGCTGGCGCCGGGCTTGTCGTTCACGATGACCGACTGCGGCAGATGCTTCTTCACCAACTCGGCGAAACCGCGCGCCAATGCATCCGTGCCGCCGCCTGCGGAGGCCGGCACGACGAGTTCGATGGGCTTGGTCGGATAGTCCTGCGCCAGCGCAGAGAAGGATGCCGGAATGAGTGCAGCGCAGAGACTTTGCAGAAGCAGGCGGCGGGGCGCCCGAAGGACGGTGGACATGGGAAAAATCTCCTGCGTTTCACGCGAAAACCCTGACGAACGAAGTGCGTCGTTTCCTTATCATATGATGATTGAAACGGTCGATTTCGCAGGACAAACCCTGAGGATCGGCCTTACGAAACGATACATCTGGAGGCAACAGACGATGCACTTGGTCGCTGTCGATTGGGGCACAAGTTCGCTGCGCGGCGCGCTCCTCGATGCCGACGGCGCGGTGCTCGCCACCCGGGCCGATGCGCGCGGCATTCTTCACGTGCCGGCCGGCGGTTTCGACGCCGTGTTTGCTGCGCTGTTTGGCGAGTGGATGCAGCCGGACAGCACGCGTTGCCTGATCTCCGGGATGGCCGGCAGCCAGCAGGGCTGGGTCGAAGCGCCTTACTGCGCATGCCCGGCCGGGCTCGACGAAGTGGCCGACAAGGTCATCCCGATCCGCAGCGATGTCGCCCGCGACGTCGCGATCGTCCCGGGCCTCTGCGCCGAGCACGCGGGCGTGCCCGACGTGATGCGCGGCGAAGAAGTGCAGATCTTTGGCGCCATGGCGCTGACCGGCTTGCGCGAGGGTCTGTTCGTCCTGCCGGGCACCCACAACAAATGGGCGCGCGTCGAGCAAGGCCGCGTGACGGGTTTCCGCACCTTCATGACCGGCGAGTTCTATGCCCTGCTGAGCCGGCAATCGATTCTGGCGCGCACGCTGGACCCTGATGCACCGCTGCATGAGGGTGCCTTCATCGCCGGCGTGCAGCAAGCGGGCAACGGACACGGCCTGCTGCACAACGCTTTCGGCGCGCGGACGTTGGCTCTGTTCGATCGCATGCCGAAAGCCGGGCTCGCCAGTTATCTGTCAGGCCTGCTGATCGGCGAGGAACTGCGCAGCCAGCCGCTGCATGACACCGCCGAGGTCGTGCTGATCGGCGCGCCCGCGCTCACCGAGCGCTATGCGCTGGCGCTCGATGCGTCGGGCACGCGCACACGCACTCTCGGCGCCGAAGCCACCTGGGCCGGCTTGCACGCACTCGCCTTGAAACGCACCCCCCTGCACCCATGACCGCTCTTTCCACTTTTCACGCTGCGATGCAGCAGTTGCCGCTCGTCGCCATCCTGCGCGGGCTCACGCCGGCCGAAGCGCCGGACGTGGGCGATGCCATCGTCCATGCCGGCTTCCGGCTGCTCGAAGTGCCGCTCAATTCGCCCGACCCGCTCGCGAGCATTGCATTGTTGCGCGCGCGCTTTCCGGACGCCCTGGTCGGTGCCGGCACCGTGCTCAGCGTGCAGCAGGTGCGCGAGGTGCATGGCGCTGGCGGCCAGCTGATCGTCGCCCCCAACTTCAACGCCGACGTCATTGCCGAAGCCACGCGGCTCGGCCTCGTCAGCCTGCCCGGCGTGATGACGCCGACCGAAGCCTTCGGCGCGCTCGCCGCGGGGGCCACGGGGCTCAAGCTCTTCCCGGCCGAGTTGGCCTCGCCGGCCGTGGTGAAGGCCATGCTCGCCGTGTTGCCCCAGGGCACGCCGCTGATGCCGGTCGGTGGCATCTCGCCGGGCAACATGGCCGAGTGGCACGCCGCCGGCGCCGCCGGCTTCGGCATCGGCTCGGCGCTGTACAAGCCGGGCAAGCGCGCCGCCGCGGTGCGCGAGGCCGCACAGGATTTCGTCACTGCCTGGGCCGCTCTGGCCACCTGAATATTTCATCCCCATGAACGATCGCCCCACCCTCATGACGCCCGACGCCGAATACGCCAGCCCGACCGTGCGCCGCCTGCGCGAAGACCTGGCGCTGGCGCTGCGTGCAGCCGCCCACCATCGCCTCGAAGAAGGCGTGTGCAACCACTTCAGCGTGCTGCTCCCCGGAGCCCAGGATCGCTACCTCATCAACCCGCGCGGCCTGCACTGGAGTGAGATCGGCCCCGACGACATCGTGCTGATCGATGTGCGCGGCAACGTGCTGGCGGGCCGGCATCGCGTAGAACCGACGGCCCTCTTCATCCACGGCGCGATCCATCGCATCGCGGGCCACGCCGTCGTGCTGCATTGCCACATGCCCTACGCCACCGCGCTCACGCTGACGGCGGAGCGCGCACTCGATCCGACCTTGAGCCAGAACGCGATGCGGTTCATGAACCGCATCGCCATCGACGCGACCTACAACGGCCTTGCGCTCGACGACGTCGAGGGTGAGCGCATCGCGCGCGCCATGGCCGGCAAGGATGTGGCCTTTCTCGCGAACCACGGCGTGGTCGTGGCGGGCCCGAGCATCGCGCATGCCTACGACGACCTCTACTACCTCGAGCGCGCCGCGCTGCACCAGGTGATCGCGCAGTCGACCGGCCGGCCCCTGGTCGCGGTCGATCCTGCGATGGCCGCGCATGTGGCTGCACAGATCCAGGGGGAACGCGAACAGTCGGACCTGTTCTTCGAGGCGCTGCGGCGCCTGTTGCCGGCGCCGGCACGCGCTTCGGCCTGAACGGGCCGGCACGCAAGCGCACAACTCTTCATCGGAATTCGCTCGCCGATTACGCGCCGTTTACATGAAGCGGCCAGAGTCAGGGCTCCAACCACCCGCATCGGAGTTCCCATGAAAAAGCTCTCACTCACCGCCCTCTGCGGCGCCGCGCTGATGTCGCTGACGATGCTCAGCACGCCGGCCCAGGCGCATGACGATCACCGTGGTGGCTACCGCGGCCAGAGCCACTCATACGGCCACTCACACGGCCATTCACAAGCACGCGGCGACCATCGGGGCGATCGCTATCACCATGCAGAGCGGCGCGCCCACTTTGAACGCCAGCGGCATCCGCATTGGCAGCAGCGCCATGCGCCGGTGCGCTATGACCGGGACCGCGACGGCGTGCCCGATCGCTACGACCGCCGCCCGAACAACCCGTACCGCTACTGAGCCCGACCGGCGCCGGGCGTGAGCGCCGGCGGCAGGCGACGCAACAGCGCGCGCGTGCTGCGCGGCCGGCCGACCGGCCCGAACCAAGCGCCGCCCGCGATGGCCGAGGCGATGACGACGCCGTAGACCAGCAGCGCCGCGCCTTGTGCCACGAACACATGCACGAGCTGGCCGCCCCAGCGCAGCGCGAGCCAGCCGCCCACGCCGGCGACCAGCAGTCGCGCCAGATTGCCCAGCACCGGCCAGAGCAAGCGGCCGGCACCCTGCGACGCAAAGTACAGCACCAGCCCCACGCCGAAGAAGCCGTACAGCGGTCCCACGACCTGCAGGTACTGCGTGCCCGCTTCGAGCATGGCCGGATCGTTGCCGAACAGCAGCAGCCACGGCCGCGGAAACAGCGCCGCGGCCAGACCGATCGCCTCGGCCAGCACGAAGGCGATGGCAGCGCCGGCCCATGTCGCCTGGAGGGCGCGTTCTCGCTGCCCCGCGCCCATGCAGGTGCCGACCATCGCGATCAGCGGCGCGCCCAGGCCGAATACCAGCGGCACCAGCAGATATTCGAGACGCGATGCCGTGCCATAGCCAGCGATCGCGCCCGCGCCGAACTGCCCTGACAGCGCGGTGGCGATGCCGATGCTGAGGTTCGTGGCGACGGTCGACACCGCGCCGATCACGCCCACGCGCAGGATGTCGCGAAACAGCGGCCAGCGCAGTTGCAGCGTGGCGCGCACCGGCCGCAGCAGGCTCTGCGGCGAGCGCAGGTACCACCACAGGGCCAGCGTGCCACCCGCGTAGTACAAGAGCAGCGCGAGAGCGCCGCCGGCGATGCCAAGCGCCGGCACCGGGCCCCAGCCGAAGATCAGCAGCGGCGACAGCGGCACCAGCGCCACGACACCCAGCACCGTCACGTTGGCTGGCACGGCCATGTTGCCCGTGCCGCGAATGACCGCAGCGAGCGAGTTGAAGAGCCACACCAGCACCGAGCCTGCAAACACCCAGTGCGAGTAGACGAGCGCCGCTTCCAGCGAGGCATTGGCGCCTCCCATCAGCGTGTAGAGCCAGCGGCCACCGAACCACAAGGCCACTGTGAAGACGACGCCGAAGCCCAGCGCAATGACGATCGCATGCCACACCAGCGCGTCCGCATCGGCCCGGCGCCCGGCGCCGAGCGCGCGCGCGATGGCCGAGGCGATGCCACCGCCCATCGCGCCGGCCGAGGTCATCTGCATCAGCATGACGATGGGAAACACCAGCGCCATGCCTGCGAGTGCATCGGTGCCAAGCTTGCCCACGAAGTAGGTCTCGATCAGGCCGGCCGCGGCCTGCGCCACCATCACCAGCACGTTCGGCACCGCGAGGCGCAGCAGCGTCGGCACGATCGGCGCTTCGAGCAGCAGCCGCGTGCGCGGATCGAGAGCGGTCGTCATGCGGCAGCCCCGACAGCGCGCGCCGGCAGTTGCTTCTCGCGAATCGGCAGGTGGATCAGCGCCGCCCCGGCGGCCAGCACGATGTCGATGTACCAGACCCAGTCGTAGCTGCCGGTGGTCTCGAACACGTAGCCGCCCAGGAAGGCGCCCAGGAAGCCGCCGATCTGGTGCGCCAGCATCACGATGCCGAACAGCATCGCCATGTTGGCCGGCCCGAACATCTTGGCGACCAGCCCCGCGGTCGGCGGCACGGTCGACAGGAAGGTCACGCCCATCACCGCGGCGAACACCAACATCACGGCCGTGGTCTTGGGCGCCAGCAGGAACAGCACGACGGCGATGCCGCGCGTGGCGTACAGCAGCGACAGCAGCGACTTCATGCGCCAGCGCCCGACGGCCCAGCCCATCGCGAGGCTGCCCACGATGTTGAACAGGCCAATCATGGCCAGCGCCCACCCGCCGACCTCGGGCGGCAGGCCGCAGGCCGCGACAACGCCGGGCAAATGGGTGGCCAGAAAGGCGACGTGGAAGCCGCACACCAGGAAGCCCAGGCTCAGGTAGCGGTAGCTCGGCGTGGCCAGCGCCTGGGCGATGGCTTCGCGCGCGGTCAGCGCTTTCTGGCCCGAGGCGGCAGCCGCCGCCGCGGCGATGGCCTTTGAGTTGCCGCGCAACAACCAGGCCGCGGGCAAGGCCAGCAGCACTAAGACGCCCAACCATTGCATCGAGGCGGCCCAGCCGACCGACGCCGTGAGGCCGATGGCGATCGGCGCCATCGCGAACTGTCCGAAGGAGCCGCCGGCATTGACGATGCCGGTGGCCAGGCCGCGCCGCTCGGCCGGCACCAGGCGTGTGGTGGCGCCCATCAGCACCGAAGGGCCCGCCATGCCGGCACCGCCCGCGGCGAGCACGCCGATGGCGAAGATCAGGCCGGCCGTCGTGGTCATGAAAGGCGTAATGAAGGTGCCGATGGCGACCAGCACCACGCCCAGCGCCACCACGCGCCCGGTGCCGATGCGGTCGGCCACGGCGCCGGCGAAAGGCTGCGTCAGGCCCCACCAGAGCTGGCCGAAAGCAAAGGCCAGGCTGATGCTGCCAATGCCCAGTGCCGTCGACGTGTTCAGCGCCGACAGGAACAGGCCCATCGTCTGGCGCACGCCCATGGTGAGCGCGAACGCGCCTGCGGCTGCGAGCAACACGAGCCAGAGCGCATAGCGCGGGGGGGCTTTGGCATCACGCATCGCGGTCTCCCGTATCGGCTTCGGTGGCAGCTTCCGCCAGGCCGGCGCGTTGCAGGATCTCGAGGCTGTCGTCGATCACCGCATGCAACGCCAGCACGCGCTCGGTACCCAGCAGGTCGTTGAGCGCCAATTGCGCCGCGCGCCACAGGCGCTGCGCCTCGGCGCGCTTGTCACGGCCGGCGTCGGTGATGGCGAGCATGCGGCTGCGCGCGTCGGGGCCATCGGTCTGCACCAGATAGCCGGCGACCAGCAGCGGCTTGACGTTGCGCGTGAGCGTGGAAGCGTCGACGTTCATCTCGCGCGCCAGATCGACCGGCCGCAGCGGCCCGAGGTGCATCACATGCGACAGCAGCGAGTACTGCGTGGTCTTGAGCCCGCTGGGCGCGACGTGCGCGTCATAGTGACGCGACACCATGCGGCTCAGCCGGCGAAGTCGGAAGTTGGTACAGCCTTGCGGCTTGGCGAAGGTGGTCATGATTTTTATTGTAGCTACAATCATTGCATATGCAACAAAAAAGGATCGCACCGTGAGCGCACCACATTCCCTTGAAGCCTGGATCACCCAGGAAGCCGCGATCGTCGAACGGATGGAGGCAGGCCCGGGCCCGGGCCTGGCGACGCCCGCCCAGATCGCGGGCAAGTCCGGGCTGGAAGTGATGCAGGCCATGCTGAACGGCGAGATCCCCTTCGCCGCCATCGCGAAGACGCTCGATTTCAGCCTCATCGAGGTCGCGCCGGGCCGCGCCGTGTTCCAGGGCACGCCGCTGGCGCGCCACCTGAACCCTTTGGGCACCATCCATGGCGGCTGGGTTGCGACGCTGCTCGATTCCGCCCTGGGCTGCACCATCCACACGATGATGCCGCCCGGCCGCGGCTACACCACGGCCGAATTGGGGGTGAACTACGTCAAGGGGCTCACGCCCAAGGTGCAGCGCGTGCGCGCCGAAGGCAAGGTGATCCACTGCGGCCGCCAGCTCGCGACCGCCGAGGCGCGTCTCTTCAGCGCCGACGGCACGCTCTTCGCGCACGCGACGACCACCTGCCTGGTGTTCGAGATGCCGACGCGCTGAGCCAGCCCGCCGGGGCCCTGAATCGCGTTGATAATTGTTCGTATTGGTGCGCACCGGCGCACCGCCACCTTTTTCAATTGCATCCCGGAGGACCCATGACCCGACGCTACGCCCCCACCCTGATCTGCGCCGCCGCCACGGCCCTTGTCGCCGCCGCGCTGCCTGCGCATGCCAACGGCGAGCTCACGGTCTACACGACCCGCGAGCCCGGGCTCATCCAGCCCCTGCTGTCGGCCTTCAGCGCCCAGACCCAGATCAAGGTCAACACCGTGTTCGTGAAAGACGGCCTGCTGGAGCGCGTGAAGGCCGAAGGCGCCCGCTCGCCGGCCGACGTGCTGATGACCGTGGACATCGGCAACCTGATGGACCTGGTCGACGGCGGCGTGACGCAGCCGGTGAAATCGGCGGCACTCGAATCGGCAATCCCGGCCAACCTGCGTGGCGCCGATGGCCAGTGGTTCTCGCTCTCGATGCGGGCCCGCGTGCTCTACGCCGACAAGTCGTCGAAGCTGACGACCTTCCGCTACGAAGACCTGGCGCTGCCGCAGTACAAGGGCAAGGTCTGCATCCGGGCCGGCCAGCACCCGTACAACACCGCGCTGATCGCGGCCATGATCGCGCACGACGGCGAAGCGCAGACCGAACAGTGGCTGCGCGGCGTCAAGGCCAATCTGGCGCGCAAGGCCACCGGCGGAGACCGCGACGTGGCGCGCGACATCCTGGGTGGCATCTGCGACATCGGCATCGCCAACTCGTACTACGTCGGCCAGATGAAGGCCTCCAAGCCCGGCACCGACGCGCGCAAGTGGGGCGATGCGATCAACGTGATCAAGCCGACCTTCGCCAACTCGAAGAGCGGCGGCACGCACGTCAACATCAGCGGCGCCGCCGTCGCCAAGAACGCACCGCAGCGCGCGAACGCCGTCCGCCTGCTCGAGTTCCTGGTGTCGGAACCGGCCCAGGTGCTCTACGCGCAAGCCAACTACGAATACCCGGTGCGCAAGGGCGTGGCGCTCGACCCGATCATCGGCGAGAGCATCGGCGTGCTGAAGGTCGATCCGCTGCCGCTGACCGAGATCGCCAAGTACCGCAAGCAGGCCAGCGCGCTGGTCGACAAGGTGGGCTTCGACCAGTAAACGCAGCATGAACGAATCTGCTGCACCAGCGGATTCGTTCCCGCCTCCCGATCCCTTGATTTCCGGACTGCGCACCACGGGCTGGCGTCGCCGCCCCGCGCTGCACGCGGCCGGGCCGCTGTGGCGCTGGACTTCGCTCGTGATCGCGCTGGGCGTGCTGGCCCCGGTGGCGTCGCTGCTGTGGCTGGCCTTCGGCTCCGGCCTCGGCCACTGGGCGCACCTGGCGCAGCACGTATTGCCGCAGGCCGCGTGGAACACCGCCGTGCTGCTCACAGGCGTTGGCATGCTGGTGCTGGTGATCGGCGCCGGCTGCGCCTGGTTGGTGACCACCTGCGATTTTCCCGGCCGCGGCGTGCTGCATTGGGCACTGCTGCTGCCGCTGGCGATGCCGACCTACATCGTCGCCTTCGCTTACCTCGATCTCCTGCACCCGCTCGGTCCCGTGCAAGGCGTGATCCGCTGGATGCTGGGCTTCGACAGCCCGCGCGACTTCCGCCTGCCCGACCTGCGCTCGATGCCCGGAGCGATCTTCGTGCTCGGCTTCGTGCTCTACCCGTACGTCTACATGACGGCGCGCGCCATGTTCATGACGCAACCGGCGCACCTTATGGAAGCGGCGCGCACCCTCGGCGAGACGCGTGCGGGCGCGTTCTTTCGCGTGGCCTTGCCGCTCGCGCGACCCGCGCTGGCCGTGGGCCTGAGCCTGGCGCTGCTCGAGACGCTGAACGACATCGGCGCGTCGGAGTTCCTCGGCGTCAACACGCTCACGGTCGCGGTCTACACGACCTGGATCACGCGCTCGGACCTAGCCGGTGCCGCGCAGATCGCATGCGCGATGCTGTTCATGGTGATCGCGCTCGTCTGGCTCGAACGCAACGGCCGCCGCGACCAGCGCTTCGGCTCGGCGCAGCGCATGCGCCCGGTGCAGCCGCGGCGTCTGCGCGGCGGCGCCGCATGGGGCGCCACGGCGATCGCCGCGCTGCCGGTGCTGATCGGCTTCGTCGCACCCGCGGCCTATCTGGTTTGGGAGAGCGGCAAGCGCCTGGTCCTGGGCGGCGGCGTGTCGCAAGGGCTGATCGCCAGCCTGGGCAACACGCTGGCGCTGGCGCTGGGCGTGACCACACTCGCAGTGGCGGCCGGCCTCGTGGTCGCCTGGGCGGCGCGCAGCGCAGGCTCGACCCACAACCGCGCACGCTGGCAAGCGCGCGCGGCCACGCTCGGCTACGCGGTGCCGGGCACCGTGCTCGCCATCGGCCTGCTGACGCCTGCCCTGGCGGTCGACAGCGCGATCGCCGCGGTGCTCGGGCTGCAGGGGCTGCCGTTGATGGGCGCGGGCGTGGTGCTGGTCGTGGCCTGCGCCATCCGCTTTCTCGCGATGCCCGTGGGCGGCATCGAGGCCGGCCTCGCGCGCATTCCGCCCGCGCTCGAACAGGCGTCGCGCCTGCTCGGCGAAAGCACCGGCGGCACGCTGCGGCGCGTGCATCTGCCTCTGCTGCGGCCTGCCATCGCCGCGGGCGCCCTGCTGGTGTTCGTCGATGCGATGAAAGAACTGCCCGCCACGTTGCTGCTGCGGCCGGCCAATTTCGACACGCTCGCGACCTGGCTCTACGCCGAGGCCGCGCGCGGCACCTATGAAGAAGGCGCCATCGCCGCACTGGCGATCGTGATCGCCGGCTTGCTGCCGGTGGTGCTGCTCGCCCGCAACCAGTTGGGCGCATCGATCGCCGAGGAATTGAAGATATGAGCGTCGCGCCGGGCCGCACCAAGCAAGCTCGCACCGCAGGCGAAGCCGAAGCTACGCTCGTGAACGTGGGACTGACCCTGGACGCCGTGCGCGTGGCGTATGACGCCGCGGGCGGCGCACACACCGTCGTCGACGGGTTCTCGCTGGCGCTCGATGCCGGCGCGATCGGCTGTTTGCTCGGCCCGTCGGGCTGCGGCAAGACCACCGTACTGCGCGCTATCGCGGGCTTCGAGCCCGTGCGCGCCGGCAGCATCCGGCTGGGCGAGGTGCTGCTGTCGACCGCGCAGCAGCATCTGCCGCCGGAGCAGCGACGCGTCGGGATGATGTTCCAGGAGTACGCGCTGTTCCCGCACCTCACGGCCGCGCAAAACGTGGGCTTCGGCCTGCGGCGCAGCGAGCGCGCCGCACGTGAGCAGCGTGTGGCAGAGATGCTGGCGCTGGTCGGGCTGGGCGATGCCGACGAGCGCTTTCCGCATCAGCTGTCGGGCGGCCAGCAGCAGCGCATTGCACTGGCCCGCGCGCTGGCGCCGGCGCCGGCGCTGCTGCTGCTCGATGAGCCCTTTTCCAACCTCGACGCCAGCACCCGCGAACGCCTGACCGGCGAGGTGCGCGACATCCTCAAGCAGGCCGGCCAGACCGCCGTGCTGGTGACGCACAACGAGGCCGAAGCGCATGCCATGGCCGACCACGTCGGCGTGATGCACAACGGCCGGCTGCTGCGCTGGACCGACACCGCACCGGGATAATCGCGGGGATGCGAATCCTCCACACGATGCTCCGCGTTGGCAACCTTCAGCGCTCGATCGATTTCTACACGCAGGTTCTCGGCATGCAATTGCTGCGCACCTCCGAGAACCCCGAATACAAGTACAGCCTCGCCTTCGTCGGCTACGAGGGCAATCCGGCGCAGGCCGAGATCGAGCTCACGTACAACTGGGGCACCGAGCAGTACGACATGGGCAACGCCTACGGCCACATCGCGCTCGGCGTGCCCGATGCCTATGCGGCCTGCGACAGGATCAAGGCCGCCGGCGGCAACGTGACGCGCGAGGCCGGCCCGGTGAAGGGCGGCAGCACCGTGATTGCTTTTGTCACCGACCCGGATGGCTACAAGATCGAGTTGATCCAGCGCGCAGAAGGCGCCGCCGGCGGCGGCTTGCGCTGAGCACGATGGACGCCAAGGACTTCCCCGAGCCGCTGCTGCACACCATCGGCTTTTCGAAGCTGCTGCACACCGATGCGGCGAAGGGCACCGCGCGCGTGCGCTTCGTCGCGCGGCCCGAGTTCGCCCACACCAACGGCACCATCGTGCAAGGCGGGATCATCACGGCCTGGCTCGACAACGCGATGGCGTTCGCCGTCTTCGGGCGCGATCCGGCGGCCGGCCTGGCGAGTCTGGAACTGAAGGTGTCGTTTCTCGAACGCGTCGACGTCGCCACCTTCGAGGTCGAAGCGCGCATCGTGCGCTGGGGCCGCAGCGTGGTGTTCCTGGAGGCGGACCTGTGGTCGGCCGATGGCCGATTGCTGGCGCGCGCCTCGTCGACTGGCAAGCTGATCCGCGCGACTGGCTGACTCAGCAGCCGAGTTGTTCGGCCAGCGCCACGATGTCGCGCGCGTGCAGCGTGTTGTCCGCGACGGGCGACACGTCTTTCGGCCGCGCAGCACCGAATTCATTCGGGCGTTCGATGTAGCCCGTCTTGAGGCCGCAGGCGCGCGCCGCGGCAAGGTCGTCGTGATGCGCCGCGGCCAGCATCACCTGCCCCGGCGCCACATCGAACACACCGGCCACGCCGAGATAAGTGCGCGGATCGGGCTTGTAAGCTTTGAAGACCTCGGCCGACAGCACGCAGTCCCAGGGCAGGCCTGCGTTCTTTGCCATCTCCGTGAGCAGGCCGAGATTGCCGTTCGACAGCGAGCAGATGATGTACTTGCGCTTGAGCCGCGTAAGCCCTTCGACCGCATCCGACCAGGCCGGAAGGCGGTGCCACGCGCGGTTAAGTTCGCGCCTCGTCGCGCTGTCGAGTGACTCGAAGCCAAAGTCGCGCAGCACGTGGCCCAGGATGCTCAGGTGCAATTCGTCGAGCAGGGTGAAGCCGCCCTCGCCTTCAGCGATGCGCGCCATCACGGCCTTCATCGCCGGCACGTAGCCCGCACGCCAAGCCAGAGCGAGGGCGCCGCCATCGACCCCTGGTAGCAGGCGCTCGGCTTCGGCCGCGATGCCGCTGTGCCAGTCGACCACCGTGCCGAACACATCGAAGGCGATGACCTTCAGGTCGTTGGCGTAAAAGGTTTCGCTCATGGTGTCTCTGGCTGATCGCGACCGCCGGGCCGTAAGGACTGGACCAGAACTGCCGCCCGATCCAGCCAGCGTGGTCAGCGCTGGAGCTGCGTTGCGGCACGCGCCAGCTGCTCGATGCGCGTCCAGTCGCCGGCTTTGATGGCGTCGGCCGGCACGATCCACGAGCCGCCGACGCAGGCCACGTTCGACAGCGCCAGGAACTCAGCCGCGTTGTCCGCGTGGATGCCGCCGGTCGGGCAGAACGTGACGTCGCCGAACGGGCCTTGCCAAGCTTTGAGCATCGGCAGGCCGCCCGCCTGCAGCGCCGGGAAGAACTTCAGCTGGGTGTAGCCGTCTTCCTGCGCCGTCATGATCTCGCTGCCCGTCGCCACGCCGGGCAACAGCGGCAGGCCGAGGTCGTGACACGCCTTGCCGACCGCGCGCGTGTAGCCCGGGCTCACGCCGAACTTCGCGCCCGCGAGGGCCGAGGCTTGCGCATCGGCCGCGCTGCGAATCGTGCCGGCGCCCGCCACGGCCTCGGGCACGTCCTTCGCGATGGCCTCGATGCATTGCAGCGCCTGCGGCGTGCGCAGCGTGACTTCGAGCATGCGGATGCCGCCCGCCACCAGCGCGCGCGCCAGCGGGATCGCGTCTTTCACGTCGTGCAGCACGATGACCGGGATGACCGGCGCGTCGCGCATGACGTCGAGCGCGGTGAGTTTGTCGTTTACAGCCATGTGCAGGCTCCTTCTTCAGCGGTGAGTGCATTGCGCCGCATGCCGGCGAACAGTTCGCGGCCGAGGCCGTGGCCGTCGGCGATGCGCTGCGCGTCGGTAAGCGTCGCGCGTTCGCGATTCGCCCATTCGTCGGCCGGCACCAACACCCCGAGCGTACCCGCGACGGCATCGAGGCGGATCACGTCGCCGTCGCGCACCCTGGCCAACGGGCCGCCGGCCGCCGCCTCGGGCGACACGTGGATGGCGGCGGGCACCTTGCCCGAAGCGCCGCTCATGCGCCCGTCGGTGACCAGCGCCACCTTGAAGCCCTTGCCCTGCAACACCGACAGCGGCGGCGTGAGCTTGTGCAGCTCGGGCATGCCGTTGGCCTGCGGACCTTGCCAGCGCACCACGCAGACCACGTCGCGCTCCAGTTCGCCGGCCGTGAAGGCTTGCTGCAGTGCCGCCTGCGAATCGAAAACGCGCGCGGGAGCTTCAATGACATGGCGGTCGTCGGGCACCGAAGACACCTTGATGACGCTGCGCCCCAGATTGCCGTCGAGCAGCTTGAGGCCCCCGCCCGCGCTGAACGGGTTGCCGACCGGGCGCGCCACGGCTTCGTCTTTCGACGGCTGCGCAGGCGTCCAGCGCAGCGCCTCGCCCGCCATCGATGGAATCGTCGCGAACTCGCGGATGCCACCGGCGCGCACGGTCAGCACGTCGGCGTGCATGAGGCCCGCGTCGAC
>SEGS01000019.1 GCA_004210915.1 Variovorax sp. | reverse complement strand
TCGCCTTGCGTGATCGAAAGGGCACGGCGCAGGTTCTGCTCCATCAGCGGCCCCAGCACGAAGCCCAGGATCAGTGGGGCCATCGGAACATCCTGCTTGCGCAGCAGGTAGCCGATCACGCCGAGCACCGCCATCAGAACCAGGTCGAATGTGGTTGCGTGTACGGCGTACACGCCGACCGCGCTGACGGTGAGGATCGAGGGCACCAGCAGCCAGTTGGGTACCGACAGCAGCTTGGTGAACAGCCCGACCATCGGGATGTTCATCCCCAGCAGCATGATGTTGGCCAGGAACAGCGATGCAATGAAGCCCCACACCAGATCGGGTTGCATGGTGAAGAGCGCCGGCCCCGGCGTGATGTTGTAGAGGGCCAGCGCACCCATCATCACCGCAGTGGTCCCCGAACCAGGCACCCCGAGTGTCAGCATGGGAACGAAGGACCCGGTGGCCGCGGAGTTGTTGGCAGCCTCGGGCGCGGCCACACCGCGAATGTCTCCCTTGCCGAACGTACCTTCCTTGTCCGTGAGGCGTTTCTCCATCGTGTAAGTCATCGCGCTCGCCACCGTGGCACCGGCGCCTGGCAGCACGCCCACAACGAAGCCGACGACACTGGAGCGGATCGTGCCCCACCACGTCAGCTTCGCCTCTGCCCAGTTGAACATCTTGCGGCCGGTGTTCGTCACCATGCCGGTGGGGCTGTGGTGGCTCTCCAGCATCAGCAGGAGTTCGCTGATCGAGAACACCCCGATCACGACGACCACGAACTGCACGCCGTCCGAGAGATGTACGTCGTCGCCGGTGAATCGATAAACGCCGGAATTGGAGTCCAGTCCCACACAGGACAAGGCCAAGCCCAGAACGGCGGCAATCCCGGCTTTGACCGGTGAGTCACCCAGCAGCCCGGCGATACATGCGAAGGCGAAACACATCAGCGCGAAGTACTCTGCAGGGCCGAACGAAATGGCCCAGCTCGCGAGCAAGGGGGCGAAGACCACAATGCCCATCGTTGCAACAAGAGAACCGATGAAGGAACTCCACGCGGATATGGAGAGCGCAACGCCCCCTTGCCCCTTGCGCGCCATCGGATAGCCATCCAGGGCAGTCATGATCGCCCCCGCATCGCCCGGGATGTTCAGAAGGATCGATGAAATCCGACCGCCGTACTCGCAGCCGATGTAGACGGCAGCCAGCAAGATCAGCGAGGTCTCGGCCGGCAGCTTCATGGCAAATGCCAGCGGCATCAGGATGGCTACGCCGTTGATCGGTCCGAGACCCGGAAGCAGGCCTACCACCGTGCCGATCAGGCAACCCAGCGCAGCCGTGACGAGATTCATTGGCGTGAACGCCACCGCGAACCCGCTCAGCAGGTGTGTCAAGGTGTCCATCACAGTCCTCGCAGCAGCGGAGCCAGCAAGCCAGCGGGTAAGACCACATCGAGCAAGCGGTCGAACAGAAAATAGCAGCCCACACCCAGGACGACACCCGCAGCAAGACTCTTGAGCGGTTTCCCGTTGAAGGCCATGCCGACAGGGACGGCCATGAGCGCGGTGGCCAGCGGGAACCCAAGCGCCTCGAACGCAAACGCGTAGGCAAACACGGTTGCAAGCGCAACCCCGACCAGCTTCAGCGGAACCTGCGCGTAGCGAGCAGCATCATGCGATGGCTTGAACACCAGCCACAGCCCGCCCAGCGCGAGGAGGACTGCCAGCAGCATCGGAAACGCGCGAGGGCCGACGGGCTCGTAAGAAATCTCAGCCACATAGGACTGCGCCGCGACGGCCATGGCAATGGCGAGTGCCATGCACGCGACGCCGAGAATCCGGTCACTCATGGCGCACCTTGCCTGTTGTTGTCGAGGCGGTCATTCAGTTCGCAACCTTGAGCCCGAAGTCTTCGACCAGCTTGCGATAGCCGCCGACCTGCTGCTTCACGTAGGCATCCAGCTCGGGACCCGCAATCGCCAGTGGGAACAGTCCGCGCTCGTCGCGCAGCTTGGCATAGGCCGGCGTGGCCATCATCTTGGCGAAGGTGTCAGCCCAGACCTTGTAGTCGGCATCGCTGACCTTGGGCCCGAGGTAGAAGCCGCGCACGATCGGCCATTGGATATCGGCACCGGCTTCCTTGGCCGTCGGCACGTTGGCCATGTCGCCTGGCAAGCGCTTGTCGGACATCACTGCCAGGACGCGAACCTTCGCGCCTGCCTTTTGCTGCTGCATCGTCTCGGCCGCGTCACCGGTGAAAACATGAATGTGGTTACCTTGCAGCGCCGTCATGGCTTCGCCGCCGCCTTCAAACGCCACGAAACGCATGGTGCGCGGGTTGACGCCGGCAGCCCGTGCCAGCAGTGCGGCCTTCATCCAGTCCTGGCTGCCGATCGTTCCACCTGCGCCCAGCACCACCTTGGTCGGGTCAGCTTTCATGGCGGTCATGACGTCCTGCAAGGTCTTGTACGGCGAGTTTTCGGCGACGACGACAGCGCCGTAGTCCGTGCCGATCGCCGCGAGCCACTTGACATCGTTTTCCGAGTAGCGGCCGAACTTTCCTTGCGCCAGGTTCAAGAGCGAGCCCCCGGAGAAGGCGACGATGGTGTTGCCGGCGTCAGGACGCTGGGCAATCACGGTGTTGTAGGCCACTGCGCCAATGCCACCGGGCATGTAGGTCACGCGCATCGGATCGGCGATGTACTTGCCTTCGAGCAAGCCGCTTTGCACCAGCTTGCAGGTCAGGTCAAAGCCACCGCCCGGCTTGGCCGGCGCGATGCACTCTGTCTTGTCGAGCGGGCCGGCCCAGGACATGGCGGCTGCGCCGGACAAGACGAACGAGATTGAGAGATTGCGAATTTTCATGATGTGTCTCCATGGAGGTACGGGTGCTGTACGTTAGCGACCCGTCGCTTTCGACCGGCTTTCAGCCAAGGACGGGAAAAACCCTTGCCTTTCAGGCACTGGAAAGCAGCGGGTCGTTGGAAAGAGCCAACGATCACCGGAGCCGCTGAGGGCGGCCGTCGATGTTGGCCAAGCGTCCAACTGGCGCGAATGACGCATTGGTTTGTTGGCTCCTGGCGGGAAATCGACCGAGGGCAACGGAGCCGTTTCCGAAGGTGACCCTGACTTGGGCGCTGTCTTCCTCAGTCACCCTTGCCTTCGGAAAAAACAGCTCACTGTCGCCGCGCGGCTTTCCCTCGAAAGTCTTTTCTTTTCCGTCGCGCTTCACGGACAACGTGGCTTTGCTGCCGATGGTCGACAAAATCTCGCCGTGATCGGAGACGTGAAAGTGGACGCCCGAACGGCGCTGCACCAGTTCGAAGGAGGTCTCTCCGCCCACATTCATGACGCCACCGTGCCGCGGCGGCCAGTCTCCGTGAGACCACGCCGCTGCAGGCAGGATCAGGGCCGACAGGATCGTGCAGCGCACGACCTCGATCAGTCGTAGTCGCATTCCAGATCGCCGGCGCGCGGGTTCGGGTACTGCTGACCGGGACCTGGCCCCGTCTCTGGCAAGCCATAGGCCGACTTCATCTTCGCGTTCGGAATGGCACGGACTCCTTCCTTGCCGTAGCTCCAGGCATCCCAGTAGTTGGTCGGGTAGATCTGCGGAACATCCACGGCCGCCAGGAATTGCTTCAGCTTTGGCTGGTCGTCTTCGCTGTAGCCGTAGTGCATGCCGTAGGAGAGATTGAACGACTGCCCATTGGCGGCGCGGGAGTTGAGGTGATGAGGCATAAAGAGCTTCACGTCGAACTCAGGAATCACCGTACGTGCCTGGTAGACCATGCGCGACTCGGGGCCGCCTTGCCACACATCAAGGCTTTCGAGCCCTTCGGCCTTCAACGCCTCCCGCAGGTTCTGCAGCGGTGAGCCATAGGTGGTCGTCACGCGCTCACCGTTCACGGTGGTCGTCACCACGCGCGGCGCAGTCAGGTCAGGACCACCAGCACCACTGTCCGACACGAACCAGCTGAGTGTCTCGCCCGACTTGATCTTTGTTGTGAACAGGAAGCCGAACGTCTCTGGCCCCCCGGTTCCATTGCTGAACTCGCCGCAACCCACGCTGTGGACCCATCGAACGGCGCGAATGTTGGTGAAGTCATCGAGCTTGATGACCTCGCCGCCCTTCAAGCCCACGCACTGCGCCTCGGGGATGCCGTTGGTTCCGACCAGCGTGTTGCATGCGGCCGGTGGGGCGTAGACCATCTTTCCGGTTTGCTTGGCCCATTCAGGCAACTGGATGGAATGGTCGGGGTGCACGTGGCCGAGGAGAACCACATCGACCGAGTTGCCTTCGACGCCGGTAACGAGCGTGTCGAGCGCCTTCGTCACGGCCTCTGCATTGGCCGTGCGACCACCGTTGACCACTTCACCGTCGAGCATCACACCCTTGTTGCCAATCTGATAGTGCCAGTTGGTGATGCCGAACCAGGTCATGCGCACATCTTCCGGCGCCTTCTCGAGCGGGTTCGGCGCAGGCTCATCAGGTCCTGGCGACGGGGCAGGCACTTGTGTTTCCGGGGTGACCGGGGGATTTGTGGCCGGCGGAGGATTGAAGGCGACCGGTGTGCCGCCGCTGCCGCCCCCGCAAGCTTGCAGTAAAACGACGGCAGCGCATGCGCCAGTGGTAGCCCAACTTTTTCTCATCGATGTCTCCTGTTGAAGGCAGCACTGACCTAGCGCTGCGCTGACCGGGACCATATCGAGAGCTTGCTTTCAATCAGCTTTCAGCGACCGTCGGGGCATGCCCTATGCGACGGCCATCGCGTGCCGCGGAAGAATGGGCGCCCGACCCAAGGCGCAGCATGTTCACCCCCGTTTCAATCTCTACCTCGCTTCTTTTGGTGACCGTGATGGGTACCGCACTGCCATCTCATGCGCAGCCCCAAAGCACTTTGATGCCCAAGGTGAACCTGCTGGGGACGGTGGTCAAGACTGCACCCGCACGCAGCATCGCTCTCGTCTCGGTCGATGGCGGTCCACCGATGCCACAGTTGATTGGCAGTACTGTGTCGGCCGCGTGGACCATCGTGGCAGTGAACTTCGACGAGATCACGATTCGTTCGCGGGACGGGCGCGCTGCAAAAGTTGCGGTCCGCGCGAGCGAAGCTGTGCCTCAACCCATTGCTATGGCAAGCGTGCCGCCCCCGGCACTAGATCCACCTCTCAGGCGCAGCCCAACCTTGCCCACGCCAGAGATGATCGAAGCGGCAATCAAAGAATTCGAATCGCCGGAAAACGACTAAGGTCGCAGCACAGTTTCTCAATCCAGCGTCAGCCTTCGGACAGTGCAAGAACTCGGATCTGCCTGGTTCGCGAACTTCGACCGCGGCGCAGCAACGCTGCCGCCAACCACCCCGCCCGCGCGACAATCGCTGCATGGCTGATCCCGCTTCCCTCCCTCCGCTCAACCGCCAGTTCGTTGCCCACTTCGGTGAGATGGGCAGCAAGTGGGGCATCAACCGCACGGTCGGGCAGATCTACGCGCTCATCTTCCTCGCCGAGCGCGCGCTCAACGCCGACGAGATCGCCGAGTTGCTGGAGTTCTCGCGCTCCAACGTCAGCATGGGGCTGAAGGAACTCCAGGCGTGGCGGCTGGTGCGGCTGCGCCACCAGCCGGGCGACCGGCGCGAGTACTTCGAGGCGCCCTCGGACGTGTGGGAAATCTTTCGTGTGCTGGCCGAAGAGCGCCGCCGGCGCGAGATCGAACCCACGCTGTCGATGCTGCGCAATGCACTGCTCGAATCGCCGACCAGCGAGTCGGAGCGTCATGCACAGGAACGAATGCGCGAGATGCACGACCTGATCGCGCGCCTGATGACGTGGTTCGACGACGTGCAGCGTCTGGCGCCCGAGACGGCCATGCAACTGATGGGGATGGGCGCGACGGTCACGAAAGTGCTCGGCCTGAAAGACCGGCTTACCGGCGGCAGCAAATCCCGCGACAAGGACGCATAGGCCCGCGTCTGCGCCCGCCAGCGCGCCCTCGAGCGTCAGGGGCGGATGTCGGGCGACGCGATTTCGGGCACGCCCTGCGCCCTGGCCGCAGCGTTCTCGGCGGCGAGCGCTGCGCGATACCCGGGCCTTGCCCGCAGCCGCGCCGCATAGGCGGCAACCGCGGGCGTGAACTGCGCATGCAAGCCGAGGTGCGTGGCCAGCACCAAGGCATAGCCGACCGAGACATCGGCCGCGGTGAAGCGACCGGCGCACAGAAACTCCTGCTCTGCCAGCCGCGGCTCCAGCGTGCGCAGCCGTGCGAGAAACCACTTGGCGTAGTCGGTGGCCACCTGCGGCTGACGGCGCTCGCCAGTCTCGAAGTGTTCGTAGCGCAGCACCAGGGTTTGCGGGAAGGTCAGCGTCGCCTCGCCGAAATGCAGGTAGTTGAGGTACGCGCCGAACGCCAGCTCATCGGCACCGACGTCCAGCTGGCCCCGCGAGAAGCGCGCCGCAAGGTACTGGCAGATCGCCGCGGACTCGGTCATTCGCATCGCGCCGTCGAACAGCGTTGGCACGGTGCCCAGCGGATTGATGTCGAGGTAACTGCGCGCCAGCGCACGCGGCGGGAACGGCAGCATCTTCAGTTCGTACGGGACGCCGATCTCTTCGAGCATCCACAAGGGGCGCAGCGAGCGCGCGCCAACGCAATGGTGCAACGTGAGCATGTGCGCTGCCTACAAACGCTCTTGCCCTTGCGCGGGCTCTCTGGTTTCGAGCTTCTCGCGACGGGTTGCGTCGTCGTCCATCAGTTCGTACCACATGGCGTTGAGCACAGCGAAAGCCGCCGCCAGCGGCAGGCCAAGAATCCAGGCGAAGTACCACATGGGTCAATCCTTCCAGTCAGTAAGCGTGTCCGCTCTCGTCGCGGATGGCATCTTCGTCCACCTTGCCCCAGAGCACTTTGTAGACCCAGCTCGTGTAGGCCACGATGATGGGGAGAAAGAAGCATGTCACCACCAGCATGATGAAGAGCGTGAGATGGCTCGATGATGAATCCCAGACCGTGAGGCTGGCGCGCGGATCGATGGACGAAGGCAGGATGAACGGGAACATCGACGCGCCGACACTGAGGATGATGCCGGCGATCGACAGCGCCGCCGTCAGCAGCGCGAGGATCGGACGGCGCAGCGCCAGTCCCAGCAACGCGCCGAGCGCGCCGACGAAGCCGGCCAGCGGCGCGGCCAAAGTCCAGGGATGGGCCGCGTAGTTCGCGAGCCATGCGCCGGCATACAGCTCGACGGTCTTGAGCATCGGGTTCGACGGGCCGATCGGATCGATCACGCTTGTGATGCGGTAGCCGCCGATGAACGCTGCCAGCAGCACACCCGCGAGCGCGTACAGCGCGAGGGTCGCCACGGCCGCGACCATGCCGTAGCGGCGCGAACGCTCGGCCACGGCCCCCCCGGTCTTGAGTAGCAACCACGCCGCGCCGTGCATCACCATCATCGCTACCGACAGCAGGCCGCACAGCAAAGCGAACGGATTGAGCAGGCCGAAGAAGCTGCCGTCGTAGAAGATGTGCATGTCGTAGCTGAAGCGGAACGGCACGCCCTGCAGCACGTTGCCCATGGCCACGCCGAAGATCAGCGCTGGCACGAAGCCGCTGAAGAACAGCACGCGATCCCAGTTCGCGCGCCAGGCCGGTTCCTCGCGCTTGCTGCGAAACTTGAACGCCACGGGCCGCAGGATCAACGCGGTGAGGATGACGAACATGGCCAGGTAGAAGCCCGAGAACGACACCGCATAGAGCTGCGGCCAGGCCGCGAAGATCGCGCCGCCGCCGAGGATGAGCCAGACCTGGTTGCCCTCCCATACCGGGCCGACGCTGTTGATGACCACGCGCCGTTCAAGGTCGGTGCGCCCCACGAAAGGCAGCAGCATGCCGGTGCCCAGGTCGAAGCCGTCGGTCACGGCGAAGCCGACCAGGAGGATGCCGATGAGCAGCCACCAGACGAGGCGCAGGGTGTCGTAGTTGATCAGTTCATGCAGGACCATGGTTCACTCCGTCGCCAGCGTGGCGGTGGGCTGGGGGATGATGCGCGGCGCAGAATCGCCGACCTCCGGCGGGTGCTCCGACTCCGGGCCCTTGCGGATGGTCTTGAGCAACAGCTTCATCTCGATCACGAACAGCACCGTGTAGATGGCGATGAAGCCGGCGAGCGTGAGCAGCAACGTCGTCACGCCCAGGTCCGACACCGCGACCGCGGTCGGCAGCACGCCTTCGATCACCCACGGTTGCCGCCCGAACTCCGCCACCAGCCAGCCGGCCTCGATCGCGATCCACGGCAGCGGGATCGCGAACACCGCAGCCTTGAGCAGCCAGCGATGCTTGTCGAGCTGCCGCCGCGCCGACAGCACGAAGAAGGTGCCGGTCAGCAGGATCAAAATCATTCCGATGCCCACCATGATCCGGAACAGCCAGAACAGCGGCAGCACCTGCGGCACCGTGTCCCAGGCGGCCTTGGCAATCTGTTCATCGGTGGCCTTGCGCGGATCGTCGACATAGCGCTTGAGCAGCAGCGCGTAGCCCATGTCGCGGCCGCTGTCCTCGAAGGCATCGCGCACACCTTGCGTGACCGCCTGCGTGCTGCCCGCAGCGCGAATCTGCTGCAGCGCATCGTAGGCCTTGATGCCTTCCCGGATGCGCACCTCCGCGCGCTTGACGAGTTCGTCGATGCCGGGAATCACCGTGTCGAGCGAGCGCGTGCCGATCAGGCCCATGAGCGCCGGGATGTGGATCGCATAGTGCGTCTCGCGCGCCTCCTGGCTCGGGAAGCCGACGATGGTGAATGCGGCCGGTGCGGGCTGCGTCTCCCACATGCCTTCGATGGCCGCGAGCTTCATCTTCTGGTGTTCGGTCGAGAGGTAGCCGCTCTCGTCGCCAAGCACCGCGACCGACAGCGCGGCGGCGAGGCCAAAGGAAGCGGCCACCGTCATCGAGCGCTTGGCCAGTTCGAGGTGGCGGCCCTTGAGCAGGTACCAGGCCGACACGCCCAGCACGAAGACCGCGGCGCACACGTAGCCGGCCGACACGGTGTGCACGAACTTGGCCTGCGCCACCGGGTTGGTGAGCACGGCGGCGAAGTCGGTCACTTCCATGCGCATGGTCTGCGGATTGAAGGCCGCGCCCACCGGGTTCTGCATCCAGCCGTTGGCGATCAGGATCCAGAGCGCCGAGAAGTTGGAGCCAATCGCCACCGCCCAGGTCGCCATCAGGTGCCCGACCTTCGACAGCTTGTCCCAGCCGAAGAAGAACAGGCCGACGAAGGTCGCTTCCATGAAGAAGGCCATCAGCCCCTCGATGGCCAGCGGCGCGCCGAACACGTCGCCGACGTAGTGGCTGTAGTAGCTCCAGTTCATGCCGAACTGGAATTCCATCACCACGCCGGTGGCCACGCCCATCGCGAAGTTGATGCCGAAGAGCACGCCCCAGAACTTGGTCATGTCGCGCCAGATCACGCGGCCGGTCATCACATAGACCGTCTCCATGATGGCCAGGATGATCGACAGCCCGAGCGTGAGCGGCACGAACAGAAAGTGATACAGCGCCGTGACGGCGAACTGCAATCGCGACAGGGCAACGATGTCCAGGTCCATGGGGTTCCTCTTTGTCTTTCTCGTTTCGCTTCGTCTTCAATCGGGCCGCAGGCCGGCCAGGGCCGCATCGAACGCCGGCGTGCCGCGTGGCAGGTCGGCCACGAGACGCCCGTCCTTCATGCAAAGGAGTCGGTCCGCGAGGTCGGCCTCGCGCCGCAGATGGGTGGCGATCAGCAGCGTGCGTCCGTCGGCATGCGCCGCCAGCCGCGCGAGCACGTCGCGGGCAGTCGCGGTGTCCAGCGCCTCGGTCGGTTCGTCCAGCAACCACAGCGGCGCGGGGCGCAGCAGCAAGCGGGCCACGGCCAGCCGCCGCGATTGGCCGCCGGAGAGCCCGAGCCCGCCTTCCCCGAGGCGTGTGTCGAGACCGCCCGCCGTAGCGGCCACATCCTGCGCCAGGCCAGCGTCTTCCAGCACGGCCCGCAGGCGGGCGTCGGTGGCCAAGGGGTCGGCCAGGCGCAGGTTGTCGCGCAGGCTGTCCTGGAACAACTCGGTCCGCTGGGTCAACAGGCAAGCCGGCAGGCGCTGGAGAACGCCGCCGGCCGGCGTCAGTTCGCCCGCGGCGAGCGCGAGCAGTGTCGACTTGCCGGCGCCGCTCGGGCCGACCAGCGCCACGCGCTCGCCAACCGCCAACCTGAAGGACACGCCATCCAGCACGGCCGCGCGCAGCCCCATGCCGGCGTGCGCGGCACTCACGCGGTCCATGCACAACGCGGTCCCGACGGTTGGCGTGGCGTGCGTCGCATGCGGGCTGCCGGTTGCCGACGAGGCTCCGGCTTCGCCCTGCGCCATCGCCGGCGCCAGGCGCCGAACGGCAAGCCAGGTGCGCCCGGCATCGAGCGCGCCGCGCCGCAGGGCCGCAAAGGGCTCGACGGCGGTGAGCGCGACCAGCAAGGCCAGGGCGGCCGTCGCGACACCAATCTCGCCTGCGTCGACCAGCGCACCGACGGCCAGCAGCACCGCCACGAGGCTCACCGTCCCGGCCATCGCATAGGCGGCGCCGGCGCGGGTTTCGAGCCTGTTGAGCGCGAGGTCGGCGCGCGCGAGGCGCTGGTCGGTGCGGCGCAGCGCGTCCCGTTGGGCCGCGATGCGACCAGCCATGACGAGGTCGGTCTGACCTGCGACCAGATCGACCGCCTGTGCACGCAGCCTCTCGATGGCGTGCGCGCGCTGCACGGCCGGCCGCTGGGCACGGCGCGCCACTGCGACCGCCAGCCCGCCGCCAACGGCGATCAGCCATAGCGCGAGACCAACCCCGAGGCCCAGGTGCATGAATCCGAGCATCACGCCCGCCAGCAACGCTGCGCCGAGCGCCGCAACGGCCGGGACCGCGAGCCGCAGGTAGATGGCTTCGAGCGCATCGATGTCGGACGTCAGCCGGAACAGGAGGCGCGCCGGCCGCGCGAGCAGCGCGCGCGCCGCCTCGGGCCGCGACCAGCCGCGAAACAGTTGCACGCGCAGGGCGGCGAGCACGGCGAAGGTCGCATCGTGCGTGACGAAGCGCTCGCCGTAGCGCGAGGCCGTGCGCCCCAGCGCCAGCAGGCGGATGCCGGCCGAGGGCATGAAGACGTCGAACATGAAGGCGGTCGCGGTCTGCAGGCCGGCCAGCGCCGTCGCGGTGATGAACCAACCCGACAGGCCGAGCAAACCCATGCCCGACAGCACGGTGACGGTGGCCAGCACCGCGCCGAGCCAGAGCATGCGCGACCGCGTGTCGGCGAAGGGACGCCACACGGTGCGCAGGTCGCTCAATCGCCGCGCGTGGATCACGGTGTGCCTCCGGTGCCATGCGATCCATGAGGATGCGCGCCGGCGTGCGCTGCACCGACCGCGGGTGCGGCATCGAGCGCGATCACACGGTCCATGCGCGCGGCGAGCACGGGGTCGTGCGTCGCGACGATCAAGGTCTTGCCCTGCGCCAGCTGGAGCAGCGCATCGGCCACGCGTGTGGCGGTCGCGGTGTCGAGGTGCGCGGTCGGCTCGTCGACCAGCAGCAGGCCGGTGTCCGGATGCACGGCGACACGGGCCAGCGCGAGCCGCACCAGTTCGCCGCCCGAAAGACCCCCGCCCCCCTCGCCCAGTGCCGTGCCCGGACGCGCCTGCGCAACGACGTCGAGGCCGGCGAAATGCACCGCTTCTTCGATGTCGGAGGCGCGCACCGCCGGGCGGCCCAGCCCGACGTTGGCGCCGACCGACCCTGCGAACACGTGCGGCGTCTGCCCCATCCAGCCGATGCGCTGGCGCAGCGCGTCGGTGGTGACATCGCCCATCGGCACGCAGCCGAGCCGGATCTCGCCCTGCGCCGCCGGCAGCAATCCGGCCAGCAACGAGAGCAGCGCCGTCTTGCCCGACCCGCTGCCGCCGGTCAGCGCGATGCGCTCGCCCGGCGCGACGTTCAGCGTGTAGCCCACGAACAGCGGCACCTCGCCAGGATGCGAGAAATGGAGGTCGTGCACATCGACGGCCAGGGCGCCGTCCGGGAGTGCTGGTGCGAGTGCCGCCAGCGCTGGGCCGTTGTGTGCGCCGACAGCGGGCGCGTCGGGCATGCGCAGCCGGTGCTGCCCCACGCGATCCAGCGCCTGCAGCGCGGCTTCGCCTGCAGCGCGGTCGTGCCAGACGGTGGAGAGCTCGCGCAGCGGCTCGAAAAAGGCCGGGGCCAGCAGCAGCACGAACAAACCTTCGCCAAGGCTCAGCTGCGTGCCCCATGCGCCGAACGTCAGGGTGCCCAGCAAATGGAAGCCGACGTACACGGCCACCATCGCCACACCGAGCGCCGAGAAAAGCTCGAGCACCGCCGACGACAGGAAGGCGATGCGCAGCACCGCCATCGTGCGGCGGCGCAGCGACTGCGCGGCGTCGCCCAGCCGCTCGGCGGTGCGCTCGACCGCCCCCAGCGCGCGCAGCGTGGCGAGGCCGCGGAGCCGATCGAGCAGGAACGCGTTCATGCCGCCCATCTCGACCATCTGCGTTTGGCTCGCGGCCCGCGCGCGCCAGCCGATGATGGCCATGAACAACGGGATCAGCGGCGCGGCGAAGAGCAACACCAGCGCCACCACCCACGACTGCGACGCCGTGACGAGGAGGATCACAGGCGGCACCCACATCACGCGCAAGCGGGCGGGCTGGTAGCGGACCAGGTAAGGCGCGATCGCTTCGGCCTGCTCGGCCAACACGCTGGCGGCCAGGCCCGAGGCCGGGCGTTCGCGGTCCAGCGGCGAGCCGGCCGACAACCGCGCCACGGCCTGGTCGCGCAAGCTGGACAGCGCAGCCCGTGCCGTGGCAAACACCCGCCGCGCGCCCCAGGCGTCGAGCGCCGCTCGCAGCGCGCCCAACGCCAGGATCCCGGCCGCGAGCGAGGTCAGGGCATCGAAACCACGGCCTGCGGCCATGCCCTGCACGGCCCACGCCAACAGCGCCGCTTGCGGCACCCAGATCAGCGCGGCCACCACCTGCGCGGCGCTGCCCAGGCTGGGCTTGGCGAAGGCATGCAGGGGAGACGCGGTCATGGCCCGGATTGCTTTCCTATTTATTCTGTATTTTCAGTATTTCCTGAAATTTGGAGAATGATACAGGATTCGGTGGACCGCCGTCTGGCAGTCACCTGCACTTTGCTTGCGCTCAGGTCGCGAAGATGGCCAGCGCGCCGCTGGCGACGAGCGCGCCGACCGCGGCCAGCCACGCGCGCCACGAGGCGCGGGGCACCTCGCTCCAGCGGTGCAGCCATCCGGCGGCCGCGACCGACAGCCAGAAGGTCAGAAGCAGGCCCAGCACATCGACCCAGGCCGAACGAGCGGGCCACTGCGCGACCACCGCACTGGTGAGCAGCAACACCGGGAAATGGATCAGGAAGAGTGAATACGAGATCGAGCCCAAGCGCAGCAAGGGCCTGCGTACCGTCGCCGGCCAGCGCATCGGAACTTCGAGCCAGTCGCGTCGCTGGGCCAACGCGATCAAGAGCGCCGTGAGCAGTGCGGTTGCGATTCGGCTGCGCCAGTCGATCAGCAAGGCGCCGGCACCGACGAGCACGAGCAGCAACATGGCCGCTTGCCACGTGCTGCGGCGCGTGGCGCGGCCGATCCAGAAAGCCAGCATGCCAAGGCCATAAGCGCCAAAGAAATAAAGCGCGGTCTCGTCGAACTCGGCGTCGCGGTTGAAGACGGCGAGCGATGCCGCCGCCAGCAGGAACACCAGCGCCACCCCGACCCATCGCCACCAGGGCTTGGCGGCCATGCCACGTTCGCGCAGCCAGTGTGGCAATCCGATCAGGAGCGTGGCCAGCGTGAACAGTTGCAGATCGATCGCCACGTACCAGACACCGGTCGACAGGGCTTCGTAGTCCAGCAGGTCCTGCAGCAGCATCGCGTGCGCGAGCAGCTGCATCACGGTGGGCACCGCCGGCACCGCCTCATCGGGCCACCAGGGCCGAACCAGCGCGGCGACGAGCACGCACACCGTCAAGGCGGCGAGATAGGGCATCGCCAGCCGCCCGTAGCGTTGGCCGATGCGCGCAAAGGGTCGGTCGACGCGCAACACTCCTTCAGGTGCCAGACTGGCGGCCGCCAGGAAGCCTGCAACCACGAGGAAGATCTGCACGGCCAGCCGCCCCTCGCTCGAGAGCCATGCCATCCACCCGGGCACGAGCGCTTGTGCACCGAGCTGCATCGGGCCGTACAACGAGAGGTGGTGCCCCACGATCACTGCGCAGGCGATGCCCTTGACCACGTCGAGCATCGGCATGCGCGGGGGCAGCGCGGCCGTGGCAGTCATGTCATCGACGCAGCGCTGACCGGCCTACAGCGCGAGGCGCTCGCGCGCTTGCTGGTACTCGCGCTTGAGCTTCTCGACGTAGGCCTCGGCGCTTGCCACTTCGGTGATGGCGCCGATGCCCTGCCCCGAGCCCCAGATGTCCTTCCACGCTTTCGCCTTGGCACCGTCGCCCGTGCCGAAGTCCATGGTTTTCAGATCGCCTTCGGGCAAGTTGGTCGGGTCCATGCCGGCCGCCACGATGCTGGGCGCCAGGTAGTTGCCATGCACGCCGGTGAAGAGGTTCGAGTACACGATGTCGTCCGACGTGCCGTCGACGATGGCCTGCTTGTAGCCGTCGCTGGCGCGCGCTTCTTCGGTCGCGATGAACGCGGTTCCGATGTAGGCGAAGTCGGCGCCCATCGCCTGCGCGGCGAGCACGGCGCCGCCGGTCGAGATCGCGCCCGACAACGCGATCGGGCCATCGAACCACTGGCGGATTTCCTGCACCAGCGCGAACGGGCTCTTCACACCCGCATGGCCCCCGGCACCTGCGGCCACGGCGATGATGCCGTCGGCACCCTTCTCGATCGCCTTCTTCGCAAACTTGTTGTCAATGATGTCGTGCAGCGTGACGCCGCCGTAGCTGTGCACCGCATCGTTCACGTCGACACGCGCGCCCAGCGAGGTGATGACGATCGGCACCTTGTACTTCACGACCATCGCCATGTCGTGCTCGAGGCGGTCGTTGCTCTTGTGCACGATCTGGTTGATGGCGAACGGTGCCGCCGGCTTGTCCGGGTTGGCCTTGTTGTACGCCGCGAGCTCTTCGGTGATCTCGATCAGCCACTCTTCGAGCTGCGACGCGGGCCGCGCGTTGAGCGCGGGCATCGAGCCGACGACGCCGGCCTTGCACTGCGCGATGACGAGCTTGGGCGTGCTGATGATGAAGAGCGGCGAGCCGATGATCGGCAGCGGCAGGTTCGCGAGAACCGGGGGAAGTTTCGACATGTGGTGTTGTCCCTGGAAGTGGCGGGTGTGTGGGTTCAGAAGGCTTCGAGCGCCAGCGCCGTGACGCTGTCGGCACCGTCGACGATGCTGTCGCGCAGACCTGGCACCTTGTTCAGGATGTGCTCGGCATAGAAGCGCGCGGTCGCGACCTTGGCCTGCATGAAGCCGACGTCCACGTTGTGCGAGGCCTGGTCTTCCGCCACGATGAGTGAGCGCGCCAGTTGCCAGCCGGCCACCAGATTGCCCGCGAGCATCAGGTAAGGCACGCTGCCCGAGAACACCGCATTGGGCGATGCCTTGGTCTGGCCGGCGACGAAGTCCACCACGTCGACGAAGGCCAGGCGTGCGGCCTTGAGGTTCTTCAGCACCGCCGCAGCAGCAGCGCTCTCGCGCTTCGCGAGCTCGGCCTCGGTCTTCTCGATCTGCGCGGCGATGGCCTTCGCGGTCTGGCCGCCGTCGCGCGCGGTCTTGCGGCCCACGAGGTCGTTGGCTTGGATCGCAGTGGTGCCTTCGTAGATCGTGAGGATCTTCGCGTCGCGGTAGTACTGCGCCGCGCCCGTCTCCTCGATGAAGCCCATGCCGCCGTGCACCTGCACGCCGAGCGAGGTGACCTCCAGGCTCATCTCGGTGCTGAAGCCCTTGACCAGCGGCACCATGAATTCGTAGAAGGCAGCGTTCTGCTTGCGCGTGTCGGCATCCGGGTGGTGGTGCGCAGCGTCGTACGCGGCCGCGGCCACCGAGGCCATCGCGCGGCAGCCTTCGGTGTAGGCGCGCATGGTCATCAGCATGCGCTTGACGTCGGGGTGGTGAATGATCGGCGCGCTGGCGTTGATCGAACCATCGACCGGGCGGCTCTGCACACGGTCCTTCGCATAGGCGACCGCATGCTGGTAGGCGCGCTCGGCCACAGCGATGCCCTGCATGCCGACCGCGTAGCGGGCCGAGTTCATCATGATGAACATGTATTCGAGGCCACGATTTTCCTGGCCGACGAGGTAGCCGACGGCACCGCCGTGGTCGCCGTACTGCAGCACCGCGGTCGGCGAGGCCTTGATGCCCATCTTGTGCTCGATGCTCACGCAATGCACGTCGTTGCGCGCGCCCAGCGAGCCGTCTTTCCCGACCATGAACTTCGGCACGACGAAGAGGCTGATGCCCTTGACGCCCTCCGGCGCGCCGGTCACGCGCGCGAGCACGAGGTGCACGATGTTCTCGGCCATGTCGTGCTCACCGTAGGTGATGAAGATCTTGGTGCCGAAGACCTTGTAGGTGCCATCGGGCTGCGGCTCGGCGCGGCTGCGCACCATCGCGAGGTCGCTGCCCGCCTGCGGCTCGGTGAGGTTCATCGTGCCCGTCCACTGGCCGCTCACGAGCTTCTCGAGATACACCGCCTTGAGCTCGTCGGAGCCCGCGGTCAGCAGCGCCTCCGTGGCGCCATCGCTCAGCAGCGGGCACAGCGCGAAGCTCATGTTGGCCGAGTTCAGCATCTCGCCGCAGGCCGCGCCGATGGTCTTGGGCAAGCCCTGGCCGCCAAAATCGGTCGGGTGCTGCAGGCCTTGCCAACCACCCGCTGCGTACTGCGCGAAGGCTTCCTTGAAGCCGGGCGTGGTGGTGACGACGCCGTCCTTGAACGACGAGGGGTTGCGGTCGCCGGCCACATTGAGCGGCGCGACCACATCCTGGTTGAAGCGCGCGCATTCTTCCAGCACGGCCTGTGCAGTCTCGAGGCCAGCGTCTTCGAGGCCCGGCATCTGCGCGACCTGCGCGATGTTCGCGAGGTGTTCGATATCGAACAGCATGTCCTTGACCGGTGCGGTGTAGCTCATGTCTTGTCTCCTGTGAGGGTCTGCATCGCGCCAGTGCTGCAGCGGATGCGAAAAGGGCATCGCGAACGATGCCCTTTGTCTTCAAGTCAACGAAGGCGGCTCAAAGCGCCTGCGTCAGTTCCGGCACCGCGGTGAACAGGTCGGCGACGAGGCCGTAATCGGCCACCGAGAAGATCGGCGCCTCTTCGTCCTTGTTGATCGCGACGATCACCTTGGAGTCCTTCATGCCGGCCAGATGCTGGATCGCGCCCGAGATACCGGCGGCGATGTACAGCTGCGGCGCGACGATCTTGCCAGTCTGGCCCACTTGCCAGTCGTTGGGCGCGTAGCCCGCGTCCACGGCTGCGCGCGAAGCGCCCAGGCCCGCGTTCAGCTTGTCGGCCAGCGGGGCCATGACTTCGGTGAACTTCTCAGAGCTGCCAAGCGCGCGGCCACCCGAGACGATGATCTTGGCGGCGGTCAGTTCAGGGCGCTCGCTCTTCGTGACTTCACGGCCCACGAAACTGGACTTGCCCGAATCGGCCACGCCTTCAGCGGTTTCGACCGTGGCACTGCCACCGGTGGCCGCCGCAGCGTCGAAGCCGGTCGTGCGCACGGTGATGACCTTGGTCGAATCGCTGCTTTGCACGGTGGCAATCGCATTGCCGGCGTAGATCGGGCGCTCGAAGGTGTCGGGGCTCTCGACCTTGGTGATGTCGCTGATCTGCGCCACGTCGAGCTTGGCTGCGACGCGCGGTGCGACGTTCTTGCCGTTCGCGGTCGACGGGAACAGGATGTGGCTGTAGTTCGAGGCGATGGCCAGCACCTGGGCGGCGACGTTCTCGGCCAGGTTCTCGGCCAGGCTGGCGCTGTCGGCCACGATGACCTTGGACACGCCGGCGATCTGGGCGGCGGCCTTGCCGGCTTCGGCGGCATTGGCACCGGCGACGAGCACGTGCACGTCGCCACCGCAGGCCAGCGCGGCGGTCACGGTGTTGAGGGTCGCGGGCTTGACGGTCGCGTGGTCGTGTTCGGCAATGACGAGGGCAGTCATGTTCTTGTTCTCCTTCAGATCACTTTGGCTTCGTTCTTGAGCTTGTCCACCAGGGTGGCGACGTCGGGCACCTTGATGCCCGCACCGCGCTTGGGCGGCTCGCTGACCTTGAGGGTCTTCAGACGCGGCGTGACGTCGACGCCCAGGTCTTCGGGCTTGAAGACGTCGAGCTGCTTCTTCTTGGCCTTCATGATGTTCGGCAACGTGACGTAGCGTGGCTCGTTCAGGCGCAGGTCGGTCGTGATGACGGCGGGCAGCGTGAGCGTCAGGGTTTCCATGCCGCCATCGACTTCACGCGACACCGTGACCTTGTCGGCGGCCAGGTCAACCTTCGAGGCGAAGGTGGCTTGCGGCAGGTCGGCCAGGGCCGCCAGCATCTGGCCCGTTTGATTGGCGTCGTCGTCGATGGCCTGCTTGCCGAGGATGACGAGTTGCGGCTCCTCCTTGTCGACCAATGCCTTGAGCAGCTTGGCGACGGCCAGCGGCTGCAGTTCTTCGGTGGTTTCGACCAGGATGCCGCGGTCGGCGCCGATGGCCATCGCGGTGCGCAGGGTTTCCTGGCACTTGGCATCGCCGCAGGAGACGGCGATGACTTCGGTGACGAGGCCCTTCTCTTTCAGGCGGACCGCTTCTTCGACGGCGATTTCGTCGAACGGGTTCATGCTCATCTTGACGTTGGCGATGTCCACGCCCGTGCCGTCACTCTTGACGCGAACCTTGACGTTGTAATCGACGACCCGTTTGACAGGTACCAGAACCTTCATTGGTAGGACTCCATTGAATTGCGAAACCGGGAGAGGCAGGGATCCGAACATTCTAGGACCCGACCCCTGCGCGCACTGCTCGTTTCAATCAGCGGCCACACGCCTGGACAGGCAGCACGGCGGCAGAGATAAAAAAGAACGATCGTGCTTTTATTTGATTATAGGCCAGTGGCGGGCAGCGGCGCAGCCGAAGCGGGCAATGACTCGACGCGCACCACGCGCTGCGGGAACGGGATGTCGATGTTCGCGGCCCGGAGGCCTGCCAGGATCGCGGTGTGAATGGCCGAGCGCACGTTGTCCTTGCCCTTGTCGGGATCGGCCACCCAGTAGTTGAGCGTGAACTCCAACCCGTCGGGCGCGAAGTTGACGAGCCAGGCCACCGGTGCCGGATCGCCGAGCACCCGGGCCTGTGCCCTCGCGGCGTCGGTCAGGATGGCCTGCACCTGTGCCACGTCGCTGTCGTAGCCCACCACGAGGGTCGTCGTGAGGCCGAACTTGCGGTCGGCCAGCGAGAGGTTCTCGACGCGGCTGGTGATCAACGACTCGTTTGGCACGATCGCCTCGCGCCCATTGCCGGCACGGATCAGCGTGTAGCGGGTCTTGATGTCGGTGATGCGACCTTCGAAGGCGTCGACCTTCACGTTGTCGCCGATGCGGATCGACCGCTCGAGCAAGATCACGAAGCCGCTGACGTAGTTGGCCGCCAACTTCTGCAATCCGAAGCCGAGCCCGACCCCGATCGCGCCGCCGAAGACCGAGAGTGCCGTGAGGTCGACACCCACGGCCGACAGCGCGAACAGCAGGCCAATGAACAAGAGGAAGGCGCGGATGGCGTTCGACGCGACCTTGCGCATCGAAAGGTCCGACACCGCTTCGCGCAGCACGCGCTTCTCGATCGTTGCCGCCACCCACAGCGCGATCACCATCACGATGCCCGCCGACAGCACGCCCTCGAAGATGGTGCGCAGGCTGACGTGCGACTTGCCGAAGCTCAGGTTGACGCTGTCGAGCTCGGCCAGCACCGGCTGCAGCAGCCCCACGATCCAGAGCACGGCCGCAATCCACGCCAGCCAGGAAATGGTTCGCTCGATCAGCCGCACCAGCGCCGATGCCGGAAACACCACCTTGAGCACGCGCGCGAACAACCTTATCGCCACCAGCGCGAGGAACACCGACACCGCGATGCGCAGCACCAGCACGGGTTGCAGATCGAGCATGCCGCGGCGGGCGATAGCCGTGAATGTCAGCGCCAGCAGCGGGAACAGCAGGCCGTCGAAAGTGCGACCACCGAACCAGATCGAATCGGCGGGCTGGTCGCGCCCGAACCACCTGGCGATGCCCCAGGCCAGCGCCACGCAGACGAGGAGCGCGGCCATCTCGATCCACACGCTGCGCGCATGGACCTGGCCCAGGCGCTGGGTGAACTCGCTGAAATCCATCCTAGAGATCGGCCAGCACGCGCACGTGGGCCTCGACGCTGCGCGCCAGGGCACCGAGGTTGTAGCCCCCCTCGAGCATCGACACGATCCGCCCCTTGGCATGGCGCCGAGCGATGTTGCGCACGCGGTCGGTGATCCAGCTGAAGTCGTTCTCGGTGAGCGCCAGCTGTCCGAGATCGTCGTCCCGGTGCGCATCGAAGCCGGCACTGATGAAGATCATCTGAGGCTTGAATGCTTCCAGCCGGGGGATCCACATCATCTCGATCAACTCCCGCACGTCCATGCCTTTGGTGTACGCGGGCACCGGCAGATTGAGCATGTTGCTGGCCGGTGCCTCGGTGCCGCTGTAGGGGTAGAAAGGGTGCTGGAAGATGCCGACCATCAGCACGCGCGGGTCGTTGGCCAGGATGTCTTCCGTGCCGTTGCCGTGGTGCACGTCGAAATCGACGACCGCCACGCGATCGAGGCCGTGCGCCTCCAGCGCGTGGCGCGCGGCAATCGCGATGTTGTTGAGAAAGCAGAAGCCCATCGCCTGGTCGCGGCAGGCATGGTGGCCGGGTGGGCGCACCGCGCAGAACGCGTTCTCCAGCTCGCCGGACATCACGGCATCGGTCGCGGCAATGGCAGCGCCCGCAGCGCGACGGGCGGCGAGCACGGTGAAGCGATTGAGCGAAGTGTCTGGATCGAGCTGCGCGTGATCGGGGCCGCCTGCCGGCACGTCGGCCACGAGGCGCTGGGTCAGGGCTTCGAGGTGCTCGACGTGTTCGACCGTGTGCGCGCGAAGGATGTCGGGAAGCGCGGCCAGCGGCACATCGCAACGCGTCAGCGCATCGCCCACGCCGCTGACGAGCAAACGGTCTTCAATGGCATCGAGCCGCTCGGGACACTCCGGATGGCCCTGGCCCATCTCGTGTTTCCAGAAGTCGCGGTGTGTGAAATAGCCGGTCTTGCCCATGTCTCTCGTCGCACTTCGCCCTTGCGCGGCATGGGGCCGCAGGCTTACGGTATCGTTTGCATATGGATACAAAAATGGACGTCGCAGCGAAGCTCGCCAGTTTGCTCGGTCAGCTTAACACGGTGATTGTGGGCAAAGAGGCGCAGGTGCGCGACTGCGTGGCCTGCCTGCTGGCGGGCGGCCATCTGCTGATCGAGGACGTGCCGGGCGTCGGCAAGACCACCCTCGCCCACGCGCTGTCGCACACCTTCGGATTGCAGTTTTCGCGGGTGCAGTTCACTGCCGACCTGATGCCTGGCGATCTCTCGGGCGTGGCGATCTACGACCGCGGCCAACAGGCGTTCGTGTTCCACCCCGGCCCGATCTTTGCGCAGGTGCTGCTGGCCGACGAAATCAACCGCGCGAGCCCGAAGACGCAGAGCGCGCTGCTCGAGGCCATGGAAGAGAAGCAGGTCACCGTTGAAGGTGAAACCCGCCCTCTGCCCACACCCTTCTTCGTGATCGCGACGCAGAACCCGCACGACCAGTTGGGCACCTTCGCGCTGCCGGAATCGCAGCTCGACCGCTTTCTCATGCGCATTTCGCTCGGCTATCCCGACCGAGCGGCCGAGCGCGAACTGCTGGCCGGCGCCGACCGCCGCGAGATGCTCGCGACGTTGCCCGCGCTGCTGACCGCCGGCGAACTGACCGCGCTGCAGCAGAAGGTGCAGCAGATCCACGCCGCGGAACCCTTGCTCAACTATGTGCAGGATTTGATCGCGGCCACGCGCAGCGGCCGGTGGTTCCTGCAGGGTCTGTCGCCCCGCGCGGGCATTGCCGTGCTGCGCGCGGCCAAGGCGCAGGCGTTGCTGGCCAACCGCGACTACGTCGCGCCCGACGACGTGCAGGCCGTGTTCCCGCAGACGGTGGCGCACCGCGTGACGCCGGTGGGCGACGCCGGCCGCGGCGCGGTAGAACAGGTGCGCGCGATGATCGCGGCGGTTCCGCTCCCGTGAGCTGGCTCGCGCCCATTCGCAGGCGCATTGACGGCTGGTTCCTGTCCCGGCGCCCGCCCTCGGACACGCTCGAACTCACGCAGCGCAACGTCTACATCGTGCCGACGCGCGCCGGCTGGATGCTGGGCGCGACGCTGCTGGTGCTGCTGGTCGCGTCGATCAACTACCAACTGAACCTGGGCTACCTGCTGACCTTCCTGCTGGCGGGCAGCGTGGCGGTCGGCATGCATGTGTGCCACGCGACGCTGCGCGGCCTGTCGATGCACCTGATGGCGCCCGAGCCGCACTACGCCGGCGCTGCTGCGGCTTTCCGCGTGGTGCTGCACAACGCCCGGCGCAGCATGCGCTACGGCATCGGCATGGCGGTGCGCGGCAGCGGCCAGTGGGCGTGGACCGACGTGCCCGCCGGGGGCAGCGCCACCGTCGAGATCGCCTTCCGCCCCGCGCGGCGCGGCCTGCATCCGGTGCCGCCGCTCACGGCCGAGACGCGTTTCCCGCTTGGCACCTTCCGCGTATGGACGGTCTGGCGTCCTGCCGCGCAGATGCTGGTTTACCCCGCGCCGGAGCTTCAACCGCCCGCGCTGCCCGCCGGCGAGGCGCTGTCGAGCGAGGCCGCGGCCACGGTGCTGCGCACGCACAGCGCCGGTGAATACGACGGCGTGCGCGCGTACCGGCGCGGCGATCCGCTCAAGCTGGTGGTCTGGAAGAAGGCCGCGCGCGCACAGGCCGCGGGGTCCGACGACCTGGTCAGCCGCGACACCCAGCAGAACCAGACCGAGCAGCTCTGGCTCGATGCCCAGGCCACCGGCCTGGCCGATGGCGAGGCGCGGCTCTCGCGCCTGTGCGCATGGGTGCTGATGGCCGACCGGCTCGGCGTCGACTATGGCCTGCGCGTCGGGGGCCGGAGCGTCAAGCCATCGCAAGGCGAAGCGCACAAACGCGCCTGCCTCGAGGTGCTGGCCACATGCTGAACCGATGGCTCGCGCCGCTCTCGACCCTGCCGCGCGAGGCGCGCGACACGCTGTTCCTGCTCACCGTCGTGGCGCTCATCGTGCTGCCGCAGGTCGGCAACCTGCCGCTCTGGTGCACCGCGCTGACGACACTCGTGCTGCTGTGGCGCGGCACCCTGGCCGTGCGCAGCCAACCGCTGCCGAGCCGGTGGTGGCGGGTGGCGCTGCTCGCCGTCACGCTCGCGGCCACCTTCGCCACCCACCGCACACTGATCGGACGCGACGCCGGGGTCACGCTCGTGGTCGTGCTGCTGGCGCTGAAGACGCTGGAGCTGCGGGCGCGGCGCGATGCCTTCGTCGTCTTCTTCCTGGGCTTCTTCGCGATGCTCACCAACTTCTTCTATTCGCAATCGCTGCTGACTGCGCTGGCCATGCTGCTCGCGCTGCTCGGCTTGCTGACCGCGCTGGTCAATGCCCACATGCCGGTCGGCCGCCCTTCCCTGCTGCAGGCCGCGCGCACCGCTGGATGGATGGCGCTGCTCGGCGCGCCGATCATGCTGGCGCTCTTCATGTTCTTCCCGCGCATGGCGCCGCTGTGGGGCACGCCGAACGACACCATGACCGGGCGCTCGGGCCTGTCATCGTCGATGCGCGTCGGAACCATCGCGCAGCTTGCGCTGGACGACGGCATCGCCGCGCGCATCAAGTTCGACGGCGACCGCGTGCCGCCCCGGCCGACCCTCTACTTTCGCGGGCCGGTGCTGTCGGATTTCGACGGCCGCGAATGGACCGCGCCAGCGCCCTGGGATCGCAGCTTTCTGCCCGCGAACCTGCGCGTCGAGGGCGATCCGGTGCGCTACGAGATCACGATGGAGCCGAGCAACCGGCCCTGGCTGCTCACGCTCGATGCCACGGTGACGCCGCCCGAGGTGCCGGGCCTGCGCGTGATGCAGACGCCCGACCTGCAGTGGCTGACCAACCGGCCCATCGGCGACCTGCTGCGCTACCGCGTCGAAAGCCATGTGGCCTTCCGCAGCGGCCCGCTGCAGCAGACGCCGGCCTTGCGCCCCTACCTCGCGCTGCCACCGGGCAGCAACCCGCGCACCGTCGCGCTCGGAGCCGAACTGCGCGCCGATCCCGCCATGGCCGACACCCCGGCGCTGGTGCGCGCCGTGCTGCAGCGACTGCGCACCGGCGGCTACGTCTACACCCTCGACCCCGGCGTCTACGGCGACAACACCGCCGACGAATTCTGGTTCGACCGCAAGGCCGGCTTCTGCGAACACATCGCCTCCGCGTTCGTGGTGCTGATGCGCAGCGCGGGCGTGCCGGCGCGCATCGTCACCGGCTTCCAGGGCGGTGAGCTGAACGGCGTCGACAACTTCTGGACGCTGCGCAACAGCGATGCACATGCGTGGGCCGAGGTATGGCAGGCCGGCGAGGGCTGGGTGCGGGTCGACCCGACCGGCTCGGTGTCGCCGGACCGGATCGGCCAGTTCCGGCGCCTCTCGGCACAACCGGGCCTGTTCTCCGGCGCCATCGGCACGCTGAGCCCGACGCTGGCGCAGAACCTGCGCGCCGCGTGGGACGCCGTCAACAACCGCTGGAACCAGTGGGTGCTGAACTACACGCAGAGCCGACAGCTCGATCTCCTGAAGAACCTCGGCTTCGATGCCCCGAGCCTGGCCGACCTGGCGTACGTGCTGCTCTATCTGCTGATCGGCGCGAGCCTCGCTGGCGCGGGGTGGACGCTGTGGGAGCGCAACCGGCACGACCCGTGGCTGCGCCTGCTCGCGCAGGCCCGCAAGCGCCTCGACCAGGCCGGCCTCGACCTGCCGCCCACCGCGCCGCCGCGCGACATCGCGCAACGGGTCCGCGCGCACTTCGGCGCCGCGGCGCAGCCGGTGCACGACTGGCTGCTGCGCCTCGAAGCACAGCGCTATGCGCGCGCGGCACCGCAGGCGCTGACCGCTCTGCGCGCCGAGTTCCGCCGCCTCGCCTGGCCGAAGCGCTGAACGGCGGCGGCGCGGCGGGGTCGACCGCTCCGGCGCTGCCGCACGCGACGGCACAATCGACGGATGCGAAGCTATCTCTCGATGTTCTCCCCGGCGGCGGCCGCCCTCGCCACCGCTCTCTTTGCGAGCTGCCTCGCCACGCCGTCCGCGATGGCCCAGAAGCCTGCCGACACCCGGACCACATCGGCCGTGCGCGGTGGCACGCCCTATGCCACGCGCGATGACGCGATGCGCTTTGCCGACGATGTGGCACAGCGGCGCAATCTCGATCGCGACTGGGTGCGCACGACCGTCGGCAATGCGCGCTTCCTGTCGAACGTCCCGCGCCTGATGCTGCCCGCGCCGAAGGGCACGCCCAAGAACTGGACCGCCTACCGCGCCCGCTTCATCGACCCGGTGCGCATTGCGGCCGGTGCGCGCTTCTGGCGTGCCAACGCCGCGCTGCTCGAGCGCGCCGAAGCCGAATTCGGCGTGCCGCCGGAGATCGTCGTCGGGATCATCGGCGTCGAAACGATCTACGGCCGCAACATGGGCAACTTCCGGGTGATCGACGCGCTGGCGACGCTGTCCTTCGATTTTCCGCAAGCCCATCCGCGCGCACCCGAGCGCGAAGCGTTCTTCCGCGGCGAACTTGAAAGCTTCCTCAGCACCGAGAGCCGCACGGCCGAAGACCCGATGGTCCCCGTCGGCAGCTACGCCGGCGCCATGGGCATGCCGCAGTTCATGCCGAGCAGCATCGCCAAATACGCGATCGATTTCGACGGCGACGGCAAGATCGACCTGGTCAACAGCACGGCCGACGTGATCGGCTCGGTGGCCAACTATTTCAAGGCCTTCGGCTGGCAGGCCGGCATGCCGTCGACCTTCCCGGTGAGCTTCGACACCGCGCGCCTGAACATGCCGCTGCTGATGGCGCCCGACATCCTGCCCACCTTCAGCACCGACAGCTTCGTCGCCGCGGGCGCCGTGCTCGACGAGGGGGCCATGCGGCATCCGGGCCTGCTGGCCTTGATCGAGTTGCAGAACGGCGCAGAGGCGCCGGTCTATGTGGCGGGTACGCGCAACTTCTACGTCATCACGCGCTACAACTGGAGCAGCTACTACGCGATGTCGGTGCTCGATCTCGGTAACGAGGTCAAGGCCGCGATGGCGCAGTAGCAGCCCACGCCCAACCTCTTCCGCCGCGCCCGATGCCGGTCACAGACAGCCCCTCGAACTCCGCGGTGTTCGCCGCATCCTGGCGCGAAGCCTGGGCGGCGCTGGGCCTGGTTCCGCCGATGGGCTTGCGCGACGCGCTGCTCACGCGCCATGCCGAACCCTGGCGCAAGTACCACACGCAGCAGCATCTGCACGAATGCCTGTCCGGCCTCGCCCGCGAGCAGGCGCTGGCGGCGCGCCTCGGCGAAGTCGCCATCGCGCTGTGGTTCCACGACGCCATCTACGATCTTCAGGCGCACGACAACGAGGCACGCAGTGCCGGCTGGGCACGTGATGCACTGCAGGAGGCCGGTGCGTCGGCCGAGGTCGCACAGCGCGTGCACGCGCTCGTGATGGCGACGTGCCACGACGCGCAGCCGTCCGACCCCGACGCGCAGTTGCTGGTCGACATCGACCTGTCGATCCTCGGCGCACCGCCCGCGCGCTTCGCCGAGTACGAACAGCAGATCCGCGCCGAGTACGCCCACATTCCGCCCGCGCTGTTCGAGCCGCGGCGGCGTGAGATCCTCGGCCGCTTCCTCGCACGCGATCCGCTCTACCTGACGCCCGGCGTGCGCGCGGAACGCGAAGCCCAGGCCCGCATCAACCTGCGCACCGCCATCGGCGGGTGATTCGTACCGACGAGTCGTTGTCAGCTGAAGCTGCTGCGGCCGCGCACCTGCCCGCCCGCATCGACGATCAGGCCCTCGCCCATCGACGGCACCTCGCCCGTGAGCGCGGTGATGTTCACCTGGTGCGTGACCCACACCTCGAACGCGCCGGCCGGCATGGCCGTGAGCGCGCTGCGCAGCGCCGCTGTCGCCGTCGTCGCTTCGGCGGTGGCGCCCTGGAACGTGGAGTTCAACGGCGCCCACACGGTGTGCGTGCCGAAGGCCAGGTCGGCCGTATCGCGGCAACGGCACCAGGCACTGGTGCGCACCGCGCGCGGCGCGAGCCCGGCCGCCTTGAACCATGCACCGAGCCGCTGCGACGCGGCGCGCCCCTCGTCGCTGAGGTTGCGCTGGGTGCTGCAGGCATCGAGCCGAAACCCGGGTGGGTCGCCGACGCCCGGCGTCGTGCGCCCGTGGCGCAGCAGCACCACGCAGGCGCCTAGCCGCAGGCGGTCGGCCAGCGCATCGGCGCGCGCGCAGGCGAACGGCAGGGGCGCCAGCGCCAAGAAAGCCAGATCACGTCGTCGCATGCGGTGCCCTTCGTGCGAGTTTTGCGGATTCGGCGCAGGCTAGCAAACGGCGTCCGACCCCGCGGCCGGCAGGGCTGCTGCGCTCAGGCCGGCCGCAGTCGCCACCATTCGGTGCGCAGCGGGTCAGCTTGCTCGGCGCCTTCTTCGACCCAGCCCAGCAGCACGCCATCGGGGCCCGCACCGCGCAGCGCGAATCGCTGCACCGCGACCGCGTCGCGGCCGGCGACGAACGCCGCATCGCCGTGCCAGGCCAGGCTCTGGCCGAGCGCGGCCAGCATCAGTGCGGGCTGGCTTTGCATGAAGCTGAAGGGCATCGGCAAGCCGGTCGCCAACTGGCCGACGCTCGCGCGCATCGCGCTGCGCGGACCGCTCAAGCTCGCGACACGCACCCGCGCACCGGGCGGCAATGCGGTCTCGCCCGCCGCGTCGAGACACTGGCGCGCGCCGTACAGCGCCAACTCGGCCCAGAGGCCGATGCGGCGTGGCCGCTGCCCCAATCGATGGGCCAGCGCCTCGCGCCAGTCCAACGGCGGCGGATCGAAGGTCACATGCGCGTCGACGAGCCATCCCGGCGTGTCCGAGTCGAGCGCGTCGAGCGCGCCGACCGCGTGCTGCGCGCCGCCCCTTTCGTCGGGTGCCTTCATGCGCCGCAGTCCTCCAGCACCAGCGCCGTGTGCCCGCCGCCGAAGCCGATCGCGCACAGCAGCAAATGCCGCAGCCGCGGAGGCGCGACGGTGGCAAAGCCCACGTCCAGCGCGTCGTCGAGCGGATAGTCGGGCGCGCGCCAGATGCCGGCCTCGACACCCGCCGTGAGCATCACGAGTTCGGCCGCGCCCGAGGCGCCCAGCGTGTGCCCGATCAGCGACTTGAAAGACACGAGCGGCGGCAACGGGTCGAACACCTGCCGCAAGGCCGCGAGCTCGACTGCATCCTTGACCGGGCTGCCGGCCGCATGCACCTTGACGAGATCGATGTCGCTCGCGCCGAGCCCGCTGTCCTGCAGGGCCTGCGCACACGCCGCGATGACGGCGTTGGCGTCGGTGCCGGTCGGATCCGCGCCTTCGACCACATTGCCGCTGCCGGCGATGCGCCAGCGCGACGGGTTGCGCGTCAAGCGCAGCGCGGCCACCGCCTCGCCGAGCACCAGGCCGTCGCGGTCGCGACCGAAGGGTCTGCCGCGCGTGGATGACAGCAACTGCATGCTGCCGAAACCACCGGCGCTGAAACAGTTGTCGAACTCGATGCCGACGACCAGCGCCTCTTCTGCCTCGCCGCCGCCGAGCCAATCCGCCGCGGCGCGCACCGCATTGATCGCCGACGTGCAGGCGGTCGAGATCGTGAGCACGGGCCCCCGCCAGTCCAGTGCGGCGGCGACCGCATCGGCAAAGGCGTGCATGTCGCCCGCGAAGCGCTGGTCCGCTTCCTCGTAACCCACGTCGAGCGAGGACGACGCAACGAACAACGGCATGCGGCGCGCGCCGTCCAGGGCACCGCTCTGCGCCACGACATCGCGCACGGTACGACCGAGGCGCGTGAGCCAGTCGCCTTGCTGCGGCGCCAGGGCGTGCAACGGCCAGACAAAGCCGGGCGCGACCGTTCGCGGCACCGGTGGCTGACCGCCGGCGCGCCACTGCGCGAGAACGCCCGGCACGTCGGCCCCGAGAGCGCATGCGAGTCCGCGACCGCCGAGGTACATCGCGTTCATCGCGTGCGCGCCTCGAGATGCGCCGCCAGGTGCGCGATCGAGACCAGCGCGCGCCGTGTCTCCTTGCTATCGGGCATGCGCACGCCGTAGCGTCCCTGGATCGCCATCGAGACCTGCAGCGCATCGAGCGAATCGAGATCGAGGCGTGCCTCGGGGCCGAACAACGGCTCGTCATCGGAAAGGCCGCCGGGTGGCGCATCCTTTTCGACGGCTTCGAGCACCAGCGCTTTCAGTTCTTCGATGCGTTCGGCCCAAGGTCTCATGGTGCGGGCCTCCGGAACGACCACGCGGCCAGCAGCAGCATGGCCAGCGCGAAGGCGGCGAGGCGTGTCGCGTACGGCCATACCGCGCCGACATCGCCACCGCGCAACAGCACGGCCAGCAGACCTTCGAGCCCCCAGTTCATCGGCATCCACTCGGCGACGCGCTGCATGAAAGGCGGCATGATGAACTTGGGCACCATGATCCCGCCGACCGCGGCCATCAGCACGTTGACCATCGGCCCGAGCGTGGCCGCCTGCGCGTGGCTGCGCACGACGCAAGCCAGCGCCAGCGCGAGGCTGACCGCCGCCAGGCTCAGCGCGCCGAGCACCAGCCCCAGTGCACCCCAATGAATGCCCGCGAGCGACAGGCCATCGCCGCCGATGCGCGGCATCAGCCACACGCCGACCGCGAGCATCAGCACCGCCTGCACGGCATTGACGCCGAGATAGGGCATGGCCTTGGACGCGAGGAGCATGGCGCGCGACACGCCCAGGCTGCGCAGCCGGCCGAGCGTGCCCGAGCTGCGCTCCTGCATCAGCAGCCCGGAGAGCGACGACACGACGAAGAACATGCCGAACACCAGCCAGGCCGGCACGTTCTGCTGCACGGCGCTCGGCCGCGGGCCAAGGCCGCCGAAGCGCTCGGCATGCACCAGCGCCTGCATCGAGCCGCCTGCGGACGGCGGTGGTCCGCCAGGCACGGTCAGCGCGGTGCGCGCCTTCGCCTCGCCCGCGGCGCCGACGAGCTCTGCGCGCAGCGCGTTGAAGAGATTGCCATCGATGCCGGCGTCGGTCAGCAGGTCGACGCGGGCTTCGGTCGGCAGCGACAACGCATCGAGTTCGTCCGAAAGGCCCGGCTTGAGCACGATCACATAGTGCAACGCACCGCGCCGCAACTGCGCCTGCCAGTCGGCCGGCAGCGCCTCTGCGGGGCCATGCGCGCGCGTCCACGCTTGTGTGATCAGCTGCGCGGGCGCGCCGCGGTCCTGCGGGTCGATGGCATAGCGCAGCGCGGTTTGCGGCGGGCTGTAGACATCCTTCAGCGCCAGCGACATCAGGATGATGAACGCCACCGGCATGAGGAACATCACGGCCAGGCCGTGCAGGTCGCGACGCATCGCGAGCCATTCCTTATGGATGAGCGCGGCCAGCATCAGTCGTCGCGCAGTGGTCGGTGCGTGAGGGCCATGAACAGCTGTTCGAGGTCGTGGCGGCCGAACTCGGCCTGGCGCACGACGATGCCCGCCGCTTCGATCGCGGCCAGCACCGGCGCCGGGCCGGTGCCGGCATGCAGGTGCACGCGCCACAGCGCTTGCTCTTTAACCACGCGGCCGAAGCGCGCCAGCATCGCGGCATCGAGGCCCTCGGCGCGCAGCGTGAGCACCATCGCGCCCTCGGCCAGCAGTTCGTCTAGCGCGCCATCGCGGATCACGCGGCCGCGGTCGAGGATCACCACGCGGTCCGCGATGGCCTCGATCTCTTCCATGTAGTGCGAGGCGTAGACGACGGTTGCGCCTTCGTCGGCGAGCGCACGGATCGCATCGAGGATGAAGGCGCGCGACTGCGGATCGACGCCCACGGTCGGCTCGTCGAACAGCACCACATCGGGGGTCGGCAGCAAGGTGATGGCCAGGTTGAGCCGGCGCTTGAGCCCACCCGACAGGCGATCGGCGCGCGTTTCGGCAAAACGCTCGAGCTGCGCGAAGTCGCGGCAGAACGCGATGCGCTCGGCCTTGTGCGCACCCTGCAGGCCGGAGGCTGCCGCGAAACACGCCAGGTTTTCGCCGACCGTGAGCATGGGATAGAACGCATGGTCCTGTGGTGCGACGGCGACCCGCGTGGGCGTGCGCTCGCGCACCTGCGCCAGCGCCACGCCATCAACAAGGATCTGCCCCTGCTGCAACGCGAGCGCGCCCGAGAGGTGCGAGATCAGCGTCGTCTTGCCCGCGCCGTTGGGGCCGAGCAGACCCAGCACCCCGCCGCGCTCGGCCTGCAGCGAGATGCCGTCCAGCGCAGCGACCGGCGCGCCACCGTAGCGGTGGCTGAGCGCTTCGATGGCGAGCATGGCTCAGGCCACCGCGCGCTTGAGGTCGCGGAAGAAGGCTTCTTCCTCCGCGGCCTGTGCCCGCAGGCGTTCGGCCAGCACGCCGGGGTCAACGGGCTCGCGGCCCTTGACCATGCGCGCCGCCTTGAGCGCGAACGCGCGCCAGCCGTCGCCGATCACGGTGAGGCGGTCCGACATCGTCGAAAGCGATGCGAGCCCGGGCAGCTGCGAGGCTTCCTGCAGGAACGCGGCGTAGATGAAGCGGAAGCCCGCGCCACCGGTGCCGATTTCTTCCTGCATGCGCACCAGGTGGCCGATGTAGTCGACCGTGTGCGCATCGCCGACGGGCAGGCGCTCCAGCTTTTTGGCGAGCATGCGCATGCCGCGCACGCCGACGATCGGGATCGGCGCCAGCATGGTGCGCACGTTCTTCCGGATGGCGCGGCGCACGGCGGCGGCGTCGACCGTCTTGCGCGCGATCGTCTGCGGGTAGTACATCAGGCCCTTCGGCGCGAGAACGCCCTTGGCGAAGCGCGCGCGCGCGAGGTCGGCGCTGGCGCAGCGCATCGGCGTCTCGAACACCGGGTCGCTGATCAGGTAGTCGTCGCCGTCCTTGCCGTAGACCAGGAGGTTGTGCGCATTGAAGTGAAAGCGCATGTTGGGTGGGAAGTACGGCAGCCAGTAGACCGAGGTCTGCAGGCCCACGAGCTGGCCGTCGGCCAGCAGCGCATCGAGCCGTTGCTGCCCGGCCTCGGGCGTGCGGAAGGTCTCGAAGCGAAAGCGCGCGGCCAGCGGCGCCATCATTCCCTTGATGATCGCCTTCGGGGGCATGCGGTAAGAGATGAGCGGCAAGCCCGACAGCTTGACGAACGGCAGGTAGGCGAAGGCCAGCGCCGACGCCAGGCCGAAGGCCATGCTCTCGGTCATCGGCACGCCGTGGTGCACGAGCAGGTTCGAAATGACGCCGCTTTCGCAATGCGCGGCTTGCTGGTGCTGGAAGTTCACGGCAGTTGCTGGAGTGTGGAGACGGTCAGGCCGAGGGCATCGGCGTAGCGCGCCAGCTCCCGGCCCGAAAGCGCGGCGAAACGACGCGGCTGCAGATGGCGGCGCACGCGCCATTGCCAGAAGCCGCTGGTCTGCGAGAGCAAGGCGACGTCCATGCGCCGCGCGTACATCCAGTATTCGAGTGGCGACGCCAGGCCCGCCTGCACCCGGGCACGGGCCGCTTCGGCCTGCGCGACCAGCCCATCGACCGCGTGCGTGGTGACGATCTCTTCGGCTTCCCAGCCGAGTGAGCCGACGGTCACGCTGCGGCCGCTGGCATCGCGCGCGTACATCAGCTTGCGGTGGCCGGCCATCGTGGCATTGCCCTCCTGCGGAACCGCGTCGATGTCCATCGTCAGACGGCTTCCATGAAGATGAAACCGCTGGAGAAGCGTCCGCTTTCGGGCACGAACATCAGGAGCTTGTGGCCCTTTTGAATGCGGCCCGAGCGGAACAGCTCGTCGAGCATGATGTACGGCGAGGCTGAACCGGTGTTGCCTTTGCTCTTGAGATTGCTGAACCAGCGCTCTTGCGGAATCGGCAGGCCCACGGCTTCCAGGCACTGGCGCACGGGCTCGGCGAAATAACGGGACGACAGGTGCGGCAGGAACCAGTCGATGTCGTCGGACTTCAGCGCGCGGCGCCCCATCAGCTCGACCAGCGGCTCGGCCAGGGTGGCGCGCACGATGTTGTCGTTGAGCAGTCGCACATCCTGCTTGACGGCGAAGGTCGACTGGCGCGCGCGGTCGTCGGCCGGAACGCTCGCCCAGCCGCGCAGCGTGCCGTCGTCCGTCATGTCGGCGCCTGCATACATGCAGACCGGCAAGGCGTGCGCGGCCGACGACAGCTCGACCCAGTCCACCCGCAGCGACAGGGGGCCGCGCGGCGCCGTTTCCAGCAGCACGGCGCCGGCGCCATCGGACAGCATCCAGCGCAGGAAGTCTTTCTCGAAGGCCAGCTCGGGACGGTCCTCCAGCGCCTGCAGCTTGTGTTCGACCTCGGCCTCGAAGTTGGGCGCCCGCATGACGGCCGACGCCAGCTCGGACCCGCTGGCGACTGCGCGCTGCGCATCGCCGGCGCGCACCGACAACCACGCATGCTTGAAGGCCGCGGTGCCGGCCAGGCAGATGCCGGCGCAGGAAACGGCTTCGAGCCGCGGCCAGCCGAGCTCGCCGTGCACCATCACGGCGTGGCCCGGCATCAGCTGGTCCGGGAGGGAGGTGCCGACGGCGAGGCAGTCGACCGCCCCGATGTCATCGCCCAGCGCGCGAATGGCCTCAGCCGCGAGCTGCGCATTGGTCATGGCCAGCTCGCCCGTGGCGCGGTCGATCGCGTAGTGGCGCGACACGATGCCGTTGCTGCGCAGGATCAGGCGCCGCGCGCGCGAAGCCTTGCCACCGATGCGGCCGAGGACGTCTTCGATTTCGTCATTGCCCACAGGCGCGAAAGGCAGGAACGCGCCGGTACGCGTCAGGAAGACATCAGTCGTCATAGAAAGGGGAACGGTCCGTGGAGGAGCCCGACGGGCGCTCGAATTGGACCTTCATTTTAGTCAGCCACCCCTTGAAGAACGGTCGCAGCAAAGCCTGGAGGCTCAAACTGACCGGCACGACCGTGACAATCAGCGCGAGGAGGAATAGCACATACAGTGCCAGCAGCGGCCTGCGTTGCCAGCTGCCCGGCGGCCCCGCCGCCATCAGCAACTTGCCCCAGAGATAGAAGCTGCGGGTGCCCGCTTTCTCGCTGATGTACAGGCGCACATCGGCACGCACCGCGCCCAGGCCTTCCAGCATCGGTTGCGCCAGACGCTCGCGCCCTTCGCGCAGCGCGTCGCGCAGCGCCAGGCCAAAGCGCCGGCAGCCCGCGATCTGGTTCGCATCGAGCCCCGCGTCGGGCATGCCCCAGAAGCCGCGCTTGCGGCCCCAGACCAGCCAGGCCGGCGTGGTGAAGAAGGTCGCGAAGGTGGGGCCGGGATCGGTCAGCACGATGTTGTCGCTGAGGCGCGCGCCCGTCGCCGCGAGCAGGCCTTTGAGCTTTTCGTGCGCCAGCAGCCACATGTTGCGGCAGGCGATCACCGTGACCACCGGTTTGCCCGCCAGCAGGCGCGCCGCTAACGGATGCTGGAGAAAGGCCGTGACCGGCTGCGACGGCGCGAGAAACCAGACCTGGTAGGGCAGGATGACGAGGTCGAAGTCTTCATCGCCCCGCAGCGACAGCGGCGCAAGCGCGCCCGGGCGCAGGTGTGCGGACTCCGGAAACGCATCGAAGAAGGGGAAGAAGCCCCAGGGAAACGGGAACGGCTTCAGCGGCCGGAGCGCCTCTACATGCACGGCGATCGCCGGGTCGGCGCGCAGCGGCGCGATGATTTGCGCCGCCACCGCGCTCAGCTGCCCGGTCTGGGAATAGTCGATGACCAGCACGCGCTTGACGGGTGCAGCAGAGGTCGGGGGCGAGGCAGTCACAGGCGCATGGGTCGGAAAAGGGCCTCAAATGTAGGCGCCCCGGCGCCTGTCGCGACGCGGGGCGGGCGTCAGGCGTGGTGGCGCAACCACGCCTCGACCTGTTCGCGCTGCGCCGGCGTGTAACGCAGGCCCAGTTTGGAGCGCCGCCAGAGCACGTCCTCCGCGCTCACCGCCCACTCCTCGTTGCGCAGGTATTGCAGTTCCCGCGCATGCAGGCCCGGTGCCACCTCTTCGCCCAGGTCGGACATCGACTGCGCATCGCCGAGCACCGTGTCCACCCGCGCACCGTAGGCCCGTGCAAGCCGCCGGGCCAGCCGCGCCTCGAGCCACGAATAGCGCGTCTGCACTGCGCCGACGAAGCGCTCGAAATCGTCATCGGGTCGCTTCGGCGCGCCGATCCATGTCGACAGGTCGCCGCCGGTGAGGAAGGCGCCACCGGTCCATGCCGGTCGCTGCGAGCGGTCCTGCCCGAGCATCTTGCCGACCTCGTCGGCCGCGTCCTCGGCCAGCTTGCGAAAGGTGGTGATCTTGCCGCCCCACACCGACAGCAGCGGCGCGGCCGTGGCGTTGGCTTCGAGCAGGTAGTCGCGCGTGACGGCCGACGGGTCGCCCGAAGCGTCGTCGAGCAGGGGGCGCACGCCGGAGTACGTCCACACCACGTCGGCAGGCACGATCGGCTTCTCGAAGTAGCGGCTGGCCTGGGTGCAGAGGTAGTCGATCTCGTCCTGGCTGATCTTCGCGGCGCCGGGATCGTCCTTGCTGATCTCCACGTCGGTGGTGCCGATCAGCGTGAAATCCTGCTGGTACGGGATCGCGAAGATGATCCGCTTGTCGGGGTTCTGGAAGATGTAGGCGTGGTCGTGCTCGAAGAGGCGCGGCACCACGATGTGGCTGCCCTTGACCAGGCGCAGGCTCTTGGTGGCGAGCGTTTCGCCCTTCGCCGATTGCGCGACACCGCGAAGGAAGGCCTCGGCCCACGGTCCGGCCGCATTGACCACGGCGCGCGCACGGACCTTTCGTTCGCCTTGCGGTCCGTCCAGCGTTGCTGTCCAGCCGTCGGCACCGCGCTGCGCGCCGACGCAGCGCGTGCGCGTCAGCACCTGGGCGCCCTTCGCGCGCGCGTCCATCGCATTCAGCACGACCAGCCGCGCATCGTCGACCCAGCCATCGGAATACACGAAGCCGCGGCGGTACGACTTCTTGAGCGGCGCGCCGGCCGCATGCGTGCGCAGGTCGACGCCGCGCGAGCCGGGCAGCACCTCGCGCCGGGCCAGGTGGTCGTACATGAACAGGCCGATGCGGACCATCCAGGCCGGCCGCATCGACGGGTCGTGCGGCATCACGAAGCGCAGCGGCCACATGATGTGCGGCGCGCTTTTCAGCAGCACCTCGCGCTCCTGCAAGGCCTTACGGACCAGCGAGAACTCGTAGTACTCGAGATAGCGCAGGCCGCCGTGGATCAGCTTGGTCGACGACGACGAGGTGTGGGAGGCCAGGTCGTCCTTCTCGCACAGCACCACGCGCCAACCCCGGCCGGCCAGGTCGCGCGCGATGCCGCAGCCGTTGATCCCGCCGCCCACCACCAGGACGTCGCAGTCCAGATCGGGGGCGATGCTCGTCGCGGCGACCGCGGCCTGAGGATTTTCGTATTCGTTCATTTCGATTCCTTAGGACGCGATTTTCGCCGGAGTTTGCCCTTATGGCAATTCGTTTTGTTTCGTATAGACTGTTCTTTCGAATTCCAGTCCGCCAGCGTGAACGCCAATCCCCGCCAGATCCACCTGCTCGAAGCCGTCCGCGCGCGCGGCTCGGCCACCGTCGAGCAGCTGGCCGAACTGCTGGGCGTGACCTTGCAGACCGTTCGACGCGACGTCCAGAGGCTGGCCGATGCGGGGCTGTTGGCGCGCTTCCACGGCGGCGTGCGCGTGCCGAGTTCGACCACGGAGAACCTCGGCCACCAGCTGCGCGAAACGCTGCACGCCGAAGGCAAGGCCCGGATCGCGCGTGCAGTGGCACGCCAGGTGCCCAACGACTGTTCGCTGATCCTCAACGTCGGCACCACCACCGAAGCCATCGCCAAGGCGCTGATGCAGCACACGGGCCTGCGCGTCATCACCAACAACCTCCATGTGGCCGACATGCTGGCGGGCAATCCGGGTTGCGAAGTGATCGTGGCGGGCGGCTCGGTGCGGCTGCGCGACCGCGCGATCGTGGGCGAGGCGACCATCGATTTCATCCGCCAGTTCAAGGTCGACATCGCGCTGATCGGCGTCTCGGGCATCGAGGCAGACGGGTCGCTGCGCGACTTCGACCTGCGCGAGGTGAAGGTTGCGCAGACCATCATTTCGCAGGCGCGCGAGGTCTGGCTGGCGGCCGACGCGAGCAAGTTCAACCGACCCGCGATGATCGAGATCGGCAAGCTGTCGCAGATCGACCGCCTGTTCACCGACGCGCCGCCGCCGCCGCCCTTCCCCGATCTGCTCGCACAAGCCGGTGTGCTTTGCGAGATCGCCTCCGAAAACCGTTCCACCTGACGAGCCCGCCATGACCTATCTGCTCGCCCTCGACCAGGGCACTTCCAGCTCCCGCAGCATCGTGTTCGACCGTTCCGGCCACATCGTCGCGATGGCGCAGAAAGAGTTGACGCAGATCTACCCGCAGCCCGGCTGGGTGGAGCACGATCCGCGCGAGATCTGGAGCGGCCAGCTCGCGACCGCGCGAGAGGTGTTGCAGAAAGCGAAGCTCGACGCGAAGGACATCCACGCCATCGGCATCACCAACCAGCGCGAAACCACGCTGCTCTGGAACCGCGTGACCGGCGAGCCGGTGCACCACGCCATCGTCTGGCAGGACCGCCGGGCCGAACCGCTGTGCGCGCGCCTGCGCGAGGACGGCATGGCCGACACCATCCGTGACAAGACCGGTCTCGTGATCGACGCCTATTTTTCCGGCACGAAGCTGCGCTGGCTGCTCGATAACGTGCCGGGCGCACGCGCCGCCGCCGAGCGCGGCGAGCTGGCCTTCGGCACCGTCGACAGCTGGCTGATGTGGCAGCTCACCAACGGCAAGGTGCACGTGACCGACGTGAGCAACGCCTCGCGCACGATGCTCTTCAACGTGCACACGAATACGTGGGACGCCGACCTGCTGAAGGCACTCGACATCCCCGCCTCGCTGATGCCAGAGGTCAAGCCCTCGAGCGCCCACTTTGCGGACACCGATGCCGCGCTGTTGGGCCGGTCATTGCCGATCGGCGGGGTGGCCGGCGACCAGCAGAGCGCCCTCTTCGGCCAGGCCTGCTTCAGCGCAGGCATGGCCAAGAACACCTACGGGACCGGCTGCTTCCTGCTGATGCACACCGGCGACGCCTTCCAGCCTTCGCAGAACGGCCTGCTCGTGACCAGCGCCGCGCAGACCAGCGCGATGCCGCAGTACGCGATGGAAGGCAGCGTGTTCGTCGGCGGCGCCGTCGTGCAATGGCTGCGCGACGGCCTGCAAGCCATCAAGGGCAGCGGCGAAGTGCAGGCGCTGGCCGAGAGCGTGCCCGATGCGGGCGGCGTGATGATGGTGCCGGCCTTCACCGGCCTGGGTGCGCCCTACTGGCATGCGGACGCGCGCGGCACGATCACCGGCCTGACGCGCGGCACCACCGTCGCGCACATCGCGCGCGCCGCGCTCGAAAGCATCGCGTACCAAAGCGCCGCACTGCTGCAGGCCATGAGCCGTGATGTGGTCGCGGCGGGCGGCGCGCCGGTGACCGAGTTGCGTGTCGACGGCGGCGCCTGCGTCAACGATCTGCTCATGCAGTTCCAGGCCGATCTGCTGGGCATTCCAGTGGTTCGGCCCAAGGTCACGGAAACCACGGCGCTGGGCGCGGCCTATCTGGCAGGCCTGTCGAGCGGTGTGTACGAGAGCGCAGAACAGTTGTCGAAGCTCTGGCGTGTCGAACGTCGCTTCATGCCGACGATGGGGCGCGCGCAGGCGGAAGCGGCGATGGCGCGCTGGGAGCATGCGGTGCGGCAAGCGACGGCGGGCTGAACGGTCCACTCGTCAAGCTCAGCGCACAGACCGCTCACAGCCTAAACCCCGATCCCGACCGGCGTTAAAGCGTGTGCATTCAGGTGGCAGACCTCACGAAAGTTTCTTGCGTTGCGTACCAATCGGCCGGGTAACGGGTGAAGTCACACGCCTCTTCCGACCTGTAGCGCTCACGTCCCAGAAGATCGTGGTACCAGTTCATGGCCTCGAAGTGACTATCAGCCCAGAAAACCAGGACGCACGCGCCGAGTCCTCCTTCGAACGTCCGAGCGGCATCGCCGCGTGGACCCAATGCAACGCATGACCAAAGCTCGTTTCCGTCTTCATCGAGGTTGACCCAAACCTCATGCAAATAGCCAGGCAGCGGTTTCATGTTTCGGTGAGTAGGCCCGTTGTAGCAATCTGCCGACGGCGCCGGCGGGCCACCGACGCTTTGCAGCCCCACGGCTAACGAGCCGGAGCCCCCGATCGCCCAGAGCACCAAAACCCTGCTGCTTAGCGCTTCAATCGTTGATCGAGGGCTCTGGCAAGGAACTTAACGAGGCGGTTGTCAAAAGCGCTGGCGCGGCGAGCAGTTCCATCACTGCAGGCCTCGGGACGTGTGCAGTGAGTGACGTGCCAGCCGCGTGCGTCGCGCTGCAGATGTCTGTTCAGTGCGCCGGCACCAGGAAGTCCTGGCTGATGCGCCCACCCAGTTCATTCACCCGATCGAGGAACTGCGTGAGGTAAGCGTGCAGCCCTGTCGCCAGGATCTCGTCGACGCGGGCGAACTGCAGGTCGGCCAGCAGCTTGCCGGCGCGGCGGCGGGTTTCTGCGCTCTGTTCGTTCTTGACCTTGTCGAGATTGCTCACCACCTCGGCCAGGCTGGCATGGAGCGAGCGCGGCATGTCCGCGCGAAGGATCAGCAGTTCGGCCACGCGCTCGGGCTTGATCACGTCGCGGTAGACCTTGCGGTACACCTCGAAGGCCGAGACGCTGCGCAGGATCGCGCTCCAGTGATAGAAGTCGTACTCCTGATCTTCCTCGGTCGCGGTGCCGAAGAACTCGCTGTTGAGCGCGTGGAACTTCACGTCGACCAGGCGCGCGGTGTTGTCGGCGCGTTCGAGGAAGGTGCCCAGGCGCGAGAAGTGGAAGGCGTCGTCCTGCAGCATCGTGCCCAGCGTCACGCCGCGCGAGAGATGCGAGCGGAACTTGACCCACTCGAAGAACTGGCCCGGATCACGCTCGAAATCGCCCGCGCGCAGCATGCGGTTGACTTCGAGGAAGGTGGTGTTCTGCGTTTCCCACGCCTCGGTAGTCAGCGCGCCGCGCACCGCCCGTGCGTTCTCGCGCGCAGCCTTCAGGCACGAGACGATCGACGAGGGATTGCTCTCGTCCTTGACCATGAACTCCATCACTTCGTTCGGCGTGATCTGGTCGTACTTGGTGTTGTAGAGCGGCAGCAGTTCGCTGATCGACAGCAGGCCCTGCCAACCGAACTTGGCAACTTCGGCGGATTGGGGGAGCAGCGAGGTCTGGTAGTTGACGTCGAGCATGCGCGCCGTGTTCTCGGCGCGCTCGGTGTAGCGCGACATCCAGTAGAGGTGGTCGGCGGTGCGTGACAGCATCGGGTTCTTTCCTTGTGTGTCCGGGCGCTCAGGCCGAAGGGCCTTGAGTCTGGGTCTGGCTTTGCGTCTGGGACGCAGCCGGTGCTGCACGGGGGCGAGCCGGCCGGTCCGCTTCGAGAATCCAGGTGTCCTTGGTGCCGCCGCCCTGCGATGAATTGACCACCAGCGAACCTTCCTTGAGGGCCACGCGGGTCAGGCCGCCGGGCACCATCTGGACCTCCTTGGCCGACAGCACGAAGGGCCGCAGGTCGATGTGGCGCGGCGCGATGCCGGCGTCGACGAACGTCGGCGAAGTCGACAGGCTCAGCGTGGGTTGCGCGATGTAGCCATCGGGCTTGGCGATCACGGCCTTCTTGAAGTCCTCGATCTCGGCCTGCGTCGCAGCCGGGCCGATGAGCATGCCGTAGCCGCCCGCGCCGTGCACTTCCTTGACGACCAGATCCTTCATGTTGGCCAGCGTGTAGTCGAGGTCGTCCTTGTTGCGGCACATGTAGGTCGGCACGTTCTTCAGGATCGGCTTCTCGCCGAGATAGAACTCGACCATCTTCGGCACGTACGGGTAGATCGACTTGTCGTCTGCCACGCCGGTGCCGACGCCATTGCAGATCGCGACGTTGCCAGCCTTGTAGACGCGCATCAGGCCGGCGCAGCCGAGTGTCGATGTCGGGCGGAACACCTCGGGGTCGAGGAAGTCATCGTCCACGCGCCGGTAGATCACGTCGACCTGTTTGGGGCCATTCGTGGTGCGCATGTAGACGAAGTCGTTCTTGACGAACAGGTCCTGCCCCTCGACCAGTTCGACGCCCATCTGCTGCGCGAGGAAAGCGTGCTCGAAGTAGGCGCTGTTGTACATGCCCGGGGTCAGCACGACGACCGTCGGATCGGCGGTGGCAGGCGGCGCACTCGCGCGCAGCGTTTCGAGCAGCAGGTCGGGGTAATGCGCGACCGGCGCCACCCGGTTCTGGTTGAACAGCTCGGGGAAGAGCCGCATCATCATCTTGCGGTTTTCCAGCATGTAGCTCACTCCGCTGGGCACGCGCAGGTTGTCTTCGAGCACGTAGTACTCGCCGTTGCCGGCCGAATCGGGCGCGCGCACGATGTCGATGCCCGCGATGTTCGAGTAGACGTTGTTCGGCACCGTCACGCCCATCATCTCGGGGCGGAACTGCGCGTTGTTCAGGATCTGCTCGGCCGGAATGATGCCGGCCTTGATGATGTCCTGGTCGTGATAGACGTCGTGGATGAAGCGGTTGAGCGCATTGACGCGCTGCACCAGGCCCTTTTCCATCACCTCCCATTCGTGCGACGGAATGATGCGCGGCAGGAGGTCGAAAGGGATCAGCCGCTCGGTGCCGGCGCCGTCTTCATCCTTGGCGCCGTACACCGCAAAGGTGATGCCGACGCGGCGGAAGATCATCTCGGCCTCTTCACGGCGGGCCCGCATCGCATCGCCCGGCTGGCGGGCAAGCCATTGGTCGTAGCGCTTGTAGTGCTCCCGGATCGCAGCCCCCGCATAAGGCTGCTGCTCGTACATCTCATCGAATTTATGCATACAACGACCGATCTCCTTGAGCCATAGCTTAGCAAGTTCAGGGCCAATCTTCGGGGCGGGATAGCACTACCGTGGGCGCCGTCCCCGGCCTGTTAAGGCGCCGTGGGACGGTGATGCCAATAGCGCGCACGCCGCGCCCGCTCGCAGTCGACCTCGGCCGGCCGCAGGCTCGACCAGTGGGCCGCCCCGCAGTTCGGACTGTCGACCAGCAGCGTGCCGCGGGCGGCGTAGGCCGCGGTGACCGGGGGCGCCGGGTGGCCAAAACGATTGCGGTAACCAGCCTGGACCACGGCCACGCGCGGCTGCACGGCGTCCAGCCAGGGCGCGCTCGAAGAGGTTTTGCTGCCGTGATGCGGTACCAGCAGCAGGTCGGCGCGCAGACCCCCGGCAGGCATGCGCTGCACCAGCGCCGATTCCTGCTCTCGCTCGATATCGCCGGCCAGCAGCGCCACGGCACGCTCATTGCCAATGCGCAGCACGCAGGACAGCGCATTCGGCTTCACCGCGCTGTCGTAGTCGGACGGCAGCGGATGCAGCACCTCGAAGTGCACGCCGTCCCACGTCCAGCGTTGCCCGGCGACGCAGCGTTGCGCGGGCCGCTGCGCCTGCAACGGGTGGGTCGCCTCGATCGACGCCAGCAGCGCCGCCTGCGGCTGCATGGCCAGCACCGGCGCCGCGCCGCCGGTGTGGTCGCTGTCGCGGTGGCTGAGCAACAGCAGGTCGATCTTTTCGTCGAACGCGCGCAGCAGCGGCACCAGCACGCGCTGACCGGCATCGCTCTCGAGGCTGTAGCGCGGTCCCGCGTCGTAGAGCAGGCTGTGCGTCGCGGTGCGGACCAACACCGCATTTCCCTGGCCCACGTCGGCCGCCAGCAGTTCGAATTCGCCGACACCTGGCCGCGGCGCCTGCCACAGCAACGCCGGCAGCAACAGCGGCAGACCGAGCGCCCGCAACGACCGGGGCAAGCGCATCGCAAGCAGCACGCCGCCCGCCACGCCGGATGCGCCCATCCAGAGTGGCGCCGCGGCCATCGAGAGGGTGGCGAAAGGCAGTCCGGCCAACGCCTTCAGCGCCAGGCCGAGGGCCTGCACCACCCATGCCGCCGCATCCCACAGCGGCGGCGCAATCACCCCCAGCATCGCGAGCGGCGTGATCACCAGCGTGACCACGGGAATCGCCACGGCATTGGCCAGCAAGCCCACCACCGAGACCTGCTGGAACAGCAACAGCGTCAACGGCGTCAGCGCGAGCGTTACCACCCATTGCTCGCGCAGCAGGCGCTGGAAGCGCGCCAGGACATCCTTCCGTGCGGCCGCCTCCGGCCCGGCGCCCGTGGCGAATAGCACCCCCACCGCGACAAAGCTGAGCCAGAAGCCCGCCTGCACCAGTGCCCAGGGATCGATTGCGACGACCGCCGCGCAGGCGAGCAACCAGGTGAAGGGCCAGGGCCATTGCCGGCCCGACAGGCGCAACAACACCACGACCGCAAGCATCCACACGGTGCGCTGCGACGGCACGCCCCAGCCGCTGAACAGCGCATACAGCGTCGCGAGCAGCACGCCGCCCACGAGGGCGGCCTGCGGCGCGGGCCAGCGCAGCATCAGCCGCGTGCTGCGCCGCCACAGCGCCCCGACGATCCAGGCCGCGAGCCAGGCGAACATCGTGATGTGCAGCCCCGAGATGCTCATCAGGTGGGCAACGCCGGTGGCGCGAAACACGTCCCAGTCGGCCCGGTCGATGGCGTTCTGGTCGCCCGTGACCAGCGCGGCAATCACGCCGGCCTGCTGGCGGTCGGCCACGCGCGCGAAAACGGCGTCGCGCACGGCTTCGCGCGCCCGCTCGACCGGGTGGCGCCACGTGGCCGCCAAGCGCTCGGGCGCGGCGTCGCGCGAGCCGGTGCGCACGTAGCCGGCGGCGTGCACGCCCTGCTCCCACAGCCGAAGCTCCTGATCGAAGCCATGCGGGTTCAGATTGCCGTGCGGCGCCCGCAGGCGCACGGTCAGCGCCCAGCGCTCCCCGGCGTGAACGGGCGCAGGCGCACCGGCCGGCGGCGGGGTGGACGCGGGGTCTGCGGCGCGGTCCCAGAGGCCGGTGTTCGCGGCGTACCACCCGAGGTTGATATGCGGCGGTACGCGCGGTGGTGCTCGGGGCGATACGCGGGGCGTGACCCCAGGCACGGCCGCATCGGCCCAGCGGGCCGATTCCACGTCGAGGCGGAAGCGCACGCCGGCCTCGCTGCGCTGCGGCATCTGCGCCACCACGCCGACGACGGCGATATCGCGCCCCTCCAATTCGGGCAGCAGGGCGTCAGCCGCGTGCCACACGGCACGCAAGCCGGTGGACCCCGCGCCAAGCAGGATGCCGGCACAGAGGGCAGCCGCGAGCAGCGCCACGACGGAGGTGCCCCGCCGCCCCGCCACGCGCAACACCGCCAACAACACCACGGCGGCCAGCAAGGGCGCGACATAGAAGCCCGCCGCCAACAAAGCCGGCTGCTGCAACTGCGCCGCGGCCCCGAGCACCAGACCGGCCATCGCGACAAAGGGCCACAGGCTGCCCGACTGGCCCGACGCTTCCCCCGATTCCATGGCTGACGGCACGCTGCGAAGCCTTCCTGTTGCGCGCTCTGTGGCGCATTAATTGCTTTGCAAGTGGGCTAGTATGCGTCTCGACAGAGACATTCCTCGACACGCCCTTGCGGCCCTGCTTCCAAAGAAACGCATGTCCATTCACGCCGCACTCCACCACGTCACGCATTACAAATACGACCGCCCCGTGCAACTGGGGCCGCAGGTCGTGCGACTTCGTCCGGCGCCGCATTGCCGCAGCAACGTCATCTCTTATTCACTGCAGGTCGAGCCGGCGGACCACTTCGTCAACTGGATGCAGGACCCGTTCGCCAATTACCAGGCGCGGCTGGTGTTCCCCGAGAAAACGACCGAGTTCAAGGTCACGGT